>JADCCX010000163.1 GCA_020252485.1 Methylocystis sp.
AAACCAACCCTCAGGTAATCCGCAACCTGGCGCCGCGAAAGCCCGCTGGTCAGCGCTATCCGCACCGCTTCCTTGCGAAATTCATCGGTCCTGCCTGTGCCCATGGTTCATCTCCTTTGCTGCACAATAGGTGATCAAGGGAGCGGCACAAAAACCGTGACAGGTCCACGCCCGGAAAGCGCCACCTTCACGCTTGGCCTGCGCCTTGACAGGCGACTATTATTTGTTAACGAGCATTTGCTAGCTGTCCAAGAGGTCTTACCCTTTGCCTTTTCTTATAACCGGTGGTTTTGGTTTCATAGGTTCCGCGGTGGTGCGGCGCCTGCTGTCCAGCTCCGACGAGACCATCATCAATATCGACAAGATGACCTATGCGGCGAGCCCAGCCGCGCTCGGCATGCATGTGGGTGAGGCGCGTCACATCCACATCGCGGCTGACATCTGCGATGTGGAGGCGATGCGCGCCGCCTTCGCCACGCACCGCCCCAGCGCCGTGATGCACCTTGCCGCAGAAAGCCATGTGGACCGATCAATTGATGGCCCGGCCGAATTCATCCGCACCAATGTGGTCGGCACCCAGGTGCTGCTGGAAGCCGCGCGTGAACACTGGAACACACTGGATGCGGCCGCCAAGGCTGCCTTCCGGTTCCACCACGTCTCGACTGACGAGGTCTTCGGCTCGCTCTATCCGGGCGATCCGCCCTTCACGCCCGAAACGCCCTACGACCCGCGCAGCCCCTACAGCGCCTCCAAGGCCGCATCCGACCACCTGGTGCGCGCCTGGCACCATACCTACGGCTTCCCGAGCTTCGTCTCCAATACGACGAACAATTACGGCCCCTGGCAATTCCCGGAAAAGCTGATTCCGCTGGTCACGCTCAACGCGCTGGAAGGTAAGCCGCTGCCCGTTTATGGCGAGGGCACCAATGTGCGCGACTGGCTGCATGTCGAGGACCATGCCGAGGCACTGGTGCTGGCGCTGATGCGCGGCCAACCCGGCGCCACCTACTGCATTGGCCCCCGGCAGGAGCGGACGAACCTTGATGTGGTGAAGGCCGTCTGCGCCACGCTGGACCTGCTGCGCCCCGATGGCGTGGGCCCGCGCGAACGCCTGATCACCTTCGTCCGCGACCGCCCTGGCCATGATTTCCGCTACGCGATGGACCCCTCTGGCGCCGAGGCGGCGCTGGGCTGGGCTCCGCGCTTCGATTTCGAGGCCGGGCTGAAACATACTATCCGCTGGTACCTCGACAACGAGGCCTGGTGGAGGCCGATCCGCGAAAAGGCATATGCCGGCCAGCGCCTGGGCGACGTAAAGTCGTGACCAGCTGGCCAGGCCGCACCATTCCGAATGACGGCACCCTGCCCCGAGGGTGCGAGGCGAGTAGTCGTGCCGCAGGCGCGCCTTCAGGTCTTGCCGCAGGCGCGCATTCAGTATTTCGCAGTTGAGGGTAGAAAAACATGAAAGGCATCATCCTGGCCGGCGGCTCTGGCACGCGGCTGCACCCGATGACGCTGGCGGCCTCCAAGCAATTGTTGCCGATCTATGACAAGCCGATGGTCTATTACCCGCTGGGCACGCTGATGCTCGCCGGCATCCGGGACATCCTGCTGATCTCGACGCCGCAGGACCTGCCCGCCTTCCAGCGCCTGCTGGGCGATGGCAGCGCTTTCGGCATCAAGCTCTCCTACGCGGAGCAGCCCTCGCCCGATGGGCTGGCCCAGGCCTTCCTGATCGGCGAGGAGTTCATCAATGGCGAGCCCTGCGCCCTCGCCCTGGGTGACAACATCATCTACGGCGAAGGCCTCTCGATCCGCCTCGGCGCGGCGCGCGGTCGGGCGGAGTCGGGGGGCGCCACGGTCTTCGGCTATCGCGTGGCCGATCCCGAGCGCTATGGCGTTGCGGAATTTGACAGCGCCGGCCGGGTGATCTCCATCGAGGAGAAGCCGAGCCAGCCCAAATCCGATTGGGCGGTGATCGGCATCTACTTCTATGACAAGCGCGTGGTGGAGATGGCGAAGCAGTTGAAGCCCTCCGCCCGGGGCGAGCTGGAAATCACCGACCTGAACATCCTTTATATGCGCGCGGGCGATCTCTCCTGCGAGCAGCTCGGCCGCGGCTGCGCCTGGCTCGACGCCGGCACGCCCGCCAGCCTGCTGCAGGCCGCGACCTTCGTGCAGACGGTGCAGGAGCGCCAGGGCCTGGTGGTCGGCTGCCCGGAGGAGATCGGCTTCCGCCGCGGCTTCCTAACGGCCGAGGAACTACGCGCCCGCGGTAAGGCCCTGGGCAAGACGGCCTATGGGCAATATCTGGTCCAACTCGCAGACGAATCGCACGCATGAAGATCACGCCGCAAGCCATCCCCGATGTTCTGCTTATCGAGCCGAAGCGTTTCGGCGATGCGCGCGGCTTCTTCAGCGAGGTGTGGAAGCGCAGCGCGTTGGCCGCGCAGGGCTTCACCGTGGATTTCGTGCAGGACAACCACTCCCTCTCGCGTGAGGTTGGCGTCCTGCGTGGCCTGCATTTCCAGCGCCCGCCCACGCCGCAGGGCAAGCTGGTGCGCGTCGTGCGCGGCCGCATCCTGGATGTGGCGGTGGATATCCGCCAGGGCAGCCCAACCTATGGGCAGCATGTGGCCTGCGAGCTCTCGGCGGAGAATTGGTGCCAGCTCTGGGTTCCGCGCGGCTTCGCCCATGGCTTCATGACGCTCGAACCCGACACCGAGGTACTATATAAGGTGGATGGCGAATATGATCCCGCCACCGATGCCGGCATCGCCTGGGATGACCCGGCCCTCGGGATCGATTGGCCCCTGCCTGCCGGCGGGCCCATCCTTTCCGACAAGGACCGCAAGGCGCCACGCCTCGCCGAGATTCCGCCCCCCTTTCCGCAGGGCTCGCTCTGATGCGTCGTATCCTTGTCACCGGCCAGGGCGGCCAGCTCGCCACCGGCCTAGCCGAGAGCCTCCCCGCCCAAGGCTTCGATCCGCATCTGGTCGGTCAGCCGGATTTCGAATTCGACAAGCCGGAGACGGTGATAGCTGCCTTCGCCACGCTGCGCCCCGAGGCGGTGGTGAATTGCGCCGCCTGGACCGCGGTGGACGCGGCCGAAGATGACGAGGCCGGGGCCTTCCGGGCCAATGCGCTGGGCCCGGCCCTGCTGGCCCGCCTCTGCGCCGAGGCCAAAATCCCCCTGATCCAGATCAGCACGGATTACGTCTATGACGGGCTGAAGCGCGCGCCCTATGTCGAGACCGACCTGCCCAATCCGCTCAGTGCCTATGGCCGCACCAAGCTGGCCGGCGAGTGGGCGGCGCTGGCCGGCAACCCGATGACCAGCATCCTGCGCACGGCCTGGGTGTTCAGCCCGGTCGGCAAAAATTTCGTGCGCACCATGCTGGCCGTGGGCGCCACCCGCCCGGAGCTGCGCGTGGTGGCCGATCAACATGGCCATCCGACTGCGGCGCCCGACCTCGCGGATGGCATCACCGCCGTGCTGGCCCGCATCCGCGAAACCGGCTGGCAGCCCGCCTATCGCGGCGTCTTCCACGCCCGGGCGGAGCAAGCCACCCATTGGCACGGCTTCGCCGAGGCGATTTTCGCCGGTGCCGCCCCCTTCGGCGGCCCGCAGCCGCGCGTGCTGCCAATCGCCACCCACGAATATCCGGTGAAGGCCACGCGACCCGCCGATGGTCGCATGGATGGCACCAAGCTCGCCGAGACCTTCGGCGTTACACTCCGCACCTGGCAGCAGGGTCTGGACCGGGTGTTGCGGGCGCTATATTCTTAGCGGGGTCGGTTCAG
>JADCCX010000164.1 GCA_020252485.1 Methylocystis sp.
CCGGATTTCGTAGAATTGCTGCCGGGAATAGCCGATCAGCTTGCAGGCGCGGCTCACATTGGACAGTTCGCTGGCGAGTTCGAGCAACGACAGCTTGCGTCGTGCTACCTTGTCTTTCGTGGTCATCGTCGTGGTCTTTCATGTTTGAGGGTTGTGTCGCAACACCATCAAACCCGCTTCCACGCGGTCCGGCCACCGCGAACCGGGCGCGCAGACCCTTACGGTCCGCGCCCGGTTCCGTCGGTGGCCTATGTCAGGTGATTACCGTAGGGGGACACAATAAGCGATGCTAGGGCTAGCGTAAGCACAGCCAGTCCCTTCAAAGTTAGGCGGCGCAAGCCGCGTGCATCCGGATTCCATGTTTTCCCGGCGATCCCAAAAATCGTCATCAAGAACGCCACGAAAAGTGGGAGGTAGCTCACGGCGCTGGCTCCGGAACGAAAAAGCTGTGGATGTACCTAACCTGCATTATTCACCAGAATATCGCAAGGCGCGCCGAAAGCGGCTTCTGCGGCGGCGAAGGCGGGCGCAATGGTCTCGGGCGCGGTCACATCCAGGGGCACGGAAACCGCACGCGCACCCAATTCGGCGGCCAATGTCGCAGTCGCAGCGTCGCGCCGCGCGGCCAGCGCCACGGAGGCGCCCGCGCCATGCAGCACGCGGGCGAAATGCGCGCCCAAAACGCCAGACGCACCAGTCACCAGCGCCACGCGCCCCTGCAACGAGAACAATCCAGCACTATCCACTGCGCTGCCTCCCTATCCTGCCAAGGGGTGCCACCGGGCGGGCGCCGGGGCAAGCCCTCAAGACAAGCCGGCTTTTTGCGCCTAGCCTTCCCCCTGAAATCGAGGGGTTCAGACCATGGCAGGCGAAACAAGGGTGGCGCTGGTAACCGGCGCGCAGCAGGGCATCGGGGCCTCCGTGGCGCGCGCCTTGGCGGCGGCGGGGTATGATGTCGCAATCAATTGGCTGGATGATCAGGTCCAGGCCGAGGCCGTGGCGGCAGATATCCGCGCTTCTGGCCGGCGTGCTGCGCTGATCCGGGGCGATGTCGGCACCGCAGCCGGCGCTGCCGCCCTGGTGGAACAGACCATTGCCGCGCTCGGGCGGATTGATGTGCTGGTGAATAATGCCGGCTAAAATCCAGGGTCATCGTTACCCTGACAGCGCTCGCTCTACAACGTTGCATAAAGCGGCTCCCGTCACGCATTCGGCCCGCTGGTTCTCGGGATCGAGCAGTTGCGCCAGGGCGGTGCAATCATCTCCTCCACATCGCTGATCCGCCGTGACGGCAGGCATTGCTCGGCAATGGCTTCGAGGTCGGGGTTTCGGCTGACGCTTCCGATCCCGGAAGCCCTTTCATCTGGCCGGCTGCGAAGGCCGGGTATCACCTGTTCTGGAGGTATGTATAGCATGCTCACCCTCGACCTCCCCACCACCCCCTATTGGCTCGCCCTCCCGCGCGGCGTCCGCGTGGAAATCCGCCCCGTCACCACCGCCGTGATGGCCGCCGCCCAGGCAGCCTCCGCCCGCCGCCTCAGCGCGCTCCGTGCTGCAGAACCGGAGCTAGACCCCGACATGGCCCGCGGCCTGGCCTTCGCCTTCCTGGTCAAGGCCCTAGCCCGCCACGCGATCTTCGCCTGGGAAGGCATCGGCGATACCTCCGGCAAGCCGCTGCCGCTTTCCCCCGATGCGGTGGAACGCCTGATGGATCTGGACGACATCGCCGCCGCCTTCTGGGACCGCGCAACCTCACCAGTCGCTGCCGCGGCCGCCGAGGGAAACGGCTAAGGGCCCGCGCCGCATGGCATTTCGGCAGCGGGCCAGAATATTGTCGCGGCTGCGCGGCCATCGCGCGCGACTGCGGCGATAGCTGCCCTTACACGGCACACGCGCCGCTCAGCGTCGAAGCCCATGCCTGCTGGGCCGCCGGCACCGCCTGCGCTGAGGCCAGCATGGCCGGCATTACGCTCAACCTCGCCAATGCGCTTGCCGCCGCGCGCGATCTCGGTGCGCAGGGCTGGGCCGCTTCGGAAATGCTGATGGCACTGCGCATCGGCATGGCGGAAGGCATCGCCACACGCGGCAGGGAGGAAACGCCCCATGGCTGACGCCACCCGCCGCGTCTCGGTGCGCCTGTCCTTGGACGACGCCGCACGCGTCAAACAGGAATTGCGTGAGGTTGGTGAAACCGGCCAACGCTCCCTCGCGCGCATTCAGGGCGGCGCGGAACGTGCGTCCCGCGCGCTGGATTTGCTGGATATCGCCGTGCGCGGCGTGCAGATCGCAGGCTTGGCTGCCGGGCTGCGCGCGGTGGTGGTGGCCGGCGATGCGCTCACCCAATCCATGGGGCGGCTCAATACCGCGCTCGGTTCGATGGAACGCGCCGGGGAAATCTATGACAGGCTCTATCAGGATAGCCTGCAAACCGGCGTCGCGGTGCGTGAAAGCGTGGATGCCTTCGCGCGGTTTTCCATCGCCGCGCGAGAGATTGGTGCCACTTCGGATCAGGTCGCAACGCTTGTCGGCGGCTTGCAGCGCATCGCCATCGCCTCTGGCGCCTCGCAACAGGAAATCTCCTCCGCCACCCAGCAGCTGGCCCAGGCCCTGGCATCGGGCACGCTGCAAGGCGATGAACTGCGTTCCATCCTGGAAGGCCTGCCAACCCTTGCGCAGGCGCTGGCGCGCGAGCTTGGCGTTTCCATCGGTGAACTCCGCAAGCTCGGCTCTGAGGGCAAGCTCACCGCCGATACGGTGTTTCCCGCGCTGCTGGGCGCCGTTGAAAAACTGAATGGCGAATTTGAACGCGCGCCGCTTTCGGTGGGGCGTGCCTTTGGGCAGCTCACCGTCGCGACGGATCAATTCCTCGCCCGGCTGGATCAGGCCATCGGCCTTTCCAATACGCTGGCCCAGGCGCTGTCCGGCGCGGCGCGCGTGCTGGATGGCGTGCGGCGCGGCTCTGGCCTTTTGCTGCCAACCGAGCAGGAGGCCGCGCGCCGGGCGGAGGCCGCAGCACTGCGCGCGCAAATCTCCCGGCTTGAGGCTGAAATCGAAGGCCAAAGCCTGCCCACCGAACCACGGCGTGGTTCCATCCGCAGCGGCCTGGTCGGCACCGCGCAGCAGCAGGCCGGGGTGGATCGTGCCGCCCGGCTGGAGGAACTGCGCCGCCAGTATCAGGAACTCTCCGAGGAAATCACGCGAGGCGAACAGGCCAATGCGGATCGGCAGCAGCGCGAGGCGGAAAGCGCCGCCGCCCAAGCCGCCGATGCACGCCGCCGCCGCGCCGGCGCGGATGCCGAGGAATTGCGCCGCGCGCTCGATGATCGCTTTCGCATCAATAGCGAATATGAGGACCGCGTCCGCCGCCTGCGTGAGGCCGAGGCCGCCGGTGGCATCACCGCTGCCGATCGCAGCCGGCTTGAAACCCTGGCGCTGCAAGAACGTGATGAGGCGCTGCGCCGCATTGAAGGCACCACCCGCCGTGTGGCCGCCATCCAACCCGCTGATCGCGCGGCGGAACGTGAACTCAACGACCTATTGCGCGAACGCGAAAGGCTGATCCTGGATAATGAGAATGCCTATGAACGCTATCAGCGCCGCCTGGAACGGCTTGGAGATCTGGCAGAGCGTGCCGAGCGCGCAGGCCGGCCGATCCCCACCGAGACCATCGCCCGAGAAGGCGAACGCGCGCTGAACGAATTGGAGGAGGCCGAGCAGCGCATCAAGCGCAGCACGGAAAACACGCGCGACGCCGCGCGGGAATTGGGCTTTGCCTTTTCCTCGGCCTTTGAGGACGCGATTGTGCGCGGCGCCAGGCTGTCTGAAGTGCTCAAGGGCCTGCTGCAGGACATGA
>JADCCX010000165.1 GCA_020252485.1 Methylocystis sp.
TCCAACACTCCAGCTGCCCCCGCCCAAAGGGCCGAGGCTAGCGTCCGAACATGGGTCAAATCTCAGCAGCAACTTCACCCCAAACCGGGTCACTTCTCAGCGGCATTCAACATGCTGCCTTTACGGCTTGCCGGAGGATGCGCCGGCAATCCTGTCCGGCTGCCCTGCGCTGCCCGCTGGTGGCAGGACGCTGATGTTTTCCGCCAGTTGGGATCTGCCGAGCATGCCACCCGGGGCGACGAGCAATGCAGACGTGACGGTGCCTGGCGCGCGTCGGGGGGATTTCGCGGATGCATCGCTGGATACCAGCAGCATTGCCTTTGTGCTGGATTGCCATGTCTGGTCGAATGACAAGGTACGCGTCACGGCGCGGAATGTGAGCCTGTCCACGGTGGATCTGCCTGCGGCGGCGTTGAGTGTGCAGGTGGTCAAGCGTAAAATAGGGTGAAATTATGCATGGCCCTCCCTGCTCCACAAAACCTACGCCTTATCGTCCCGCCTCTCGTGCCAAGGCATCAAGCGCCGCGGAGATACCACGGAGGGAAAGCGGAAGCGCATTCTCTCTTCCGTCACCAGACACAAACCTCATTTGCGCGGCTTCATTCTGGCGCCGGAATTGCTGCAATAGCGCCTCGGATGGCACCGTATCGGCCAAGCATATTGTTGGAAAACAGCGCCTCCAGACCAAATCTACTACCCCTCGTCCGTCGGTCACCGTAGCATTGGGCACCAGGCGCGGCGGCGTATCCAGCGCCAGATTGGGAGGAACAGCAAGGGTAAGCCTGATCGGCTGCCCCGCTTCCGCACGCCCAAGCGCAAATTGAGCAACCACCTGACCTTGCGCATTGATGGATTGCACAATCTCGCAATTCTTGGCGCGGCCTTCGGGTTGCGTACAGCGCAGTACCCAATCGCCAAAGCCCGCCGTTGTGAATTCAGGGCGCGCGGCGGGCGGCGCGTTTGATGGCGCTGGCTGCGCCTCACGCGTTGCTTGCGCCAGGGCCGGTCCTGCCAGCATCGCCCCAAGCACCAGTGTCAGGCCCGTCATGCGCAGCGATGCGCCCCCATGGCTATTCGGCATTCAACCCTCCAGAAGAAAGCATTCTGATCATGAATGGGGTACCAAAACTGCGATCAGTCATTGACCATGGAAATTGCATATGCCCCCGGTGCAGCCAGAACAACTGACCATTTTGGCTCATCCAAGCGATGGTCGTGGAGCCAACTCCATCGCTAGACACCGCTGCGGCACGCCTTACGGTCAATGTGCCTGGGACAAAACTCATGGCGTAATTCGCGCTGAGCGACAGGCTGCCCTGGGAAATCACATAGCTCCCGGCTTCGCTCTGCAGTCCGGCGCTTGTAAACAGGCTGCCGGTAAAGCGATCGCCATTCACCAGGCCGCCGCTTGAAATGCTGTAGGTAAGTGACGGATTGGGCTGCCCGTAATCCCGCGCGAGGTCATTTGCGCGCACCGTGATCAAGCGCGGCGTCACCGCCATGGTCCTGCCACTGGTGAAGCTCAGCGTGTAATTGCTGTTCGCCGCCAGATCGCCCTGGCTGATCGCGTAGCTGCCCACATTGCTGGTGCCATCCGCCGCCGAGGCCAAGGCACCGCTCAGCGTATTGCCATTCACCAGCGCAGCACCGCTCGCGCCCGTGGTGGTGCGCGACAACGCATAGCTCAGCACCGGGTTCGCATCGCCGTATTCGCGGCTTTGACCGCTATCCGGCGTCACCGTGATCAGCCGGGGCGTCACCTGGAATTGCGGCGTCGGCGCTACCGTGATGCTGTAATTGGCTCCCGCGGAAACTGTGCCCAGGGTAAAGTCGTAAAGCCCAACATCGCTTGACAATGTGGCGACTGTTCCGAGCGCACCTGTTATCGAAGCGCCGGGCAGCAAGGCATCACCCGAAGCGCCGGGCGTTGTCCGCGCGATGCTGCCATAGCTCAGCGTCGGGTTCGCATCACCATATTCGCGGCTTTGACCACTATCCGGCGTCACCGTGATCAGCCGGGGCGTGATCGAAAGCGCGGAGGGCACATAGATCAAGCGGTAAGTGGTGCCAGAGGGCGTGTTGAGGACTGCGCCGGTGCCACTTAACTGATAGGTCCCGATATTGGCGTCGGTCCCCGGCAGTCCGGTTAATGAGGCCTGGGTCGCAATGCTGTCACCAGCGCGAAGTCCCGCGGTGGTGAAGGAAGCGGTCGGATTACTGTCGCCGTATTCGCGACTGCTGAAGGAAAGGCCTGCGGTCACCGCCACGGCAGGCGAAAGGCTGTAAAGCTGCGGATAGTAAGCCGTGGCAGACCCGTTATTCTGCCCAACCTGATTCGGCGGAGACCAGACATTATCGAAATCCCAACCCGCATAGGTGGTGCGGAAGCTGGTGATGTCCTGCATCTGCGCCGTGGTCAGGCCCGTCCCGCCAGCGCTACCGCTTTGCCCCGTGCTTTGCGTGTCCCAATAGGATTGCGCGATGATGCCTGCCTCGCTGGACGCTACAAGCCCGCCGGCAACCATTTGTCCAGTCACCACGCCGGTGGCGTAGGCTTTCTCGATCCTGCCGCCATCGAAAATTCCCACCAGCCCGCCGACCGCGTTGATCCCCGTCACCGCGCCGGTGGCATAAGCTTCCTCGATCCTGCCGCTCGTCATATAGCCCGCCAGCCCGCCGAGATTCTCAGTGCCCGACACAGCGCCGGAAGCATAGGACTGTTTGATTCGTCCGCTGCCTTCAATGACCCCCGCGAGCCCGCCGACAGCGCTACGACCCTCAACCCTACCCGTGGCGTAGGATTGTTCGATAGTGCCATTGGAAAGCCGTCCGACGAGCCCGCCGACAAAAGAATCGCCAAAGATCTCCCCGCCTATGGCGTAGGACCGCGTGATATTGCCGGAATTGAAGCCGACGAGCCCGCCAACGCTGCTGCTTCCCCTTACTGACCCGTTCACCAGCCCCAGATTACTGATGCTGCTGTCGGTTCCGGCAAGGCCAATCAGCCCGACAAAATCACTTTCCCCCCGATTGATCATCAGCCCATTGATCACATGGCCCGCGCCATCCAGGCTGCCGGTAAAGCGCGCCGCATTTGTCCCCACCGGCACAAAGCCGCCGCTGCCCCAAATGCCGGCGGCGTTGCTGCCGCTGGTTGGCGTCGCATCAATATCGCCCGCCAGGCGATAGCTGCCCGCCAGATTGGCGCCCATCAATTGCAGTTGATTGAGGTTGCGGATGGTGATCACCCCATTCACCGGCGCCGCGGCTTCAGACCGCAAGATCGGCCGCATATCGCCCGCCTGATACCAGACAGTGGCGAAACCCCAGCCCTCATAGCTGGTTTGGGTGCGTGCTTCCGCCGTGGTCAACCCGGTCCCGCCTGCGCTGGTGGCTCGCCCCGTGGTTTCCGTGTCCCAATAGGATTGCGTGATGGTACCAAAATTTTGGCCCACCAGCCCGCCGACATTGAGAGATCCCGTCACACGACCCGTGGCATAGGCTTGCGTGATGCTGCCGCCATTATGGCCCAATAATCCGCCAACGTTGTTGATGCCTTCAACAGCGCCCGTAGCATAGGAACGGAATACGCTGCCTCCGTCGTTTAAACCCACCAGGCCGCCGACATAGTTGCGGCCCTTTACCGTGCCTGTCGCGAATGTTTCCGAAATATCTCTGCCCAAGTTGTTGTAACCCACAAGGCCGCCGACATCGTCGCCGGTCCCCATGACCGCACCTGTTGCATAGGCTTGCGCGATGGTGCCGTTGTTGGCCCCCACCAGCCCACCGACATCATTGCTTCCGCCCGTCACTGCGCCCGTCGCGTAGGATTGCGTGATGGAGCCATTATTTCGGCCCACGAGCCCGCCAACCCCGAAGCTATCCCCAATAACCGCGCCGGTGGCATAGGATTGTGCGATGGATCCGTGATTCCGCCCTACCAATCCGCCGACTGAAACGCCGCTACCGTTCACCGCAACGGCAGCGTAGGATTCTGTGATGGAGCCTCCTAGATTCCATCCGACCAGCCCGCCAATACTCGAGGCTCCTGTGACGACGCCTGTGACGTAGGATCGCGTGATGTTGCCATTGTTTGAGCCCACGAGCCCGCCGACCGCGCCGCTCCCTTTCACAACACTTCCAACCAGCCCCAAATTGGTGATGCTGCTACCGTTATCAGTAGCGCCAATAAGCCCAACTTCCGACTGCATCGGCCGATCAATCGTTAGCCCATTGATCACATAGCCCGCGCCATTCAGGCTGCCGGTAAAGGGCGTCGCACTCGCTCCCACCGGCACAAAGCCACCGCTGCCCCAGATGCTGCGGGAGCTGTCGCTGCTGTTGCTGGCCGAGGCATCAATATTGCCCGCCAGGCGATAGTTGCCCGCCAGATTGGCGCCCATCAATTGCAGTTGATTGAGGTTGCGGATGGTGGTCACGCCACCCACCGGCGCCGCGGCCTCAGACCGCAGGATCGGCCGCATATCGCCCGCCTGATACCAGACATTGGCGAAATCCCAGACCCCATAGCTGGCTTGGGTGCGTGCCTGAGCCGTGGTCAGCCCCGTCCCGCCTGCACTACTGCCTTGCCCCGTGGTTTGCGTGTCCCAATAGGATTGCGTGACGGTGCCGCTATTATTGACACCCACCAGCCCGCCGACGTTGGAAGATCCCGTCACACCACCCGTGGCATAGGCTTGCGTTATGGTACCGAAGTTGAGTCCCACCAGCCCGCCTGAAATAATGTCGCCCTCCACGGTAACGCTCGCGTAAGATTGCGAGATCGTGCCACCGATATCGTTATCGCCGGCGAGGCCACCCACGCGGATATTGCCGGTCACCTCGCCGGTGGCATAGACCTGCGTTATCGATCCGGCACCTACGCCAACCAGCCCTCCGACAAAATTGCGACCTCTTACCGAAGCGCCCACCAGCCCCAGATTGCTGATGCTGCTGCCCACATGTGCAGCGCCAATCAGACCAACAAAATCGGTGCCCCGCCGATTGATGGTCAGCCCGTTGATCACATGTCGCGCGCCATCCAGGCTGCCGTTAAAGCGCGCCCCAAGCGTTCCCACCGGCACGAAGCCCGCCCCGCCATTCCAGGCGCTGGTGCCGCTCGCAGCAATATCATTCGCCAACCGATAGGAACTGCCCAGCAGGGTGGCCGAACTCCCCATGCCCTGCACGCCATAGATATCCGTCAGGAGATAGGGCGAGGCCGTTGTGCCCGCGCCGCCCGCGGCGCGCAGAAAACTCCCGCCCGGGATGCGGAAATCTGTCGCCGCAAAGCTGGGCAGCGTCGCCGTATTCTGCACCCAATTGCCGCTGAGCAGTTCAAACCGCCCCACGGAAATGGCCTCGGTCGCGCTGATGGTGCTGCTGCTGCCGGCTTGCAAGGTCAGCCCGCCCGCCGCCGCCGTCACCGCGCCATTCAGCGCAATCCCGCCCGCCGCTTGCAGGGTCAGATTGCCGGCGCTGGACCAGCTCAGCGGCACCTCCAGCGTGATATTGCCCGCCTGCGTGCCCGCCGTGCCGGTGAATACCACCACATTCGCGCCACCCAGCGCCGTGATCAGCGTGCCCGCATTGATCACGCTGTCTTCCGTGGTCGCGGTAAAGCCTGGGTTTGTCTGCGTGCCGTTGGAAATCGTGATGTTATAGGGGTCCAGCAGCAGCGTGCCCCAGGCGCCCAATGGCGCGCGCAGATCGGTCCAGCCGGTGTAGTTCAACACCCCACGAGAGGAGACCTCAGCCTCTCCACCCCGCCCGCCTTCGGCACCGCCGCGCGCGCTGATGCTGCCCGCGAAATCCGTGCGGCCTTCAGACCACAGCACGATATCGCCGCCATCGCCGCGCGTGGTCGCATCCGCGCGGATCACGCTGGCATTGTCCACACTCACGCGCTGCGCGCGCGGCAGATCGCCCTGGCCCAGACGGTCCCCGCCAATCCGAACCCGGCCACCACCGGTGGCGCCAGAGGCATCCACCTGCGCGCCGCGCAAGGCGATATTGGCGCCCGTCACCGTCACATTGCCGCCGCGCCCTGTCGCGCTGCTGGCATTCACGCGGCCAGAGACAGTCACAGTCCCGCCAGGCCCACCCGAAAAGGTAATGGAACCCGCCTGGCCCGAAACCGCATTGGCTTCCACAACGCCCGACATGTTAATGGCATGCCGCGCCGCCGCCTGCGCCGTGGCCGCCGCCATTTCCACGCGCCCGCCGGGGGCGCTCAGCCTGCCGCTATTGCTGACAAGGGCCTGATCGCCCCCCACCGCCGATGGCACCGCAACCTGCAAGAAACCATCGCCCGAAAGATCAAGCGTGACCCTTTCGCCCGCGCCAAGCCCAATGCGCCCCAGCGGCACGCTGATGGTCCCGCTATTATCCACGCGCCCGCCTAAAAGCGCGGCATAGCCCCCGGGTGCGGCCTGAATGCTGCCCGCATTGCTGACCGCGGCCGAGGTGCCATTGCCCTGGAACCGCAGCCGCCCAGCCAGGAAATCCCCATCCGAAATCCCAAGCGTGGAGGCAACAAAAGACCCCGTATTCACCACCCCGGAATTGGTGATGGCAATGCCATTCGGATTGACCAGAAACACCTGGCCATTTGCGTTCAATTGCCCCGCTATGGTGGATGGCGCCTGCCCCGTGACGCGGTTGAGCATGGCCGCGCTGGAATTGGGCTGCGTGATGTCCACGCGCCCGCCCTGGCCGATTGAAAAACCCTGCCAATTCACAATGGCATTCTGGCTGCCCTGCGTGATCGCCATCCGCCCGGCATTGGGCGCGCCAATCGCCACCTGCCCAGCGGCGACACTGCCGCCCGTTGGCAGGGTTTGCGCCTGTGCCCGCAGCGCCAGGCTGCCCACCGCAACCAAAGCTGTCGTGGCCAGCAGGATCTTCGAAAACCGCATCATGTCACGCATCGGAATTCTCCCTGGACCGATCAAAACCGCAGTTGCAGGCTAAAAATAAAACTGTCTTCGGTGCTCTGCGTGTCGCTGCGCTCCTGCCGGCCAGCTTCAAAGCTGGCGCCAAAACTGCTGCGCCCGGCTCTGGGGGCAACACCCCAGCGCAGGCCAACGCCATAGGAACCGGCACGCAGGCTGGCGCTTTCCACCGCCGTTGCCTGCGCCAAATCCACCTGGCCGTAGGCACCAAAAACATAGGGCGTGAGGCCCATATTCAGCCGGCCTTCCGGCTGGCCGAGCAGGTGCTGCAATTGCAATTCGGCGCGGATCACGTAACCGGAATCGCCCTGGATCTGCCCGCTATAGAAGCTCGACAAGCCGTTGCTTGAGGCAAGGCCAATCTGTTCAGAAAGCGGCAGCGGCTCACCGAAAGAAGTCTGCGCGCGGCCTTCAAGCTGCACGGCAAAAATCTGACCAAGGGGCTGCTGATAGCGCAGCAGGCCATCCAGCTTCTGGAAATCCGGCGTCACGCCCTGGCGCGATAGCGGTACCTGGCCCGCCGGCGGCACCCCCCGCGCGCCAAAGGCATCCAGCCCAAAAGAAGCACTCGCGCGGCCAGTCAATAGGCCGCCAATGCCCGTCAGCAAAAAGCCATCACCAGCAAGACGCGCAATGCGCAGATCATCCTCAGAAAGCCCGGCATTCAGCGGCTTGATCACATCCACCGCTTCGCTTTGCACATCAAAGGCCGCTTCAAGATAGGCGGATGCCGTGCGGCCCCGCACCACCGGGTAGCGCAGCCGTGTCGAAAAACGCGAAAAGGTCGAAGTGGTCTGCAGCGCCCCTGAACGCGGGCGCGGCGTGGTGCGCGATTGCGTCGCTTCAAGATTGAGTGTCCAGCCATTCAGACCAAGCGGGATCACCGTGCCCAACGCAAATAGCCGGTTGCGCGCATATTCCTGGAACAGATTGTCAGACCCATCGCCAGGCCAGCCGCTGGTGCGGAAATAGACCTGTTCGCCATTGGCCGTCGGCGAATTGAGATCAAAACCAAGCCCGAGCGAAACACGCCCAAGCGAGGGTGAGAGGTTATTGTCCAGCGTTGCAACGCCGGTGATCAGATCATGATCCGCTTCAAGGACCAGGATGGTGCCGCCCGGGTTCTCGCCGGCGGTGAGGGTGGAGCGCAGCCGCGTGCCCGGCAGGTCCCCCGCCAGCAGCAGCGGCCTTTCGATCCGTGCGAGCGTCAGGCCGGTTTCGCCCACCAAAGGCGCCAACATCGCCGCCACGCGGTCCCTGATGCGGGGCGGCAGGCGGCTGGTGTCCACCTTTTCAATCACGCCATCAATCACCAGCAGGCGCAGCGTGCCGCCATCGGTCACATTCTGCGCCGGCAGCACCACACGCGCCAAAACATGGCCGGCCTGGGCATAGGCTTGGCCAATCGCACGGGCCGCGGCGAATAGCTCCGCCGCCGTCACCACGCGGCCAATCAAGGGCGCTGTTATGCGCGCGGTTGCTGCTTCAAGCTGCGGCAGGCCGCCGTCAACCTTGATGTCCGCCAGCCGGACAGAGAGGTTCTCCGCCCCCGGCGGGGCTTCAAGCTGCGGGATCGAGGGGATGGCAAGGCCGCCAGGGACAGGGGTCACCGGGGGCCGGAAGGTTTCGGGCGTGATCTGCCCCGCCGTCTGCGCCCAAGCCTGGGGGGCGGGCAGGGCAGTGGCGGCCAGGATGAGGCCGCCGCAAAGCAGGGAGAGGATGCGGCCGGGGCCTCGCCGAGCGGGGTGGAAGGTCAGGTTATGTTGCATTTTTGAGCCGCTAGGTTCCCTTGACGGTTAGTTTTTAGTTAACTTGCGCCTTTGAAAGCCAAGATGCTCCGCGCAAGAAATAGAGTGACGGTGCGGTCACTGGCACGCCCTTTGAGCGATGGTTCGGGTTCATCGGCGCGACGCGAGTCACAGCATTGATCGCCCTGATAACTGATCGCGCAGCTGAGTTCTGTGACATTTGATACAGAAGGCGTATTGAAGGCCGCTGATTATGGAAAAAACTGCCCAGGAGCATGCTGCCTTACAGGAAGAGGGATTCTTGAAGGTGGTCTCGGTAATCATGGCCAAAGCATGCATCACCTTGGCGCCGTGTCTTTCCTGAAGCGCAAGGTGCCGCAACGGGCAGGAGGAAGTTCTGAGAATGAGATGAATTTTGTCTGCAAGATTTCCGAAATCAGCGCGTTTTGGCGGCTGGCCCTGATGGAGAGGCCAGAGAAGGTTGCTTTCACGGTTCCCTTTCCCACGCCACTTCCCCTTACGCAAACATGCTCTCAGCCCTGGGTGGGCTTTGAAATTCCCGAGTATTTGCGGGCTTTTTGCCTGAAACCTTGATGGTGCGGGGGCGGAATAGTCGGGCTTTTTCTCTCCGAATCGGGGGATTCTCTCCAAAGCTTGAGGGTTGACCGATTTTTCCAACAAGGTTTAACGCATTGATCTGAATGGGTTTTGTTATGCTGCGGCGCAGCATGAGTTGGTGAAATGGATGCCTGGGGGAATGGAACTGGGGGCGGAAAGTTGATCGCGGACTACGTTGCATTTCTGTGATTTTGGCTTCGATTGCCCTGAGTATTGCGCAACAGCCTCTTGCACGACGGCCTCAACGGGCTTAACATTATTCTAAATTGATGCGAGTGGAATAAACCTTCCGAAACAAGCCGACGGATGTATTGGAAAACGGCATCAGGGAGCGGGGTGCTGCAGGTGCTTACGTAAGGTTCTGTCCACTAGCTCGCAACGTGGGGAGGTCATTATGCCAGTTTTCAACGGTACCAGCGGCAACGATTCGTTGACCGGTTCGAACTCTGCGGATACGATGTCCGGCCTCGCCGGCGATGATGTGATCAGCGGTGGCCGCGGCAGTGACTTTTTGACGGGCGGATCGGGTAATGACCGCTTTGTTTTTGGAGAGCGCGGGTTCGGTTCTGACGTCATCACGGACTTCAGTGGCGGGGACGTGATCGATCTGGCATTCTTGGGTATCCCGGACTTTGCAACGCTTCAGCTTTTTGTTTCACACGTTGCCCTTAATTCAGTGATAAGGTTTGAGATTGATGGTCAAACTGAAACAATCACGTTGAATTCAGTCTACACGAGTAACGTGAACAGTTCTAACTTTATTTTCAATACCAGCTCTGCTGGTTTGAGTGTGACGGGCTCTCCTTTCCCCCGGTTGGATGTTTTGTTCGGTGGTAGCGGCGCCGACAGGCTGGATGGTTTGCAAGGCAGCGATACTCTCTTGGGTGGCGCTGGTTCTGATGTCATCATTGGTGGCTCTGGCGACGACATGTTGTTTGGCGGGGCGGGCGGTGACCGTTTTGCTTTTGAAGCACGCGGGTTCGGCGACGATACCATAAGGGATTTTGCTGCTGGGGATGTGATTGATCTGTCCCTGCTGGGCGTGCCGGATTTCGCCACGCTTTCGCCTTTCATCAGGCAGTCGGGCCTGGACACCTTCATCACATTCGGCATTGACGGAGCCAGTGAAAGTATTCGTTTGAGCAACGTTACTTCCAGCAGCCTTAATGCTGCGAGTTTTATCTTCGACCCCAGTGTCGCACCCCGAACGGTCTCACCTTCCACTACTTTTTCTCGGAGCAATGTGCTCTTCGGCGGCGTTGGCGATGACTTTTTAACGGGGCTTGGTGGTAGTGATACCTTTACTGGTGGTTCGGGTAACGATGTGCTCAGTGGTGGCGGAGGCAACGAACGTTTGCTGGCGATGGCACGGATGACGTGCTGTTCCAGAACAGCAACAGCGGGTTGGTGCTGACGTGGGAAATGGCGAATAGCGCGCTGAACCAATCGGTTGCGATAGCGGGTGCGGGCAGCGATTGGGTGCTGGCCGTTTGACACGGGCGGCGGAGCAGCGGCTGCAAGTTCTCGGACGGGCTTTTTGGGTTTTATGGCAATTTAGGAGTTATGCGCGATGTCTGGACAATTCAGCCAAACGCTTGAGGGCGGATCTGGTAGCGACGTATTCGGCGGCGGCAACTCAAATGATTGGATTTTGGGTGGCGATGGTGACGATACCATCGCTGGTTTTGCCGGAAATGACAGCATCGATGGTGGTAACAATAACGATCTAATCGATGGTGGAGCGGGCGCGGACACACTGTTGGGTGGGGATGGTAGCGATCGGATCCAGGACTCATCCGGTAACAACAGCCTTTTGGGCGGTGCGGGATCTGATACGGTTATTGGCGGCCTTGGCGATGATACCATCAGTGGCGGGGCGGGCAATGATCGTCTGCTGGGCGGCCTCGGAACCGACTCCGCATTCTACGACAGCACGCCAGACAATTTCGTCGTGCAGATCGTTTCTGGCCTCCTCACGGTGCGCGACCTGCGCTCCGGGTCACCCAATGGCACTGACACGCTTATCGGGGTTGAATCCGTGCGGTTTTCCGATGGAACGGTGCAAATACCGCCTGTCGTGCCTTCGGACCCCCCTCGCAACGATTTGTCGGGCGATGGCGGCAGCGACATC
Source organism: Methylocystis sp. (assembly GCA_020252485.1). Taxonomy (GTDB): domain Bacteria; phylum Pseudomonadota; class Alphaproteobacteria; order Rhizobiales; family Beijerinckiaceae; genus JADCCX01. The sequence continues at coordinate 11,451 of JADCCX010000165.1, forward strand.
ATTTTTCGCAACAGCAACAGCGGTCTCGTACTGTCTTGGGATCTGGCCGGAGGGCGCTTTGGGACCTCGAACGCAATTGCCGGGGCTGGGGGCGACTGGCGCCTGGTCGAGACCGGCGATTTCAACGGCGACCGTACGGCGGACATCCTCTTTCAGAACAACAATAGCGGGCTGGTACTCACCTGGGAGATGGGCAACGGTGCCCTGAACCGATCCGTGGCGGTGGCTGGCGCCGCCAGCGACTGGCGCCTGGTCGGCACCGGGGATTTTAACGGCAATGGCACAGACGACATCCTGTTCCAGAATAACAACAGCGGCCTTGTGCTGACTTGGGAGATGAGCAACAGCGGACTGAGCCGTTCGGTCGCGGTGGCTGGGGCCGGCAGTGACTGGCGCTTGGCCGGCACCGGGGATTTCAACGGCGATGGCACAGACGACATCCTGTTCCAGAACAACAATAGCGGGCTTGTACTGGTATGGGAGATGGGCAATAGCGGCCTGAGCCGCTCGGTCGCCGTGGCTGGCGCCGCCAGCGGCTGGCGCCTGGCCGGCACCGGGGATTTCAACGGCGATGGCACAGACGACATCCTGTTCCAGAATAATAATAGCGGGCTGGTGCTGACTTGGGAGATGGGCAACAGCGGCCTGAGCCGCTCGGTTGCGGTTGCAGGGGCTGGGTCGGATTGGCGGCTGCTGGATACAGGGGATTACAACGGCGATGGCACGGACGACGTGCTGTTCCAGAACAGCAACAGCGGGTTGGTGCTGACGTGGGAAATGGTGAATAGCGCGCTGAGCCAATCGGTTGCGATAGCGGGTGCGGGCAGCGATTGGATGCTGGCCGTTTGACACGGGCGGCGGAGCAGCAGCTGCTGCCATCTTCCCTGGGTGTTCTGGTTGACCGTAGTGGAGACCTTGAACGAAGATGACCAACAGGAGGAGAATTGGTGATCCTGAGATAGCTTATAGGCTTCAGGTCAGCGAAGCGCGGTTTCAACATTTCACACTTAACACGCGCCACGTTTGGCTGGGCGAGCCCACGGTGCCCAAAGCCTTTCCAGTAGCCCCCTGGCCGCACCTGCTCCCAACTCAGATGATCGCCTAAACCTACTTGAAAACAAAGCTTTTTCTTGCGACCGTGACGGTGGTAGAGCTGACTGTGTCAGCCATTTCTCTGTTCATCCGCAATCCGCTTATTGCCGCTGCGCTTCGCCCGCGGAAGCAGCGACGCAAGGACTGTCCCCTCCCCATCAGTAAGGCCTCTCGGGTACCAAAGCCCCCGGCGATCATAAGGACTCACGAGAATCGAGACGTTTTCGGACGCGCTCTCAGCCCGAAGGCAGAAGTCGTCAAAGCCGCGCTCGTAGCCCGATCCGTTACGGTTGACGGGTGCCGTGACGATCAAGCGACAATGATCCTGTTCGACGTCGCAAACGTAGGTAACTCGTCAATTCCCTCAATCCCTTTGCTGCGCCCCCGAGCTAGGATCGCCGTGGTAGAGCGGCCGGGCACCAAATCGATCAGCGCAATCTCCCCGCCCGCGGCCTGCACGATGTCAGCGCCGACTACGCGGTCCAAAGTGTAGTCTGCGCCCTTGACCAGCACGTCTGGCACCAAGGCACGGATCAGCTCGAGAGGCGTGTCATCTGCGAACGCCACCACGCCGTCAACCACCCCCAGCGCGGCAATGACTGTCGCCCGGTCAGCGAGTATGTTGATCGGTCGCAACGGTCCCTTCAGCCGTGCGACCGACTCGTCGGTGTTGAGCGCGACGATCAGCCGGTCGCAGCGCCTGCGCGCCGCGGTGAGCAGGGCGACATGGCCGGCATGCAGAATATCGAAGCAGCCATTCGCGAAGCCGACGCGCAGCCCGTGGTCGCGCCAGTCCCGCACCAGCTGCACGGCCGAGGCGGTGTCCAGCAGGACCTCGTCGGTCAGACCGGCTTGGCCCTGCGCATGCAGCACATGCGCCAGCTCCTCCGCCGTGACCGTCGCCGTGCCAAGCTTGCCGACGACGATGCCGGCTGCCGCATTGGCGATCCGCATCGCCTCCGGCAGCGGATTCCCAGCCGCCAGCATGAGCGCAAGGGTGGCGATGACCGTGTCGCCAGCGCCGGAGACATCGAACACCTCGCGCGCCTCCGCCGGCACGCTGGTGACGTGGCCCTCGGCGGTCACCAGCGTCATGCCCTTCTCCGCCCTGGTGCAGAGAACGGCCGGGATGCGGGTAGCGGCAATTACGGTCCGCGCGGCCGTCACCACCTCGGTCTCGGCCGCGGTGTGCAGGCGCGTCGCGCGCGCCAGTTCGCGCGCGTTAGGCGTGATCACGTCGGCGCCGGCGTAGTGGGCGAAGTCATCGCTCTTCGGGTCGGCCAGCACGGGGATGCCCTGCGCCTGGGCGGCGGCGATTGCTGCCTCGATCACCGGCCGGGTCAATACGCCCTTGCCGTAGTCCGAGAGGATGAGGGCCGCGCAGCCGGGTAACGCGGCAGCGAGCGATTCGATCAGCGCTGCGCTCTCATCTGCATTGAGCGGTGCCGAGACCTCATTGTCCACGCGCACCACCTGCTGGTTGCCGGCGATCACGCGCATCTTGCAAATGGTCGGGCGCGCAGGGCTCTCGACCATGCGGTCGGCGAGGCCGACCTGCGCGGCGATCAGGCTGGCGAGCTCGGCCGAGGCGGCGTCGCGTCCGCGTAGGCCGATCAGTACGGCCTGGCCGCTGAGCGCGGCGATGTTGCGCGCCACGTTGCCGGCGCCACCGAGCATACTTCGCGTCTGCCGATGCCGCAGCACCGGCACCGGTGCCTCGGGCGAGATGCGCTCGACATCGCCGTAGAGGAAGCGGTCGAGCATGACGTCGCCGACCACGGCGATGGGTCGATCTGAAGCGGAAGGGAACAGCGGGCGCGGACGGGGCGTCATTTCCAGGCCTCATTAATGTTCAGGCGCACGGCGAGGTCTATATCGGGCCGACAGGCGACGATGTTGATCCGCGGCGGCAGTTGAGCACGGCTATTGATTGTGAGCGGCATCACCATGCCCGTTACGGTGGCGGAATACTCTGTCTCCGCCTTTGGCGCGGGGAGGGGCAAAGGATCGAGTTCGATCGCGTAGAAGGAATGGGGTGCTATCGCTTCCAGAGCAAGAAAAGGCGCCACGTCGACCCTACCGTCCGCTTCCAGCCAGTTCTCGAAGACCACCAAGGGCCGATGGCGGGCGATCGTGCGCGAGGCGCCCTGGATCACCTCGGCCTCCGCGCCCTCGACATCTATCTTCAGGAGGTCGAGGCGTGTTAAGCCCTGCGCGTCGGCCAGCCGATCCAGCGTGTCGACCGGCACCAGCAAGGCTCCTTCGCCGCTGATCCGGTTGTTACCGGTGAACAACTCCTCAGACATTGTCGCTGTGCCGGGCGCGGCACCGAGCGCAACCGCCACCGGCTCAACGAGATGCCGAGTGCCGGTCGCAGAGATCACGCCCTCCAGCGCGGCGGCGCTGGCTGGAAAGGGCTCCACCGCCAGGACGCGTCCACGGAAGCTGGGCCGCGCAGCGAGAAAGAGCGGAAAGTACCCCCAGTTCGCACCGACATCCGCCAACACCCCGTCATCCGGCACGAAGGCATCGATCAGCAGGCCAATCTCCGGTTCATAGCCGCGCGCGAAGACAGCCAGGCTGCGATCCGCGCCGATGAACTGGGTGTTGGTCATGTCCACCACGGCCATCGCTTCCTGATTCGCGAAGCGGACATGCAGCCGATCCTTGTGAACCCACTCCGGATGGCCCGACCGCAACGCTGTCTGGAGGTCATGATGGATGCTCCAGAGCGAGGCCTGGGTCGGCGGCGCGTCCTCCGCATAGGTGGCGTGCCGGATGATGCGCGATAGTACGCAAAACGCTTCCAGCCGGATCGGGCAGCGCAAGAGGGCCGCAAAGTGGCCGGGGTCGGGCGGGCTCATGGCGCGCAGGATGCTCCTCTGCCGGCTGAGCGCTGAGCTCGACGCTAAAGCCGCGCGATCAGTCGCCGCATGGCGGATCGCAGGCGGCTCGGCTCATCGCGAATACCGGCCTGTTCAGGCGGCGCCGGCGGACGGCCTTCCAGGTAGCGAATGCGCTGCCGCGCCTCGATCAGCTGGAAGTGCATGAGCTGTAGTAGCTTGGGCGAGACGGCACGGCCATCCTGCTTGCCATCAGGTGCCTCACGAAGGCGCAGTCGCGCGACAACCGAGGTAAAGTCGTCCATCGGGGTGCGCAGCAATTCCTGGTGCAGCGCCTTGGGATCGACACTGGGCGCGCCTATCTTTACCGCCTGCATGTTGAGCGACATGCCGATGCGCTCATCGAGACCACGCGGCGCCCAGCCATTGGACGCATCTGCAAGGCTCGAATTCCACCAATCGAACTCGCCGAAGCCGAGTGTCTCCAGGATGTCGGCCAGCATGCCCGGCGTGAAGCCGTAGCGGTGCCGCTCGAAGGTGTTCACGCGCCCGCCCAGGCCATAGATCAGCCCCATGACATGAAAGGCGGACTCGCCGCTCAGCAGCATTCGCATCAGCGCGGCCATATCTGGCACGGCGATCTTCACCACACCGCTCGGCTTGAGCACGCGCGAGAACTCCCCCATGGCGCCGAAGCTGTCCGGCCACTCGATGTGTTCGAGGACATGACCGGCGACCACTTCGTCGCAGGAGCCATCCGCAATCACGGCCATATCGGTAATGTCCGCGACGATGTCCGGCTTGTTCGCCGGGTCAATGTCGACGGTGACGTAACCGTCTGGCTTGTAATCGCGCGATCCTACGTAAAGCTTCACGCGACATCTCCTTTGCTGGTAGGGGCGCCGCCAGCTTCGGCGGCGAGAAAATTTGGTTCCGTGGTCGGCTGAAGCACCGCAAGGGCCAGGGCGACGATCCGCTCTGGTGGTTGGCTATGCATACACTCTGGTTGTGCCATACCACGCGGACAGCGGTCCATCCAGAGTTCGTCGATCCACCAGCAACCGCCGCAGCGCACCGGATCGACATTGATATTGTGAGGGTAGCCAAAGTAGTCGGACGGCGTTGGCCCGAACACCACAAGGCTCCGACGTCCATAGCAGGCCGCGAGGTGAACAAGCCCCCCCTCGTTGTCAAAATGAAGCGCTGTCGCGCGCAACAGTCCCGCGACCTCACGCAGGCTGGTCTGCCCAATCAGGTTGAGGTCCACACCCGGTATGGGATCGCTCGTCGTGGTGCCGATCTGCACGAGGATCAAGTCAGGGCGAGCAGCCTTCAGCCTCGCCGCAACCTCGTCGAACAGGGGATAGCACTTGGTAGCTCGCTGACCGGAGATAAAGAAATTCGTGTCGAAGCCGTTGTGCACTGTCACGAAGCTCTTTCCCCGAAGACCAAAGCGCTCCAGCACCGCGTGGTTCGACTCGATCTCCAACTGATCGCCGCCGTAATCGATACCAACCATCGAATGTAGAAAATCGTTACGATTTTTGTTGGAGTATACCGCTTTCCGCGCCAGCCCATTGTCCAGGCGCGGGTGGTTGAGAATGTAAGGTTCTAGACCACTACGTCGCCGGTATTGGATCATTTTGACTACTGCGGCAAGCATCCGAGGCGCCTGGCGCACGCGCGACCAAATTATACCTTCAGGAACCACGACAACCGTCTGGTTCAAGCGAAGCCTCAGATCGTAAGCCCGCCCCGAAAGGTCGTCAAGCGTATCTGGATATGCGTGCTCGAAGCCAGGCACGGCAGCGAACACCCACTGCGCCAAACTAGGCGATGAAGCGAACACAGCGAAGGAAAAAGGCTCCACTTTGGCAGCAAGATCACGCACGCATCGCGCAATGACAATGAGATCGCCTAGCCCGCCCGATACAGTGATGGCAACAGCGAGCCGCCCTTCACTCCGGATCGCCTCCAAGCGCCGTGCCTCCGCGATTTGACGCCACGGCATGAGGTATAATCTGAGGGCCCAAAGATGAATTGCGACCAATGAAGTCTTTGAAACGACAGCTTTGAAGAAGTATGACAATGCTCTCGCCTTAGACCCGGTTTCCAAATAAACATCCTGCGTTCGGCGAATAAGCCGTTTCAGCCGTTGGAACATCAGAGATGATAGCCACAGAGTGAGGAGGACATACGGCTGATTGTTTCTCGTAGGTTGCCTGCCATATTGCCGGACCAAAGTTGACAGGACGTTTCAAAATCCTTAAGCCAACTGAGTCCGGAAATATCCAGAGAAAGGCACTGTTAAAATTGGTTCAGGAATAGCCGTAAAACATCCAACGTGGATGTCAAGTAGGAAAAGTGTTTCCTACAGGTCAATCGCTTGAAAGTAGCAGGGATTCCCAAGTTCCTCGTACGGTGATTCATGGATTACCTCGATTCTTTGAGGTTTCCCCATGTCTTCTGTATCGCTCCTCGATCATTTTTCTGCGCTCAAGGACCCGCGGCAGTCCTGGAAGGTGGTCTATCCCCTGCCGGAGATCATGCTGCTTGTTCTCTGCGCGACCATGAGTGGGATGGAGGATTTCGTGGA
>JADCCX010000166.1 GCA_020252485.1 Methylocystis sp.
GCCTGTCCGACATCGAGCGCTTGCAGGTAGAGCGAGTCGAGCCCTTCATAGAGATTGCCCGATCCACCGCCGAAGGCCTCGAGGACGACGGCCCCTATCTCGCTCGGGGCATTGGTCAGGACACCATAGACCGCATTGAAGTTGGTCCAGGACGACAAGAAGGCCGACGCAACTGCGATCCGAACCATAAGGCCGAGCCCGTTGCGCAGGGTCATCGGGACGGCTTGAGCCATCAGGTTGATGCCGACCAGGGCCACCACCAGAACCGATCCGACCCGAAACACCGGTACGATCTCGGCGGCCACGGCGTCGAACGCAGTTGCTCCAACCGCAGTTGCGGCAGCATCGACCTGGGTCAGGATGTCGGCGATGATAGCCATGAATCACATGGACCGGCAGACGGTCTCGAGGTCGCGATAGCGTGCCTCCGTCTCGCGTTGGTGCTGCGTGAGGTAACCCTCAAGATCGGCACGATCATCGTTGACGAGGTCTGCACCCGGCTTACCCAGGATCTCCGACGTGAACATATCGAAGCTGAAGCCGTCGAAGAGGCAACCGCATGTCCCCGCCTTCAGGGCCGTCCTCTTCGCCGCCGTGATGTAGGCTTGCCGCGCGGCCCCCTTGAAGCGCCAGTCGGTGATGCCGTCCGGTAGAACGATCACCTCGTCGCAGGTGCCGCTCTGCAAGCCTGCGAAAATCCCGGTCCCGCGCCGCTGCATTTCGGTCAGGAGGTCCAGCGCGGCTTCCGCATCCTGCGCAACTACCGCTTCACGGGCTCTTTCGGCCAGTTGGACGTCGCTGAAAGAGGCGAGGTCATCCGCCGCAGCCAAGCTGGCATGGCAGACGAGGACAGCAACCGCCGCGATCTGGTGAGACGCCCGCCGCATCATTCGGCCCCCGAGTAGTCGAAGAAGCTCTTTTCCTTGGCCTGTTCCGCGGCCCAGTTCACGCCTGTCTGCCCGGCAGCGAGTCCCGCAGCCGCGTTCAGCCGCCACATCTGGCCGAGCATGTAGTTGGTCTCGGCGGCCATCCGCGTGTTGAGGTCAATGCTTTCCTTCAGGCCTTCCTGGTTGGCGATCTCATCGACCAGGCCGTCGATCCGCGCGAGGCTTTGGGCTGCTTCCTCGTAGGAGAGCTGCGCCACGCCCATGGCCGTGGCGCTCGTGGCAGCGGTCGTCGCGATGAGCTTATCCTGCGGATTGTCGGATGACGACAACCCGGCCAGGGTTTCCGAAGTCAGCCCGGCCCCTTCCAGCGTGTCCCGCATATACTCAGCGGCCATCTTGTCGCCCATTGTCACGTCGCCATCGAGCAGGCTGTCCAAGAGCCCATCGAAATCCCCGATGGTCAGCGCATCCTGGAAGCCGGAAAGGTCGGTGATCTTGGCCGCGCGGGAGCGCAGGTCCTCCACCGAATTGTAGAGGCTCGCGATCTCGTTCAGGCCCGAGATCGATCCGAGGATACCTTCGAGGTTGGTCAGCTGCTCGAGGCCGGTCTCGACCTGCTTCTTCAACTCTTCGATCTGCGCGATCTGGTTTTCGGCATCGCGGAGGGCTGCCTGCAGCTGCTCGATGTTCTTGGCGAGGTTGGTGCCGTCGATGACGGGCACGCCTTGGGCGAAGGCTGTTGACCCGAGAAGGGAAAAGCACAGCGCCGCTGTTGCGGCCGTGAGGCTACGGTGCATCCGAATACTCCCAGAATGTCGTGTATTGCAGGGCTTGCGCGGCGTTCGAGAGCCCACGGGCCGCCTCGACCTTGACGGCACCCGCGCGCAGCCGCAGCGTCAGGGCCATGAGGCGCGCGCGTTCGGCGAGCATGTAGGTGTTCTGATCGACCGCTTCTTTCGGGGTCTGGGGCTTGGCCTCTTCAAGGAGCCCCTTGATCCGTGCCATGGCCGCCTCGATCTGCCCCGACTGCTGGCCGGAATAGCCGATGAAGGCCGAGGACATGTTGCCCCATTCGGCACTCGCACCCTCCACCCCCGCCAAAGTGCCAGTTACATCCGCGCCAGTGATCACCGAGAGATAGGCGTCGTAGTAGCCCGAAATCCGGCGGACGTAGTTCTGGGTTTCCTCGAAGGGTGGGATGCCGCCGTATTTCTGGACGTTGCCCGGCCCGGCGTTATAGGCCGCGAGCGCGAAGTCGATCCGGCCAAAGCTGTTGAGCTGGGTCGCGAGATAGCGCGCGCCACCATCAAGGTTCTGCAGCGGATCGGTCGGAGCGACGCCGAGATCGGCGGCGGTGCCGGGCATCAATTGGCAAAAGCCCATGGCCCCGACCGGGCTGATCGCCGCGTTGGAAAATCCGCTTTCCTGTTTCACCAGCGACTGGAAAAGAATGCGCCAGGTCGTGGGCGTGAGCCCGACCTTCACGACGCCGGGGTGCGTCTCGTAGCGCGCCGCCGTGGCGATGATCATCGCCTCGACCGTCTCACCTTCCCCGAAGAGGCGCTGACTTTCCGGGCTTGTCTCCTCAAGGGGGTAGACCTCGTCGGCAGGCGGAAAGGTACCCGCCCCCATCTCGAAGCCGCTGAGGTCGGTCACGCCGGTCGTATCCGCGAGGAAACGCTCATAGGCGGCCAGCTGGTCGACTTCGATCTCGCTGAGTTCTGTGCGCGTTGCGAGTTTCTCCCCCTGCTTCACGGCGTCCTCGGCCTGTTCGACAAGACGCGAGATGAAGTTCGAGAGCCGCGAGCCGTCGATGATCGGCACGCCCTGGGCCAGAAGGCCCATGGGCACCGCAGTGCCGAGCAGAAGCCCGAGAATGAGGGGGGTGCGACGCATGGGGTGGCTCAGTTCGCGCAATGGGCGTCGGGGGCGTTCATCGTCGAGACGATGACTGTCGTGCCGTCACTTTGCTCCCGCGATGCGAAGTATTTGCCCTCGGCCCGGAACTGGCCGTGGCAGGGGGAGACGGCCCCTGTCTCGACGCCTGCGCAGGCGGAAAGGAGGGCGAGCCCAAGAAGGGAAGCGGGGATCAAGCGGTTGCGTCTGGTCACGTCATGTCCTTCCAGAAGTCGGGGGTGTCGCGCCAGCCATAGGGCGCGTGGTCTTCACCGGATCGGCCGCCGCCAAGAACGGCGAGCGCGGGCCCAAGGGCCGCGAGATCCATGTTGACGAAGACCGAGTCACCGGCCGAGCGCAGGAGGGCGAGGCGCAGGCCGCCCGTGGGCGTGCAGAGGAACTCGGCCTCCTTTTCGTTCAGCCGCAGGATCCGGTAGTCCTCGGGGTTGGCACGCGGGTTCGGGTAGAGAAGCTGGGTCACCACGCTTTCCGCGATGATCTGGCCGACCTTGACCCGGGTCAGGTGCGTCGGTGTCTGGGTCAGCATCATCACCACGGCGTTCTTCTTCCGCATGGTGACGAGCCAATCGTGCAGGCGCTTCTCGAAGATCGGATCGTCGAGCATCTTCCAGGCCTCATCGATGACGATGAGGGTTGGGCGACGATCCTCGATCACCCGTTCGATGCGACGGAAGAGGTAGGCCAGAAGCGCCGAGCGTTCGGTCCCGAGATCGAGGATCTCCGACATGTCGATGCCGACCACATCTTCTGACAGGCTGATCTGGGATGTGGCCCCGGGCCCAAAGAGCCAGCCATGTCGTCCCCCCTGCCCCCATTCCCGGACCCGGCCCACCAGATCACCCTCGTCGTCGGTCGAGGCGACGAGGGTTGCGAGGCCATCAAAGGTCCGAAGCCGCGGATCGGCCGAAACGATCTGCCGGACAGCGGCGTTGAGGCTGACGGTTTGGGCGGTCTCGAAGGGGCGCGACCCTGCGAGGATGTCACCGAGCCAGTCGGTGAGCCAGGCCGCCCCGCGCTCGCCGACCTCGGTCTGGAACCAGGGCTATCGCATTTGGCCGAGGATGGATTTTGCGAAGGCGTCGAACCATCCTGCGCGTTTGCGTTTTCGGGAGACGGGGAGTTTTGGTCGGGCCTCTTGCAGCAGGTTGAGGGTGA
>JADCCX010000167.1 GCA_020252485.1 Methylocystis sp.
ATCGTGCCCATCCCGGTTGATCGGGATGCGCAAGTGCGTGGCGCGGCGCTGCAGGGCGCGCCGTCCTTCGCCATTGAACCTTCCCTGCCTGACAAGGAAATCCCCATGACCGAGACGACGCCGGAAACCCCGGCAGCCCCTCCGGCGCCGCCCGCCGCGTCGCCCCCCGCAACCCCCACGGTGGAGACGCCGCCTGACCTTGAAGCGCTCCGTGCCGAGGCACAGCGCGCCGAGCGTGAGCGCATTGCCGGCATTGATGGTGCCATCGAGGCCGCCCGCGCTCTGGTCGGCACCGAGACCGCCGCGCATATCCGGCGCGAAGCTGTCGAGCGCGGCTGGCACCCGGACCAGGCGCGCCGTTCCCTGTTCGACGCGATGGTGAAAAGCGCCGCACCGCCTGCCATTCCGGCACGCCCGGAAACCGGGCCCGGGCAAGATTCGCCATCCGAAATCCTGGACGCTATGGCGGAAGCCTTGGCCGCGCGCAGCATGCCCGGCTATCAGCCGCAGGGTGCGGGGCGCCATGCCGAATTCATGGGCTGGCGGCCTTCTGACATGATTGGCGAATTGCTCAGGGTCCGCGGTGAACGCAATGTACCGCGCAATCCGACGCTACTCGCCGAGCGCGCCTTTCACACCACCTCCGACTTTCCGCTGCTGCTTTCGGCGGCGGCGAACAAAATGCTGCTCGCGGCCTATCAGCCGGCAGCGCCGAGCTATCGGCAGATCTTCCTCCGCCGCGATTTCCGGGACTTCAAGCCGCACCGGCATCTGCGCGTGGGTGATTTCCCGACGCTCATGCCACTGATGGAGAATGGCGAGATCCAGGCCGGCACCATGTCGGAAAGCCAGGAAATCGTCCTGCTGCAAACCTTCGCACGGCGCATCCGCGTGACGCGGCCCATGCTGGTGAATGATGACCTGGGTGCCTTCACGGATTTCGCTGCCGCCATTGGCCGGCGCGTGGCGGATTTCGAGAATGCCACGGCCTATGCACTGCTCAATCAGGCCAATGGCGATGGCCCGACACTAACGAACGGCCCGGCTGCGGTGTTCGGCACGGCTGCCGCCCGATTGAATAAGGCCGCGGCGGGCAGTGCGCTGGACATCAACAACCTCGCTGCTGGTCGCGCGGCGATCCTGCGGCAAAAGACACTGGACGGCCTGCCGATTTCGGTCGGCAATGCCATGAAGCTTCTGGTGGGCCCGAGCCTTGAATTGCCCGCGCGGCAATTGACGGTGAGTGTTGGTGCCACGCAAATCAGCCACGCCAATATCTATGCGGGCTTTGTCCAGCCGCTGGTCGAACCGCTGATCCCGAATAACCGCTGGTACCTGTTTGCCGATCCGCCGACGGCGCCGGTCTATGTCTATGGCTATCTGAATGGCGCAGAGGGGCCGCAAGTCACCACCGGCCCAGTCTCCGGCGTGGATGGTGTCGAGGTCAGCGTGATCTTCGACTTCGGCGTCGGCGCCATTGATTGGCGCGGGGCCTGGTTCAATCCGGGCGCCTGATCGCTCTCACCCTTTCTCATCATCGCAACCGCGCAACGGGCGTCCTTCGGGGCGCCTGTTGCGTTTCAGGAGGTTCTTTCCATGCGTAACTTCATCCAGCCGGGCAATAGTCTGGCCATTGCCGTGCCCTATGCGACCGGCGTTTCCGCTGGCCAGGGCGTCCTGGTCGGTGCGCTGTTCGGCGTGGCCGCCGTGGATGGTGTGCAGAACACCATGATCGAGGCCGCGACCACGGGCGTGTTCGACCTCACCAAGGAACCGGCGCTCGCCATCGGTGCCGGTGTGCGGGTGTTCTGGGACAATACCAACCGGCGCATTACCGCGACCGCCGCTGGCAATTTCCAGGTGGGCATCTCCACCCAGGCCGCGCTTGCTGCCGATGCCACGGTTCGCGTCTGGCTCAACCGCGTTCCGGCGGCGGGGGCGTGAACATGACGAACCTAATGGCGCGTGACCATGAACGCATGCAAGGCGTGCATCCCCATCTGGTGCGCGTGGTGATCGAGGCACGCAAGGCCGCACCCTTCATCGTGCTGGAGGGGCTGCGGTCCCGCGAGCGCCAGGCGAAGCTGGTCGCACTCGGTGCATCGCGCACCATGAATAGCCGTCACCTGACGGGCCATGCCGTGGACCTCGGGTATTGGCTCGATGATGGTGATGGCGTGCCGGAGAATGGTGAAATCCGTTGGGACTGGCCGCTTTACGCGCAACTCGCCAGCGCCATGAAGGGTGCGGCGCAGAGGCTCGGCGTTGCCATTACCTGGGGCGGCGATTGGCCAGGCTTTCCCGATGGGCCGCACTTCGAATTGGACCGGGGGAAATACCCATGATCGGCGCATTACTGCCCGCCCTGGTACCGATCCTGGGTGATGCGCTGAAACGCCTATTTCCGGATCCGGAGGCGCGCCAAAAGGCTGAGGCGGAGTTGAACGCCGCGTTGCTTGCGCGCGCGGGCGAATTGGAGAAAGCCGCCGCCGATATCATCAAGACCGAAGCGCAATCGGAACATTGGCTCGCTGCCTGCTGGCGTCCGCTGATGATGATCACCTTTGGTATTCTGATCGTACTCCGCTGGCTCGGCTGGTCGGCGCCTGGGATTTCGGAGGCCGAGGCGCTCAAGCTCTGGAACATCGTGGAGATCGGGCTCGGCGGCTACGTCATTGGCCGCTCCGCCGAAAAGACGCTGCCACGCATTGTCGAGGTGCTGAAACGATGAGCGCATTCGACGGGGCGATGGCCGCGCTGCTCGCGGATCCCAACATGGCTGTCGCCGCTGAATGGCGCGCGGCGACGGGTGGAGAATGGCGGCCCCTGCGCGTGATGCTCACCACTGCCGCGCAGGAGATTGGCGCCATCGGCGCGCGCGGGGTGGCGCTAGAGGCGGTGCTGCGTGTAGCGGACCTCTCGCCGGACACACCACGGCGGGGGGATTTACTGCGGCGTCTCTCCCCGCCTGAGACCTGGCGCATTGAGGAGGTAGAACCCGATGCGCTTGGCCTATCCTTGCGCCTGACCTTGGCGCGCGCGCCATGAGTGGCACGCTGCCGCTACGCGAGGCTGCATTGGCCGCCATTGCCGAGCGCATCATCACTGGCCTGCCCGATGTGGCGCTGGACCGCGCGCGCCGTGCGCCAGTGGATGTGGAAGTCGAGGCCCTGCCGCGTCTGGTGCTGCGCGGCGAGGAGATTGAGGCCGACAATACCGAGGAACCGGGCCGCACGCATTATCGCATCGGCTTTGTGGTTTCCGGTTTTGCGGCGGCAGCGAGTGACCTTGCCGCCGAACAGGCGCTGTCCACGCTTCATGCGCGCCTGGTCTCCCTGCTCGCCGGCTGGACGCCCGCCGCGCCCGGCCTTGGCGATGTTGTCGAACAGGGCGCGGAGTTCCGCATGTATGACACCGAGGAATCCGCCCTTCCCGCCGGTGAATTCCTCGCCCGCTTCAGCATCCTCGCCATCGGACCCAATGGCGGCCCCTGGTCTGCCTGACCGCAATCCTTCCCCTCCCATCCCGAAAGGAACCGCGACATGAGCCTCGATCTCGTGCGCATGCGCTTTGCCGCCGTGGCAGCGAAAATCGAAACCACCCCGGGGCTGGACGCCATTGGCGGCACGCCGGCCAATGCCGACTGGCTCGCCGCCGATTGCGAGATCGATTTCGATCCGATCACGGTGGAGAATAACGAGCTCACCGGCTCGCTCGATCGCTCGCCCGCCATTGTCGGTGGCTTGCGGCCGCGCATTCGGTTGCGTGTGCCGTTGCGCGGTTCCGGCACGCCGGCGACACCGCCGGAATGGGGTAAGCTGCTGCGCTGCTGCACGATGGCTGAAGGCATTACCAATGCGGCCATCGGCGCACCGACCGCCGCCGCAAGCGGCACCAATACCAGCTTGGCGCTGGCGACACCCTTCGCCGCGACCGCGCAGCTTTATCGCGGCATGCCCTTGTTGCTTTCCGGCGATCGCAGCCTGGTCACGGGCATCATTGATTACACCGCCGCGCGTGTGGCGAGCCTGGGTGAGACTATGGCAACCCCTGGCGCGGTCGCCACACTCGCGCAAATCCCAGCCAATGTGCTCTACAGCCCGACCTCGGATGAGGCTGTCTATCGCACGGCCACAATCTACTTCTATGCCGATGGGCTGCGCTGGCGTTTCACTGGTGCGGTCGGCAGTTGGAGCCTGGAGCTTTCCACCGGCGGCATTGGCTTTCTGGTTTTCGATCTGCGCGCGCAATTGCTCGACAAATCGGCGGCCGCGCTGCCGACCGGGTGGAACAATATCATTCGCCCGACGCCGCCGCGTTTTGTGAATGGCCGCTGCCAATTGAACCAGCAATTGGCTCGTGCGCGGCGCTTGACGCTGGATGCCGGCGTCAATGTCATCCTGCCCGATAATCCCGAAGCAGCCGAGGGCTATGATCCAGCCGTGCCAACGGAACGTGATGCACGCGGGGCGATTGATCCGTTGATGAGCACCACCACCGCCGTTGCGCTGTTCAACGCCTTTCGCTTGGGCTCGGCGATGCCCTTGATGGCGATCCTGGGGGCCAATCCCGGTAATCGCTTTTGCGTCATTGCGCCGGCAGCCAAAGCCACCGCCATGCGGCCCGGGCAGCGCGACGGGCTTGGGCAATTCGACATTGGCTTTCAACTGGATGGCGCGGATTGCCCGCTATTCCTGGCGCAGTTCTGAGGAGCATGAAAATGAGCGTTGTCTTTTCCCGCCGCGATGCGGAATGGTTCTCACCACCCCATGCGCCAGAGCGGTGCTACCTGATTGCGCCACTGACCTTCCGCGAGCGTCAGGCCTTTCGCGCCGATCTTGCACGTGATGGTGGGATCTATCCGCCGCAGGCGCAGATGCTGGACGCGCTGCGCCTTGCCATCACTGAAGCCGCGCCTGGCAATGCCGAGGAACTCGCGGCCGCGATTGCGCGGGCCGAGGCCGAGCCGGATGATCCCGAAGCGCAGGCGCCGCTTGCGATGATCGAGGCAGCATGTGCCGCCATTCCAAGCTATGCCGGGCTGCTGGCGGCACGGCAGCGTTACATCGGCATGCTGCCTTGGGTGGCGGCGCGTCATGCGTTGCGCGGCTGGGAAGGTCAGGACCTGCCGCCGTTCAAGCGCGATCGCAGCCTGGTCTCCGAGGCATTGATGGACGCTTTGCCGCAGGAGGATATCGAACCGATCGGCTGGCGTGCGAGTGCGCTGATGCAACCAAGTCGGGATGCGGAAAAAAACTCCGCGGCGCCCTCGCCATCGCCCGCGAGCCCAGCGCCTATGACGGTGGATTGAGACCCGCCGAGGGTGGCGATTGGTTGGTGGGGGGTGATGCCTGGCCGGAGAATCCGCGCTTGGTGATTACCGAGCCCTGGCAGGGCTTTGTGCGGCTTTGGGCCGCGTGTCGCGGCGGGATGGGCGGCATTGCGCATTGGCCGGATGCGGGCGGTGTGAATGACCAAGCGGCGTGGGTGGTGGATGGGTTTGCGGTGCTCGCGGGGGCGGAGGCCCAGATGGAGGGGGAAAAACGGAAGGCTTTAAGCGGATGATAGCATTCTTTAAGTTAAGGCCGACCATCAACCACGGTCCGAAAACCGATCAAGCGCACTAATGCGCTGTTTGGGAACGTCAACCGCCTGCTGGTAGATCTCTCGCTGGAGATAGGAAATTTCGGACTCGAGCTGCTCCTCCTTGATGTCGCAGTACCAAGTGCGGGGCCTTTCACCACCATCCGCGTTCCAGCGATATCCTCGTGCCTTAAGCTGATCTTTTTTATCGAAAGGAGAGCCCTCCGCCCAAATCCGCCATGTTGGCGCTCTTGCCCGCCGGAGGAGCTCCGCCATGGCACGCTCTCCGCTCTTCGGAAGGGTGCGTGCCAAAATTTCAATACCAGCTATGCAGTCATTTATCGCGCGATGCGCGTCGAAGAAGAAACCTGACCTCATGGCAAGGTATGCGAGCTTGGTGCCTTCATAACCCTGCGCCGCCCAGTCGATCTGACTCATTGAGCAAGCCCAAGGTTTCGTTTCGAAGGCCGCGCAAAAACGTTCAAGAAATGGCCTGTCAAACCGGGCATTATGAGCGATGATTAAATGAGCAGGCTCGATAAAGGCCGCTATTTCGGCAGTATCAATTTTCTGGCCGGATACCATCGCCTGATCAATGCCCGTAAGCGCCGTCACTTCGGCAGGAATCGGCTTGGAAGGTTCACGTAGCCCCTGGAAGGCTTCTCCTATTTCAATGATGCGACCATCCTCACCATAAGTGAAGCGTTTCATCGCAATTTCGATAATCTCGTCTTCGCTCGCATTTAGCCCTGTAGTCTCAACATCGACAAAGAGCGCTTGCCGTATCTGTTGACCATCAGGTGCCTCAATGGTCTGCCGCTCTGGAAGACGACGAAGTACGCGATAGTCACCGCTTTCATCAAGCAGTTTCGCCATCGCTTCGAGTTGGGATTCGGCTTCCGCGCTCATTCCAGTAGGCTTTTTCTCTTTGTGAATGTTGCCGCTTTGAACTTCGCCAGTAGGGTTCAGAAAATACCGGCTCAGCCTAGACGATCGTGGTGTTCATTTGTCAAGGAATGAGCCATGTCCCTCCTCCTCGCCACCATCCGCGGCGACCTCCGTGCTGCCATGGAGGCCGAGATCCGCGATGTCGCGCGCGCCATGCGTCGTGGCGTGGAACGCGCCGGGCGGGAAGTGCAGGCCGAACTCCGCGCCCAGGCGCGTGGCGCTGGTTTCTCCGACAAGGGTCGCGCACTCGCCAATAGCTGGCGCCTGAAACTCTACCCGCCGCCCGGTGCGGCACCGCGCAGCTTTCGCCCAGCCGCGCTGGTCTATTCCAATGCGCCAAAGCTGGTGGAAGCCTTCGACAAGGGCCTGCCCATCACCGCCAAGGGCGGGCGCTATCTCGCCTTCCCAACCGGCTACAACGCCACGCGTGGCCGGCGCGGTGCCTCATCGCGCGGCGGGCTGCGCGTCACCCCCGCCGAGATGAAGGCCGCGCGTGGCGAGGCTTTCATCATCCGCTCCAAATCCAACCCGGCCGTGCGGCTGTGGTGCCTGCGCGTGCGTGGCGCAAGCGGCCTCGGTAAGCGGCGGCGCTTGCGGTTGTTCGTCGGCGCGAATGTCGAAGTGCTCACCGGCAACCGGCGCGGCCAGCAGCGCCTGGCGCGCACCACTCTCGGCCAGGGGTTTGTCCCGATGTTCTTTCTCATGCGCCAGGTCAGGCTCGACAAGCGGCTTGATGTCGCGGGCGTGCGCCGCCGCGCGGGGAATGTACTGGCGCGGGCCATCGTTGCTGAACTGGCGAACTCTGCATGAGCGGCGCGGCACGCACCATCGCCATCCGGCTCTCGGCAGAGAATGCCGAGACCGTGCGCCGGTCGCTCGAAAAACTCGGCGCCGACGGCAAGAAGGCGCTGGAGCAGATTGATAGCGCCAGCGCCAAGGCACAGCCGGCCATGCGCGGCTTGGCCTCGGCGTCTGATGCGGCGGTGCGCAGCTTTGGGGCACTCGGCAATAGCCTGGGAAGCACCGGCAGCGCCTTTGTCAGTGTTGCAGGCCGCGCCGGTGGTGCGGCGGCAGCGATGGCGGCGGTCGCAGTGGGCGCAGCGGCGGCTGGCAGTGCCATTGCGCGCGCCGGTGATCAGGCGACGGAATCACTGGCACGCCTGCAAGCCGCGACCGGGTCCTTCGGTGCGGCCGAGAAGGTCTATCAAAACCTCTATGCCCTGTCGCAGCAGACGGGCGTTGCCATCAGCGAAAGCGCCAATGCCTTTGCCCGCTTTGCCATCGCGGCGCGCGAGATCGGCGCCACGAATGATCAGGTGCTGGCCCTGGTGCGCACCGTGCAACAGGCCGGGATCATCGCCGGTGCCAGCACGGCGGAAACCTCTGCCACCGTCATGCAGCTTGGCCAGGCTTTGGCCTCGGGCCGCTTACAGGGCGATGAGTTGCGCTCGGTGCTGGAGAACATGCCAACCCTCGCGGAGGCGCTGGCGCGCGAATTGGGCGCCAGCGTTGGCGAATTGCGCAAGATGGGCGAGGCCGGCAAGCTCACCGCCGATGTGGTGATGCCTGCGCTGATCCGTGCCGGGCAGTCGCTCAATGCCGAGTTCGAGAAAATGCCGCCCACCATGGGCAGGGCTTTCTCGATCCTCGGCGAGGCCATGTCGCGCTTTGCAGGCGATCTGGATCGTGCGCTGGGGCTGTCTCAGGGCATTGCACGCGCGGCGCAGGCGGCGGCAGCGGCAGTCAGTCAGGGCCGCGTGGCGGTCGGCCTTGGCACGCCGATGGAACAGGCCAGCGCGGGCTATGACCGCAGCCGGGATCGGCTGGCGGTGCTGGACCAGCAGATCGCCAATGCCGAGGCAGCCCTTGCCGAGACCGCCATGCCAGGCG
>JADCCX010000168.1 GCA_020252485.1 Methylocystis sp.
CAAACATACGAACGCATGATCAACGCCGGAAAAAGGCCGCTCGTCGCACTCACAGCCATCATGCGAAAACTCGTCGTCATCGCCAACGCAAAGCTCAGGGACATCCCTCATCCCATCTGAGTTGATGACGATTTGGTGAGCTGTTAAACCTTATTCAGGCTTGGCCGAACTCCACAGGAACCAGAGCGCCACGCCGACAAGGCCGAGCGCCAGGCCTTTGCGGATAACGTCGATAGAGCCCTTCCGCTCCAGAGCGCCACGGGCGGTGCTCGCGAAGATCACGATGCCCGCGTGAATGATCGTGGCAACCGCCACATAGGCGGCGACGAGGATAAGCGTTTGGCTCAAGATCGCGTCCGTCCCCGGATCGAGGAAAGCCGACAGCACGGCGAGATAGAAAAGCCCGGCCTTGGGGTTCAAGAGGTTGGTCATCAGCCCGTCGCGGAACGAGCCGAAGCCTCCCTCGTCTTCAACTTTGGGCGGCTTCCAGGTCTGCCAGGCGAGAAAGAGCAGATAGAGGAAACCGAGGCCGCGGAACGTCTGGTAAAGTCATGGCGAGCCGGCGACGAGCGCGCCCAGCCCCAGCGCCGCCATCAGACCCAGAAACGAGAGCCCGGTCGCGACGCCAGCCACGGCGATCCGCGCCGGCCGGCGGCCCCGTGAAAGGGCGAGCGCCGCAAGCCAGGCCATGTTCGGGCCTGGCGTCAGTTCGATGAGAATCGATGTCAGCAGAAACGCGAAAAAACCGGCCGGCAAGGCCGACCCATCACTTCGCGGTTGCCGCCATCACCGCCCGCTTCGCCATCACGCCGATCAGATGCGCACGGTAATCAGCCGAGGCATGCATGTCGCCGTTGAGGCCCTTGGCCGAGGCTTTCAGCGCCTCCACCGATTTGGCGCTGAACTTGGCGCCAAGCGCCTTTTCGGCGTCGGCCCAGCGGAACACGCCGTTTTCGCCCGCGCCCGTCACCGCAACGCGGACACTGGCGCCTTTCCTGGCGACCGCGACGCCCACCAGCGCATAGCGCGAGGCGGGGTTCGGAAATTTGGCGTAGGCGAATCTGGAGGCGATCGGGAAGATGATCTTCACGATCATTTCGCCCTCGCCAAGCGCCGTGGCGAACATGCCCTGGAAGAAGTCATCCGCAGCGATCTTGCGCTTGTTGGTGACGATCGTGGCGCCCAGCGCCACGAGGCCGGCCGGATAATCGGCGGAAGGATCGTTGTTGGCGACGGAGCCGCCGATCGTGCCCTTGTGCCTCACCTGCGGATCGCCGATGCCCTCAGCCAGGGCGGCGAGGCCGGGCAGATGCGCCTGCACGGCAGCGGAATTCGCCACTTCCGCATGGGTTGTCATCGCGCCGATGACGATGGTCTTGCCCTTGATCTCGATGCCCTTGAGTTCGGCGACCTTGCCGAGATCGATGATGTTGGCGGGGCTTGCCAGCCGCTGCTTCATGGTCGGCAGCAGCGTATGGCCGCCCGCGAGCAGCTTGGCGTCATCCGCCTTGACGAGAAGATTGGCGGCTTGCCGGGCCGATGTCGCGCGATGGTATTTGAATTCATACATGGTCGTTCTCCTCGATAATGTTCCCTCTCCCCGCCAGCGGGGAGAGGGTTAGGGTGAGGGGCCGGGTGAGTTCACTCCCCCGCCCCTCATCCGGCTTCACTTCGTTCAGCCGCCTTCTCCCCGCTTGCGGGGAGAAGGATAATCACTCCGCCGCGATGGATTTCGCCATCTTCTGGACCGCCAGCCACACCGCCTGCGGGGTGGCCGGCATGGCTATCTCTTCATGGCCGAGCGCGTCGGTGATCGCGTTGATCACCGCTGGCGGCGCCGCGATGGCGCCGGCCTCGCCGCAGCCCTTGATGCCGAGCGGATTGGAGGGCGCCGCCGTCCCGTTGAACCCCAGCGAATAGGAGGGCAGGTCATCGGCGCGCGGCATGCCGTAATCCATGAACGACGCCGTCAGCAGCTGGCCGTTCTTGTCATACACGGTCCCTTCATGCAGCGCCTGGCCGACGCCCTGGGCGATGCCGCCATGCACCTGGCCTTCGACGATCATCGGGTTGATGACGGTGCCGAAATCATCGACGGCGGTCCATTTCTCGATCTTCGTCACGCCGGTCTCGGGATCGATCTCCACCTCGCAGATGTGGACGCCGGCGGGGAAGGTGAAGTTCGTCGGATCAAAGAACGCGCCCTCCTTCAGCCCGGGCTCCAATTGCTGGCCGGTGAACTTGTGGGCGATATAGGCCTGCAGGGCGACTTCCCCGAAGGCCATGGATTTGTCCGTGCCCTTCACCGTGAACTTGCCGTCCTTGAAGTCGATGTCGCCTTCTGCGGCCTCCATGCAGAGCGCCGCGACCTTGCGGGCCTTGGCCTCCACCTTGTCGAGCGCCTTGACGATGGCCGACATGCCGACCGCGCCGGAGCGCGAGCCATAGGTGCCCATGCCGAACTGCACCTTGTCGGTGTCGCC
Organism: Methylocystis sp.; assembly: GCA_020252485.1. Taxonomy (GTDB): domain Bacteria; phylum Pseudomonadota; class Alphaproteobacteria; order Rhizobiales; family Beijerinckiaceae; genus JADCCX01. The sequence continues at coordinate 2,484 of JADCCX010000168.1, forward strand.
ATGCACGATCGACACCTGTTCGATCGGGATGCCGAGCCGCCCGGCGACGAGCTGCGCGAAGGTCGTCTCGTGGCCCTGGCCATGGCTGTGCGAGCCCGTCAGCACTTCGACATTGCCGGTGGGGTTGACGCGCACTTCAGCCGATTCCCACAGGCCGACGCCAGCGCCCAGCGAACCCACCGCCGAGGAAGGGGCGATGCCGCAGGCTTCGATATAGGCTGAATAGCCAAGCCCGCGCAGCTTGCCGTTCCTGGCGCTGTCGCGCTTGCGCTTGCCGAAGCCCGCCACATCCGCAAGCTTCTGCGCCTGACGCATGGAGCCCGCATAATCGCCCGCGTCATACATCATGATGACGGGCGTCTGATGCGGCCATTTCTTGACGAAGTTCTTCAGCCGGAACTTCGCCGGGTCCTGGCCCATTTCACGGGCCGCAACCTCCACCAGCCGCTCGACGACGAAGGTCGCCTCCGGGCGGCCCGCGCCGCGATAGGCATCGACCGGGGCGGTGTTGGTGTAGACCGTTTCGACCTCGGCGTAGATCGCCGGAATGTCATATTGGCCGGAAAGCAGCGGGGCATAAAGATAGGTCGGCACCGCGCTCGCGAAGGTGGAGAGATAGGCGCCGAGGTTGGCGCGCGTCTTGACGCGGATCGCGAGGATCTTGCCCTCCTCGTCCACGGCCATCTCGGCATGGGTGAGATGATCCCGCCCATGCGCCACGGCCAGGAACTCCTCCGTGCGGTCGGCGACCCATTTCACCGGGCGGCCCACCCGCTTGGCGGCCCAGACGCAAACGGTCTCTTCCGCATAGACGTAGATCTTGGAGCCGAAGCCGCCGCCCACATCCGGCGCGATCACCCGGAGCTTGTGCTCGGGCGCGATGCCGATGAAGGCCGAGAGGATGAGCCGCGCCACATGCGGGTTCTGGCTGGTGGTGTAGAGCGTGAAGCTGTCTTCGCCCGCATCGTAATCGCCGAGCGCGGCGCGGGGCTCCATGGCGTTGGGCACGAGGCGGTTGTTGGCCAGCGTGATCCTGGTGATATGCCTGGCCTTCTTGAAGGCCGCCTCCGTCGCGGCCTTGTCGCCCAGATGCCAGTCGAACACCACATTGTTGGGCGCCACATCGTGGATCGTGCCTACGCCCTTGGCGGTGGCGCTGGCAAGGTCGACGACGGCCGGCAGAACCTCATAATCCACCGCGACCTTTTCGGCGGCGTCGCGCGCCTCGGCGAGGCTTTCCGCGATCACGACAGCGACATGATCGCCGACATAGCGGACCTTGCCATCGGCGAGCGCGGGATGCGCGCCGGCGCTCATGGGTGAGCCGTCCTTGTTATGGATCATCCAGCCGCAGATCAGCCCGCCCACCTTGTCGGCGGCAAGATCGGCGCCGGTGAGAATGCCGACCACGCCCGGCATGGCGCGGGCGGCTGCGGCGTCGATCTTCCGGATTTTCGCATGCGCATGCGGCGAGCGCACGAAGACGGCGTAGGTTTGGCCCGGACGGTTGATATCATCCGTGTAATTGCCCTTGCCGGTAATGAAACGATGGTCTTCCTTGCGGCGGATGGGGGCGCCAACGCCTGTGGCCGGTGTCGTCATTGGGTGATCCTCCTGTTTCTGTTCCCTCTCTCCGTCAGCGGGGAGAGGGTAAGGGTGAGGGGCTTGGCGGCTTCGCTCGGCGTGCATCCGTCTGGCCCCTCATCCGGCACTTCGCGCCGCCTTCTCCCCGCTCGCGGGGAGAAGGACGGGCGGCGACTACTCGGCAGCCATGGGCATGGCCTTGCCGCCCATCGCGGCGGCGCCGGCCTCAACGGCCTTGACAATGTTGTGGTAGCCCGTGCAGCGGCAGATGTTGCCTTCGAGCTCCTCGCGGATCGTATGCTCGTCGAGCGCGTTGCCCTTGCGGTTCACGATATCGATGGCGGACATGATCATGCCGGGCGTGCAATAGCCGCATTGCAGGCCGTGATGCTCGCGGAATGCCTCCTGCATCGGGTGCAGCTTGCCGTCATGGGCGAGGCCCTCGATCGTCACGACGTCCGAACCGTCGCAGGAGAGCGCGAGGAGGGTGCAGGACTTCACCGCCTTGCCATCCACATGAACGACGCAGGCGCCGCATTGGCTGGTGTCGCAGCCGACATGGGTGCCGGTGAGCCGCAGATTTTCGCGCAGGAACTGAACGAGAAGCGTGCGCGGCTCGACGTTGCCGGACACAGCCTTGCCGTTCACCGTCATCGATACGGTGGCCATCTTTTTTCTCCTCCTTGATGGATCGAGCCAGAACCGGCCGGACCCCGACTATCAGCAATTGATGCCATCATGTTTGGAATGATCGAAAGGCGCTTTGATCTTTCGAATTCTTCGAAACGGAGTGTGAGACGGTAATTTCCGGGGGTCAAGCGGAAAGACACCGCATGAGAGCTTTATTATTGGGGGGTTTGGACCGGTTTTCCGGCCATGCCCTGATTACCGCCAAACATCGAAAACGAAGCTTTCCGAGCCGCAGCCCGCCTATCGCCCTTCCCATACCGGGTCGCGCTTGCCGATGAAGGCCCCGATGCCTTCCTCCGCGTCCCGCGCCAGCATGTTCTCCACCATCACCCTGGACGCGTAGATATAGGCCTCCTCCAGCGCCATCTCCCGCTGGCGGTAGAAGGCCTGTTTGCCGGTTTTCACCGTCAGGGGCGATTTGCCGGCGATTATGCGGGCCATGGCCATGGCTTCGGCGGTGGTGCCGCCCGCCGCCGTCACCCGGTTGACGAGGCCGAAGCGGTGCGCAGTCGCCGCATCCGCCATGTCGCCGAGCAGCAGCATCTCCATGGCGTGCTTGTTCGACAGGTTGCGGGAAAGCGCGACCATCGGCGTGGAGCAGAACAGCCCGATATGCACGCCCGGCGTGCAGAACCTGGCTTCGGCGCCCGCGACCGCGAGATCGCAGCTGGCGGCCAGCTGACACCCGGCCGCCGTCGCCACCCCTTCGACGGCCGCAATCACCGGCTGGGGGAGGGAAACCATCAACTGCATCATGCGGGCGCATTGACCGAGGATATCGGCGAAATAGGCGCGGCCCCGGTCCGCGTCGGCCCGGCGTGCGGTCATCTCCTTCATATCGTGGCCGGCGCAGAAGACGGGCCCTTCGGCATTGAGAATAACTGCCCGGACATTCTTGTCATCGCCGATGGCGAGGAGTTCGGCGGTGAGGGCCGCCAGCAGCGCTTCCGAGAGCGTGTTGCGCGACTGCGGGCGCGACAGCGTCAGGATCGCGACCGCGCCGTCGTTTCGTCGCGCCAGGACCGGCGAGGGGCTTTGCATGGTCATGGGAAGACGATAGCGCTAAATCCGCGTTCCACAAAGCCCGACAAGCCGATGACGATGATTCACTCCCGCACCGCTCCGCCTCCCGCCATGAATGTTCAGGAGATGGAGGCCTTTCTCGACCGCGAATTTCCGCAGATCCACATCGGCGGACGCATATTTTCCGTTGAGGAGGTTGGCTTCGGCGCCTGCCGGATGCGCATGGCCTTCCATCAGCGCAGCATCAGGCCGGGCGGCACGCTCTCTGGCCCTTCCATGTTCACGCTGGCGGATCTTGCCTTCTATGTCGCCGTGCTGGGAGCGCTGGGTCCGGTGGGGCTTGCCGTGACGACGAACCTCAACATCAATTTTCTGCGCAAGCCGGAGCCGCGCGACCTGATCGCCGAATGCCGGATGCTGAAGATCGGCAAGCGTCTTGCGGTCGGCGAGGTCACGCTGCTGTCCGAGGGCAGCGAAGAGCCGGTGGCCCACGCCACCGGCACCTATTCGATCCCGCCGCGGGTTTAGGATATCCGCCTACCGCTCGCGGGCGTAGACGCCGATGTCCAGCATCCGGCCCGAATTGATGTTGACGCCTTTGATGCGCCCGCGCTCGGTTGGCGGATCGGCGACGGCCTTCAACCCTTCCAGGAAGGCGGCCTCGTGGCGCTTTTCCACGAAGGCGATGGTGCAGCCGGCGTTGCTGAAAGCCGCTGCGGCGGACCTGCCGTCGGTGAGGTCGATCTCCGTATCCGTCAGGAACACGAGGCTCGGCTCATTGTACCCCGCAGACAGGTAAGCGGGCTTTTCGCAGGGCGCCGTCCGGGCGGCGGCAACAAGCCGTTTCGACAGGTTGATCGCCTCCAGGCGCGGCAGACCGAAGGGATAGGCGGCAAGCGTCAGTGTGAGGGCGGAAGCGACAAGCAGCGCAGCGCCCGCCATTGGTTCGGCCTTTTGCAGGGCCCGCATGCCGATGAAGGCCAGCACGGCGGCGCCGATCAGGAAGGGCAGGGCGAAGACCGGCAGCACCCCGTCCAGATGCCAGAAGCCTCCGACTCCTGCGATCAGGACGAGCGCAGGGGCGAGCAGGGCGAGCGCAGCGCCCCATTTGGCCGAACGCCAATCGTAGGGCACGCCGTCCCGCTCGATCGCGAGCACGGCCAGCACCGCGACGGCCGGGTAGAGCGGCAGCACGTAATGCGGCAGCTTTGTCTGGACCAATTCGAAAATGATCCAGCAGGGGATGATCCAGGCAAGCAGGAACGCGACGCCATCGTCCCGGCGCTCCCTCCAGGTGAAACGGAAGGCGAGCGCCATGAAGACGGCGAGCGGCCATGCCGTCGCCCAGAACATGGTCGCGTAAAGGCCGGGCGGGCCCCAATGGCGCTCCTGTCCCTGGCCGACCTTGCCGAGCATATCCTTGCCGACGCTGTCGGCGAAGAAAGAGCCGCCCGTCTTGAGCGCGATGGCGATCAGCCATGGGGCTGTGATGATGGCGACAATGGCGAGGCCGAGCCAGGGCCGCAGCGGCAGCAGCCAGCGGAAGCTCCGCTCCCGGAACGAGAGCAGCAGCGCCGGCACGAAGACGATCATCGGCGTGATCGGCCCTTTGACCAGAACGCCGAACCCTATCGCCAGCCAGAACGCCAGCACCTGAGCGAGAGCCGGCGGTCGCCGGGTATCGGGGCTGACATGCGAAAACCATGCCCGCGCCAGAACGCCGAAGCCGACGAGGCAGGTGAAGAGCAGCGTCGCATCCGTCTTGGCGAGGCGGGCCTCGACGCCCAGCAGGACCGTTGAGCTGAGCAGCGCAGCGGCCACGAAGGCCCCGCGCCGCGACAGAAAAGCGAGCGCCCCCCAGTACATCACCAGGACCGAGCCGATGGCGGCAAGCCACGAAGGCAGGCGGTAGAGGCCGATGGTGCGCAGCGCGTCCGGGACGCCTGCCGCGTCGGCGGCTCCTACAACCGCGCTTTGCAGCCAGTAGATGCCGACCGGCTTCTTGTGCCGCGCCTCATCCTGAAAGCGGATATCGATGAAATCCCGCGTTTCGAGCATCTGCTTGCTGGCCTGGGCGAAGCGGGGTTCATCCCTGTCCATCGGCTGCAGCGAAAACAGGCCCGGCGTGAACAGCAGCAGCGACAGAACGACCAGCGCCGCCGCCGCGCGGGCATGCGAGAGGGTCACCCATCCCAGCCAGCGCTCGACGCTGGCGGAAAGACGGCTGGTGAAAGATGCGTCAGCTGGGAGGAAGGCTGAGGCCAAGAAGCTCTCCTGCGGTTGACCATCTCATTGCGCCATTCTGTAAGATGCTGAAATCGTTCAATAATGGCGATCCCAGCAGGATTCGAACCTGCGACCTGCCGCTTAGAAGGCGGCTGCTCTATCCGGCTGAGCTATGGGATCAAGGCTCTCGAATTCTCTAGGCGGTTGGCAGAATGCGTCAAGTTTCAAGGGCTTCGCTTGTGGCCATTTTCTCGAAAACCGCCAGCGCCTCAATGCGTCCATTGCCCCTGACGGGTGAACTTGAAATTGTCCGAATAGGAGACCGCCTTGCGGGTCGGCTCGCGCGGCTCCTCGACCCGGTAGGGAATGCCGTTGCGTGCGGCGTAGGCGACCGCATCCTCCTTGCTGTCGAACCAGAGCTTGATCTGGCTCCTCATATCGGAGCTGGAGGTCCAGCCCATCAGCGGTTCGACGGACCGGCTGACCTCGGGATCGTATTCGAGCAGCCAGCGGGTGGTCTTGGCGGCGCCGGATTGCATGGCCGTCTTGGCCGGGCGGTAGATGCGAGCGCTCATGGGCTTGTCCTGGAGTGGCCTTGTCCTGGAGAGTTCCTCAACTCAACAGCAAGATCCGAATGGTCGGGGCGGCAGGATTTGAACCCGCGACCCTCTGGTCCCAAACCAGATGCGCTACCAGACTGCGCTACACCCCGACAGGTCGGTCTTGCCGCGTTGCGGGTATCATGCGCCGTGCGGCGCCACAAGCGCTCACTTGATCAGCAATCCTTCACTTGATGAGAGAATGCCTCACCCGGTCGCCGGCCTTGAAGCCCAGCTTCGCTGCCGTGCCGGCGTTGAGCTCCAGCACGAAACGCACGGGGGCGCCCGCCGGAATGCTCGTCTCGTCGAGCGGCTGCGCCCGCTCATGGATACGGTGGATGGTTCCGTCGGCCTTGATGAACACCATATCGAGGGGAAGATAGGTGTTGCGCATCCACATCGCGACAGGTTCCTCGCGATCGAAGTCGAACAGCATGCCGCGGTCGGCCGGCAGGTACTGGCGGAACATCAGGCCCTTGGCGCGCTGCTCGCCGGTGCGCATGACCTCCACCATGAAAACCTGGCTCTTGCCGTCCGAGACGATCTCCAGCCGCTCCAGCGTATCCTGAACCGCTGCTTCCTTCTTGTGCTCGCGGGCGAGATTGGTGCCCAGCGAAATGCCCGAAACACCGAGCATGGCGATGACGATTCCCGCCACGATCCATTTTGTCCGGTTCGGCTTGGTTGACGGCTCTGTCATCGCGGCGACCTCATGACCGTCGTATAACGCCGGATGAGGCTGGCGGAAAGGCGTTAGGGCGAAAACTCAAAAACGCCCTTCACTGATGAGTCTTCGCCCTAGTGGTCCGATTCCGACATTTGCATCCGCTTGATATCACGCTGCGAGCAAATGTCGGAATCAAAGGGACCACTAGCAAGTCTATGATTCTAGTGGAGCTTTTGAATTTGACATTCGCTCCGACGCCCGATGTCA
>JADCCX010000169.1 GCA_020252485.1 Methylocystis sp.
GCGCAGCTGGTCGGTGATCTCCGAAAAATGCTTGCCGAGGAACTACGCGCGGGCGAACGCGCCGCCATGGCCGCGATCCGCACCGAGACCGCAGAGGTCAAAGCCGAACTCCGCCAGCAGGTCACCACCGCCTTTGCCGGCAATGCGCGCGGCATCGCCAATGCTTGGCGGTCCATGGTGTTTCCGCGCACGGGCCAATCACTCCGGCCGGCGGGGCTGGTCTTCACCAAAGTCCCCAAGGTGATTGATGCTTTTGAGCGCGGCGCGCTGATCCGCGCCAAGGGCGGGCGGAAGTTCCTCGCCATCCCCACCGGCTTTAACGCCGCGCGTGGCAGGCGCGGGCGCGGCGAGAAAGGCATGCGCGTGACGCCGGCGCAGATGGTGGCCTCGGGCCAGGCGTTTCTGCGGCCCTTCAAATCGGGGCGCGGCTTTGTCTGGTGCCTGCCACTCCGCGCCGGGGAACAGGCAGGACGGCGACGGCAGCGCCTTCGTTTGATTGCCGGTGGCGTCACAGAAATCGGCACCGCCCATCGCCGTGGCCGAGAGGCCTGGGCGCGCGGGCTGCTCGCGGGCGGCATGGTGCCGATGTTCCTGCTGCTGCCCCAGGTGAAGCTCACCAAGCGGCTCGACGTAAAGGGCGCGGCAGAGCGCGGCCTGCGTCGCCTGCCCGGGCGTTTTGTGGCGGCCTGGGCCGCAGAGGCTGGGAGGCCGCGATGAGCCTGCGCGAAGCCGCCCTGACCGCCCTGTTCGCGCGCCTGAACGCCACCCTGGCCGCGCGCAACCCAGCGCCCGTCATCCGCCGCAATGAAACCGTGCCGCAGCGCCTGCCCCAAGGTGGGCTGGTTGTGCTGCGCGATGGGGAGAGTGTCTCCGAAACGCCCATCCTCTCACCGCTTGCCTTTGCCATTGAACACCGCGCGGAGATTGAGGTGCTGGCGGCAGATAATGCGCTGTTGGATGCGCTGCTGGTCGCCATCGCTGCCGCCATCACTACGGATCCCATGTTGGGTGGCGCGGTGGAATGGGCGCAGCCCGGCAGCGCAGATATCGAGGATGTCGAATTCGAAGGCGCGGCCAGCGCGCGTGCCGCTAGCCTGCCTGTCGCCCTGTTTTTTACCGCCACCGGGTCGCCGCTGGCCTGATCGCCCTCCAGGAGAAACCCCATGCCCCGTGCCATTGGCGCGAATGCGCGCCTGCTCATGATTCCCGAGGCCAGCTATGGCACTGCGCCGGGTGGCAATTGGCGGCGCATGCCCTTTCTGTCGTGCAATCTGGGCGCGGAGCAGCCGTTGCTGGATGCGGATGTGATTGGCATTGGCGGCAATCGCGACACCGGCGCGCCGCTATTGGATACGGTCACGGTGGCGGGCCAGGCGGTGGTGCCGATTGACCTGATCAATTTCGGGCATTGGCTGCGCTTGCTATTCGGCCCACCGACCACGAGCGGCACCAGCCCGAATTTCATCCATAGCTTTGGCTCGGGCCTTGCGGCGCTGCCTTCGAACAGTATCGAAATCGGCTATCCCGATGTGCCGAATTACGATGTGTGCACAGGCGTGCGCGCTGATACGCTGGAGATGGATTTCACGCCCACCGGTGCTGCCAGCGCGACGATTGGGCTGCTGGGCCAGGGATCGCTCCGCGGCGCGGCGAGTTCCGGCGGCACGCCAAGCGGCGCGGCCTTTACGGCCTTCAATAAGGCGCAGGGTTCCATCACGCGCGCTGGTGCAGCGCTGGCGCAGGTGACCGGCGCGCGGATCAGCTTTTCGAATGGGATGGAGACGGTGCGCACGATCCGCGCTGACCGGAAGGTGGAGGGTGTGGATCCCGGCATTGCGCGCTGTACCGGGCAAATCACGGTGCGGTTTGAGAACACGTTGCTGCTTGGCCAAGCGCAGGGCGGCACGCCAGCGGAATTCGCCATGGCCTTCACGATGGATGCCAATCGCAGCCTGACGATCACGCTGCATGAGGTTTATCTGGCATTGGCAAAGACGCCCATCGAAGGGCCGGCGGGGGTGGAGGCGAGCTTTGATTTCAGGGCAGCGTTTAACGCGACGGCGGGGCGGATGATGACGGTGGTGGTCAGGAACCAGCAGGCGGGGGCGGAGTATGGGTGAGGCTACTAGCGCCTTTTACGCTCACGGTCGCTTTTCTATTCCAGCCGAGGAAAGCCTTTCTTCTGCCATTTCACAGATGCGGTCTTCGAACACGTCTTTGAACTCAAGCACGATCCACTCTGCGGTCATATCGTGAAGTCCCGCTTCAATCATCTGTTCAAAACCGGAGGTACCGGATGTTCGGTCCACCAGTTTTTCAAATGCAATCTTTGCACCATGGCGTTGGAGCATGGGACGCGTCCTCGATGCGGGTTTGCCGGTGAGAGCCTCAAAGGCTGTGATCCCTTCAATCCAGCGCCGCGTCAGCGGATCATTGGCGTCTTGACCCGCAAGTTCCGCCAATCGACGTAATCCGGCGCACCTCATCGCGTCCGCTTGCAGTTGGCTTAGGCGTCCTCTCGCAGACTGAAGCCTTACGTTATCCATAAATTGATGCACCGATCCACGATTATTCAGTGTCCTGATACTCGCTAGGGCTCTATCGAATTGATCACTATGCGGGCTCTGCGCCATCATCCTTCCACTCCCATCTATGTGCTTTGCCAGAAACCTATCGTCGATTTGTTGATTAGTTTTCTTTGCCTGGAAGATCGGTAAGCAGCACAGCTAAGTCTTGTGAAGCGTGCACCACCCGCAAAATGCGCGGTGGGTTCTTCTCCGGCTCATAGACCAACAGATACGGTAAACGGCGCAAAACAAAAAACCGGAACCGTTCGGGCGCGAATTCAGTGCGCACAAAACCAATGAGTGGATGTTCGCCAATAGCCTTAGTTGCCTGATTCGCCGCGATGCGTAGCCGGTCAGCCGCCACTGGATCCTCTCTGCTGATCCAGCCAATCGCGGCTCGGAGATCAGCCAAAGCCTCGCGAGTGAAGCGAGCCGCTGCCCGCCTTTGGGCGGGACTCAAGCGCGCCGCTTGGTTGCGGCAATCACCGCTTTCAATTCCGCGTCCACCTCTTCAGCAGAAAGGGTGCCTTCACGGTCCGCTCGTTCGCTGACATCGCAAAGCATAGCAACGAAACGCTCTCTGCGTTCCTCTGCCTCCTGCATCAGCCGAAGCGCATGTCGCATCACTTCGCTGGCACTGGAAAAACGGCCCGAGGCCACTCGGGCCTCGATGAAGTTCTGCTGCTCTGGCGTGAGGCTGACATTCGGCACGGGAACGCTCCTTGAAAAGCATTGTCCAACTTGGCCATTCGACCCCTCGAGGTCAAGGCCGATCATAAGGGAGACCCCCATGCTCACCCTCGACCTCCCCGTCGAGCCCTACTGGCTCGCCCTCCCACGCGGCGTGCGCGTGGAAATCCGCCCCGTCACTACCGCCGTGATGGCTGCGGCCCAGGCAGCCTCTGCCCGGAATCTTGGCGCCCAACGCGCAGCCGAGCCCGACCTCGACCCCGACATGGCGCGCGGATTGGCCTTCGCCTATCTGGTCAAGGCGCTGGCCCGCCATTCCATCCTCGCCTGGGAAGGCATCGGCGATGCCTCCGGCAAGCCCCTGCCGCTCTCCCCCGATGCGGTGGAACGCCTGATGGATCTGGACGACATCGCCGCCGCCTTCTGGGACCGCGCCACCGCGCCAGTCGCCACCGCGGCCATGGAGGGAAACGGCTAAGGGCCCGCGCCGCATGGCATTTCGGCAGCGGGCCCGAATATTGTCGCGGCTGCGCGGCCATCGCGCGCGATTGCGGCGATAGCTGCCCCTATAGCCAACACGCACCGGTCAGCATCGAGGCCCATGCCTGCTGGGCCGCCGGCACCGCCTGCGCTGAGGCCAGCATGGCCGGCATCACCCTCAACATCGCCAATGCGCTGGCCGCCGCGCGCGATCTCGGCGCGCAGGGTTGGGCCGCTTCGGAAATGCTGATGGCGCTCCGCATCGGCATGGCGGAAGGCATCGCCACGCGCGGCAGGGAGGAAACGCCCCATGGCTGACGCCACCCGCCGCGTCTCGGTGCGCCTGTCCTTGGACGACGCCGCGCGCGTAAAACAGGAATTGCGTGAGGTCGGCGAAACTGGCCAACGCTCCCTCGCGCGCATTCAGGGCGGCGCGGAACGTGCGTCCCGCGCGCTGGATTTGCTGGATATCGCCGTGCGCGGCGTCCAGATCGCGGGCCTGGCCGCCGGGCTGCGCGCGGTGGTGGTCGCGGGCGATGCGCTGACACAATCCATGGGGCGGCTGAATACCGCGCTCGGTTCGGTGGAACGCGCCGGGGAAATCTATGACAGGCTCTATCAGGATAGCCTGCAAACCGGCGTCGCTGTGCGTGAAAGCGTGGACGCCTTCGCGCGGTTTTCCATCGCCGCGCGGGAGATTGGTGCTACCTCGGATCAGGTCGCAACCCTGGTTGGTGGCTTGCAGCGCATCGCCATCGCCTCTGGCGCCTCGCAACAGGAAATCTCCTCCGCCACCCAGCAGCTGGCCCAGGCCCTGGCATCGGGCACGCTGCAGGGTGATGAACTGCGCTCCATCCTGGAAGGCCTGCCAACCCTTGCGCAGGCGCTGGCGCGCGAGCTTGGCGTTTCCATCGGTGAACTCCGCAAGCTCGGCTCCGAGGGCAAGCTCACCGCCGATACGGTGTTTCCCGCGCTGCTGGGCGCCGTTGAAAAGCTGAATGGCGAATTTGAACGTGCGCCACTTTCGGTGGGGCGTGCCTTTGGCCAGCTGACTGTCGCAACGGATCAATTCCTCGCCCGGCTGGATCAAGCCATCGGCCTTTCCAATACGCTGGCCCAGGCGCTGTCCGGCGCGGCGCGTGTGCTGGATGGCGTGCGGCGTGGCTCCGGCCTTTTGCTGCCAACCGAGCAGGAGGCCGCGCGCCGTGCGGAGGCTGCGGCGCTCCGCGCGCAAATCTCCCGGCTTGAGGCTGAAATCGAAGGCCAAAGCCAGCCCACCGAACCACGGCGTGGTTCCATCCGCAGCGGCCTGGTCGGCACCGCGCAGCAACAGGCCGGGGTGGACCGCGCCGCCCGGCTGGAGGAACTGCGCCGGCAGTATCAGGAACTCGCGGAGGAAATCACGCGCGGCGAACAGGCCAACGCGGATCGGCAGCAGCGCGAGGCGGAAGGCGCCGCCACCCAAGCCGCCGATGCACGCCGCCGCCGCGCCGGCGCGGATGCCGAGGAATTGCGCCGGACCCTGGATGACCGCTTTCGCATCAATAGCGAATATGAGGACCGCGTCCGCCGCCTTCGTGAGGCTGAGGCCGCCGGCGGCATTACCGCCGCCGATCGCAGCCGGCTTGAAACCCTGGCGCTACAGGAACGTGATGAGGCCCTGCGCCGCATTGAGGGCACCACCCGCCGTGTCGCCGCCATCCCGCCCGCGGATCGCGCGGCGGAACGCGAGTTGAACGACCTATTGCGCGAACGCGAAAGGCTGATCCTGGATAATGAGAATGCCTATGAACGCTATCAGCGCCGCCTGGAACGGCTGGGAGATCTGGCTGAGCGTGCCGAGCGCGCTGGCAGGCCCATCCCGACCGAGACCATCGCCCGCGAAGGCGAACGCGCGTTGACCGAATTGGAGGAGGCCGAGCAGCGCATCAAGCGCAGCACGGAAAACACCCGCGACGCCGCGCGGGAATTGGGCTTTGCCTTTTCCTCGGCCTTTGAGGACGCGATTGTGCGCGGCGCCAGGCTGTCTGAAGTGCTCAAGGGTCTGTTGCAGGACATGACGCGCATCATCGCGCGGCGCACCATTAC
>JADCCX010000017.1 GCA_020252485.1 Methylocystis sp.
AAAACCCGGGTCAAATCTGCGTGGCAAACCCGGGTCAGCTCTCGGCGGCATTCAACAGGGTTACGATGAGCCAGAAATCCTCCGTTATTCAAATCGCCAATTTGGTCCCATAAGCGCTGACGCCGGACACCCACCGGCGGTGCCAGGGCTCCCGTCCTGCCCTGGCATCACTCCATCGCGCGCGGGCGGTGCCAGAGCGTCTCGAAGAACCTGTCCTGCACCGCATCCGTCCGGTCCACGAGCCTGGCCCATGGGGGCGCGAGGTCGAAATCGGCCCTGTGGTAACGGTGCCCGTCGAGCGTGTTGTCTGACGTGATCCACTGCTTGATGTAGACGAAGGACGAGACCCTGGTGCCGAGCAGATCCAGGTAGAGCCGGATCTGCTCCGGGCTCATCTCCGCCAGGTTGCTGATGGCTATGCCGATGTCGAAGGCGTTGTCCGGGAAGCGGGCGAACTGGTCCGGCGTGGTGAACACGACGTCGCTCTCCGCGATCTCCGCGGCGACGTCGTAGAACGACTTCCACGGCCGGAAGCGGAAGATCCTCTTCGCCGGAAAGAGGCGCGACAGGTACCACTGCGCGATGTGGAGCGCGGGCGGGATGTCCACGATCGTGTAACGGCACGGCGCGGAGCTGACGACCACGTAGGCGAGGCGCCCGTACCCCGCGCCGATCTCGACGATGTTCTGCCCGCGCCCCTTCGCGAGCTCGTCCTCCACGGGCGCCAGGATCGTGTTGCGCTCCCTGATCGAGTTCGCGAGGTCCTGCGAGATGAGGCGCACGCCCAGCCTGACCGGAAGGGGGTTCCCGAGCTCCGGCTCGGCCAGCACGGCCGGCAGGTCGTTCGGGCTGGTGGCGCACGTGTACGACCAGAGCATGCCGACGAATAGGCGATAGATCTCGCGCGCATCCTCCGATGCGAGCGGGGAGGCGGCGAACACGCTCTCCACCTCCGCATCGCCGCCATCCAGCCGCGCGAGGAAGGCGCTTGAGGACGGGTGGTCGGCCGTGAGCCGCAGCAGCGCGCGGAACTGGTTGTCCTCGGCGGAGGTGGGCAGCCAGTTGTAGTAATTCTGGTTGATCGTGCGCTTGAAGTTGCCGATCCCCACAGCGCCGAGCTGGCGTAGGTTCTGGTCGCGGAAATAGGCCCAAAACTGGGAAGGCCGGAAGATCGGGTCCGCCTTTGCGACGTGGTCGATCATGGCTTGCAGCGCCGGCTCCAGGCCACGCGGGTCCGTCGTCATCTCCTGGCACTCCAAGAGCGCTCGGACGGCGATGCTCCGGCCCGGCCCTTCCGCCCGCCGGCGGCACGCGCACCATCCAGGCATCGGGCGCAGGTGCGCCCCGGACGCGGGGGAGAGCGGCTGGACGCGCTCATCGCGGTTCAGGATCCTCAGCCGGCGCTTCGGCATCCAGCAGCCTAGTCGCAAAGTCGCGCGTCGCCGGCAGGTAGACGCCGAACACCAGGCGCTTCGGATCGTTGTCCACGACGCGGAACACCAGCGCATTGTCGATGTGGTCGAGCCACCGGTGGTCATACTGGTTGTAGGCGATGGACACGGTCAGGCTGTAGTGGCCGGGCCGGACCTCGACCGGGATGCGGAACTCGAAGCGGCGCTGCTCCCCGGCCTGCGCCGGGGGCAGCGCGACGCGCTCCTGGTAAGTGTTGAGTCCTATGACATGGGTTCCCAGCCGGTCCGTGACGTAGAAGCCGACGACATAGGCCGGAACGGCCCGCTCGAAGCGGACGTCGAAGGCCACGGACATGAAGCGCCCGAGCACCACCCTGGTGACCACGGCGTCCGTCTCGTCGCGCAGCTGCACCCTGAAGATCCGCGCGGTGCCGTCGCCGTGGCGGAACAGGTTGAACACCGGGGGGCTGTCGCCGTCCTCCGGCTCCACCACGGGCTGCGAGGGCGATTCCGGAGCCGGGGCCGGCGCCTGCTGCTCCGCAAGCTGCGCCTCCATGTCGCCGAGCCGCGCGAGATCGTATCCGACGGTGCTGAAGGCCACGTACCAGTTGGCGACATCGACCGGCCGCCCGCGGTTCACGACCCGGCCGTCGTGGAGCACCAGTACCTCGCTGCAGAGGCGCTTCACGCCTTCGGTGTCGTGGCTGACGTAGAGGATGGAAACGCCGCACTCCTGCATCGCCTTGATGCGCGCCATGCAGCGCGCCTGGAACTCGGCGTCGCCCACGGCGAGCGCCTCGTCCACGACGAGGATGTCCGGGTCCACGTGGATGGCTGCCGAGAAGGCGAGGCGGACGAACATGCCCGAGGAGTAGGTCTTGACGGGCCGGTCCACGTAGTCGCCGATGCCCGCGAATTCGAGGATCCGCGGCAGCCGCTCTGTCACCTCGTCGGCGTCCAGCCCCAGAATGGCGCCGTAGAGCCGCACGTTCTCCCGCCCCGTGAACTCGGGATTGAAGCCGGCGCCGAGCTCGAGCAGCGCGGAGATGCGGCCGCGCACGGCAAGCTCGCCCCCGGTCGGCTGCAGGGTGCCGCAGATGATCTGGAGAAGCGTGGACTTGCCCGAGCCGTTGCGGCCGAGGATGCCGACGGTCTGGCCGCGTGCCACCTTCAGGTCCACGCCGCGCAGCGCCCACATGTCCTGGAAGAAGCGCCGCCGCGGCAGCAGGAACTGCTTCAGCCGATCCTGCGGGCGGGCATAGAGGCGATAGCACTTGCCGAGTCCGCGCGCGTCGATCAGTACCTCCGACTCAGAGGACATCCGCGAAGCCCCTCCGCGTGCCTTCGAACCAGGCCCAGCCCAGCCACAGCACCGTGAAGCCGACCGCGTACTGGCGCAACAGGACCCAGGGATCCGGCCAGGCGCCGAGGAAGACGGCAGCGCGCGCTTGCTCGGCTACGTCCGCCACGGGGTTGAGGAACATCCAGGCCTGTGCCGCCGCGGGCATCGCCGACAGCGGGAAGAAGATCGGGCTGAGGAACATCAGCACTGTGATCGCCAGGTTGGCCACCTGCGGCAGGTCGCGCAGGAAGACGCCGGTGGCTGCCAGGAAGAACGACACGCCGAGCACGAGGGCCGCGAAGGGCAGGATGACGACGGGAAGGGAGAGCGTGGCCGCCGGCATCCCGTGATGGCGCAGCAACATAAAGACGGCGAATAGCGAGAGGCTGGCGAGGAACTGCATCACCGCCGCGGCGAACTCGCTGACAACCAGCACGTCGAGCGGGAAGGCGACGCGCTTCACGAAGTTCGTGTTGGCCACAATCAGGCCAGGGCTCTTCCCGATCATGTCCGCCAGCAGCGTGAAGATGCTAAGGCCGAGGAACAGCGCGAGGCCGAAATCCACAGAGTTAACCGGCGCCTGTCCCGGGAAGAAGCGGGACTGGAACACCACGCCGAAGACGAAGGTGAAGACGACGAGCATGAGCACCGGCCGCACCGTCATCCAGGCCAGGCCGAGGAAGGATCCGCCGTAGAGGCCGCGCAGGCTCCGCACGCCGAACTGGATCGTCAGCGCCCGGTGCATCCACAGCCTGCGCACCAGCGCCAGGGGCGAAATCTGGCTCCATCTGCCCCGCTGCGCGCGGACGCTGCCAGGCACCATGGTCGGCGTGGCCGTCGCCATGCCTGTGGGTAGCGCGGACGGCCTGCGCCCGCCCTCGCTACCCACAGGCACATCAACGGCCGAACGATCTTCGATCTGCTTCATCCTGGACTGGGCCTGTCGTGTATTTATGCCGCTCCTATTGCTCATTTAGGCGGCTTGGCGTTCGAAAGCCAGGGGGCTTTTGCCTCCCAACGCTGAATGCCTGCGGCGCGGGTTATAGAAGCCGTTGACGTATTTAAAGATGGTGGTTTCGGCCTGGCGGC
>JADCCX010000170.1 GCA_020252485.1 Methylocystis sp.
CCCGCCTGCCCGCCGCACATCAGGAGCTGAAGGACGAATTGCACGCCACCCTTGCCAAGGCCCACGCGGACCGAGACGAGACGGGAGGGCCCCCATGACCGGCCCCGCCGCGCAGCCGCCGCGCCCGCCCGTAGCCCTGCGCATCGGCGTCACCGGCCACCGTCCCGGGTCGGTCAATGCGGCAGGCGCGCCAAGGCTGCCTGCCGCTGCGGTCCCCGCAGTGACAGCCACCGTGGGCCGGGTGCTCGACCTGATGCTGGACGCCGCGCGCCGCACCGGCGCTGCCCATGCCGGGGCCTTCGCCCCGCCGCCCCCGGATGCGCGCGGGGTTGTGGCCATCATCGTCTCATCCCTCGCCGCCGGGGCCGATCAGATCGTGGCCGAGGCCGGGCTCGCGCGCGGCTGCCTGCTCGACGCGGTCCTGCCGTTTCCGGATGCGGACTATCGCACGGACCAGCAGCGCGAAGGCACCGAGGCCACCTATGACGCGCTGATGGCCGCCGCCCGCGCGCGCTTTGCACTTGACGGAGCGCGCGCCGCCGACACCCGCGCCTATGAGGCGGCCGGTCTGATCATGCTGGCCAACAGCGACATCCTGATCGCGATCTGGGACGGAGAGCCCGGCAGCGGACGCGGCGGCACCGCCGACATGATCGCCCGCGCCTGCGCCGAAGGCATGCCCGTGGTTCTGATCGATCCGGCAACGCCGCAAGACGCTGCGGTGGTCTGGAGCGGTTTCGACGACCTGCCTCTCGCCTCGGCCCAGATCGGGGACACCGCCCGCGCGCCGCTCGACTCCCTCAGCGAGGTCATCGGGTCGCTGCTGGCACCGCCCGACGTGCGGTCACAGGATTTGGACCCAGGCCGCTGGCCCGCGATCCGCCGGTATCTGCGCGCCCTCGTCCCCTTCGCGCCGTCCCCGGACCACGACGCTACGCACGAAGGCAGCGGAGACCATGCGCCGGAAGTCAGCCCGGACGTCGTCCTTGACACATACCTGGCCGAACACCAGCAGACCCGGCTTGGTCTGCTTGCGCGTGTCTATCCGCGTTTGCTTCAGATCTTTGCCGGCCGACCTTTTGGGCCATCTGACAGAAGAGCGGCTCCCTATGTCGCTGCCGTCCGCGCAGACTGGGGGCCCTTCCTGTCTGCCTGTCCCGAAACCGCGCCGGGTCTTCGCGACGCCTTGGAGACGACTCTGCTTCCTGCCTTCGCCTTCGCTGACCGGCTGGCGACCTACTATTCGCTGCTTTATCGCGGTGCTTTCGTCGCCTGCTATCTGCTCGCCTCAGTGGCCGTCGCTCTGGCCCTGTGCGGTCTTCTCCCGTTCTTTGCCGATTGGATTGAAGCGAAGGCGGTGCTGACCGGGCTGGAGGTGATCATCATCGGGGGCATCCTGTGGATCTATGTCCAGGGTGTCACCCTGCGCTGGCATGCCCGGTTTCTCGAGTACCGGCGATTGGCAGAGGTTCTTCGCCCCATGCGGATGCTTTCCCTTGTGGCCGCGCCAGACCCCATCGGACGCGCCTCGGGGCGCAGAATAGCCGAAGTCAGTTTCGTTCCCTGGTACGCAAGGGCGATCCGGCGTGCTATCCCGTTGCCAGATGCGCAGGTCGATGCGGAGTATCTCGGTGCCGTACGCAGGGCAGCCGCCGATTGCCAGGAGTCGGGGGGGAATGCTTCCGAGATCGAGGGCCAGATTGCCTATCATGCCACAACCGCCGGACGCCTGGGTCGGATGGAGCACGCCTTGCACGTCTGGGGCGAGCGCTTGTTCAAGCTCACGCTCTATCTCGGCATCGGGCTCCTGGTGCTGTTCGCCTGTCTTGGTTTGACGCAAGAGGACTGGACCCATGCGATGCACGAGAACCCCTGGAAGCCCATCAAATACGGGATCACGTTCCTGATGGCTTTCTTCCCGACCCTCGGCGCGGCGCTCTCGGCCATCCGCGTTCAGGGAGACTTCGCGGTGTATGCGGACAGATCGCGAAACAGTCTGTACGAACTCACCAGAATTCGTGCTGCACTGGTCGGTGCAGACCCGACAATAGAGCAAACGACTGCGGATGAGACAGCACCGGCGAGAATGACGCCCCAGCGCGGCGCGGGAGAAGGACATTCTGACCTTGCCTTGGTCACCGACCGCGTCGCAAAGGCGGCGGACGCGATGCAGGGCGACCTGGCCCAATGGCACGTCCTGTCCCGCGCGCGACCACTGTCCCTCCCGGCATAGGGACTGGCTTTGCGGTCAAACTGATCGGCTGAGCGACGTGGCAAGACAAAGTTGGAGTTCCATGAATCGCCAGCAGCCTGTTAGAGCGTGTTGCTTCCATTTCGATTCAGAATTCCCTTGGGGGCCGATTTGTGATTCCCTCTACCTATTGCAGATTTTGGGGGTTATATGGGCAAGCCATTTCCTATGGAGCTGCGTCAGCGCGTCATTGTTTTCGTTGAGGAAGGTCACAGCCACCGGGCTGCTGCTGGGCAGTTCCAGGTTTCGGTCAAGTTCGTCAACGAAATGGTGCCGCTGAAACGGGGGACCGGGTCGCTGGAGGCCAAGCCTCAGGGCAATGGCGGCGGGCACGGCAAGCTGGCGGGCGTGCGCACGTCGGGAATGTCGGCGGTGGCCCGCATACGGGCCCAGAAGCGCTTGAGTTCGATCACGGGCTGGCCCTCGACATCGCCGGGGAAGAGGAAGGGGCAGCCCTTCGGCGCTGCGTTGCGGCGCAGCCGGATAAACGCGCAGCGCGCCATGCCGATCATCGGCGTGAGCTATGCCCGAAAGTTGGTGACGGCCTGATCAGGCGGCTTTGCTTTCGTGCTTGATCCCGTCTCGGAATTCAACCCCTTCGATGATTTCGGGCAGGCGGTTCTGGCCGTCGAGTTTGCGCCATTTCTTCTTGGCCGAGAGCATCAACTGGTGGGTCATCGCCAGCGCTGTCTGGCGGCTGAGGCAGCCTTTGGTCTTGGTGGTTCGGTGGCGGACGGTGGCAAAGGTGCTTTCGATGGGGTTCGTCGTCCTGATGTGCTTCCAATGCTCGGCCGGGAAGTCGTAGAAGGCGAGCAGATCGGCGCGATCCTTGATCAGGCATTTCACCGCGCGGTCGTACTTCACGCCGTAAGCCCCGACGAAGAAATCGAAGGCGGCATTGGCCGCGGCTTTGGTTTCGGCCATCCAGATGTCTTTCAGATGCGCCTTGGCCTTGGGCTGGACCGACTTGGGCATGGCGTTCAGAACGTTGGCGGTCTTGTGAACCCAACAGCGCTGGACGCGGGTCTTGCCGTAAACCTCATGCAGCGCGGCCCAGAACCCCATGGCACCATCGCCCACGGCCAGCTTTGGTGCCGCTTCCAGGCCGCGACGTTTCAGATCCAGGAGCAGCTCTCGCCAGTTCTGCGGGCTCTCGCGAAAGCCATCGATCAGGCCGAGGACGTCCTTGTTGCCCCACTCATCCGCACCGATAATCACCAGTATACATTGGCGATCTTCGTCCATGCGGGGGCTGAAGTAGACGCCGTCTGCCCAGAAATACACATAGCGCCGCGCCGAGAGGTCACGCTTCGACCAGCGCTCATAATCGTCCCACCAATCCGCCTTCAGCCGGGTGATGGTCGTGGCGGACAGGCCCGGCGCGCCCGGCCCCAGCAGGGCCGCGAGGGCTTCGGAGAAATCGCCGGTCGAGATGCCTTTGAGGTAAAGCCAGGGCAGCAGGTCCTCGATCGACTTGGCGCGCCGCAGATAGGGCGGCAGGATCGTCGATATGAACCGCAGCGGCACGCCCTCCGGGGCTCGGTCCCGCACCCGGGGCACCTTCACCGGCACCGCCCCGATCCCGGTCTGAATATCCCGCTCGGGCAGATGGCCGTGCCGGACCAACCGCCTGCGGCCAGCGGTATCAGTCTGATCGGCATGGGCGGCGAGAAATCCGTTCAACTCGGCTTCGACCGCCTGCGCGATCAACTGGCGTGCGCCCTGCCGGAGCAAATCCGTCAGCGGGTCGGGCGAAAACCCTTCTGGCGCGCGAAACGCGACAACCGTATCCTTCGTCATGTGGCATATCCTTTTCTCTGCGAGAACTGCGGCGCGTCAACAACGCCTCGATATGCCACCCAATCCCCCCGTCACCAACTTTCAGCGATAGCTCCATCGGCGTCGAACGAAACCATTCTTAAATTTTCCTGCCGAACCGGTCAGCCCACCGAGATCCGCCACTTGGCGGTGACGGACCGGCATCGGGCTCTTGACCATGCCTCAATATGCGAATCTTTTCTGCAATCTCAGCCAGCGGATCGATGTCTCGAAAGAAGGTGCGAGGATCGGCACCATACATTCGCGCAACCTCTTCGGTGACCGTGTAAGGCGGGCTTTCGCCCTCGGCCGAAACGACGACCTCGCCATAGTCGTCGAACGCGTACAAATCGATCTCGCCTTCCGCCTCGGTTGCCTTGAACGCTTCGAATTGCGACGGCTTGACGGCGGCATAGCACCAGAAAGGTCCGCCATGATCCATCACGCCTTTGAGCAGCATGATGATGCGCGATGTATCATCGTCGGTGGCCATCATTTCTCCTTTCGACTGCGAGTGCAACGCTCACCGGCCAGCATCTCGTTCGGCAAGGGCTCATGATTGGGAGCCGTCTGCAAAGAAAAGCTCGGTGGCGGCGACATTGGCGAGCGTTCCGCATGAGACGATACAACCTTCGTCTTCGGTTTGCGTGGACGGCATGTAGAGATGAAGCAAGCGTTCGGCCGCAGGAGTCGCGCCGAAGTTTTCCAGGGCAAGACGTGCCGCGCGGCGCGCAGCAAGGTCGGCTCCTGCGTCACGCGCGAGAATTCCAAGAAGCCTTATCGCGAGCAAAGCCGTGCGCGGCCGAGCGCTTGTCGAAGCCTCCAGGATCAATGGCAACGTCGCCGACTCGACGCGGCCGACGCCCAGCAAACTCTGTTCCACCAGAACCCAGTTGCCGAAGTCGGGGCGCTCTGAAACGGCGATCAGCGATCTGACGCAAGCCTCATTGAGATGACGCAGGAGGCAAGCCAGTGAAATCGCGGTTGTGGCGGAGATTCCGCGCGGCGGCGCATCGATCAGGGCCGCGAGAAACTTCATCAGTCCGGCTTCACCGCCGAGACGGGCCTTGAGCGCCGA
>JADCCX010000171.1 GCA_020252485.1 Methylocystis sp.
CGCAGCGGGTGCTTGTCGGGAATCCGATCCTCAAGATCAACATAGCTGAACAGCGATCCGCTCTTCTCATCCGTCCCGCGCATCATCATCCCCGCAGTTGTCCTGGCAAGGCTGAATCATGTTCCTTAAACCGCGTCCAGGGCAGACTTTTTTTTTAAGCAGCCTGCTAAGCCGGTTTGGAACGATGGCACCGGCGCGCCGACGCTGTCCGACACTGGGGGCGAGATTCGGCATCGCGACGGGTGGAGTGCTGAAGCTGTTTAGTGCGGTTCTTCCCAACGCGAGTTCTGTTTGGGTCAGGGTTGTGGAAGAGGTGTCTGGGGCGGTGTTCGAGCAGAAAATCACCGCCGACCTGCCCGCAGCAACGGAGTTCCTGTCTCCGCAGCTTTGCATGAGCAATGGGGCAACGGCGACGACCGTGGCCAACGAATGCTCGTGGGCTAAGTCGAGACGGACTTCTGAAACGGCAAGGCCTTATGCGCCTTCTTGTCGGAAATGCGACAGGGGACTGCGCTCGTCCAACCCATTACGAGCCGAAAAGCCCGTTGCACCCAAACGTGCCAAGACATTGGCGACACTTCGCATGTGCTTCTCCGTTCTGGAGTGACTTTACACAGGCCGGGTTCCCTCCCCCAGAACCCCCGATCAGAGTAACGCCCCTTTTCAGGACGTTGAGGACACCGACTACCCTGAGCTCGGATTTCGCGCACATGTTGGCGACCTACGCGAGCTGAAGCGAACGGTCGTTGGCCGCCTTTGCACCTTCACTTTTGCGTGGACGATCCAAGGCCGCACGACGAGATCGAACTGGGGATGGCGGTCACCGGATATCGGACGAGCCGGAAGTCGAAGCGCGGATGGATGGCGGTGGCACGCTCTGGGGTCAACACGTCATCGCATCGCAACGCGAAAGCTGATGCGCCTGAACAACCAAGCCGGACGCAGGAATCCAGCCGACTGCGCAGAATCTGTGGCGCGTAACTGCTCTTCGGCTTAGGTTGACGCCATGTCGGGTCGACAGTGAGATCGGGTCATGGCGCATGTATTCATCAGTTATTCCTCGCGTCACCGCGAGCTGACCCGTCAACTGGCCGAGAGGCTGGTGGCGGAAGGGTATCCGGTCTGGTGGGACCATGCGCTCGAATCCTGGGGCGCGTACGAGCCGCAGATCCGCGCGGCACTCGACGCTGCCTCGGCGGTGGTGGTGATCTGGAGCGCAGGGGCTGCGGCATCGCGCTTTGTCAAGGCAGAGGTCGAGAAAGCGCTTCGGCTGGGAAAGCTTGTCAATCTGCGGGCACCGGATTTCCCGCTGGCCGAAGTGCCGCTCAATTATGCTGCGGTCGACCATATCCAGACATTGGATCTGGCCGATCTGAAACCGGTTCTGCGAACCCTGCAGACCGTGTGGCAGGGGAAGGTGCCACCGGGCGCGCGCCCGATGCACGAGACGTATCGCGATCTTTACGGCGAAGACCTGTTCGACCCGCGCCGTCGCGACCTGCCAGAAGATCCGGCGATGGTGACGCCGTCGGTGCTGCTTCAGGCGCCTTACGAGGTTGCAGGCTATGCAGATGCCAATGGCGCGCTTGCCGACATGCTCGATTGGTGCACTGGCCGCGGTGCCTACCTTGATGCGACGCGGCCTTCGGCCGGTCGGCTTGCTCATGGGCCCGGCGGCATGGGCAAGACGCGGCTGATGATCGAGACGGTGCGCCGACTGCGGGCCGAAGGCTGGCTTGCCGGGTTCTATCCGGCTGCGGTGCCGAACGAAGCGGCGCGGATGAAGCATCGCCAGCACGCCATCGAACAGGTGATGTCTGGAGGCCCGGAACCCGGCGTCCTGATGGTGCTCGATTATGCCGAATCGCGGTGGGCGGACGTGATCGGACTTGCCCGCATGGCCAGCCAGCGGCCGCGAGACTCGGGGCGGCCGCTGCGCATCGTGCTGCTGTCGCGCGGTGCGGCCTGGTGGCAGGATCTCTACCGCACCGAACCCGAGGTTCAGGTCCTGTTCAACCGGCGCGGGGCCCCGCATGGCGACATCCGCGAAAGCGGGGCGCTGCCGACGGGTGATGAACGGCTGCAGGTTTTCGATGCCATGCGCGCGGCCTTGACGCCGCTTTTGGTCCATCAGGCCGGGGCGGGGCTGTTTCCGCCGCTGCAACAGGGCCCGCTGCCGGGCGACCGGCGGGCGCGGCTGGCCGAGGGCGCGGCTTTCGCCCGCCCGCTGGCCCTGCAGATGGAAGCGCTGCTGTCGCTGGCGGGCAGCGCCGGAGAGGAGGTTGCCGACCTGCTTGAAAGCGTGCTGGCGCTGGAGCGGCGGCATTGGCGGAAGGTGATCGACGGGCTGGCACCCGGCGACAGGCGCGAAGGCGCGATGCGCCGGGGGATCAGCCAGATCACCGCCCTTGGCGGCACGGCCGACCGGCCGGGGACAGAGCGGCTTCTGGCTGCCGACAGCTATTTCGGCACCCGCGCGCGGGTCGACCTGCCGATGGCGGAACTGCGCCGCCTATATGCCGCCGGGTCCGAGGGTGTGGCGGCGCTGGAGCCTGACCTGATCGGCGAACATGAACTGCTGCTGTCGGGGGACGAGGCCCTGCTCGATGCCTGCCGAGACTGGATCGCAGCCCTGCCGGAACCCGACCGCGCCGCGCGCCGCCGCACCCTGTTCACCGTGCTGCACCGCGCGACCCGGGCAGAGCATGGTGCCCGCGCGGCCGGGGCCGAGGCGTTCCTGGCCCATGCAGTGGCAGGGATGACGACCGGGGAGGCACCCGCCTTGGTCGCCGCAGCCATCGAGACTCCGGGGCCGCTGCCCCGCCTGCTGACCGAGGCTGTGCCGCGCCTTCCGGCAGAGGTGCTGGAGGCGCTGGCCAAGGCAATGCCCGCACAAACCGTAGCGCTGCTCGGGCTTGCGGATGCGGTGGCAGGGCAGCGGCTGAACGCGGCCCGCGCCCGGATGGACGCAGAGGCCGGGTCGGAACAGGCCCACGCCGACCTGGCCCGCTGCTTGGCCAACCGGGGAAAAACCTTGCAAGGACTCGGGCAGCGCGAGGCGGCCCTGGCGGCGACGGAAGAGGCGGTGGCGATCCGCCGCCGTCTCGCCGCCGCCCGCCCTGACGAATTCGAACCGGACCTTGCGCGGAGCCTCAACAACCTCGGTGTCGACCTCTCCAACCTCGGGCAGCGCGAGGCGGCGCTTGTGGCGACAGAAGAGGCAATGGCGATCCGCCGCCGTCTCGCTGCCGCCCGCCCCGACGCCTTCGAACCCGACCTTGCAGTGAGCCTCTCCAACCTCGGCGTTGACCTCTCCAGCCTCGGGCAGCGCGAGGCGGCGCTGGAGGCGACG
>JADCCX010000172.1 GCA_020252485.1 Methylocystis sp.
ACCCATCGCGCCGTCCTCTGGATGGACGACCTCCGGGCCTCGATTGCCGAGGGCGAGCGGTTCCCGGCAGTCCGGGTCCTCGTCATGGACGCGGGGCCGAAGATCATCGACGCCGCAACCCGGGAAGGGGGAATGGCTCAACTGCCGAAACGTGACCAGGACGTGCTGCAGGAAATCCTGCGTCTCGACCATCTCGACGTGATCGTCCCGCATTCGCGGATCCTCGAACAACTGGGCTATCACGGCCCCCTTGGACCGGCGGCCCGCGCCAACGCCAAGGCACCCGGTGGTCGGCTGGTGGCAGACGCCATCACACGCCAGCTTGAAGTTGCGGAACTTGTCCTCACAGGGATCGACGAGGTGATCCCTGCATGAGCCGTTTCCGCCTTCCCGCACGTGTCGCACCCTCCCCGGCGGCGGAAGAGCCGGGCCTGCAGAACTCCGCAGCGCGGCTGCGGTCTTCGCGCGAAGTACAGTCGCGCATTCTCGCCGAACGGCGAGCGCCGGAGGCGGGGTCGGCAGCAGAGACCGTCGGGGCCGACCTCTCCAACTTGGCCACGTCACACTTGGCCGAAGCGGCATTTGCCGGGAAGTGGGAAGAGGAGGGGGGACAGCCGTCACCTGTTTCATTGCCGCCCGGTGCTCCCGCTGATGTGGTGTCGAAGCCCCGGAAAGAGAAGCTGGTGGTTCTGTTTCGGCTTCCGCTGGCGACCGAGAGGCGTCTGGAGCAGATCCCGGGTGCGGACGAGGTGACCCCGGCCTACATGCTGCGCGCCTTTGCAAAGGAAGCCCGCGCCGAACTGCGGCGGCTCTTGGCCGAAGAGGAAATCATGCCGCATGAAGAAGAGGCGAGGCGCATCTTCGCCATGCCGGCAACTGACATGGCGGTCGGTGAAGCGATGACCGTCTACGCCCAAGGCTCTGCGATCCGGGCCATGCATGCAGCCCTTGGTGATCCCTGGCAGATCGAGCCCAGGGCGACGATCGTTGGGGCCTTCCTCGCCGCGATCGCGTCGCGGCTCATCGAGGCGCGACGCGTCAGATAGACCCGGACCATGCAACAGAAATCGTTGAACTGCCTGCGGTCACTCGCAGGCAAGCTCGGGCAGCGGCGTTGTCTTGAAGGTCAGGCTGTCAGCGCTTGTAACCAGGGCGAATTCACCGCCAGCACGGAAGGTGGCCACCATCTTCGACCAGTCCGCTGCGTCAACAGCCGCTTGGGCGGAGATGCCATTCTTGACCGGCAGACGGGCCTGTTCACCCGACTTTGCGAGAACAACCACCATGTCCGGAGCAGTGTCCTTGTCGAAGCGGACCACAAGTGCGCCGTTGGGCGTCGGCCCGAAGACACGATCCGGATCGCAGACAAGGCGTACCTCACCCGCCTCGCTGGTGAGCGCGTAGGTCGGCAGGCCACGCTCGACACCGACCGTCCAGGAATCAAGCGCGTGGACGGGAACAGACATCGCCGCAAACGCGGAAACAGCCAGAACGGGGGACAGAACATGCATCGACAGGAAAGCCTTTCGTGGTTCGCGTGGCGACAGCAAAGCACCACTTCTGATGTCGTTAGATATGTTCTGACAGCGTTCATGTCCATGACCGCTAGCCGTCAGCGGATTACAGGAGGCCGGTATGGAAGAGGTCGCTAGAAGCGGCTCCAAAGGCCCGACCATCGATCGTCGCCTGTGGCGGATCGACCGCGGAGTCCGGGAACTCGTTGCAGAACGGCATCGCATCGTGAATGGCCGTTTCAGGACCGTGTGGCTGGTCCCGGAAGAAACCCTGCGTGGCGTCCTCTGGGTCGAGGTTGTCGAGGAAACACCGGGCGATCCGTCACCATGACCCATCAGCTTTATGAATCGGAGCGCCCGGATCGATTCAGAAATGCAATTGGACTTGGAGAGTAACAAGGCGGAGTCTGTGCCGAGGAGGACCGCTATGGCTCTGGCACATCTGCACCGCATCGACCCGGAGGCCAACATGGCGCGGTTCTACTGCATCGATGTTGCGGCGACGCTGTTCGGAGACGTCTCCGTCTTGCGGACCTGGGGCCGGATCGGAACGCACGGACGGACAAGACTCGAGACTTGCGCCACCGTGGAAGAAGCGGAGAGGGCGGCATCTCAAACCCTTCGACAGAAGATGCGGCGGGGCTATCTGCCTGCTGGCCAAATGCTGCCGCCAGACCTTGCGGTGTGAGATCTGTCAGGCCTTGCGCTGAAGCCTGCCCTCCAGCTCGGCACCGGCCTCGATGGCGATCTGCTCATGGGTGACGTCGGCCTGCACGACCGCACTCGGCGCGAGCTGAACGTTTCGCGCCGAGATCATACCAGAGACCGCCCCAAGCACGACGAGGTCGTGGGCGACGACGGAACCTTCAACATGACCTGAACCAGCTACGGTGATCTCCGGCGCCCGCAGTGAGCCAACGACATTGCCTTGGACCGTGATCGGTCCACTGGAGGAGGCATCGCCTTCGATGACAAGGTCCTGCGCGAAAACGCTGCGGCGGGCGTTTGAGCTGGCCGGGTCCAGCCAACGGTCGAGGTCGCCATTTGGGGTCTTCATCTTGGTGCGGCCTCAGCTCAACTTCGTGCCGCACGACTGGACCAGAAGCGAAACGAAAGGGCCACGGGCGGCGCTGTGATCGGCGAAGAAGCGCGGCCGGGACGCGAGCGCGACGGCGCCGCCTGGCGGTTCATCGGATAGCTCCAGATTTTCCGCCCGAGATCCTGATGACTTGAACTCCTGGGTAGACCCTAACAACACCTGCCGCTGCGACATCGATCAGGACGATTGCGGTCACTTAGCCTTTTTGAAATTCGGCAACCCGCACCAATGACCAGTGATGGAGACTGGGATAGATCCGATCCTAGTGCCGGATGCGACCAAAAGGTCGGCAGTGATTCGATAGGGTTCAAAGTTGGACCCATTCAGGCACAGCAGATCTCCTCATGCTCTTCTTGCCCCCAAAAAGGGACCGTGCAGCCAAAACTTGGGGCAACAACGAGAGGTCCGTTCTCTTGCTAAACTCTACTTGCCTTGTAGTCTTTTTCACTGTGCGAAAAACCGCATGTCATGTGGAGAAGGAAATCTCAAATGGCTCTCAAGAAAATCCGGAATGAAGTCAGCGGAACGATCTTTTCGCTGCCGTTCTATGTTGCCAAGGAGCTTGGCTACTTCGAGGCCGAGGGTCTCGATGTCGAACTGGTCAAGCGCTCTTCCGGGCGGGCTTCGGCCAGCAGCGATGGGGTTCGCCTGATCGAGGATCACGAACTGGTCAGCTCCTTCGGCGGCCCGTCGCCCTTCGAGCAGGGGGAAACCGCCCTCTACCGCGCGTGCGAATGGGGTCAGGTGCGCCGCACGCAGGACAGCGCCGTGGGCGGCAAACTGGTCGCAAAACGCGCAGCCCGTGCCAGCCAGGCCATCATCGTGCGCCCGGACTCGCCCTATCTGATCCCCCAGGATCTGGCCAACGTGCCCGTCGGTGTCAGCTTCCACCACGGCTCGCACTATGTTGCGCTTCAGCTTCTGGAAGGCTTCCTGCCGCGTGAAGAGATCAAGGTCGTCCATGTTGATGGCGGCAACCGGTTCGTCGCCTTGCGCGACGGCAAGGTCGAGGCAGTCGCGGTCATGGAACCGTGGATCACCGTTGCCGAAAAGCTGGGCTACAAGGTGATCGCCGAGGCACATTATGTCGGCCTGGAAATCGGTAGCCCCTCACTCGACGCCGCCACCTTCGAATCGATCAACCGTGCCGTGCGCCGGGCGGTGGCCGTGCTGCAGAAAGACCCCTATCCCTTCGTCAAATATCTGATTGCCGACGTCGATCCCGCGATCGCCACGCTGGAGCCGAAGGATTTCTCGCGGTCGCGGCTGCGCTATGCCGACCCGTCGGTCTATTCGCAGAAGGACTTCGAACGCTCCTACAACTGGATGCGCAGCTGGAACCTGCTCAAGGAAGACAGCTACGACAACCTCGTGGACAACCGGGTGCTGGAACTTGCCTGACGCAGCGCTCTCCGGTCGCGTCGGTCCTGAACCCGCGCCTCCGGGGGCAGGGCAAGGCTGGTTTTCCCGGCATTGGCAGGGCGGCTGGCTGCAACGCCTGATGCCGTTCTTCCGGGCGCACCGGCGCAAGGTCATCCTTGCTCTGGTCGCCACTGTCGTGGGCCAGCTGGCCGCCGTGGCCGTGCCCGTGATCCAGAAGGTGATCATCGACGATGCCATCATTGCCGGCGATCACCCACTTCTTCCTTGGCTTGGCCTTCTGCTGGGCGCCGCCGCCATCAATGCCCTGGCGACGGTGACCCGGCGGGCCAATGGCAACAGCTTCGGTTTTTCGGTGCAGCACGACCTGCGCGATGCCGTCTATCGCCATGTCCAGCGGCTGGACGTGGGATACGGCGCCGAGGCCGAATTCTCGACCGGGGAGGTCATCTCGCGCTCGACCGCCGACATCGCGCTGGTGCAGGCCCTGCTCAGCCAGTTGCATGTCCTTCTGGGCAGCATCGTCATGGTGATCGCCTCGCTCGCGGTGATGTTCGTGCTCTCGCCGGTGCTCAGCCTCGTGCTGCTGGTCAGCCTTCCGCTGATGTGGCTGGTGGCGCGCCGGCTGCGCCATGAGGTCTTTCCCGCAGTCTGGAGCGATCAGCGCGCCCAGGCCCGGCTTGCCGGTGCAATCGGCGAAAACATCTGGGGCGCACGGGTCGTGCGCGCTTTCGGCCAGGAACAGCGCGAGCTTGGCCGGATGGTCACAGGGGCGCGCAACCTCTTTGCCTCACGCGTGCGCACCTCGCGCATCAACGCCCGCTATGCCCCGCTGATGCAGGCCATCCCGTCGCTGGGGCAACTGGCCGTCCTGGGATTTGGCGGCTGGCTTGTGCTGCAGGGGCAGGTGACGGTGGGAGTGTTCCTTGCCTTCTTCTCCTACCTTGTGCAGCTCGCAGCCCCGGTGCGCACCCTGGCCGGGGCACTGACCACGACCCAGCAGGCCCGCGCCGGGGCAGAGCGCGTTCTGGAACTGCTGGACCATACCCCCGCCATCACCGAACGGCCCGATGCGCAGCCCCTCGTTCTGTCCGGCGGTCACATCGAGTTCCGTGACGTGGTCTTCGGCTACAGTGCGGCAGAACCCCTGCTGAACGGTCTGTCGCTGACGATCTCTGCGGGCGAGACGGTGGCCGTGGTCGGCGCGGCCGGATCGGGCAAGTCAACCCTGGCCCTGATGCTGGCCCGGTTTCACGATCCCTCGCGCGGCGCGGTGCTGATCGACGGACAGAACCTGTCCGGGGTCACGCTGCATTCGCTGCGCCGCGCCGTCGCAACCGTGTTCGAGGACGCCTTCCTGTTCACCGGCTCGATTGCCGAAAACCTTCTGCGTGGCCAGCCATCTGCCTCACGCGAACAGATGGTCGCGGCGGCCCGCGTTGCCGGAGCGGATGAATTCATCCGGGCATTGCCCCAGGGATATGAGACGCCTGTCGCGGAACTGGGCGCAACCCTGTCGGGTGGCCAGCGACAGCGGCTGACCCTTGCGCGCGCCCTGCTGACCGACCCCGCAATCCTGGTGCTGGACGACGCCACCTCGGCCATCGACTCGCAGACCGAGGCCCAGATCCTCGATGCGCTGCGCGACGCCGTGCGCGGGCGCACGACGCTGCTTGTGGCACGGCGGCGCTCTACCCTTGCGCTCGCAGACCGGATCGTGCTGCTCGATGGCGGTCGCATCGCAGACAGCGGCAGTCATGCCGAACTCGTCGGCCGTTCGCCCCTTTATCGCCGCCTGCTGGAAACCGATCTTGGCACACCAGTAGCCGAGCCTGATCCGGCAGCCACAGCCGAAGGGTTCGACCCCGCTGCCTGGCCCGAAGTCTCGGGAACCGAGGCTCCGGTGGCCTCGCTGCGCTTTGTCGAGACGATCCAGGTCGGCGGGCAGGCGCGCCAGACCGCGCCCACAGCCGCCATGCTGGCGACGACGCGCGGGGCCTCGATCCGTGAGAGGGTCGCCGCCCTGCCACCCGCCACAGCCACACCCCAGGTCGATGAGGCCTTCGAGACCTCGAACACCGCCGCCTTCTCGCTTCTGGGCTTCCTGCGGCCCTACCGGGTGGGTCTTTGGCTGGGGATCGCCCTGATCGTGGCCGATACGCTGGCGGGCCTCGCCGGTCCGGCGCTGGTCGGCATCGGACTTGACGGGATCAATGCCGATCGGGGCGAGACACTCTGGCTTGTCGTCGCGGGCTTTGCGCTGGTGATCCTGGCCGGCTGGGTGATCGGCCGTGCCATCGTGCTGCAGACCGCCCGCACCGCCGAGCGCATCCTTTTTGCCCTGCGAATCCGCGTCTTTGCCCAGTTGCAGCGCCAGTCCCTTGACCGGTTCGAGCGCGAGGAATCGGGCCGGATCATGGCCCGCGCCACTTCGGACATCGAAGCCCTGTCAACATTCGTGCAGCAGGGCCTGCAGACGGCAGCGGTCAGCCTGGCCACCTGCGCTGGCATCCTTGTCGTCCTGTTCGTGATGGAGCCGCATCTGGCCCTTGCCGTGCTGGCGGTGCTGCCGGTTCTGGCCATCGCGACCGAATGGTATCGCCGCGCCTCCGCCCGCGCCTACGAAGTGTCGCGCCAGCGCGTCGCCTCGGTCTATGCGGGCATTCAGGAAGGGGTGTCCGGCGCGCGCGTCACCCGTGCGGTTGCCGGCGAGCAGCGCGCAGCGGCGCGCTTCCGGCAGGATTCCGACAGCTATCGCGCCGCACGCGACCGCGCCGCGAAAATCGCCGCAATCTATTTCCCCTTTCTCCAGTTCCTCGCGGTGGTGGCCAAGGCTCTGGTCCTGCTGGTCGGCGCGTCGCTGGTGGCCGAGGGGCAGATCGGTATCGGCATCCTTGCGGCGTTCCTCGTGTACCTGGACCAGTTCTTTGCGCCCATCCAGCAAGTCTCGCAGGCCTTTGACCAATGGCTGCAAGCCGGGGCCAGCCTGCGCCGGATCGAGGAATTGCTGGGCGAGACGCCATCTACCCCGGCTCCGTCGCACCCGCTGCGCCCGGCCGCAGTCACAGGCGCCTACCGGGCCGAAGCGGTCAGCTACCACTATCCCGGCACACAGGCCGACGCACTCAGCGGCTTCACCGCTGATATTCCCGCAGGCCAGACGCTGGCCATCGTCGGGCGCACAGGCGCGGGCAAATCCACCATCGCGCGGCTTCTGGCCCGCTTTGCCGACCCGGCAGAGGGCAAGCTCCGTCTGAACGGTGTGCCGCTGGACCGCTTCGACCCGGCGCTGCTGCGCGCCAGCGTGGCCTATGTCCCGCAAGAGCCGATGCTGTTTGCCGCCAGCGTGGCCGACAACATCGCCTATGGCCGCCCGAACGCCACACCTGCCCAGATCGAGGCCATCGCACGCCGGGTCGGCGCGCATGACTTCATCCGGCGGCTGCCCGAGGGCTATCGCACCGTTCTGGCGGAACAGGGCCGTTCACTGTCGGCAGGTCAGCGGCAGTTGATCTGTCTGGCGCGCGCGCTGCTGATCGAACCAACGGTCCTGATCCTGGACGAGGCGACCGCACAGATCGACCTCGGGGCCGAGGCGATCATCCAGAAGGTCATCGCCGCAGAAGGGCAGGGCCGCACCGTCATCCTCATCGCGCACCGCCTGCAGACCGTCCTGCAGGCGGACCGCGTGCTTGTGGTGGATCAGGGCCGCGTCGTCGAAGACGGCCCACCCGCCACCTTGCTGCGTCAGGCCGGCCCGTTCCGGGCCCTGCATGCCGCCAGCCTCGCCGCCGGTCCCGCTGACCCGGAACCGGCCCGCTCCCCGCAACCGGCAACGGGCAACGCCCCGCTTGCCGCGACCTGACCCCATGAAAGGACCGCGACATGTCATTCCCGAAACCCCTGCTGAACAGGATCAGCGCCGCCGCCGTGGCCGCTCTGGCGCTGTTCAGTCAACCCGCCCTGGCCGAACAGGCGCCCGACCTGAGCGGCGTCAAGCTGATCATCGGCATCCAGTCCAGCGGCAGCAGTGCTGCCGTTGCTATCCTTGAGGCCTCAGGTGCCTTTGCCGACACGCCCTATACCCTGGAATGGGCGAACTTCGATGGGGCCAACGCCGCCGTCGAGGCCCTGAATGCCGGGGCCATCGACCTCGATGTCGGGCTGAACTTCTCGGCGCCGGTGTTGAACCAGGCCAACGCGACAAAGCCCTGGACGCCCGAGGATCGCCCCTTCGTGATCGTCGGCGGTGCCAAGCAGTTGAACCGCGCAGGCATCGCCCTGATCGTGCATCCTGATTCAGGGATCGAGACGATCAATGATCTGATCGGCAAGAAGGTCAGCTTCGCCAAGGGCACGGCAAACCACTATTTCTTCGCACTGGCTGCCGATGCCGCAGGCATCCCGCTGGACAAGTTCGAACTTGTCCTGATGCCGCTTTCCGAGGCGCGCGCCGCCTTTGTCGGCCGATCGGTCGATGCGCTGGTGACCGCGATCAGCAACTCCCGCCCGCTGGTGACCAGTGGCGATGGCAAGGTGATCGCCACTTCCGAGGGCCTGTTCGACAGCTATTCCTGGTTCGTCGCTCGCCCCGAAGTGCTGGAAGACCCCCTGCGCGAGGCAGCGGTTGCCGACGTTGTGGTGCGGCTGCAGAAATCGCTGATCTGGGAATCCGAGAATCTGGACGAGGTCGCCCGGATATTCACCGAGGCGGGTCGCCAGAAGCCGGAAGATGCCGCCATCAACGCGCGTGAAAGCATCTCGGCCTATGTCCCGATTGACGCCGAAGTGATTGCCGCCAACCAGCGTCAGGCCGATGTGTTCCTTGCTGCGGGCGTGGCGAAAAGCCAGATCGACGCCGCCATCGGCTTTGACCCCCGCTTCAACGATGTCGTGCTGGCCAATCCCGGTCCGACCGGCGCAATCGAGGCCACGAACTGATGGCCGCCGAACTGGCACTGGCCCGCAGGCCGATCCGTCCGGGCGAGGTCGAAAGACCTCGGCCGCAGATGGCCGCATCCGATCATCCGGCGGTGCTGAACGGCGGCCTGGACGACCTGTCCCAGCCCGAGGGCCCCCGCCCGCCCGAATTCGTCGTCCCGCGCGAGGTGCGGCGGCTTTACGGCCCGGTGGGCCTCCTCGTGCTTTGGACCGCACTGGCGGCCGCCGGCCTGATCGGTGCCCGCATCTTTCCCCCGCCCTGGGAAGTGCTGACTGCCGCAGTCACCCTGACCATGAATGGCCAGTTGCAGGAAAACCTGCTGGCCTCGCTGCAAAGGGTCGCCCTTGGTTCGGCCATCGGGCTGGCGATCGGGCTGTTTCTTGCCGTGATCTCGGGAACCCTGCGGCGGCTCGAGGATATTGTCGACTCGCTTATGCAGATCCTGGATGCCGTGCCGAACTTCACGCTGGTGCCGCTGCTGATCATCTGGGCGGGCATCAACGAGGTGCCCAAGGTCACGCTGATCACGCTCAGCGTGCTGATGCCGATCTACATCAACACCTATGGCGGCATCCGCAACGTGGACCAGCGACTGATCGAGGTCGCCCGCACCCTCGGCCTTGGCTACTGGAGCCAGGTGCGCCACATCGTCATCCCCGGCGCACTGCCCAACTTCTTTGTCGGTCTGCGGGTCGCCCTGACCAACGCCTGGACTGCCCTCGTCTTTGCCGAAACGATCAACTCGCAGCAGGGCCTCGGCGCCCTGATGAGCGATGCGCGCTCGTGGTGGCAACTCGACATCATGGTACTCGTCATCGTGATCTACGCGATACTCGGGCTGACCACCTACACCTGCGTGCGCTTTCTCGAGCGTTGGGTGCTGTCGTGGCGCCGCGGC
The DNA here is from genome assembly GCA_020252485.1 of Methylocystis sp. GTDB lineage: Bacteria > Pseudomonadota > Alphaproteobacteria > Rhizobiales > Beijerinckiaceae > JADCCX01. Next base: position 9,834 of record JADCCX010000172.1, read on the forward strand.
TTCCAGGGCAGCTGAAAAAGGATCCCCACATCATGGCCACAGCTTCCTTTGCCGTTCAGGTCCGCA
>JADCCX010000173.1 GCA_020252485.1 Methylocystis sp.
ATCCCAACTCGGATGAACGCGCCCAACGCCTCAAATCGTGGACACACCAATATAATTGGCACCGCCCGCATGGCAGTCTAAAATCAATGACACCCATCAGTCGCCTCGGTCTAACCGGGGACAACCTGTTGAGGCTCCACAATTAGAGCATGGCGCCATTCGACGGCGGCAAGGTGGTGACCGCTTGAGAAACAATCCGGTGTGATGTCCGGATTCGCGCGGGCAAGATTGTCCAGCTTTCCGAAGCGGGCGCCTCGGCGTCCAGGGCGTGGATGGTGACAAGCATCCCCTCGGCCACGCAGCCATGCGCGACATCGGCCGCGTGGGTTGAAACGCCTGCCGATGCCAAGGTGATGCCCCCCCGATGCGGCAATCAGGGTAAGGAGGATCGACCGGAGTTCCAAGCCCCAGGCTTCGCGTTGGACGAAGGCCTTGTGATGATCGCTTTTCTGACCCGACTTGACGTTGACTTAGACCGTTCGGGCAGCAGGCGTTAATCAATCATCAAGGATATCCGGCAATAGATGCTGCGTGTAAAAAAGCCGCGCTTTGTTCCTTTTTCACGAAGCTCAAGGGGGAGCTTATGCCGCCACGTGGGAAGTCCTGGCTGGGCGTGATGGCTCTGTTGGCCGTGATGTCATTCCCAGTCCAATCTGAGCCTAGCCGGAGCGACGTTTCGAAGGAAATCAACGCAATCATTAATGCTGCGACCGCAGTGATCGCCGGCTTGCAGGACAAAATCAATGCTGGCTCGCTGCGGGCGGAGGAGGTCGATCCCGCCAAGCTCCGACAGGCTCTGCTCGAACAGTTCAAGACTCTAGCCAAGGGTGATTGGCAGCAGGCTTATGATTCCGAAAGGGATGAAATCCGCAAGGCCTTCACTGAAGCTTTCGACGCGGTGACCGGCACCTACCGGGCGGATATGGTGAAGGGTGGTCAGGATGCCTTCGTGCCCGCGTTCTTCCGGGCCCAGTTGCTGGAGCATTTCAACAAGCGCTCGCAGGGCAGATACCAGGCGATCGTGACGACGCGATCGACGGAGTTGATCAGCCGGGACGCGGCCCCTGACAGAGTCATTGCGGACAAGGCTGTCCTTGCTTTTGTCGCCGATCTTCTCGGGAGGGGCGAGACCGAACCGAAATCCACGAATATTGGGCAACGCTTCGTGAGCTATTGGCCCATGAAGATCACCGAGCCCTGCGCAACCTGTCATCAGCGCTCGGGCCTGGATCAGAAGGTCGGCGATTTTGGCGGCGCGACGATCATCATTGTCGAGCCAAAACTCTGAGCGAAGAGGTTCGCAACGATGAGCATCAAGCGTCGGTTCAATTGGACTCTTGCCGGAATCATCGTCGCCTTCGTCATTGGAGGCTCGATCCTTTGGTCAATCCTTTCCGCGAATCATCAGAGTTACATCCAAGCGTCGGCGGCGCTTTCGCGGGCAGAATCAATGCGAACCCTGCAGACGGTCGTAGGAGAATTCAAGGCGGCCTCACTGGCGCAGGCGGTCACACGGCGCCGTCCTCAGGAAGTGCAGGCCCAGAAACTGCGCGAAAAACTTGCGGGCCTGCTCGATGAAAAGCGCGCCATTGCGCCAGAGCTGGTGGCGACTGTGAACCCGCTAATCGAAGAGTATACCAAAATCATGTCGTTGATCGCCGAGGAATTGGCCAGCGCGAACCGTAACCGAGGCATCAACCTCTATATCAACGACGCCGCCAGGCGCGAACAGCAGATCGTCGAGATCGTCGAAAAGACGGTAGTGGAGGCAGCCGAGAGAGTGGAGAACGAATTGAAGGCGCTCCAGGCCAGCCAGAACCAGATGCAATTGATGCTCGCGGGAGTGAGCGCGGTGGTCTTTACCCTGATCGCGCTGATCCTGTTTGCCGCTCGGAAGGTCCTGAGCGATTTCAGTTACATGGCCGCCGTTATGGAGAGTGTGGCAGCAGGGGAGACGGAGCGCGACACGCCTTATCTGGGACGGAAGGACGAGATCGGCGTGATGGCGCAGGCATTGCAGGATTTCAGGCGGGCCGCAGTGGAGCGGCGCGACCTTGAGGTCCGCCTCTCCGCCGAAGCCGAACAACGGCGGCAGGCGTTCCTGGCTCACATTTCTGATCGCTTTCGCGGGAATCTGGACGGCATTGTCGAAGAGCTCAACCAATCGTCCGGACAAATCCTGGAATTGGCCAATGATATGCAGGATCGGGTCGCCCTGTCGGCCCAAAAGATCGAAAACGCTGCAGTTCTGTCGACTGGGGCAAAGGAATCTTCTCAGGCCCTCACGACCGTTGCGGAAGCGATTTCGCAATCGGTCCAGGATGTGTCCGCTTCAATTGCCGATAGCAACACGCTGACCGATAATGTGGCCAGGGAGGCCTCGGGTGCTTTGCAGCGTGCGGAAGCGCTGGCCAATAATGCCCGCGCAATTCACGGCTTCACACAGTCGATCAGCGCGATTGCTGCGCAAACCAATCTGCTCGCCTTGAATGCGACCATCGAGGCGGCGCGCGCCGGAGAGGCAGGCCGCGGCTTCTATGTCGTTGCCGGCGAGGTGAAGGCCCTGGCGCTGCAAACCGAACAGGCGACGCGGGAGATAACCGGGCAGATCAGCCATATTCTCGAAGACACGACAGACCTGTTCTCGGCAATCGAAGCTATCGAGGCAGCGATCAGGCTGCTTGAGCAGCAAAATCAGACAATCTCTGATATCGTTTCGCGGCAAAACCAAGCCAAGGATAAGATTTCGCACTTCACTTCAGGGACAGCGGGTCAGTGCGACGAAGTAAACGGGAGACTTACAGAGATCACCGCGACGATCGCCGAGACAGGCCGCGCGGCGAAGACCATGCTGACAGCAGCCGAGGCCCTGGCCGGGGGGTCGCAAAAAGTCGCAGCGGATGCCCGGGCTTTTGTGGCCGAGATCCAGGCCGCCTGACTGGTCCGGCTTGGTTCGTTGCACCCTCTCCTGGCGTAAGGGCGGCCGCAGGTAAGGTTATCACCATACCGATTGGCGGTGTTTGAGGAGATTGGCGCCGCGCCCTCAGCGAGTGAAACGATCGGATCCTGGCTCAGACAGCCATCTTGATCGTGGGATGGTTCATAATCCCCTTGATCACTTGATTCACTCAGTATGGCGATTGCTGAACGATTTCAGCACTTAAGGAAAAAACAGCATTGCCGATGCAAAACTGGCGCACCCGACACGATTCGAACGTGTGACCTTTGCCTTCGGAGCGACTTCGGCTAATCTTCGCTAGACTTTCTCTTTATACGAAAATGCTCTCTAAAATACTACGTATATTGAGATTTACTGGCATTGCGCACCGAACCGCGTATCCCATGGCACGTCGCAATTTCCCTCCAGGTGCTGCCGTGGTGCTTCCGGAAACGGGCTCCATGGACCGCAACGCGAACCAGGAGAACCGACGTGGGAAAGCTTAGCAAGCGGACTGTCGATCAGGCAATGCCGCAGGGCACGGACTACTTCATCTGGGACGACGAACTCGTCGGATTTGGGCTTCGGGTCTTTAGCTCGGGCCGGCGTAGTTATCTCGTTCAGTATCGCGCGAAAGGGCGCACGCGTCGACTGACGATTGGCCCGCATGGCGTCTGGACGCCGGAGACGGCCCGACGACAGGCGCGTGCCCTTCTTGGTCGCATCGCCCAGGGCGACAACCCAGCCGAAGAACGGCAACTCGATATCCGCGCCATCACCATCAAGGAGTTGTGCGAACGCTATCTCGAGGACGCGAAGGCCGGCCTGATCCTTGGCAAAAAGCGTCTACCGAAGAAGGAATCGACCATCTACACCGACGAAGGCCGGATCCGGCGTCACATCATTCCGCTGCTTGGAACGCGGCGCGTGAAGGACATCGTCTCGGCTGACGTAATTCGATTCATGCGCGACGTCGCTACCGGCCAGACACGCGCCGACGTCAAGACCCGCAAGCGCGGGCGCGCCATAGTGCGGGGTGGGGCGGGCACCGGTACTCGCACCGTTGGACTGCTGGGCGCACTCCTGACCTATGCGCGCCAGCACGCGATCATCGAAACCAATCCCGTGCATGGCATCCGCAAGATGGCCTACCAGAAGCGTACGCGCCGTCTCTCCGAAGATGAATACCGAGTTTTTGGCGAATTCCTCCGGAAAGCGGCCGACGATTACCAGTTCGGAACCGCCGCCGCCGTCGCGCGCTGCATCGCGCTCACGGGGTGCCGTCGCGGTGAAATCTTGAACCTCGCTTGGCGGGAGGTCGACGTCGGATCGAGTTGCCTGCGCCTCGTGGACACCAAAGAAGGCGCCTCGGTTCGACCTATCGGATTGCCGGTCATAGAGATGCTGGAGGCACGCAAACCCCGCCTTGCTGCGGGCCCGGTATTTCCGGGCACCTTGCCCGGCAAGCCGCTGATCGGGTTTCCGAAGCATTGGGACAAGATGATCGCCGGCACACCCATCGCTGGGATCACGCCCCATGTGCTGCGTCACAGCTTCGCGAGCATCGCTAACGAGTTGGGGTTCACAGAATCCACTGTGGCTGCACTTTTGGGCCACGCCCAAGGCACGATCACGAGCCGCTACATCCACAACGTCGATACCTCGCTCATCATGGCGGCGGACACCGTGGCCGGCTACATCGCCGCTTTGCTCGATGGTATGGAATTCAAGCGCCAGTCGTACGCCGTTGACCACGACTCCCGCCGCGCTGCGATGGCGAAGCTTTTTTCAATCGACGCCAGTCAGAAGCAGCAAAAGGAGAATTTTCTCCCACTCGCAAACAGACTAATCTAATGACTAGCGCGTTTCAGTTCTACAATGCCGTCCGCAAGCACTCGACCATCAAATATTTTAGCTCGGTTAAACTCGAAAACAAGGTGGGTTTAGCTTAACCCGGCGCCGCGACACCGGCAGTAGGCCATTAACAGCCGGCGAATCGTGAGTGGAAGTCAGAACCCAAGATAGCTACCGTGTAGGCAGTGGCTCCCAACCGAACGTCTCGATTGGCAACAATTGGCATCAGATCGCAGTGAAACCTCCAGTTTTCCTAGACGGCTTTTCCACTCAGCCCCTAGCCCCTGAGGCTAGGGCCGCGATGTTGGATGCGTGGGAGACGCCCGGCAACGCGGGATCGCCGAATGGCGCCGGTGATCGGGCGGCCTTGTTGTTGGCAAGCGGCCGGAAGGCCGTCGCAGATCTGATCGGAGCTGCGCCCAGCGAGATTACCTTTACCTCAGGCGCGACCGAGGCGAACAACTTGGCGCTCGCCGGTGTGGCCCGTGCGCTGCGCGCGTGCGGGTCCACGCGATCTCGGCTGATCGTCTCGGCCATCGAGCATAAATCGGTTCTCGAAACCGCCGCGGCGCTAGCGGGCGAAGGTTTCGAGGTCGTGCATGCGCCGGTCGACGCAGCCGGTCGGCTGGATTTGAACGCCTTCGCCGACCTTGCCGACGAGCGCCTGCTTCTTGCGTCTGTCATGCTAGTGAACAACGAGACGGGCGCGATACAACCCGTCGCGGAGGCGGCCGCCCTGACCCATCGCGCAGGCGGCTTCTTCCACACTGACGCAGCTCAGGCGGTCGGAAAGATCCCGGTCAACGTTGTCGAGCTAGACGTCGACTATCTCAGCCTTTCCGCTCACAAATGCTATGGGCCAATGGGAGTCGGCGCGCTCTTCCGCGCCTCGTCTGCCCCCGCGCCGCGCCCCCTCTTATTCGGCGGTCGGCAGGAGAGCGGCATTCGCCCCGGCACCGAGCCCGTGGCATTGGTCGCCGGCTTTGGCGCTGCGGCCACCCTGGCTTTGTTGGAACTGGAAGATGGGGCGCGAGCGGTGGACGACCTGTTGTCCACCTTCCTGAACCGCCTAGCCGTACGGCAACTTCGCCATTCGCGGGTAGCAAATGGGCACCCCACAGTTCCGGGCGGAGCTGCAATCAGAATTCCCGGGGTCGATGGGGACGCGCTATGCGCTGCATTAGCTAAGACCGTGGCAATATCTACGGGGTCGGCGTGCACCTCGGGGCAGCTGACAACTTCGCATGTCCTTGCAGCAATGGGTTATTCCGTCGAAGCGGCAAAGCAAGTCGTCCGCGTGTCCTTTAATCGTTACCTCGACCGTGATTGCGTTATTCTCGCCGCAGATGAGTTTATCGCCGCAGCTGAGCGCTGCCGCCTTGCCACTGGAGGAGTTCTCCAGTAGCTTTCCCACTATGCGACGGGAAGCCATTTACGCCGACTCGAAGGTGCAGTTCGCGGGACACGAGACGTTCCCGCTCCGGCTCCTATGGTTGAAGAAAGCCTTTGACGCCGTTAAGGACGGCGCGCCGTCAGGGACATTCCAAGAACATGACGCGATCGCACGCTTTGGCGTCGGGCGCAATATGGCCATGTCCATGCGCCATTGGGCGCTAGCCTCTGGATTCTTTGAAGAAGGCGAACGGCTGATTGCGCCGACGTCTTTGGGGCGCCTCCTGCTGGCCGACGATGGCCTCGACCCCTTCCTGGAGCGCCCGGCAACCATCTGGCTCTGCCACTGGCATATCGCGGCGACGCCCGAAATCACTACGACTGCATTCCACGCCTTCAACGCGTTGACCGCGATCGAATTCGATTCGGCAACTCTGATTGACGACCTATACAAGATCGTGACGACCAAGGGCTGGCGGGCCACCCGTGGTACCCTCAAGCGCGACGTTGAGGTTTTCCTGAGGAGCTATGTGCGCAAGGGCGGCGCCCTTAACGAGGACGCAGCTGAACCCCTGCTGGCAGAGCTCGGCCTGGTTCGCGAGGCCCGTCTCGGCGGCTGGTACGAGTTCGTCCGAGGCCCCAAACCGAATCTGCCGGACGGCGTTTTCGCCTACGGCCTCGCCGATTTCTGGAGCCGGCAGGGCGGCGCCAGCACCATCGGGGCGGAACAGATCTGCTACGCGCCAGGCTCGCCCGGTCGCGTGTTCAAGCTCGACGAAGACAGCGTCATTACGCGCCTCATGCAGCTAGCGGAACTGACGAACGACGCATGGCAATGGACTGACACGGCGGGCCTTCGCCAAGTCCAAAAGCGGGCCGATGTCGACCCCCTCGTGATGGTGGCCAGCGCATATCGCAGACGCCGCACTATCTCGGTGGCGGCATGACGCGCCTCTCCGACATCGTTGAAATCGACCGCCGCTTCGCGCGCTCAGCCCGGATTGATGCCGATCTGAACGGGACGCCCCCGCTCATTGGCTACGTGTTGCAAGCCAGCGTCGCGAAAGCCCTCATGGCGCTCGCGTTGAGCCAGAGCGAACACCGGCAGGGTGCCTTCACTTGGACAGGCCCCTATGGCGGCGGCAAATCGAGCGCAGCCCTGTTGGTGGCCAATCTTGTTGCCGGGCAAGGGGAGAACCGCGCGATCGCCCGGCGGATCTCAAGCAAGGAGTTGACGGCCGCCTACGCCAAGGCGTTTCCAGAAGCCGACGGCCCGTGGAAAGTCATCGCGGTCACGGGCAGCCGCGTCGCGCTCCGGGAGACCGTCACCAACGCTGCGGCGATCACCTTTGGCTGGACGGATCAACAAAGGACCGAGGCTGGGATAAGCGACGCCGCCCTGATCAGCTCCATCAAGCGGGCGGGGTCCTCGCGGTCGAGCGGGACGCTGATTGTTCTTGACGAGCTCGGCAAGTTGCTCGAGCACGAAGCGCGCGGCGGCGGGGACATCCACCTGCTGCAAGACCTCGCCGAGCACGCCACCCGCAGCAAGGGTCGGTTGGTCATTATTGGAATTCTGCACCAAGGGTTCGATCAGTACGCGGCCAGGGCCGCACGTGGCGCGCGTCAGGAATGGGCCAAGGTTCAGGGCCGCTTCCACGACATCGGGTTCTTAAGCGGCGCCGATGAAACCGTCGCCCTGCTCGGGCGCGCCATCACCAGCCCCGCCCCGCCCGCTGCCTTCCAAAACGTTGCGAAGGCGACTGCGCAGGCCATCGCCAAACGCCGGCCCACGGAAGTGGATAGCCTGTCGCGTGCTCTCGCAGCGACGTGGCCTTTGAACCCAGTGACCGCGCTCCTGCTTGGGCCCGTATCGCGAGCGCGGTTCGCGCAAAATGAGCGCAGCGTGTTCGGCTTCCTAAGCTCCGCGGAGCCGGCCGGTTTCCAGGAATTCCTCGGCACGACCGACGAAGGGGCGATGACCTATGGTCCGGATCGGCTGTGGGACTATTTGGCTTCGAACTTTGGTATGGCGCTGGCCGGCGGACACGAGAGCGGCCGTTTCAGCTTGGCTTTCGAAGCGATCGAGCGCGCCGGGGCCAAGGGAAGTCCCGCCCATGTCGCCCTGACCAAAACTGCCGCAACGCTGGAATTCTTCCGCAATGGGTCCGGGCTCGCCTTGGCGGACGACTTCCTCGCCCTCTCGCTTCCCGGACTGGACGACGCCGAGCGGGGTCGTATCATTGCTGACTTGCTCGAATGGGCGATCCTCATCAAACAGCCCCGTCTTGGGGGATATGCGCTCTTCGCCGGCAGCGACTTCGACTTGGAGGAGGCCATCGCTCGGACGACCACTCCGGTCGATGCCGCTGTGCTGGAGGGCTTGCCGCAGCGCGTCGGCTTCGGGTTCGCAACGGCCAAGCGCCACTACTTCCAGACGGGCGCTCTGCGGACATTCGAGATCTCGGTGCTGCTGATCGGCGCTGAAGACGCCCCCGACGATGTGGCTGCTAGCATCACGGCTAGGGCCGGCCGGGGCAGCGGCCAGCTCGCGCTCGTGCTCGGGGACGAAAGCATCGAACAATCCGCGGTCGAAGCGATCTGCAAATCTGCCGCCGAGGCGATGAAGAAGTCCGGAAATGTCGTGGCGCTCGGCGCGGCCGCGAATGGATATGCCCTTCGGGACAGCGCGGCCGAACTCGCCGCCGTCGAGCGCGTGTTACATGACCATCCCCAGCTAGAAGGCGACCGCATCGCGCGGCGCGAACTGGCAGCTCGGCATTCGAGCTGCGTTGATCGCCTGCATCGCGCCCTCGAAACCTCCCTGGACGAGGCGAAGTGGTGGCTAGCGCCCAACCCTTCGAAGCCGATGCGCGAGACCTTGCCGATCGTGGCGAGCGCATTAGCAGACGCCGGTTACCCGAACGCGCCGGCGCTCAAGAGCGAGCTGCTTCAGCGAGACCGTCCGTCCTCCAATTCGATGGCGGCACTCCGAGATCTCTGCCACGCGATGGTGTCGCGCGGTGACCAAGCCAACCTCGGGAATACGGGCTTCCCCGCTGAACTCGGACTCTATCTGACCGTCATCAAGCCGTTCGGGCTGCATCGGGCGGAACCAGACGGCCGCTTCGGCTTTTGCGATCCCTCGGCCGAGGGCCCCGGCAAGTCCTTGCGGCCGGCCTGGCAAGTCTTGGAGGAGGCCGGTGCCGCTGGCTTGGGCGAAGTCTTCAGGATCTGGTCGGCCCCGCCGTTCGGCATCAAGGCCGGCGTGATGCCCGCTCTCGCTCTCGCTTACATGTTGGCGAACCGGGAGACCGTCGCGGTCTATGCCAATGGCGTCTTCCAGACGGGGATCGACGACGTGACAGTCGATCGCCTTCTGCAGCGCCCGGCCGACTTCAAGTTCAGGACGATCGACAGGTCGGTCCGTGAGGCCGCATTCTTGGGCGGCCTCGCCGCCTTGATCGACGTGCAGGATGCATCGACGTCGTTGCCCGTGGCACAGGCTCTGTTCCAGCGGTTCGAGGCGCTGCCAGCGCATGCCGCCCGGACAACGCGCGTTAGCGTAATGGCTCAGGCAGTGCGGCGCGCAGTCTTGAAATCGCGCGATCCAGAAGCGCTGCTTTTCGACGCGCTCCCCGAGGCTCTGGGCGACGACCTTTCTGCCGAGAGCGTCCACAATGCACTCCTCGAATGCGAAGCGACTTATCCGTCGCTGCTGGCCGAAATGCGCCAAGCCATCGCCAAGGCCTTGGGCGTGGCCCCGACCACCTTTGCCGGCCTGACCGAGCGCGCAGCGTCAATCAAAGGCCTCACGAACGACTATGCGTTCGAGGCGTTCGCTGACCGGGTCGCGGCCTTGGAAGGCGATGGCGACTTGGAAGGCGCGCTCAGCGTCCTGCTGCACCGACCAGCCCATGGCTGGTCGGACCGGGATCGGGAACAGGCGCTTACCGAAATAGCGCGGTATGGCCGCCGCTTCCGGGAGCTTGAGGCGCTCGCTGTCGTGCGCGACCGTCGGTCCAACACCGAGACCCTGGCGCTCGTAGTTGGCCTCGACCCTCTCACCCCGCCTCTGCTACGAAGTTTCGAGCTGACGGACGGCGAAAAGAAGGCCGCTGCCGGTTTGGCCGACCGCGTCCTGAAGGTGCTTGGGACCGACCCGGAGGGCAGTCGCTTGCAGCTCGCGGCCCTCGCGCGAGCGATCGCCGCCTTGGCAGCCGACAGTGACGTGGAGGCGGCATGAACGAACGGCACATCCTTGGTCTCTCAGGCGGGCGCGACAGCGCCGCGCTCGCCGTCTATATGCGCCAGCATTTCCCAGAGCTCCTGATTGAGTACTTTTTCACCGACACTGGGAAGGAGCTGCCGGAAGTCTACTCGTTCCTTGATCGGCTGGAGGGGTTCCTCGGCAGGCCGATTGCGCGTTTGAACCCCGACCGAGACTTCGACTTCTGGCTAGCCGAGTATAAAAACTTCCTTCCCTCGCCGCGGTCTCGCTGGTGCACACGCCAGCTGAAGCTGAGGCCTCTGGAACATTGGCTCCGCGCGGATCTCGACGATGGCGTCACCGTCCACTCCTATGTGGCGATCCGCTCCGACGAGCCCAGCCGCGAGGGCTATCAGGCAACCCATCCCAACATGAAGGTGCATTTGCCCCTGCGGGACGCCGGGATTGATCGCGCCGGGGTTGTTGAGATCCTCGACCAAGCCGACGTCGGCGAGCCGGCTTATTATCGCTGGCGGTCCAGGTCTGGCTGCACCTTCTGCTTCTTCCAGCAGAAGATTGAATGGGTGCGGCTGGCGGAAAATCATCCGCAGCGGTTCGCCGAGGCGATCGCCTACGAGAAAACGGCCATGGCCGACGGAACGCCCTTCACTTGGAGCCAAGGCGAACGCCTCATCGATCTGGTCGCGCCCGAAAGGGTGGCCCAGATCAAGGCTGACTATGAGCGCCGACGCGAACGCCTGAGGCGGAACCGCCCGATCAACCCTCTGTCCGGCCGTAAGGACGAGACGGTGGACGACGTCTATGGCGTCGACGAAACCGAAGGCGGCTGCGTCATCTGCCACAAATAACTCGAGCGGCTAACCGCGGGCGTCGTTTGCGATGATAGCCTCCACGGCTAGGTCGATGTCGTCATCGGAAAGAAACGGCGCTTGGGCGTAGATGATAGCGGGCTCGCCGCTTAGACGGGCCGCCAAGTGGCCGAGCCCGAGCAACTGCTCGGCGCCCTTTACCCCCAACGCGATCTCCGAGGTGCCGATGCTGGCCACCTTGAGGATCAACCGGTTGCCGAGGTTATCGCGAAGCTGCATCGGCATGACATTGGCGTCGGGCCGCTGGGCGGCGAAGATCAAGTGGATGCCGGCCGCTCGAGCCTTGACCCCGAGGCGTGAGACGTTTGCGGTGACAGCCGCCTTGTAGTCCTCGCTGAGCATCCACTCGGCGAACTCGTCGTGCACGAGGAAGATCCAGGGCAGTTGCTCGGCCCTGTCAACTTTCTCATTGTAGCTGCGGATGTCGCGGGCGCCTCGTTGGCGGAAGAGGTCGTAGCGTCGCTCCATCTCAGCGACCAAACCCTCCATCACCTCGGTCGCGCGTGTCTGATCGACCACCACCCCACCCTGCAGGTGCGGCAGGCGCTCGACGGCCGCATAGTCGACGCCCATCTTGGGGTCGATCAGATGGATATGGGTCAGCCGGCTGATGTTGGTGGCGGCGATGTCCAGCAGCAGAGCCTGGATAAGAACGGACTTGCCGCTGCCGGTCGCCCCCGCGATCAAGGTGTGCGGCTCGTGCTGCGTTCCACCGGCGAACGGGCCTCCAAGGTTCAGATAGAGGATTTCCCCATCTAGCTCCTTCAGGCCGAGCACGAAGGATGTGTTGACCCCGACAGCGTTTCGGTTGAGCGCGCGGCGCGCCCAGACATCCCACATAGAGACAGTCTGACGCTGTGGGCGCGCAACGCCCACAACGATTTCACCGGGCAGGGGAGAGATCGAGATCAAACGGAGCCCGTGGGTAGTCAGCAAGGCCGACTGCTTGGCCTCGATGTCCTCCACGCGCAGCCGGTCGCTGCCTTGGAACCGCACGAGCGCAGCATTTGGCGTCAGCCGGGTCCCAACTATCTTGGCCTGCAGTGAGTAGCCGAGAAGCGCGCTCCGCAGCTTCTGAGAGGTCGAGTCAAGCCAGGCCTGGTCATCGGCCGTGTCTTCGCGGGCCTGCTCTGCCTTCTCCCGGATGAGATCGGCGAGCCCGCCTGACAGATTCAACGCTCGCCGGGGCGTGATCGGGGTGGCCGGAGCCGCGGGTGCGAACGCAGTGCCGTTGTTTTCGAGGACTGGTTCGGTAGGTTCCGGCGTGGCCGACGCGGCAGCCGCACCACCCGCAGGTCCGTCTTTCGGCACGGGGGACTGGGGCGCGCTGTCATCATCGTCTCCATCGTCCTCATCATCATCGAAGGTCTTGATATCGACCGGCTTGGGCAACGGAGCCTTGGGGTCGAGGTCGATGGCCTTGGTCCAGTCGACACGCGGTGCCGGACTCTTGAACGCGTCGGCCTGCCACGGCCGCTCGCCGCCTAGCGCTTCACGCTGCGGCGCCAACAGTACGTCGGCCTCATAGGCCTTGAGTAAGGCCCTGAGACCTTCCCGCGTGAAGGTCTCCTGCAGGCCACCGTTGATATCGGTGATCGACTCCTGGTCCCCGAGGCTGCTCGCATCACTCGGCGGACCTGAGATGAAGATATGAGAATAGCCGCGCAGGTCGATCGGTACCTTGCCCTGACGGATTCCGTCACGCACCCGTTCGAGGAGTGTCGAGTGGCCGAGGGCCGCCGTGCCATCGAGCAACAGGTCCGCGATCCGCGACAGCCAAAGGTCGCGGTCGAGACGTCCGGGATCGCCGAACAAGGCGTCGTTCATACGGCTAACCGTCTGGCGAAGCTGTTGGCGAGACTTGCGGCTTGCTTCAGCTTGGCCGGACGCTTCGACATATTTAGCTTCGGTGACCACGACGCGCAGATGCTCGTTGCCGGAGGCGTCGACGCCGACGCTCAGCGCGAGGATGTCCGCCAACCCCTCCTCGCGTTGGCCGAGCCACTCCGCATAGTCGTCGAGCAAGAACCAGGCGACCGCGGCGCCAGAGCCGAGCTCCTCGGCGACGAGCGCTCGGCTCAGAACAAGCCCAATCAACTCACCGGCGGAGACACCACGCTTCGCCGCCCGAAGGACGATATCGCCTGAAATGGCATTGGCTTCGTTGATCATGCGCCGCGCCAACTCGCTCAAGCGATCTTCGGGCAGACCTAAGTTCAGCTCACCCAAGCGCCGGCGGACCAGGACGTGCAACAGGCGCAATTCCGAGGTCGAGGAGACCACCATGTTGCGGCCGTGGGTGCGTTGGCGGCGATAACGGATGACGCTAATGCCTTGGGCGGCCAGTTGGCGCTTATCAAGCAGATCGTCGTAGGTCGCGACCCACTCCGCCAACCTATGAACCTCGTCGAACATCGACTTCAGGCTATGGTCCTGGAAGGAGATCTGCCGCGCGGGCAAGACGTGCTCCTGCGCACCATGGGACTGCCGTCGGATCACGCCGGCGACCGCGTCAACGTAGGCCCAGCCAGCGTCGGGCTGGCGCGGACAGGTCAAGTAACTCGTTGCCTTGAGTTCGTCCTCGGCCGTCACCCGTCGATAAAACCAGCGCGACGGAACATGTTCGAGAAGTGAAGGATTTCGCTCCGCAGCAGGGACCGAGAACCAATGCTCCTTGGCCTGTCGGGAAACGACGTCGTGGAGGAAGGCGACATCGATCCGTTGGCTTTTGGCGTCCTTGCCCCCTCCGCCGTCGTCCAGCATCACGCCAATGCGCAGCTTGGACATGAAATTGCGAGAGGTCTCGCTAACCACGATGGCATCGGGATCACCTTCCGACTTCTCCAGCAGCTCCGAATAGACTTGGGCCAGCCGATTGCGGTCTCGATGTCGGACGAGCACGTTGCAGTGCATCTCGTCCTCGTCCTGCACCGTGCTGAGGGCGTTGACCGCTGCGAGAGGCAGGCCCGCCGCGTCGCAGTTGTAGAGCATAATGCTGAGGTTAGACCCCTCGTGGGGCTGTAAATCGAGGTAGCGCTGCAGCAACCCGCGGATCTGTCGCGCCGCCTCTTGGGGATCGACATCCGTGCTGGCTTCGGCGGGATCGCGAACAGGGCGCTCAAAGAGAGAGTAGTCGTTGGCGGTCCCGGTCTCGGCGAGCAGCACCGGCTCCGCCCCGTCGTAACCCACGGCGATCTCGGGGTAGAGCGGATGGCCGAGCTCCTCGCGCAGATCGGAGAAAAAGAGACGCGAATCTCCGAAGTTCACATCCTTGTCCGACAGGAGGTAGTCGGCCAAGCCGGCGACCGAGCGCATCTTGATGGCAGTGGCCGCGAGGCGCATGGGATGCCATGGCGCGATAATCGCGGAAGGCGCGGCGCCGGTGACCTGCACCGCGCCTAGGCCCAACACTGGCTCCCACAGCGCTTGGCGGTTGATGTCACCGACGGCGTGAACGGAAAGGCAACGCAGCAATGTGCCATAAGCCTCGGCCTGCTCCAAGAAGACCGCGTCGGCGTAGCCGGTTCCCGACCAGGCCAGGAGAGCCCGATTATAGGTGTCCGAGAACTTCGCCCAAGAGGCCGCCACGGCATCCGCCGCCTCCGAGCTAAGCCGGCCGGCTTGGCGGGCCTCCTTGAGGCACTTGGGGATCAGCTTGGTGACGTCTTCGCCGACGTTCGTCCTAGGAACCAAGGAGCCCGCGTCCTGGCCGAACGCCGGCTGCAGGGTTCCGACGTTAGATAGCGAGACCGACTGCAGGGCACCCTTCCGGCTGACCGGCAGGCGCGCAACGCTGGTTCGGCGTAGCGGCCGGTCCAGCAGACGCCGGAGGTCCTTTGACAGTGCCGCGCCGATCGCGTTGGGCTGGCCCGCCCACACGAGCTGCACCACAGCCCGTTCCGCGCTGGCGCCAGAGCCGACGATCAGCTCTATGTCGAACTTGATCTGCAGGCTCGCCCGCGAGACCGACTCGTTGCGGCGGTACTTCTTGCGGCGCTTCGCGCGCTCGAGCAGCTCCTCGTACTGGAAAATGTGCGGCGCGTCCCAGGTCACAGCCTTGCCCATCAGCGCCGGTAGGCCGCGGTAGCGCAAGCCGAACGCCAAGGCGATGTCCGCGTTGATATCGAGCCACTGGTTGCGCGACCTGCGGGCCGACCGGATCGTTAAGCTGCGCGGACCGCCCGCCGCGTTCACTTGGCCGAACAAGCGCTCGAGCACAAGAAGCAGGCCAGCGAGGAAATCCGTACACTCGATCGGGCGGCCGAAGATGAACCTCTCCCATTTGGCGCGCAGAGGTTTGTCCTGCCCGAGGTCGTCGCGGTGCGCTTCGAAGAACTCCCGATCGTCGTCGCGCGTCTCCTTAAGCGAACGCCCCTTCAGCGCCCTGAGGTACTCTTCGTCGGCGTCACTCAGCCGGCCCGGCAGATCGAATTCGAAGAAGTTAACCGTGTCATCGGCCAGCGTCGTCTTCTTGAGCTTCAGGCCGGAGAACAGCAGCAGTACATTCTCGGCCTCCCATTCAAACTCGGCGAGCGCCTCGGCGGCGGCGCCCCACCCAGGCGGCGCCGCGTTGAAGGCCTCAATCACCGCGTGTGCGCGTGGTGCGATTTCGTCTTTCGACTGTTCGAACTGCGACCGCAGCTCGTCCGCACCAATGGTTTGGCGGTTGGGCCGCATCTTCGCCATGAGTGGCTTACGGTCCGAGATCAGCTTGTCGAAAAGCTTCTTCCAACGGCGGGGCTGGTCGAGATCATTTTCTTTGACCCCGATGAAGTAGCCACTATCGCGCGGGAGCCTCAGGGCAGGCAGCGCCCATCCGAGCGCTTCTTGAACGGGCTTGGACTCCTCGGCGACGCGTTGCCGAGTAAGGGCGACGAAATGGGAGACCTGATGCAGGGTCCAGTCATCGGCGGCGTTCAGCCCCGCCAAGGCCGCATGCCAGGCGGCAAGCTGGCCCTCCGGCAGACCGAGGCCGCCACTCGCAGCCTCGACCCACGGTGCGACATCCTCGGTGAGCTGTTTGGCACCTATCAGGGTTACGTCCTGCAAGGACTCGCCTTGGTCGTCGTCCGTATTAGCCATCAGGAGCGCCGGCTTCTCGCACTCTGCATTGCGCACCGCGACGGTCCGATCGTCGGTGATGACCGTGTCCGGCAGGCCGCGACCGTCGACCAAGCCGCGCGGAATCGCAATCTTCAGTTGGCCCTCGACGCCCGACGTCGCCAGGAGGGCCGATGCGATCGCCGCCACCTGCTCGCCCGTAAGGCGGTCGAGCAGATAGCGAGCGACCCCGTCCTCGGATGTTAACGCCGACAAGCGCTTTTGGATCGAGGTTGCGCCGGCAGCCCCGATGAGTTGGACCGGTTTCATTCGGCCTCTCCGCGCTGGAAGGGATTTTCGACATAGGCGCAGGAGTCGGATAGACGCTTCAGCAGGCCAAGACTGGCGAGGCGCTCCTCGAGCCGACGCGCGTTATCGGAGAAGTCTTCCTGATCGGCATTGCCGCTATCGATGAACGACCGGGCCTGATGATCGCCAATGATCAGGCCGTAACGGTCCGCCAAGGTGGCTAGGAAGTCTTTGAACTCTATCCGCTTGGGGACGCAGGTCACCACCAGTGTCTTGAGGAGCCTGTCGGTCGGGGCATAGCGTACCCGCCGGCTCGAGCGGCGCGAAGACAGACCGATGGCGCGTGCCCACGTCATGTGGACCTTACCGACGTGCTGCTTATGTCGGACGGTAGCCTTATCGACCAGCCGGTCAATCAGTTGTTCGGGCGGGATGCTTCGCTCGTCTTCATCGTCCAGATCGGGCCAGTCGAATATCCGCTTGAGCAGTTCGGTGACCTCAATGGCCGCGTCGTCGGAAGCGGTTGCGGCTCGCCATTGCGGCGTTTCGGTTGTCGCCCGGATGAAGCGCTCCATTGCCTGTTGCGGCAGGGCGTTGTTGGACTGGTAGGAGTCGGCAGAGAGGTCGCGCACGACGGACTTCTTGGGCGAAACGATCTCGCACACCAGAGTTGCGCGCTCGGTGCCCAGGACCTCACTGGCCCGGACGAGCTGATAAAGGATGATGTTAAGGCCGGTGACCGCGACCAGGTGGGGAATCGCGTCGTAAGCCGGAATCGGTAGCGACAGGATGGCGAGCCAATCCTCGGCCAGGCGGTCGAACGCAGGATGGGATGAACAGGGCAGGAAGGCCCCGCCCCGGTCGGTCTTGGCGAGTTGAGACTCGCCCTGCAGCGCGCGCACCATGCCGTCATAGGGCGCTGGGTTCTCCAGGAATTTCCCCACTAGCCTTTCGCGCAGCTCGTCGACGCGCTGGCTGCGGCAAAGCATGAGGTACAGGACCTCGCCGGTGCGCGCGAAGAAGCGGCGATCAGTCGTCACCCCGCCATTGGCCTTCACGTTGACGTCCTCGTAGAGGCCGTTGGGTCCGAAGGGGAAGACGAACTTGGAGCTCCAGCGCTTGTTGCTTTCGCCTTCGATCGCTGAGCCCTGCAGAAACCGAATGACGGCAGCGAAGTCGCGAAAGGTCTCAAAGCGGTCGCGCAAATAGGCGAAGTCAGGCGATTCGAGGCCTGCGGCCGTGTCCGCCATCTTCTCCAACCAGGACGTCCAGGCCATTTCGTCGGAGCGGTCCTCCGCCAGCACCGTCATGATGTGGGGATTATTGAACACCAAGTTGCGCAGCCGCAGCTGCGTTTGCGGCCGATAACTCAAGCTGTTCAGCGAGGATTCTTTAAGCGCCCGGTCGGCGACCTTCTCCGCCAACAAGACATTAAGGAATTCCAAGAATGTCAGCCAAGGCGTCTGCTCGTCGTGGAGCCGGTGTCCCCAGATGGCCTCGTCGACCCAGATTTCAGGTCCGGAGCGTTCCTCGAAATGCGTCGGCCTCGGCAGCACTTCCATAGTCATGACCGCACCATCACCCGGCGCGGCGTGGCCCGCCCATCGCTGTTCAGTTCGATAAAGCGCAGCACGAGCTGGCCTTCCTCACCGACGTCGTCGCCATCCAGTTGTCGTCGGGTCTCGGTCTCACGGAGCAGGCGCGCCTTGAATGCCAGAATGTCCTCGTGGCACTCGAGTGAGAAGCTACTTGGCAGCGCACCCTCGGCCACGCGGCCAAGAAATTCGAACCGGGTCGGCGAAAGCTCCAAGCGCACCGCCCTGTGGTCCTCGCCCCGCATGAGCCGCACGGCGACATCGAAGCCGCCTTGAGGATTGAGCATCAAGCTGACCTCCTGACCCCCTTGGCGCGGAACGGAAATCAGTTCGTCGAGCAGCGGGCTTCGTTTGGACTGCGAGTAGCTGCCCGAAGTCGCTAGGACCAATTCGTCCTGATTTTGCACCAGCATGCCGGTGAAAACGCGATTGAGACCACGGACGATCATCGAGAGCGCGATCCGCGGCAGAGGCTGCTTCGCTTTCAGCCTTTCAGCTACTTCAAGATAGACGCCTGCATAGCGAAAAACCGTCAGATCCCACAGCTCATAGGCCGCGACGAGCTCATCCGGAAGTGTGAAGAAAAGGCGTTGGCGCTGGGCTTTAAGCAGTTGCAGGAACGCGGAACGGTCAACGCCCTCCCTGCCTTCAAGATATGCCCGCTGGCCTTGAGTGTAGTTCGCCGTTGCCCCGTAGATCGAGTCCTTCCTGATAAGGGCCTCATACTGCTCGGCATAAACGGGATCGTCCGCACCATAGACTAGGAGGTTGTCCACCCGATTGCTGGTTTCTGCGCCGATACCGAACAGGTTCAGCTTTTTGAACGGCTCAGTCTTCTCGGCGCGGCTCGGATTCAGGTTCTCGCCAAAGACATTGCGGTAGACACTGGCGAGATCGGTCTTGCCGCTGGCGACGATGTCCGGGACGTTGGCGCAAGACATCAGGCCATCCCGACCATCGGGATGGCCTAAGACCACATTCGCGGCCAATGACAGAAGCTGCCGGACTGGAAAGTGGCCGCCATTGCGCTCACTGAGTTCGACCAACGAAATTAAACGCTGTCGGAAGTGGCCGTGCCCGTCCGCGCCGGTCAGGCGACGGCGGTTTTCAAGGATCGGACAGAACTGCTCACGGGCCGCCGGGCATCCGTCGCATCCCGCCCAGCCTTCGTGGCCCCCGATCTCGTCGATGATGTGCGACATCATCTCGGCCGCTGGCGCCCGGCTGAGATCGCTAAGGTTCAGGCGGACCTCGCGATCGTCGGTGGTGCCGGTCACCAGCAGGTCTTCGACCACCTCGGATAGGCGGCGCACCGCCGGCGTGTCCGGCGCAGTCTTGAGCTTCTCTAGGAGTTGGCCATGGTTAGCCGCCAATAGATAGACGGTGTTGGGCGAAGGCTCAACCACGTCTCTGGCCACGCTGGCGACCAGCTCTGCGCTCTCTTCCTCTCGGAGCTCGCTGAGATCCTTGACAATCACCAGGGTGCGTTGGCCAATTGAGAGCGTTTGGATTTTGGCACCCTTGTTCCAGGTCGCCTCATCGCCGCCGAGGGCGCTCCAAACTTCGCGACAATGGTATGTCTTTCCGTCGCCCGCCGTCCCGGTGATGATCTGAGAGACAGGGTCAATGCCTGTAAAGTTATCGAGCAGCGCCTTCCGAAATTGGGCGGGCAGGACGATGGGCCGGATCTTGTGCCGCTTGAGCGCGCGCTGAATGGACTCGTCATACATGTTGTCGTTAGTCGGAATCGGCCCATAGTTGCGCAGAAATCGCACCCATGCGGCAGTAGATGATGTCCCTTCCAATCCGATTCTCCTAGTCTACCGACCGTCGTAGGGTAGCGACCCTCGGATACAACGCAATCCGCGATGCTCTCCAGCCGCTGTCCGACGCCTGCATCAAGCCGCTCGTCGGCCCGCATATCACTCCCGCCATTGCCGCTTTCGTCAGGCAGGATCTGCCCCTCGGGTTTTTCCGTCGGCATACCAACCTTCTAAGCAGCATCGAGGCGTCGTTAGACTAGTGCAGAGCAGCGATTGCCGCGTCAACTTTAAGTTCATGGTCCCTGGCGTTGAGATTCCTGAGCGCTACAAAACTCGAGCGACATAAATTCCGCCTGTGGTCCTATAAACTTCTTACCCACATACGATGATATCAGTAATTGTCCGCCTTGGAGGTGTCGGGAAAACCCTCTTTTGCGCAGCACAATGACGAGCGAACCTTAGACGGTGTAAGACTTTCGCTGCGAAAGACCCTACCGTTTCGCCCTGTCCCTTCAATGGGACTACCAAGCGTACTCCGAGAGCGAGAGGGACGCTGCTGTCGCCGTGACGGGTTGAGTGTCGAGAGAGAGGCTGTCGGCCAGCCCGTCATGGAGATCAGCCATGACTGAGATGGAGATTCTGGGGCCTGCGTCGTTGCGGGGCGGCGGCTACAAGGTGGATGTGTCGAAGGGGGAGCGCGTTGGGCGCGTCTCCTCCGAATGGTTCTCACGGCCCGACGACGAGCGCTTCTTGTCGCTCGACGAACTGATGGCGTCTGTGCGCGGCCGGGCCGAACGCAGCACGACGCGCACGGTGGATAGCGCAGTTGTGCGAGTCGAGGCGAGCCGGGAGGATCCCGAGCGTCTCGCGTTGATACTGCCGGGCGCAGACGCGCCGGTAGCGCCCACCCACTGGAGCTTCGGCCAACTCGCCAGCCTCGTCGGCGCGCCGGCCTCCTATCTGCGCCAGCTTCCGGCGGCGCTGGCCGGCATCAATCTGCAGTACGGTCTTTCGTCGCACCGTGCCGAGCAGATCAAGACGCTGGAGGCACGAAACGGGCGGACCGAGCTGCGCGCCGTTACCGGCCCGGACTACGGCCGCATTTACGACCATGAACTCGTCTCGGCCGTGCAGCGCATAGCCGGCAACGGCACGGGCGACACGCGCTGGAAGGTGCCGGGCGTGCTCGACTGGCGCACAGGCGTCTACAACCCGCATGTGGATGTGAGCCGAGACACCACCACCCTCTACGCCTCCGACCGCGACGTCTTCCTCTTCCTGGTCGACGACCTCAACACCATCGAGGCTGGCCGGCTGCCCGATGGCTCGCCGGACCTCTATTTCCGGGGCTTCTACTGCTGGAACTCGGAGGTCGGCGCCAAGACGCTTGGCATCGCCAGTTTCTATCTCCGGGCGGTGTGCCAGAACCGCAATCTCTGGGGCGTCGAGGACTTCGAAGAGATCACGATCAGGCACTCGAAGTACGCCGCCGGCCGCTTCGCCCACGAGGCCGCGCCGACGCTACTGCGCTTCGCGGACTCGTCGCCCATGCCATTCGTCAACGGCATCCGGCAAGCGCGCGAACGCATCGTCGCGCGCACGGATGAAGACCGCACCGAGTTCCTCAGGAAGCGCGGCTTCAGCAAGGGCGAGACCGCGAAGATCATCGAGACGGTTCTCACCGAGGAAGGCCATCCGCCGTCCTCGGTGTTCGACTTCGTTCAAGGCATCACGGCAGTGGCACGCACCAGGCCCCATCAAGACGCCAGGCTCGAGCTCGAAGGCCGGGCGAAGAAGCTTCTGGATCGTGCAGCGTAAGAGTTGCCCCTGACAAGTCTGCTCCCCGCGGTCCGTCCCTTCCGAGGAAGAGGCGGGCCGCGGGCTTCGTGACGGGTTGAATGGTCGAGAGAGAGGCTTTCGGCCGGCCCGTCATGGAGAACGGCCATGTCGACCAAGACCAAATCCCCCAAGGGTTCGAGCCCGAAGATCGCTCTCAGCGCCTCGCGAGATATTCCCTTCGACCGGCTGGTGCTGAGCCAGTCCAACGTCAGGCGCTTCAAGGCAGGCGTCGCCATCGAGGAACTCGCCGAGGACATCGCCCGGCGCACGCTGTTGCAAAGCCTGACCGTGCGCCCCGTGCTCGACGAGAACGGCGCGGAGACGGGCATGTTCGAGGTGCCTTCGGGCGGGCGGCGCTACCGGGCGCTGGAGCTGCTGGTGAAGAGCAAGCGCCTTGCCCGCACCGTGCCGATCCCCTGCGTCATCCGCACCGAGGGGATCGCGGAGGAGGACTCGCTCGCCGAGAACATCCAGCGTGCGCCACTTCACCCGCTCGACCAGTTCCGCGCCTTCCAGACCCTGCGCGAGAAGGGCCAGAGCGAGGAGGAGATCGCGGCCGCCTTCTTCATCTCGGTGGCGGTGGTGAAGCAGCGCCTCCGGCTCGCCGCTGTCAGCCCGCGCCTCCTCGACGTCTACGCCGAGGACGGCGTCACGCTGGAGCAGTTGATGGCCCTCACAGTTAGCCCTGACCATCAACGCCAGGAACAGGTCTGGGAGGCCGTACAGCGCTCCTACTCAAAAGAGCCTTACACGATCCGGCGCATGCTCACGGAAGGGGCGGTGCGCGCCTCCGATAAGCGTGCGCAGTTTGTCGGTGCCGAGGCCTATGAAGAGGCGGGCGGGATCATCCTGCGTGATCTGTTCCAGTCCGACGAGGGCGGGTGGTGGCAGGACGCCCGCTTGCTCGACCGGCTCGTAGCAGACAGGCTCGAGCGAGAAGCCGATGTCATCCGCACTGAGGGCTGGCGCTGGGTCGAGGCGCTTCCCGAATTCCCCTACGGCCACAGCTACGGCCTGCGCCGCCTCCAGGGCGAGGCCGAGCCGTTCACCGAAGCGGAAATGGCCACCCGCCAGGCGCTGCAGACCGAGTACGACGGGCTCGAAGCGAGCTGCGAGGGCCGCGACGAGATCCCGGACCAAACCGACCAGCGCCTCGCCGAGATCGAGACGGCCTTGGCCGCCTTCGACCATCGGCCGCTCGTCTATGGCACGGAAGAGATCACCCGCGCCGGCGCATTTGTCTCGATCGACGGCTCGGGCAGCTTGCGCATCGAGCGCGGCTTCGTGCGGCCAGAGGACGAGCCGCCGATGGGGGCACCCGAACCGGAGACAGGAGAGACTGTCGCCGAGGCTGATGATGTTCGCAATGTTACCGTTGCCGCCCGCGTGGACGGTTCTGCCGAAGTCGTCGCAGCGGAGCCCGAGGAGGACGAAGGCGTCCGACCGCTCTCGGATCGGCTGGTGATGGAGCTCACCGCGCATCGCACCGTTGCGTTACGCGAGGCGCTGGCGAATGACTCGGACATCGCCTTCGTCGCGGCGCTGCACGCGCTGACACTTCGGCTTTTCTACCGCTACAACCTCGACAGCTGCGTCGAGATCGAACCGAAGAGCGCGGCCTTCACCGCGCAGGCGGCAGGCCTCGGTGACACCGCTTCGGCGCAGGCGATCGAAACGCGGCATGCAAGGTGGGCGGAAACGCTGCCGAAGGAACCGGGCAAGCTCTGGGATGTCTTGACCGGCTTCGACGGCGACAGCCGCCAAGTCCTCTTCGCCCATTGCGTCGCGCTCACGCTCAACGCGGTCGCCGAGCCCTACAATCGGCGACCCAAGGCGCTGGCGCACGCCGACCGGCTGGCCGAAGCGCTCGACCTCGACATGGCGGCCGCCGGCTGGAAGCCCACGATCGAGGGCTATCTCGGGCGCGTCACCAAGGGCCGCATTCTTGAAGCCGTGCGGGAAGCCAAGGGCGCGCGTGTGGCCGACCGCATCGCGCATATGAAGAAAGCCGAAATGTCGGAGGCGGCCGAAGCGCTGCTCGCCGATACCGGCTGGGTGCCCGAGCCGCTGCGCACGCCCGGGCAGACCTTCGGCGTTGAGACGCAGACTGACGGCGAAGGCGAAGGCGAAGTGCAACCAGCGGGGATCGGCGGGGAACCGGCTATCGACGCTGAGGCCGACGACGACGAGACTGAGCCTGCGCCTCCTCCCCAGGTTGCCATCGCCGCAGAATAACAAGCCCCTACGCAGTCTCGCGGGTCCGCCTCACGGCGGGCCCTTTTTTTTGGAGGTCGGCCATGGACCATAATCGGTCATCGTCTGCCGGGGAACTCGCCCGTGCGCTTGCGCGGAATGCCGAGGTTGTCTGTCGACGTTACCTGTCAAACGGCCGCCGGCAGGGCCGATATTGGCTCGTCGGTGACGCCCAGAATATGCCGGGGCGAAGCCTGTTTGTGCGTCTCACCGGGCCTGACAGCGGCAAAGGCGCAGCCGGCAAGTGGACAGACGCTGCGACCGGCGAACATGGCGATCTCCTCGATATCATCGCACGCGCCGAGCGCCTTGAGAGCCTCCGAGACATCCTTGCAGAAGCTCGCCGTTTCCTGAGCTTGCCGCAAACAGATCCCGCAACGCGGCGGATCCCTGTGGCGACAGGTT
Source organism: Methylocystis sp. (assembly GCA_020252485.1). GTDB lineage: Bacteria > Pseudomonadota > Alphaproteobacteria > Rhizobiales > Beijerinckiaceae > JADCCX01. The sequence goes on from JADCCX010000173.1 coordinate 24,489, forward strand.
CGCCAGATGCTGCCCGTCGTTTGTTTCACGCCGGAACTCCGATCGCCGGTACATTGGCTGAGCGCTACCTGGTCAGCCGCGGGATTTCGCATTTGGATGCGCTTCCAGCTCTGCGTTTTCATCCATCTTGTTTCTACCGCGAGCATCCGAAAGCGCCGCGTCAGACGTGGCCCGCCATGCTCGCCGCCGTCACGGACCTCAATGGCACGATCACCGGCGTGCACCGCACCTGGCTCGCGCGCGACGGATCGGCCAAAGCTCCGCTCGCCACGCCGCGGCGTGCCATGGGAAACTTTCTCGGCAACGGCGTTCGCTTTGGGGTTGCCGCCGACGTCATGGCCGCAGGCGAAGGCATCGAGACCATGCTGTCGCTGCGGTGCCTGCTGCCGCGCATGCCCATGGTCGCTGCGCTCTCGGCTGCCCATCTCGCCGCGCTGGTGCTGCCGCTTGGTCTGCGTCGCCTCTACATCGCGCAGGACAAGGACGACGCAGGCGCGAACGCAGCGCGGGCCCTTGCTGCACGCGCGATGAGTTTGGGCGTTGATGCGCTTATGCTGAATTCGCGTCTTGGCGATTTCAACGACGACCTACGCCTGATCGGCCTCCGAGAGACGCAATCCGCAGTTTGCAACCAGCTGATTGCTTTGGACCAGATCCACATCAAAGTCTGATGTGCGCCCCCATCTCGGTCATTGCTCGATCATCGTGTCTTTCTCAAAAGCGGACATTGCTAGCCATGCAGCCGTATCGCCTTCAGAGCTATACGAAGTTCAAACATCAATTGATTGAACGAGCAATCGCGTAAACAAGATGGAATGCTGACAAGCGTTGCGGCAGAAGTTTCGACGACTTGCCAGAAACCAAGGCACGTCCTCATCATGCCGAACACTCGATAGGTCAAGATTCATTGGCAAAATTGTGCAACGCGATACACGTGAAAGCAGTGTCCTAGGATGTTCCTAGCCTTATGGCTTGACGGCGAACACTCCGCGGTCGGCCAGCACCACGCCAACAGCGTCGCCCGCCTTGCGCAAGAGACTGGCTTCAGGCGCGATAACGAAAAGAGAACCGACCGGTGTGTCGAGATTGTATTCAGCATGCGCACCCATGTATGTCGCGGTGCGGACCTTTCCATTTAGGCAGCCTTCGGTCGCTGGATCGACGAGGTGGATTGCTTCAGGTCGGATGACCACATCGACCGGGCCTGATGGCAGGTTCCGGTGCTTGAGCCTCGTCTGAAAACCGTCGAGCGTGATCGTACCCGTCTCCGCAGTTTCGGCCTCCAGCGTGCCCCTGACATGGTTGGCCTCGCCCATGAAGGTGGCGACGAAGACGTTGTCGGGCTCCTCGTAGAGCTGGCGCGGGGTGCCCATCTGGGCGATCTCCGCCGCGCGCATCACGACGATGAGGTCGGACACGGCCAGCGCCTCGGACTGGTCATGGGTGACGTAAACCACAGTGACCCCGAGCGACTGCTGCAGCGCGCGGATTTCCTCGCGCATCGAGCGGCGCAGACGCGCGTCGAGGTTGGACAGCGGCTCGTCGAACAGGAGCACATCGGGTTTCAGCACCAGCGCGCGGGCCACTGCCACACGCTGCTGCTGCCCGCCGGACATCTCCGACGGCAAGCGCGGCCCAAAGCCCTTGAGGCCAACCGAGGTCAGCGCCTCTTCGGCTTTGGCATGGGCCTCGGGCTTTTTCATGCCGCCCGAAATGAGGCCATAGGCGACATTGTCGAGCACCGTCATGTGCGGGAACAGCGCATAGGACTGGAACACCATCGAAACATTGCGCTCGCCGGCAGACAGATGGGTCACATCCTTGCCGCCAATGGAAAGTTTGCCATCGCTGGATCTTTCCAGCCCGGCAATCATGCGCAGGAGCGTGGTCTTGCCGCAGCCCGAGGGACCAAGCAGTGTCACAAGGCTGCCCGCTGGAATGACAAGATCGAGCGGCTTGACCGCCGTGACCTTGCCGTAGCGCTTCGTGATCTTCTCGAGCCGGACTTCCGCGGCATTCGGATTGGGAACGAAGGTCATCAGGCGCGGGCTCCGGCAGGTGGGGCAGCGATATCGGGTGTGGAATCGGGGGCTGCCGTGCGGCGACCGATCTTGCGCTCGCCGACGACGAGTTGGATCAGGCCAATCGCCAGCATCATCAGGACGATCAGCGCGGTCGAATAGGCAATGGCGATGCCATAGTCTCCGTTGATGGCGCGGTTGATGATAAAGACGGTGGCCATCTCGTATTGCGCCGAGACCAGGAAGATCACGGCGGAGACGGTGGTGATGGCCCGCACAAACGAATAGATCAGCGCCGTGACGATGGCGGGTTTCAGCAGCGGCAAGACCACTGCCGTCAGCGTGCGGAAGGTCGAGGCGCGCAAGGTGGTGGAGGCCTCGTCCAGCGATTTGTCGAGCTGGCTCATCGCCGCCATGCCGGAGCGGACACCGACGGGAAGATTGCGGAAGACAAAGCAGATGATCAGGATGATCGCCGTGCCGGTGATCTCCACGGGGGGCACGTTATAGGTCAGGATATAGGCGACGCCGATCACCGTGCCCGGCACGCAGAAGGTCAGCATCAGCGCAAATTCCAGCAGCGTCTTGCCCTTGAACTGCTGGCGCGACAAAACCCAGGCCGCGAGCAGGCCAATGGCGGCCGTGATCGGCGCAGCGATGGCAGCGAGCTGGATGGTGGTGAAAAAAGAGCCCCACGCCCCGCCGGTCCACAAGATGCCGTTCGACGTCCATTCAAGAGAGAATGCCCGCCCGAAATGCGACAGCGTCGGCGTCCAGTCGCGGCCCCAGACCTTGACGAAGCCGCCTGCCAGCGCGAGCACATAGACGATGATCGTCATCGCAGCCCAAGGCAGCGCGATGCAATAGGCAGCCCGGCGGATGGAATCCGGCAATGGCGTCGGCAAGCCTGAATCGCCCTTGCCGCTCATCGAAACGTAGGAGGCGCGGCCAAGGACGGCGCGCTGGATCATGAAGGCGACAGCCGCGAAGATCAGCAGGATCAGCGCCAGCGTTCCAGCGCGGCCAAAGTCCGCCTGCGCGCCCACAACGGCAAAGAAGATTTCGGTGGAGAGCACGCCGAACGAGCCGCCGAGCAGGATCGGGTTGCCGAAATCCGCGAGGCTTTCGACAAAGACCACCAGCCAGGCGTTGGTCAAGCCGGGCCGCATCAGCGGCAGCGTGACCGATGTGAATGTGCGCATCTTGTCGGCGCGCAAAGTCTGCGAGGCCTCCTCCATGGTCGGCGAGATGCCTTGCACCACGCCGATCAGCACAAGGAAGGCTGTGGGCGTGAACGAGAAAACCTGCGCCAGCCAGACCCCATTGAAGCCATAGATCCAGCGGCCAAGCTCAACGCCGGTCAGAGCCGCAACCCATTGGTTGATCAGGCCCGAGCGGCCAAAGATCAGGATGAGGCCGAGCCCGATGACGAAGGGCGGCGTGATGATCGGCAGAACTGTGAGGAGGCGCAGCGGTTTCTTGAACCTGAAGCCCGTGCGCGTCACCACCAGCGCGAAGGCAAGGCCGAGGACTGTGCACGAGGTGGCCGTGCCGATGCCAAGCATCAACGTGTTCCACGCCACGCCGCATGATGAGCCGGAGTAGAAGCAGGCCATGCCCCAGACCTTGGGGTGGAACATGCGGTCCATGAAGGCCGCCGAGAACGTCATGTCGGAAGGCGGGCGCAAGGCCTGTCCGAGAATGGTCATCACTGGCCAGACGGTGAACAGCGTGATCGAGGCGATGAGCAGCCCGACGCAACCGGCAACGAACCGGTCGCCACCGAACAATCCGCGCAGTGCCAGACCCGTGGTGGTCAGCGCAGCAAAGGCTGCAAAGGCCATGGCGCCGCCCCAGCCGACGCCGAATTGGCGCTCCTCGAGATCACCGAAGGCGCGTTCGAGGAACGGGTAGCTCCAGCCGCGTACGCCGATGAACCAGCCCTGCGCAATGATGCCAATGAGCCCGCCAAGTCCCGCGATGAGCAGGAGATTGCCGCGCCCGCGCCGATCAAGACCGGGGCGGAAAGCCGTCAGCGCCATAACCAACGCTGCAATGACCGGCCAGAACCAGAAGCGCTTGTGGAACAGCGATTGCCCGAGCGCACTGGCCGCATCCGCATCGCCGGCGAACAGGGCGAAGATGCCGCTTAAGCGCATCCCATCCTGCTGCATGTGCCAGGGCACGATCACGACGCCGACCGCAGCCGCCAGCCACCACCAGATGGCCGGATCAACAACCGGGTCTTTGCGCAGAAACGTAGACATGGGTCGCTCCGGTCGTGATCTTTGCTTCAGCGTGGCCGTTCAGCGCGGCAAAGAGCCGATCTCGGCATCCCACTTGGCCAGCAGGCGGCGGCGTTCGGCGGACGAGCCGTATTTGGCAAAATCATAGTTCACCAGGTTGACCGAAGCGACGTCAGGCACACGCGGATCAACCACGGTTTTGAGGTGTGCCGGATAGTGAAACTGGTTGAACGACGCGCCCAATGCTTGTGCGGTCGGCGTCATATACCACTCGTAAAAGCGCTGGGCGCTGGCAAGATTGCGCGAACCGCGAATGATCGAAAGGCCTGCAACTTCAAAGCCCGTCCCTTCGGATGGATAGGTGTAGCCGACGGGGAAGCCTGCGGCCTGCTCGCTGACAATGTCCATCACGAAAGAGATCGACACGCCGGTCTCGCCGCGCGCAGCTGCCTTGATCGGGGCAACGCCAGAGCGTGTGTAGGCGTTCACGTTCGGGTGCAGCTTCTTGAGATAGTCGAAGGCTTGATCCTCGCCCATCAACTGCACCAGCGTGGCGATGACGATATAAGCTGTGCCCGAGGAGTTCGGGTTCGCCATCTGCACTTCGCCCTTGTAGATCGGCTTCAGCAAGTCAGCTCAACTGGTGGGTGCGGGTATGTTCTTCTTAGCGAGCAGTTCCTTGTTGTGTCCAAACCCAACCGCACCAATCGAGATGCCGACCGAGCGGCCCTTGCTCTGTTCGTGCAGGCGGATCGCCCATGGCCGAAGCTCGGTCATGCGCGGCGAGGTGTATGGCAACGTCAGGTTGTCTTCGGCTGCGATCAGATGCGGGTCCATGGTGCCACCGAACCAGATGTCGATGCGCGGATTCTCCTTCTCCGCGCGCACCTGAGCGAGGATTTCACCCGTGGATTTCTGCGTCACGGCAACCTGAATGCCTGTCTCGCGGCCAAAGGCGTTGGCAAGACCCTGGCACCATTCGATCTGTGGAGCGCAGATCATGTTCAGTTGGCCCTGGGCGCTTGCAGGCAGTGCACCCCATGATGCCGCAATGGCGGCGATCGCGGTGAGTATATGTCGGCGGTTCATGGTCTTTTCCCTTTGTGTTTCATGCTTGCTGTCGTCATGGCGAGCGCAGCGAAGCCATCCAGTTTCCGGCGCAGGTCTGGATCGCTTCGCCTTGCTCGCGATGACAATCAGCGCGGCAGCGAGCCGATCTCGGCATCCCACTTTGCCAGCAGGCGGCGACGCTCGGCGGCAGCGCCGTATTTGACGAAGTCATAGTCCACCAGCTTCATCTTGCTGAGGTCAGGGGCACCGGGCGGCAGCGGCGCATTCCTGTTCGAAGGCATCTGCAGCTGCTTGCCGACTTCGAAGCCGATGCGCTGCGCGGCCGGCGTCAGTGCCCAGTCATAGAACCTGCGGGCATTGGCGATGTTGCGGGAGCCCTTGATGATCGACATCGAGCCGATTTCATAGCCGGTGCCTTCGCATGGCGTGTTGTAGGCGACCGGGAACCCGGCATTCTTCTCCGTGACGGCATCGTGGACGAACGAGAGTGACACGCCGGTTTCGCCACGTGCGACAGCCTTGATCGGACCCGTGCCGGAGCGGGCATAGGCGTTGATGTTGGGATGCAGTTCCTTCATGTAGGCGAAGGCTTTGTCCTCGCCCATCAGCTGGACCAGCGTGGCAATGACCACATAGGCGGTGCCCGACGAGTTCGGATTGGCCACCTGGATTTCGCCCTTATAGGCAGCCTTGGTCAGGTCAGCCCAGCAGGCGGGGGCCGGAATGTTCTTCTTGGCCAACAACTCGGTGTTGAAGCCGAAGCCGACCGCACCTGAATAGACTCCAATGGATCGCCCCTTGGCGGCTTCGTACTGGCGGATGGCCCAAGGCTGCAAGTCGCCATGTGCTGCGCTCTTGTATTCGACTGACAGCCCTTCCTCAGCCACGATCAGATGCGGGTCGCCCGTGCCGCCGAACCAGACATCGCCGCGCGGGTTGTCCTTTTCGGCCCGGATTTGTGCGAGTGTTTCGCCGGAGCCCTTCTGCGTCATGTTGACGGTGACACCGGTGTCACGCTGGAAATTGGTGGCAATGGCCTGGCACCATTCGACCTGCACCGAACAATAGAGGTTGAGCTGGCCTTGCGCCTGGGCAGGGGCGGAAAAGGCAATGGCAAGCAAGCTTGCGCCGGCAAATAGTCTTGTCATTTTCATGGGCGTTTCTCCTTGGCTGGTCTTTTTTGGAAGGGTTTGGCTCAGATGATTTTCGATCTGATCCGCGAGGTGACGATTTCAGTCAGGACCACGACGGTGAAGATGGTGGCCAACACCAACCCCGCCTGATCCCAGTAAAGATTGCTGGTGGCTGTATCGAGCGCGACGCCGATGCCGCCCGCGCCGACGAGGCCGAGCACGGCACTTTCGCGCACATTGATGTCCCAGCGAAACAGCGCTACCGACCAGAAGGATGGCTCAACCTGCGGCCAGTAACCCTTGAGCAGGATGGCCATAGGAGGCGCGCCTGCCGCGGTCAGTGCCTCGATCGGTCCCTTCTGCGCTTCCTCGATTGCTTCCCCGAGCAATTTTCCGACGAAGCCGATGGACCGGAAGGCGATGGCGAGCGTGCCCGCCAGCGCGCCGGGACCGAAGATCGCGACGAAGAGCAGCGCCCAAATCAACGAATTGACCGAACGCGAAGAGACTAGAATGAGGTTGGCCAGCTGGTTGAGTGCCACCGATCTGGTGATGTTCCGTGCCGCCAGCAAAGCCACAGGTGCCGCAAGCACGAGGGCCATCAGTGTGCCGAGCGTCGCGGTGTGCAGCGTCTCGATCAGGCCAGACAGCACTGTGGGCCAGAAGCGCCAATCGAACGGCCACATGCGCTCGAACAGATCGTACGTCTGCGCCGGTGCATCATAGAGGAATTCCGGGATGACCTCGATGGTGCGCAGCGACCAGATGATGGCAATGGCGCTGACCACATAAACGGCATAGCGCCCCAGCCGTTCGCCAAGGGTGAAGCGCTGCCATTCACGCGTGATGCCCGTGCTGACGGCGGTGCTCATTGGAACACCTTCCGGATACGCGTCGAGACGACCTCGAACAACATGATGATCGCGATGATGACGAGAAGGATGGTCAGCACCACGTCATAGTCGAAGCGTTGATAGGCGGTGAAGAGCGTGGCCCCAATGCCGCCGCCGCCAACGATCCCAACCATGGTCGAGTTGCGGAGATTGGAATCGAGTTGGTAAATGATGAAGCCGACGAAGCGGGCCATGACCTGCGGCAGAACCCCCATGATCAGCACGCTGAGAAACCCGGCACCTGTGGCGCGCACGGCCTCGACCTGCTTCATCGAGATTTCCTCGATAGCCTCAGCAAAGAGCTTTCCGACAAAACCCATGGAAGCGACCACAAGGGCCAGCACGCCTGCGAGCGCGCCGAAGCCAACGGCCTTGACGAACAGAATGGCGACAATGACGGGATGGAAGGTGCGCAGGAGCGCGATCAGCGCTCTCGCCGTCCACGACGCCCAAGGGGGTGTCAGGTTCCGCGCTGCGATGAGGCCCAGAGGGAGGGCCAGCAACACACCGAACGCAGTGGCGAGAACAGCGATCTGCAGGCTTTCCAACATGCCTTCGGTGATCAGCTGGACCTTCTGTGCCTGCACGTTCGGTGGCCACATCCGGCCAAGGAATTTGCCGCCCTGATCAAGCCCGATGACAAAGCGGGCCCAGGTAATCTGCAGGATGCTGGCAGCATAGATCACATACAAGACCAACCCGAGCCACAGCGCACGAACCGTCCAATTGGCTGGGAACGCATCACGCAAGGTGCGGGAAGGCAGGGTGGTGCTCATCCTTCAAGCCAGCCCTTGCCGCCATAGATCTCGATCAGATGATGATCTTCGAGGGCCGATGGCGGACCATCGAATACGATCATGCCCTTCGACATGCCGATGACGCGGTCCGCGAAGCGCCTGGCCAGTTCGACATTGTGGATGTTGACGACAACCGGAATGCCACGTTCCGCCGCAAGCTTCTCCAGGACCTCCATGATCTCGACCGAGGTCTTGGGATCGAGCGATGAGGTCGGCTCATCCGCCAGAATGAGATCCGGATTCTGCATGATGGCGCGGCAGATGCCGACCCGCTGGCGCTGGCCACCTGACAGCGCATCAGCGCGGCGCGTGGCCATTTCACCAAGCCCGACAGCCTCCAGAAGGTCAAAGGCGCGCGCCACATCGGCAGCATCGAAACGCCGCAACAAGGCCCGCCACCAGCTCATGTAGCCGAGCCGCCCGCACAGCAGGTTTTCGATTACCGACAGGCGCTCAACGAGGTTGTACTCCTGAAAAACCATGCCGATGGTCCGCCGGGCAGCCCGCAGGTCCGCACCCTTCAGTGTGGCGAGATCGCGGCCCATGAACAGGATTTGCCCCGACGTCGGATCAACCAGCCGATTGATGCAGCGGATCAGGGTGGATTTTCCGGTGCCGGACGGACCAATAATGGCTGTCATGCCCTTTCCCGCAATGGTCACCGAGACATCCCGCAAAACGGGCTGTCCCGCGCGATACTCCTTGCGCAGGTTCCTGATTTCCACATCGCGGTTGGACGCGCTTGCTCCAGCGTGCCCGTCAGGTGCGCTGTGAGCCAGCACCTCCGCCGTGATCATGGGCGTGGTGCAGGAACGGCGGCTGGTGCTGCAGGTGCAGGTGCAGCGGCAGGCTGCGCGGCGCGGCGCGCCGCAGCTTCAGCTTCGCGCTTTGCCTCGGCCTCGTAAGCGGCCCGATTGTAAGGTGTGTTTGTCTTCTCGGCGACCTCGCGGACCGGTGCCCAATCCTTCTGGTAGGTGATCGGCAGGAAGCGGTCGTCGCCGTTGAATTCTTTGACCATCTCGGCCGGGAACTTGAAGTCGTAGAAGCACTGCTTCACCTTACCGGCGAGGGCTGGTGCCAGATCGTGGGCATGGGCGAAAGACGAGGTCGGGAAAATCGTGCTCTTGTAGATCACGCGGAAGTTTTCGGGCTTGACCGTCCCGCGATTGCCCATGCGTTCGAACACGTCGGACGCGACCGCGCCCATGTCATAGTCTCCTGTGTTGACGCCGAGCACCGAGCGATCATGTCCACCCGACATGATCGGCTGGTAGTCTGTCACCGGGGTCAGGCCTTCAGCAGGGAACAGTGCGCGCGGCGCGAGGTTGCCCGAATTGGATGACGGCGAGGTATGGGCCACTTTCTTGCCCTTGAGATCAGCCAGCTTCTGGAAGGGCGAGTCAGCCTTGACGATGGCCAGCAGGTTGTAGCCTCGCACACCGGCAGATGAGCCCTTGGCGGCAAAGGGCACCGCGCCAGCAATGTTGACGGCAAAGCCAGTCGGGCCCGTCGAGAAGCCGGCAACATGCAGCCGGCCCGAGCGCATCGCTTCGATCTGGGCCGAATTGGACTGTACAGGGAAATAAACCCAGCGTTTGCCCGTGCAGGTGCCCATGAAATCCATCAAAGGCTTGAAGATGTTGGAATAGACGGCAGGATCCTCTACCGGCGTGTAAGCGAAAATCATCGTTGACGGATCGCGCTGGCGATTCGCTGGTGGCACATCCGCCACGAGATCGTTGTTGGCGTCACAATACAGGGTGTCGAGCTGGCCCCGATTGGCGCAGGTATCCTGCGCAGTGGCCGGACCTACGCTGACTGCTGCAACAACGGCGGTGGCGAAGCTTAAGGCAGTGCACCCAGCGCGCAAACTGGTGATCGACATCATCGTATTTCCTCCGACCGGGCGCATTTTTTGAGCGGCGCCTCCATGACATTTTGATGACACGGTATATGCGGCTCCCAAACCAAGCAAGAGGCGCAGCGATCAGGAAGGGCAGCGGCGCATATGCGCCCGCCCGCCCCGCCGCAAGCCCGACCAGCACGTAGATGCCCGCCCCAATCGTGATGCCCAATCCATAAAGCACGGCATGGAACAGCCCAATCGAGCGGGCCAGACGTTCAGGCTGAGGAGCCATGCGTGTCATATGCTGCAGCGGTTGGGAGGCACCCGATGGAACCGGCTGCGTGAGCCCGGAGCAATGAGCGACCCTGCCTCAATCGCAATATACCGAGCGGCATGCCAGACAGCGTCGGGATGTGCGGCAAGAGGCAGGGCCAACATACGGCCACAAACCCGTCTCCCAGGGACTGTGCGGGTCATCATCGGTGAAGCATGCTGGCTTCGGTCGCTGCCATCAAACATTCCTGCGCACCTCGTCTGTGTGCAAGAATGGCGTTCACCCTCTTTTAGCGCAGCAACATGTGCATTTCGGACATCAATGTCCGCCTCGTGCCCCAACCCTCAGACTCTTTCAAATGCGTTGAAGCGGTCAAAATTCCCCGAAACCGGACGTCGAGACGACGCCCGAAGAGATAATTCACAGCCCCCAATCAAGCGGCAATGTCCTCCAAGTAAAAAAGTCCACCCGAAACCACCCATAGAATATGGTGCGTGATGGTAGACTCTGGGGTTAATGTCGGCGAGCAGCTACGGTGCCAAGATGATATCGGAGGCTTCATGAATCTGATCACCTGGAACGTGCAATGGTGCCTTGGTGCCGATGGTGTGCTTGATCCTGCGCGCATCGTCAGCCATGCCCGTGCGATGGCAGATTTCGATACACTATGCCTGCAGGAAGTGGCCGACAATTTTCCGGAGCTGGGTGAGGCACCTCAGGGTGACCAGTTTCGTCAGATCGCCGAGCTGCTGCCGGGCTTCGAGGCGATCGCAGGTGTAGCACTCGAAACACGCGATGAAGCAGGACGCCCCAAACGCTTCGGCAACATGATGCTGACGCGGCTACCAGTCATTCAGGTTCAGCGCCATTCACTGCCTTGGGGTGCTCATCCTAATCGCAATATGCCGCGCGGGCTGCTGGAGGCAGTCGTTCAGGGACCATGGGGCCCGCTTAGGATCATGACGACCCATCTCGAGTACTCCCATTCCGATCTGCGCAGACCCCAGATCGAAGCAATTCGTTCGCTGCACGCACAGGCTTGCGCCCGATCTCGGACGGAGCGTGAGGATGGTCCGCACACTTACAAGCGCACGGCCCAGCCAGCGTCAGCCATCCTTTGTGGTGACTTTAACATGCTACCAGACGATCCCATGAAGCTGCGCATTTCCGAGCCTTTCGCAGACGAAACGCCTTGCTTTGTGGACGCATGGGCTCATCTCAATCCAGACACACCGCATCCGATTTCGGCGTGCATTCAGCAGCCGAGCTACGCCTTGCCGCATTGTTGCGACTATGTTTTCGCAACGTCCGATCTGGCTCCGCGCTTTCGCGCAGTCCACTATGATGCCGCAACCCGAGCCTCTGATCATCAGCCGGTTCTGGTTACCTTCGCCTAGCAGCCCAAGGCATCATCCGGGGTCGATTGTCACGATCGTTACCGTGATGTGCTTGGTGGTGAAGCGCGCAGTTTGAGAAAGCCCCCGGCACGACTTTGGTCTTGACCACGCACCGAGACTGTCTTTCCGCTTTGAGATCGTATCTATCTATCTCAATTACGTACGCATCAAATCGGCACCCACCCCGCCTTCGTGAGGGCCTGCTTTTGTGCACCATGCTTGAGGTCTATTCGCGGACAACCTGTTGATGTCAACAGCGGCGGAAAATTGTGCCAGATAGCGGCGTTAAACTGTACCAGTCGGGTTGAGAGAAAAGGCGCTTGAAGCGCCCGTTTGGTGTTGTTTTTGCTGTGCCGGGGGCTCTGCGGAGCGAAGCGCAGCAGGGCTCC
>JADCCX010000174.1 GCA_020252485.1 Methylocystis sp.
GCGGAGTGATAAGGTAAAGTCGGCAGGGAGTGTCAGACATGTTTGGCGCCATAGCTTGGAGTGAGCGTCACACAAGCCGGAAGGGGATTTTCTGGCAAGTCATGGCGATATTAGGACACGGGGGGCTAGGCGCGGGGCGCAACTGAGGCTATTGAGCGCGACTTCCAGCCTTGTCCCGTTCGTCTAGAGGCCTAGGACACCAGCCTTTCACGTTGGCAGCACGGGTTCGAATCCCGTACGGGACGCCATTCGCCATAAGGCACGCGCTCTCCCCCCGCCCGATCCCCCCGCTCTTTGGCAGAATTCCTGGGATTTTGGGGGTGGACCTGTTGACCGGCTAAGCCGGCAACCCCCCGAAAATCGCTCTCCGGCGGCCAATTCTCTCCGAACCTGTTGACTTGGCCGATTTAGTACGGAGGTCTTAAGCTGCTGGAAAGACGGAAAACCTGCGTGGCCGAAATGTGGTTCGGTTCGCATTTTCAATTGCCTGGGAGATCCGTACAAAAAACGAACCGAAGGAATGGTGCGTGCGGCGTAGGACCTCTCGGTCACCCCGAACATCACGCTTACTTTGAGCAACACCCAAGCTTCGCTGCTGGTGAACTCAACATCTGATCGCCCTCGGCCACCACCAAGTCACCCGTAACCTTTTCCAAAATTTCAATAATTGCAATTCGCTTCGTTAATTCCGTATCTTCCCCACCTTATTTGATCCGGGGATTCGAGAATGGCGGGGCGCAAGCAGTCAAAATCTGGACAGCAGCAGGCTGGTTTGCCCATTGAGGATTACCGCCATGAAGGTGCCACCCGCCCGAATAACCCGCCGGCCGCCATTGCCGCGGAGGGGCGGACCCCGCCGGCACCTCGGACCAGCTATGCCTATTCGCCCCGGCTTGATCCGGCCTTGCGGTCCGACCCCTCCGGGCAGGCGGATGCCCTGCCGCCTCTGCTGGAAAAGGCAACACGGGAAAAGCTGACGCCGGAAGAGGCTGCGCTATTGGCCGAGGCGCTTCGGCGCCATGAGCCATGGCTGGAATGGGCTGGCAAGCGGGAGAAGCCAGGCTTCGCGGTGGACCCGGTCGCGCTGCACATCCATGAGCGGGTGAGCACCCAGGCCATCCTGCGGGCCGCGGCACGGCAGGATGTGACGCGCGACCTGTTTGCTGACCCGACGCTGTCCTATGCGCAGGCCGTCAAATTCTACCAGCATGACGTGGATTGGGCGAACCGCCTGATCCTGGGCGACAGCCTGCAGGTGATGGCGAGCCTTGCGCAGCGAGAGAACCTGGCTGGCAAGGTGCAGATGATCTACCTGGACCCGCCCTACGGCATCCGCTTCGGCAGCAATTTCCAGCCGGAGACGGGGAAGCCGCGAGTCTCCGACAAGACAAGCGACCTGACACGCGAGCCGGAGATGGTCCGCGCCTATCGAGATACCTGGCGGCTCGGGGTGCATTCGTATCTGACCTATCTGCGCGACCGGATCGTCGTCGCGCACAAGTTGCTTGCTGAAACTGGCAGCATCTTTGTCCAGATCAGCGATGATAACGTCCATCGCGTAAGGGCGCTGCTGGACGAAGTCTTTGGTGCATCGAATTTCTGTTCGCTCATCTCCTTCAACAAGACGAGCAGCGCCTCTGGTGATCGGCTCGCCTCCGTGGCCGATTTCCTGCTGTGGTATGCGCGCGACGCCGATCGCATGACGTTTCGGCAATTGCATACCACCAAGTCGGCAGGCGGTGAGGGCGGCTCCCAGTACACATGGATTCAGGCGCCAGCAGGCGCTCGGGAAAATCTCGGCAACACGGCTAAAATCGCCCAAGTACCGCCTGGTAGCCTTGTGTTTCGACAGGACAACATCACAAGCCAACGCCCTGCACAGGGGGGCGACCTCCGGGAATTTGACTTCGCAGGCAGGATTTTCACCCCAGGGAAAGGTACTTTCAAGACCGATGCGGCTGGCTTACGCCGCCTGGATCAAGCGGGGCGGCTTCTCGCTCTCGGAAACACACTTTGTTATGTACGCTTCCTAGACGATTTTGCAGTTTTCCCGATCAACAACGTCTGGTCCGACACGGGGATCTCCGGCTTCGCAGCGCAGAAGCTCTATGCAGTGCAAACCACCACTTCCGTCATTGAACGCTGCATTCTGATGACGACCAACCCCGGTGATCTGGTGCTCGATCCGACTTGCGGCTCCGGCACAACAGCCGCAGTTGCCGAGCAATGGGGCCGCCGCTGGATCACCATTGATACATCGCGGGTTGCGGTCGCGCTTGCGCGACAGCGGTTGATGACCACGCGCTTCGAGCATTACCGGCTGAAGGACGAAGCCAAGGGTGTCGCCGGCGGCTTCCGCTGCAAGACCGTGCCGCACATCATGCTGCGCACCATCACCAAGCTGGACGCGCTCGACCCCGTATTCGCTAAGCACGATCCGATTCTTGCCGCACGCCTTGCTGACCTGAACGCGGCGCTCGCGAACCTGGACAGCAATCAGCGGAGCCATCTTCTGGGCAAGCTGATCGCCAAGCAAAAAGCCGAAGGCAAACGCAACATCACGGATGCAGACCGGCGTCGTTGGGACCTGCCAAAGCTACCTGAAGGCTTTCAGCACTGGACTGCCCCGTTCGATACCGACCCCGATCATCCCGCCGAACTTGCCCAGGCAATCGCCGCCTATCGCGCCGCGTGGCGCGCAAAACAGGCTGATGTGGACAAGACCATCGCGGACGCCGCTGAGCAGGAGGAGTTGGTAGACCAGCCGGAAAAGGTGAATGGCGTCACGCGCGTCTCCGGCCCGTTCACCGTCGAAGCCGTGCAGCCTGCCGAGACCAGCCTGGATGAGGCAGCACATGCCAGCCCCATCGATGGCGCGCCCGAGACGCTGGATGACACATTCGCCGCCGATAGCGCTGATGCGGCAACAGCCGACCCGCAGAATGCCGAAGCCTACCTCGACCAGATGCTGCGGCTTCTCCGGCAGGACGGTGTGCGCTTCCTGGACAACAAGGAAAAGCACTTTACTCGCCTGGAGCCACTCGGTGCACGGTCGCAGGCGATCCATGCCGAAGGACGATGGGTGCTGAAGGGGGATACAGACGACGATCCCGAAGGCCGCGCCACGGTCGCCATTGCTTTCGGCCCGCAGTACGGCCCAGTCACAGCGCAGCAAGTCGAGCAGCTTCTCTCCGCCGCGTCGCGACGCGGCTATGAGGAGTTGGTGATCGCTGGCTTCACCTTCGACGGTGCTGCTCAGGCTATCATCGACGACGACCCCAATCCGCGCGTCCGTGTGCACATGGCCAACATCCGCCCGGATGTGAATCCGGGCATGGCCGGCCTGCTGAAAGATGCACCGGCCGCGCAGCTCTTCACCGTCTTCGGCAAGCCACGCTCCAAGCTTGAACCTGCCGGCAAGGATGAATGGCGCGTTGTGATGGAAGGCGTGGACATCTACGACCCCGTTTCCAACACCGTCACGCCGAGCCGCGCCGATAAGGTGGCCGCATGGTTCGTGGACAGCGACTATGACGGTCGTAGCTTCTGCATCACCCAGGCCTTCTTTCCGGACAAGGATGCTTGGTCGAAGCTGAGCGCCGCGCTGAAGGGCGTGGTGGATGAGGAAGCCTTCGCCGCCCTCTCCGGCACGGTCAGCCTGCCCTTCCCTAAGGGGGAGCATGCCTGCGTCGCGGTGAAAGTGATTGACCCGCGCGGCAATGAGGTGATGCGCCTGCATCGGCTGGACGGCTGAGGCGATGGCAAAGGCACCCCCACACCAGCAGGACATCCCGATCCAGCCGGTCGAGCGGCCCATCCTGTGTTCGCCCTACAAGGAGCCGGACCAGCACTGGAAATACGACACCGTCACCGGCGCTGCGCGAAAGGAGCCAGGCCGCCGCCCGGCATCCTACTGGTACAAGACAGAGCGGACCGGCAGCGCGCAGATGTCGCTGCTGGCGCAGGAACAGCAGGATGACCTGCCGCTGCCCAACCTGCTGCGCGACGATGTGCGCCGCTGGCGCGAGGCCGACTACCGTGGCGCCACGCTTGCGACGCGCGAACTGCTCCGCCACTGGAGCCGCGAGGATCGCGAGCGCCGCCTGTTCTTCGGCCAGCGCGAGGCTGTGGAGACGATCATCTACCTGGCGGAAATGCGCTTCACCGGCCGCACCAGCCGCCTGCGCTTCGCACCGAAGGTGACGGAGGAGGATCTTGGGCGCCTGCTGACCGGCGTACGCCCAGGACCCGCGTTTGAATTGTCGCAGAGCGCCGAATTCTTCCCGACGCTGGTGGACAAACCCGCGGACCCGTCCCTGAAGCCGCTGCGCCGCCTATGCACCAAACTCGCCACCGGTAGCGGTAAGACGCTGGTTGCGGCGATGATGATCACCTGGGCCTTCGTGAATCGCGGCATCAGCCCGGAGAGCCGGGAATACCCGGACGTTGCCCTGCTTTGCGCACCGAACCTGACGGTGAAGGAGCGGCTGTGCGTGCTGAAGCCCGACGCGGCGGAGAACTACTACGATGCCTTCGACCTCGTGCCGGCGAAGTGGCGGCCGCTGCTTCAGCGTGGGACGGTCATTGTCGAAAACTGGCACCGCTTCGCGCCAGAAAGTCCGCACAAGGAAGGGGACAAGACCTACGCCGTTGTCGACAAAGGCGAAGAGACGCCCGCTGATTTTCTGCGCCGCATTCTGGGCAGTGCATCCGATCGGCTACCCATCCTGGTAATCAATGATGAGGGCCACCATTGCTGGCGGCCGAAGCCTGGCACCTCGCCAGGCGCTGGGTTGACCGGTGACGACAAGGCGGCGTTCGAGGATGAAGCGCGGGAAGCCACAGTCTGGGTGGACGGGCTGGATCGGCTGAACGCGGCTGGCGGCGATGCGCCGGGCATCGCCATGGTGGTGGACCTTTCGGCCACGCCCTTCCGCATCAAGGGCAGCAACTATCCCGAGGGTGAGCCCTTCCCCTGGATCGTCTCCGACTTCGGGCTGGTGGACGCGATCGAAAGCGGCATCACGAAGATTCCCCGCCTGCCGGTGCAGGACACGACGGGCCGGCCAGACCCGCGGTACTTCCGCCTTTGGGAAGCGATCCGTGACGGGCTGCAGCCTGGCGAGAAATTGCCTGGGCGTTCCGGCAAGCCGAAGCCGGACGTGGTCTGGCGCGAGGCGCAGGGCGCGCTGGTCCAGATCATGGGGCAGTGGAAGGAACGCTTCGAGCTTATCCGCGCCGGACAGCCAGGCGTGGATCGGACGCCTCCCTGCGTCATCATCGTCTGCGACAACACTGACATCGCCGAAGAATTCTATCGCCGCATCAGCGGTGAGCAGGTGATCGAGACGGTCACCGAGGCTGAGGTGCAGGAAGTTCTCGAAGAGGAGGAAGGCGAGGACGAGGCGCCCACCACCAAGCGTGGGAAGAAGCCCAAACCACTTATCGTTTATGGGCAGGGTGAGGCCTTTCCCGAGCTGTTTAGCAACACGCCGGAACGAAAGGTCACCATCCGCATCGACAGCAAGCTGTTGGCGCAAGCCGAGGCCGGCGGCAGCGGCACGGGCAAGAAGAAGGCTGACGCGGCGGAGGATCTGCGGCGCGTTGTCGCCACCGTCGGGAAGGCTGGGGAGCCCGGCGAGCATGTCCGCTGCGTTGTCTCGGTGGCCATGCTGACGGAAGGCTGGGACGCCAACACCGTCACACAGATTCTCGGGCTGCGCGCTTTCACGAGCCAGCTGCTGTGCGAGCAGGTCGTGGGCCGCGGTCTGCGGCGGATGGACTACAAGCCGGACCCAGCCACCGGGCTGCTGACCGAGGAATATTGCGACGTCTACGGCGTGCCGTTCTCCGTCATCCCGTTCCGCGGGAGGCCGGTGAATAAGCCTGAGCCGGACGACACGCCGCCCAACCTGGTGAAGGCGCTGCCCGAGAGGTCCGCAATGGAGATCCGCTTCCCGGTGGTGGAGGGCTATGCTTTCGCGCTCCGCCGCAACCTGATCCGCTGCGATGTCGGAGCGATGGAGCCGCTGCGCATCGAGCCAAACCGCGAGCCCACCGGCACCTTCGTGCGGCCGCAGGTGGGTGTGCAGGTCGGTGGCGGCATGGCGGAGACGCAGTCACCCTTCGGCTTCCACCAGCAGGACCGTGAGGCTTACTACGCCTCCGTCCACCTCCAGACGATCCTGTTCCAGGTGGCACAGCGCATTGTTGAGGAACTGACGCAGGCAGGTACGTCCGGTGCCGAGGGGCGCAAGCGACGCGTGTTCGCGCTGCAGTCACGCCACGCGCTGTTCCCGCAGGTGTTTCGCGTGGTCGAGGAATACGTGCGCCGGAAGGTGGACTTCAACGGCGCGCCGGAGCCGGAGCTTGGTCTCGAGAAATATGCAAGGCAGGTAGTGGAGCGAGTGCGCGACGCCATCCAGCCTGACGACTCATCCGGCGAGCCGCCGCTACTGCCTTTATTGAATCGCACGCAAGAGATTGGCAGTACCGCAGGAGTTGAGTTCCGCACAAAGCGACCGGTGTTTGCGACGATGGCAAGTCACATCGGGCATGTCGTTGCCGATACGGCTTCATGGGAGCAGAGCGCGGCGTTCCGTCTGGAGCAGGCCGCGCAGCAGGGGCTGGTCCGCTTCTACGCCCGGAACGAAGGGATGGACCTCAGCATCCCGTATGAGTTCCTCGGGGTCGATCACGGCTACGAGCCCGACTTCCTCGTGCGCATGGCGATGCCGGATGGCGAGCCTGACCTGACGCTGGTGTTGGAGGTGAAGGGCTTCGAGGACAATCAGACGACCGCCAAGCACGAAGGCGCCCGCCGCTGGGTGCGAGCGGTGAACAATTGGGGGAAGCTTGGGCGGTGGGCGTTCCATGTGTGCCGGAACCCGCAGATGCTTGAGCGGGAGTTATCGTATCTCGTGGAGCAGACGAGAACTGAGTCTGCCGCGTGATTCGAATTTTCCCCACCGCGCAATCGTGGGAAACACAGCTGCTGGTCAGGAGATTTCATGGACTGGATTGATAAGAATCACCTGGATAGGTTTGCTGCAAGGAAGGACGCCCGGGATCTTCTCCCGGCTCTGATTTATGACCTTATCCTCGCCACATCTGAGACGCCCGTGGACGCGCGCTTCTTATCGGGAGAAGCGGGGCAGGTGCGCGGCTTTGATGGCATACTTACGTCTAAGGGTGCCGATCCGTTCGTTCCAACCGGGCACTCGGTATGGGAGTTCGGCTGCGAGCCAGGCTTCAAGTCTAAGGCTGCAGATGACCTAAGAAAGCGAACCAAAGCCCTCGGCGCAGCCCAACGCGCCCAGACCACCTTCGTGTTTGTCACTCCTCGCACATACGATACGCCCACGGTGCGCCTTGACCAGTGGGAGGCCAAACTCAGAAAAGGTAAGCGATGGAAGGATGTACGTGTTGTCGATGGGGGTAAGTTAAAACACTGGCTAGGGCTAGCGCCTGGCGTTGCAGCTCACTGGGCTTCAAGATTCTTCGGCGCGTACCCATTGGGTGTCGCGTCGACCGCCGAGCTGTGGGAAGAATATACTAGTGGTTGCGCCCTCACTATCACTGAGCAACTGCTTTTGGCTGGTCGCTCCAAGCAGGCCGAATCCGTCATTCAGCGCCTTTCCACATTGCAACCCGATCGAATTGAGATAGCCGCCGATTCCGCCGAAGAGGCGTTGGCATTCGCCCTTGCCTCGCTTAGGTTGGCCCCGCTGGAAGTGCGGGCAGTTCTCGAAGCACGTTCACTTGGGCTTCGAACAGCCGAAGCAGTGACAGATCTTGTTCGTCGTGGCGATCTTGCTAACGGGCTTATTTTTTTTCCAACGGGTACTGCGGCGAGGAACGCCGGCCTCCTCTCTCGACACGGTCCAACAATTATCGCTTTGGGGCGCGCGCAAGGGCGTGGCGGCAGCTTTCTTCAGCTCGCTCGCCCGCCGCGACACGTATTCGGAGATACGCTTGCTTTAGGCGGCGGCGTCGATCCCTCACTCGCTGCACAGCTCGCAGCCGGATGCGGTAGTAGCGTCACTGTGCTCATGCGATTGCGACCAGGCGGCACGCCCAATCGGCCGACCTGGGCAGACAATGCACGAGGAACAGGGCTCATCGCGGCGTTACTTGCGGGGGCCTGGGATGCCTCGGTTGAGGGGGATCGTGCCGTCCTAGCGAATCTTTCCAACGTATCTTCATATGATGAATTCGAGGCGAGTATTCATCATTTTCTCGCAATGAACGACCCACCGCTGGAGCGCGCCGACACTGTCTGGAAGATTCGTGCCCCAATGGACGCATTCGTGCTGCTCGGCTCGCTCGTCGATGGCTTACACTTGAATCGCTTTAAGGAAAGCTGCTGCGATGTATTAGGCGAGCGCGACACCAATCTTGAACTTGACGATGAAGCTTTTCGCCTAGCAGGACGCGCTTTGAGCCGGTCAGATTGGCTCCGGGAGGGCATGGCGATGACCCTCCTCCTTGCGGCTACGATGCACAATGCCTCAGCCTTCGGCGCTAGCCTAGCCGCCGTAGGCGGACCGGAGGCCTGGGTCGCCGGCATAGTGCAAGCTCTCCCGGGTCTCGCCTCGGACGCTGCGCTACTGGCGAGTTTACGAGGCGCGTTACCGCTCCTCGCGGAGGCTGCGCCTGCCCCTTTTACCGCGGCGGTCGCTCAGCTTCTTGACGGTGGTGCGGAGGCCGTCGCTCCGCTCTTTCGGGAGCGAACCGCCTTTATCACCCCCGACGCGCGGCATACCTACCTGCTTTGGGCACTTGAGGTTCTTGCTTGGGATACGGACCTCCTGCCCAACGTGGCAGTTCTACTGGCCCGACTCGCGGCGGTGGATCCAGGCGGTAAGCTTGGGAACAGACCGATTAGGAGCTTGCGAGAGATCCTTTTGCCGTGGTTACCGCACACTGATGCGCCTTTAGAAAAAAGACTCGCAGTGATGCAGGCTGTTATACGGACGGACGAGAAGGTGGGCTGGGATCTCTCCATGCTTCTTCTGCCTGAGATGCACTCCCATAGCTCACCTACGTCTCGGCCGAAGATAAGGGAAGCCGTAGCAGGTGAGGCTGGGGTACCAACAACGGAGATGGTCGCGGTGCATAGCGCTGCTGCCAAGGCGGCTCTGCGCCTTGTCGGGACTAGTCGATCGCGATGGCTCGATCTCGTTCCGAGGCTGCCCGATCTCCCCGTGGAGGAGTATGACGAGGCGCTGTCAATCCTGGACTCTACTCTCGCAGCGCTGCCAGTGGATGATCGCCAGCAGGTCTGGGACTGCCTCCGCGCTATCACAGCTAGGCATGCTGGCTTCCAACACAGTGACTGGGCGCTGCGTGGGCCGCCTCTTGATCGGCTATTGTCTTTACTCAAGAAGTGGGAATCTGAAGATATTGTTGCACGCACAATACCGTTATTTACAGAAAGCCTCCCCGAACTAGTTATCGCACCCAGCGCCTCCCCTTTTACCCGCGAAAAACTTGAAATCCTGCGAGCAGAAGCCGTACACAACCTTCTGAAAGCGGAAGGCGAAGCAGGGGTCCTACGGCTTGCTGACGGGTTGAGTAGAACTGGAGATCTTGCGCGGCTCACAGGTCAGGCCCTGCCTTCGGCACAGGCGATCTTCGATCTCTGCCGTCGCGCTCTCGCTCACGGAACGCCTAGCGCCATTGATCTTGCTGGCGGCCTCTCTGGCGTCAGCGATCAGCGGTTTGGTAACGAATGGATAACAGTCCTACGGTCTGGGCAAAATGTACTTTCAACATCAGACCTTGCGGTACTGCTGCTGGGACTTGATGAACAAGAAGCGGCTTGGGATTTCGCCGCTTCACTAGGCCGAGAAGTTGAGGACGCATACTGGAAACGGAAATCTGCCTGGTTCCTCCCAGATGGCAATCCAGCCCTAACTGAGCGCGCAGTTCAGAAACTACTGGAGGTTGGACGACCCACTCAGGCTCTAATAGCTCAAGAGCGCGTCCTGCCGCCATCTTCTCATTTGACGCTCAAAGCCCTCGACTGTGCTATCGCGGAGATCAACGCTTCGGGTCAGGACATCGGCGCGAACTTCGTGTATATAATCGAGCAGATTTTTGAGCTCTTAAGGGCGCGCGTCGACGTCGATCGCAACGAAATTGCCAGACGCGAATTTGCCTACTTATCGCTGCTTACCAGCGCCGGGAAGCCAAAGCAGCGTCTGGTTCTTTTCGAGGAAATGGCCGCGGACCCTAAACTCTTCGTCTCGCTAATCGAATCTGTTTTCTTTCCTGCTTCAGGGGAACGTCCACAACCGAATGAAGCGCGTCGCCAGCAAGCGCAGGCGGCGTTCCGAGCCTTAGAAGCATTCCGCGAGCTACCGGGCCGGATCGGCAACGATGTCGACGTCTGCGCTTTGCGGTTATGGGTGACGGGGGCTTTGCGACTTACCGCAGAGTCAGACAGGGAAAAGGTAGGGGCGCAGTATGTCGGCAAGGTTTTGGCGCACGCGCCATATGATCCTGTTGATGGGGCGTGGCCGCATAGGGCTGTGCGTGAGGTGATCGAGGAGGTCGCTAGTGACGAGTTGGATCGCGGGATTCAAATAGAGCGCTTCAATATGCGTGGTGTCTATTCAAAAGATCCTTATGATGGCGGTGGAGCCGAACGAGCACTTGCTGAGCAGGCACGGCAATGGGCGGATGTCGTCACCGCCTGGCCACGGACATCCGAGATGCTCTCACGCGTCGCCAAACACTGGGAGCATCACGCGCAGCGCGAGGACATTGAGGCGCAGCAGCGGTTATTGGAGGGATGAAGTTGCCGGTGATGATCCGCAACAATATTCTCAGCCTTTCTTTTGTGATCTTACTACCCAGCGCTTCTGATGCACAGTGGCGCGAGCCTCCGCGCAGCATGCAGGCTGGGCCACAGCGCTACACTGATTGCCGTGCCGTGGATGGCGACACGCTGGCCTGCCGCCAGGGTCGTGTCCGTCTGCGCGGGGTGGATACGCCGGAGCGTGGCGAGAGCGGCTACCGCGCGGCGCAGCAGGAGCTACGGCGCCGGATCCCAGGCGGCACTGTGACTGTGGTACCTCATCATCGAGACCGCCATGGGCGGGTTGTGGGCGATGTTTACGCGCGGGGCCAGAATGTTGGGCGGTCCATGCATGCTGACGGATATTCAAAGCGGCGCCGCGCTAGGCGGTGAATAATGCTGGGCCGCGACGCACGCTACTGCGGCGCCCCGGCGCAAGCCGCCCTCTGCTCCCCCCAGCCCACCGGCACCCCCTCCAACAGCGCCGGCAGCGTCAGCCCCTCCGGCTGCCTTCCATCCAGGATCGTCTCAACCATTTCCGGCGCCAGCAGCGTAAGCCGCAGCATGCGCGAGACGTAGGACGGATTGATCTTTTCTGCCGCCGCGAGTTCCTGAATGGTGGCAAAGGCGCCCGATTCCAGGAGCCCCCGCCACCGGAAAGCCCTGGCCACCGCCTTTACCAGTGAAGGATCACCAGAGGTCTCGGTCCTTCCTTTGGCCTCTATCCCTCCGGGGGTAATGATCAGCTTCCGGCCTCCGCGCTTTTTCAAGGTCAACGGAACCCGGATGGTGATGGTATGGGCGTTGTCCATCATGCTGCTTTTCCTATCTCTGCGGCCCGTCGCGGCCTGAATTCGCGTGCGAGTGAGCCGAGGCCTTCCAAGCGCAGCCGGACATCAGCGCCGTCAGTCCCTACCTCCACCCGATCAATCATCAGGCCGAAGATCCGCGCCTGCTCGGACGGGAAAAGCTCGCCCCACATCTCGTCGAGCCTTTCGAGGGCAAGGCGCGTGTCCTCTTCCGTGATGTCCGCTTCCTGCTCCCGCGCCGCGCGCCATGTCCCCACCACCACCTCTGGCTGGCGCAGCAGCGCGCGCAATTGGTCCAGCACCAGCGCCTCAATCTCGCCCGCCGGCAAGCGGCGATAGGGCGCATCATCCGCGCCGCCCTTCAGGACCGATTGGCTGACATAGTAGCGATAGAGCCGCCCCTGTTTGCGTGTGTGCGTAGGCGATAGCGCGCGCCCATCGGCGCCAAAGATCAACCCGCGCAGCAGCGCCGGGGACCGATTGCGCGCCAACCCCGCCCGCATATGCGGGTTACTCGCCATGATCTCATGCACCTGGTTCCACAGCGCCTGGGGAATGATGGCGGCGTGCTCGCCTGGATAGGATTTGCCCTTGTGGACGGCCTCCCCAAGATAGACGCGGTTGACGAGCAGTTTGTACACCGCGCCTTTGTCAAAGGGGCGGCCGTGTTTGGTGAGAAGCCCCTCGGCACGCAGGATCGGCAGCAGGCGCGTGGCGGAGCCGATTTCGGCAAAGCCCTCGAACACGCGGCGCACGGTGGTGGCGGCGGCTTCGTCGACCAGCAGTTTGCGGTTTTCGACGCGGTAGCCGAGCGGCACCGGCCCACCCATCCACATGCCCCGCGCCCGTGAGGCCGCAATCTTGTCGCGCACGCGTTCGCCAATCACTTCGCGTTCGAATTGCGCAAAGGACAGCAGGATATTCAGCGTCAGCCGGCCCATCGACGTGGTGGTGTTGAAAGACTGCGTGACCGAGACGAAGGTCACCTCATTCTGGTCGAAAATCTGTACCAGCTTGGCGAAATCCATCAGTGAGCGTGACAGGCGGTCGATCTTATATACCACCACCACATCGACGAGCCCGGCTTCGATATCGGCCAGCAGCCGTTTCAGCGCCGGGCGTTCCAGCGTGCCGCCGGAAACACCGCCATCATCATAGCGGTCATGCACCAGCACCCAGCCTTCGGAACGTTGGCTGGCGATATAGGCCTCGCAGGATTCGCGTTGCGCATCGAGGGAATTGAATTCCTTCTCCAAGCCCTCATCGGTGGATTTGCGGGTATAGACCGCGCAGCGACGCTTGCGAGCGATCGTCGGGGATGCAGGATCGCGGAGGGTCATGCGCTGGCCTTTCGCAAGCCAAAGAACACCCAACCATTCCAACGCGTGCCGGTGATGGTGCGCGCAATGGCCGAGAGCGATTGATACGGGCGGCCCTGATATTCAAAGCCATCGCACGTGACGGTCACGACATGCTCGGTGCCCTGATATTCGCGGATCAGCCTTGTGCCGACGATCGGGCGCTGGTCCTGGCGAATGCGGCGGAGCGTGATATTGCCCCCATCAATCTGCTCGCCCAGCGCTTCCAGCCGGGCGATGGTTTCTGGCTTCAAGCCGCCATAGGCGAGTTCCTGAATGCGATAGGCCAGCCTGCTTTCCAGAAAGCGCCGGTTGTAGGGTGGCGGTTCGGCGCCAAAGAGGCTGCGCCATTGCTCCTTCAAGTCGTGGATGTCGGCGTTCGGCAAGGCGGCAAGTCGCGCTGGCACGTCCAGCTTTGGTATGGCCGAGACAATGATTGCGGGCGGGTTTGGCTCGCTTGGTGCGGTTCGTTTCATGCGGTTCCCTTTCTCTTGGGGTTCGCATAACGGCGCTGGGGGGCCTGGAAGTGTAGGCGAATGTCTCCGCTATCGACCGGGGCTGGCGCTATTGGCGGGGCAGCGCGGCTGCGCAGCCGCAGCAGGCCGCGGGCGAGGATGTCGCAGACCTCGCGAAGGTGCGGCGGGAGGTGGGGATTCGCATGTGGCAGGGGCATCGCGGCTCCGCGTGGATTTCCTGCCATGTAATTACGTAAATCGAGGCGTGTTTTTCTCACGTGCTCGCGCGGCTGCCTCAGGCGGCCTTATCCTGCGCCTCCGGCCCAAAGACGGTCCAGAATTTCTTGAGGCGCCGCTTCAAGGTGCTTTCATCCGGCACACGGCCGCCCTTGGCGATGTACCAGCCCTGGATATGGCGAATCAGCGCCCCGAAAGATGGCGGCACCCCGTCAAAATAGACCAGCCGAAACGCCTCAAGCTGCGCTTCTTCCCAATCATAGGCCGTGGGCGCGCGCCGCTTTTCCTGTCGCACGGTAGGCGCGGCATCTTCAAGCGATTGTTCAAAGGCGAGGTAACGCGTCAGTTCTTCGTGCCGCAGC
>JADCCX010000175.1 GCA_020252485.1 Methylocystis sp.
CCGCCGGTTCGAGGCGGTGTTCGGCCAGCTGTTGTCCTGGCTCGATTCCATTCGGGCCTTCGCCAAGAGCCTCGCCTGGGAGGGCGTCGACGATCCGCTGATGCTCGATCTGGATGGCGACGGGATCGAGACGGGATCGCTGTCGCAAAGCAGCGCCTTCTTCGACATGGATGGCGACGGCTTCGCCGAGAAGACGGCCTGGGTGGATGCCGATGACGGCCTGCTGGCCCTGGACCGCGACGGCGACGGGCGGATCAATGATTCCGGCGAATTGTTCGGCGGGCCGGGGCGGGCGGCTAACGACAATGATGAACGCTTGCGGTGCGCGGCATGACGAAACTGAAGTGGTTCAGCGCCTCTATCGTTATCGGGCTCTGTCTGCTTGTTGGCTGGTGTTCGATGCCGACGGCTCATTATCGTTACCGGCTGACGGTCGAGATCGATACGCCCGAGGGCGTCAAAAGTGCTTCCGCAGTGCACGAGGTGACGTGGGATTATGCCTACGGTGCGGTGACCAGCTTTATCGCCAGGATGCGCGGCGAAGCGATATTCGTTGATCTGGGGCCAGGAACGGACGGCAAGCCGCGCCATGTGATCGCGCTCATGCCGTTTGAAACTCTGGTGCCTGAGACATTCGATAACAGGTTTAATCGGCCGCAATACCAGAGCTACGCCACATTGCCCGGCGTCCATGAGGCCAGGGACCAAAGGCAAATCACGCTGGTGAATTTCGCTGACATCAATGATCCCGCGACGGCGCGGATCGTCCATGGGCGTACCTTGCGCTATGAGCAACGCGACGGAGGGCAGGTGGCTATCCACGAAGACGTCAGGGAGATGGCACGCATCTTCGGCCCCGGCTATGCCTTCCGCCGCGCCACGCTGGAGATGGTGCCCGCCGGCTGGTGGCCGTTCAACCGCTGGGACGGCGGCTGGCCGCAATGGCTCTTCGGCGAGCCCCTTACGCGCGGGATCGAGCAGAGGTTGCCTTGGTGGAATGGGCCTTTTCCATGGCTTAAACAGCTTGGTCCCGGTTCGACAACCTATGTCGATACGCGTCCCAACGATCAGTATCGATTGAGCAAGGAACAATTCAGGAGGAATTTCTGATGCCTATTTCTAAAGAATTGATGCTCGCGATTCTGGCCATGGATTCCTACAATCGTGGCTACAATGCTGGAATCGTTGGGCCAAATGGCAGCGCCCAAACAGGACTTGGCCTAACGGGCCAGATCGGTAATGCAACGATTAATGCCAATTCTGATGTATTGAAGGACGCGAACGGAAATCGTCTGGACGTTCCCGCCTCCTTCTTCGCGATCTCCTACAGCTTCGGCGACAACGCGCCTGCGGGCCTCGCGAACCAGAAGGTTGTCTCCTACCGGGGAACGGATGAGATCTCCGTTGACCTCTCGACCGGATATCCAATCGGTGCAGGCCTTCCGTCCTCGATACAAGGAAATTTGGCGCTCGATTTCTACCGGGCGGTCGCGGGCGGAACAAGCGTCGATCCACGTGGCGCCAATGCCAACATAACAATCACTGGCCATTCGATGGGAGGTGGTCTTGGAGGCTATGTGGCGAGCCTGTACGGCAAGACGGCCCTTTTATATGACCCTATGCCGTTTCAAAACGCCGCTGCTGCAGCGCGTTACGGGAGCGAACCAAGGCCGGGCGTCGACGAATTCGGCAACCCAATTGACCTTTCGGATGCCGTGTTGCGCGAGCGAATCTACGGAATTTTCGGTCAAGCCACAGCGCTATGGGGCATAAAAAACGAGGATATCTCCACATATTACATTCCCAATGCGTCCTACTTCTTACCGGGCAATAATCTGGACCTTATCAGACCAGATTCGTCGCTGCTCAAACCGTATAAATATAATCTGCCTCCGGACGTTCCACTCACAGCTACTTTGTTTAACAACCGATTTGGGCAGCGTCACGATTCGGCCCTGATCGTCATCCGGATGTTCATGGACCCCGGCAAGGAAGTAACTCGAGATTGGAAAGACGCCGCCAAATTCGTCCTTCCAGCGCTGTTCGACGACGATATTGCGTTGAAGGCCGGGTATGACCCAACCAGCACGAACGGCAGCTGGAATCCTGCCAGCAAGATGATGGGCGCTATCGCCTACACGGCGCTCGATGAGGGCACGGCCGGCGGGTTTCGCCCCTTCGGCGACAAGGGCATCCGGGCGCTGCTTGACGACGCCAATGAATTGGGCCGCATCGTTGCTGCGAATGCGGTGGATGGGCTTGTCGCATTGTCGCCGGTGCAGCAGGCGCTGGCGAAGATCATCGTGCAATTCGCGGGCGATGCGGCGCTGGCCAAACAGAATGCTCCGAAGTTCAGCGCCGGGGTAATGAGTCTCGACAACGGCAAGCTGCTGTTCAACCTTGATCCGGAGCTTTGGACATCGACGAAGGCGAACACGCAGGACGGTCCCGGCCTGAACGTGGTTGGCGTGAAGGAGCTCGCCGATCTTGTCATCAAGAACTACGGCGGCTCGGGCGCGGACCTGGCGTTCCAGCGCTCGGCCGCCGGCCCGGCCTTCGCGGACGCGATCCAGTCGCTCACCAGGGCCGGGCTTATCGTCGCCAGCGGCAATCTGGCGCTTGATGCGGCGGGCGCGGCGGCGGCCCTGACCGGCGGTCCCGGCGGCGCGTTGCTGATCGGCGCCGGCGGCAAGGATACGCTCGCCGGCGGCGACGGGCGGGACCTCCTGTTCGGC
>JADCCX010000176.1 GCA_020252485.1 Methylocystis sp.
CGCAGCCTTGCCGCCCCGCTCGAAGATGCCTGCGGCACCCTCAAGCAGAGATCGCTTCCATTGATGGATCATCGTCGGATGTACGCCATATTCGGCTGCCAGTTCCGACACCGTGCGCTCTCCCTTCACGGCCTCCAGCGCGACACGCGCCCTGAACGCCGCATCGTGGTTCCTTCGTTTCGACATGTCCTGATCTCCTCGTGCTTGGAGATCAGCAGACTTCAGATCGTAGCGTCCGTCACTGTCCGAATTTCGGGGGGGTAGCTCATTCAGAAGACGTCGCGGGGATCAGGGCCGCCCTCAACGAAGCGTTGGCCTGCTCCTGTGGTGATCGTCATCTTTCTCCTGACGCTTACGCTCGCCACGGCCAGCTCGGGCGGGCGCGCGTTCTGAATTGTCGAAAGAGTGGATCCGCGGCTTGACGCAAAGGAAGGCGCGGAGTTAACTGTTTCGCAACGGGGAGTTGTTTCCCAGATTCGGAGGTACGGCATGTACTCTCTCGTGAAGCACAACGGGCTGCGGCATATCCTCGAACGGGAACTCCTGCCTTTCGTGATCGCTCTCGTGATCGCACAGGTCTACTTCAAGTGGGGCAGCTTCGCACTCGAGCTCGTCGGGTTCATCGCGACCTGGTTGGTGCTCGGGTTCGTCGTCGAGCGGCTCCTGCGCGCAACCGGACGATAAAGACGGGAGCCACCGCCCGGGCTGCGGCTGTACGCGGGCTGGACTGAACGGTGGCCCGACATGGCGACCCCGCTTCTGACGCGGGGGCGCGGAGCCGTGTTGCAGGGGGGAGGAATGAGACGCCGCCCGACACCAGTTCCCCCGGGACCCCCGGGACCGATCGATCCGCGGCGACGGATCGACGAGGTCCTGAATTCGGGCATGCTCCGTCCTGACCTGCGCGCGCGGCTCGAACGCGTCCGGGACGATCTCGAGGTCCTGCAGGATGTGAACCTCGGCGACCTCCTCGGCGGCTCTGCGACCGGACCCCTGCCGGGCACGGTCCTGACCCCGGCCGGCGACTTCGCAGGCGTCGCGATCAGGGCCACCGATCTGGGCCGGGTCCTCGGCGACCTCGCCCTGACGCGCCCCGGACTTCCCCGGGCCGACGCGCTCGACTTCGTCGCGACTGCCGCGATCGAGGCGCTCCGGAAGGCGGTCCCGGGCAGCCTGCCGCTTGTCCCGATCCCCGAAGGCCGCAAGGGGGCGGCGATCCCGGTCGGTTCCGGGGCGCTCGGCGAGTTTGTGCGGCTCGCGGCGATCCGGCGTCTCGGCGGGAACGAGCGCGCGGTCTGGGACGACGGCGTGAACGAGCTTCTCGTCGATGCGGCGGGCATCGTGACCGTCGTTACCGACGGGCAGGTGCGCATCGAGATCCCGGTCGTCTGCGATCAGGTAAAGGCGCGGATGCAGGTGCCCTTCGCCGTGGGGAGCGCCGCGCGCGTGGCGGGCATGGTCATGGCGACCGCCGACCGCCCGGCGGGCGACGCGCTCGTCGCGCGCATCTGGGGCGAGGCGCTGATCGCCTTCGCGCATGGCGCGCTTCTTGATGCGACCGAAAGCCTCGCCGGTGCCTCGGGCCGCGATCTGGCGAATGCGCGGCTCGTCCCGCGCGCGATCTCGGCGCGGCAGGGTCAGGTGACGATCGAGACGCAGGCCGCCTTCCGGATCGAGGGGAGGAAGCCGTGAACGCCTTCTCCCCCGCCGACTTCGGAGACATGTCCGACCTTCTGAAGGCGCTGGGGCTCGTGACGGGGGCGGGCGCGTTCAACGGTGACTGGCTCGCCGATCCGGGGCGCTATCTGGAGACCATCCTCGCCAATCCGGCGCAGCGGCAGGCGCTGCTCGACTTCGTGGCGGCCGTGCGCGACGGAACGATCGCGCGCGACCCCGAGGGCCGCCAGTGGATCCCGCTCTTCGCCGAAACGGTGACCGCCGGCGCGACGATCGCCTTCTTCGTCGTGGTGGACGACCGGCCCGCCGCCGAAGTGCATCTCTCCGTCGGGGCGCGGTTCGAAACCGAAGCGCCCCTCGCGCCATCGGCCTCGTCGCTCCTCTTCCCGCTCTTCCGCGCGCGGAAGGAAGGCGCGCCCGCGCTCTCGGGCGGCCCCGAACTCGCCGGGCGCCCGGGCGGGCGCATCGCGGTCTCGAGCGAGGTGACGATTGCCGCGGCACCGGCGCCGCCGGGGCAGGCGGGCCTGCTCGCCGTGGGCCTCAGGCTCACGGTGCCGACCGCTCCGGGCGACGGCGCGCCCGGAATCGGGCTCACCCTGCGCGGGCTACAACTGCCCGGCGAGACCAAGGCGCGGGACCTCGACCTGTCGCTGACCGATCCCGAGGCGATCCGCGACGCCGGGATGGAACTTATGGTCGGGCTGATCCAGGCGCAGATCGGCGGGGCGGCAGGCGGGCAGGTCGCCGCGCTCGCCCGCGTGCTCGGGCTCGGGGCCGATCCCGCGATCCCCGACCTGCCGGTGCCCGACATCTTCGCGCGGGGTGCCGAGGCGCTGGCCGACTGGCTGGCCGCGACGCTCGGGAGCGCGACCGCGCGGACGGCCTGGCTGTCCGCACTCGCGGGGCTCCTCGCGAACGGCGCCGCCGCGACGGCAGAGGGTGTCACGCTCCCGATCGGGGGCGCGGTCCTGCGGATCGGCGTCCGGGCCGAACCCGGGCCTGCGGGTCGCCCGGTCGTGACCGTCTCGGTGGGGTTCGGCTTCGCGGACGGCACGGCCGAGGTCGGCGTCGCCGCCGATCTCGTCCGGCTCGATCTCGGGACCGGTGCGGCTGTCGCGGTGCCCGCGCTGCGTGCCGACCTCCGCATCGATCTCTCGGGCGTGGCGCTAGCGAATGGCGACATCGCGGTCGACCGCTTCGTCTTCGGCGTCGGGCTCGACCCGGACCGCCGCCCGGTCCTCGTTATCGAGATGAGAGACGTGCGGGTCTTCTCGACCACGCATGCGCGGCTCGACCTCACCAATCCCGAAGCCGTCGCCGCCATGGCCGCGGCTGCAGTGACCGACGCGCTCGCCGAGCTTCTGGGCCAGCTCGGCCCCGCCGGCGCGCTCGTCGGCGTGGCGCTTGGCTGGGCGGCACCCGCGGGTGCGGCGGCAGGCTATCCGCGGATCGACCCGGTCGCCTTCCTCGGCGATCCGCTGGGTCGGCTCCGCGCCCATTGGCAGACCGTGCTCGACACCCGCGCGGGCGACCTGCCGCGGGTCCTCGCAACACTGCGGGAGCTTCTGACCGGCGACGCGACACCCGGAGCGGCCA
>JADCCX010000018.1 GCA_020252485.1 Methylocystis sp.
CCAGGAAAGAGGTCGTCTCATACAAAACCGGCGCAAGCGCCCCATCCGTGTCCATCGCGTGCTCCGCTCTTCGAATCAGCGGATATGCACAGATTCAGCACTTCAACCCTTTGTCACGCTCTCATTCACCCGATTGCCCTGGGCAGCCGCCGCCTCACCTTGCGCGGAGACCGTCCGAAGTCTAGTGACCTTACCTTAGTCTGGTTCGGTTCGCGCGCGCTGTCCGCGTCGTTCATGAGGCCTCAGCGGCTGGGTTGCGGCGTGGCGTGGGCAGCGCCGTCGTGTTTGAGAGCGAGTTGTTGTGATGTCCCATTCTTCAGGCAAGCTTGCGGCCTTCTTCCTTGCGCTCACGCTGATATCTGGTTTGCCGTTCGGACTGCCTGCGCCGGTTTTCGCCAATGAGCCGGTCACGATCATCCTGCAGGGCGATGAGACCCCCGCTGCGATCGCCAAAACCATCGAGGCCCTGACGCGCGACGGCAAGGCGGTGACGGTGCGGATCGCGCCGCCGAAAAAGGCCGGGGAAACCCCTGCCGAAGAAGCCAATTCCGCTCTGGATCGTATCGGCGCGTTCTGGAACAATTTTGTTGTGGCTTTCAATGAGGGCAACACGAGCTTGCCGAAGACCGCGCTGCTGCCGGGCGCCCTGGCGAAGGCCTGGGCCGGCAACCTCAACGGCGCCACAGGCCTCCCGGACTTCGCGCGGATATTGATCGTGCTGGGGCTCGCCGTCTGCGCAGCCTATGCGGTTCACACATTGTCCCGGCCCTGGCTACCGGCCCGGTCTTTGCCCGAGGGGGCCCTGCTTGTGCATAAGCTCATGGCGGCTGCGGCTGTCCTGGCGCGCGACCTTTTGGCGCTGCTCGCTTTCTGGCTGACGGCGCGGACGGCGGTGTACCTGCTGTTGCCGCAAACTGATCTTGCCCAGCGCATCACGGGCTTCACGATCATCGCGATCGCCTATGGCGCGGCCCACGCCATAGGCGGGCGCTTCTTGCTGGCGCCGGACGCGCCCGAGCAGCGGCTGCTGCCATTGCCGCGTGCGGAGCACCATTTCCGCCGGCTCGTCGTCTATGGCGGGCTGGCGGGCTCCTTGCTGCTTCTGGCCAAAATAGGCGAGCTCGTGGCGACCGACAAGGAATCGGAGACGGGCCTGTTCGCGCTGCTGTCGCTGATCGCACTGGTGTATCGGCTCTGGTGGTTCTGGGACCTCCGGAACGATATGACAACGCTGATCCTGGGCGAAAGGGATGGCCGCCCGCCCCATCCGCTGCGCCTTTTTCTCGCCCATGCTGCGCCCTGGTTCTATATCCTCAGCGCCATCCTTATCTGGATGGTGGTGCGTGTTGCGACGGTGCTTCCCGATGGCCTGCGCTGGGGGGTTGCGTCCAGCTACACGCAGGTGCTGTTGTTCCTGATTCCGATCATGGCCGTGGGTCTCACGGCCACCGTCCGGTCGCTCCGGGCTCTGCGCGCCGAGACGGAGAAGCCGACGCCCGTGCGCGGGGCGCTCGGCCAGACACTGGAGAGCGGCATCGGCGCCCTGGCCTGGGCCGGCGGCCTGTCCCTGCTGGCCCGCATCTGGGGCAGGCTGATCGTGGACGTGAATTCGCCCGAATATGCCGCAGCCATGAGTCAGGTGATCTATGTGGCATCGGTCGCCTTTTCCGGCTGGGTCCTGCTCACCTTCCTGCGCGCCTATTTCGACGCCTATTCGACCCCCGCGCAAGCCGCCGTGCCGGTTGACGAAGACGCAAAGGCGCCCGAACAGACACCCTCGCGCCTCGGCACGGTGCTGCCCGTGCTGCGCGGCGTCGTGCTGGGCGCGGTCGTCGGCTTCACCATTCTCATGGTGATTTCCCGGCTGGGCATCGATATCGCGCCGCTGCTGGCCGGCTTCGGCATCCTGGGCCTCGCCGTCTCGTTCGGCTCGCAGGCGCTGGTCCGCGACATCGTCTCCGGCTTCTTCTTCATGGTGGAGGATGCGTTCCGTGTCGGCGAATATGTCGATACCGGGCGGCTGAAGGGGACGGTCGAGAAGATCTCGCTGCGCTCAATCCAGCTGCGCCACCAGAGCGGCCAGATCCACACGATCCCCTTCGGCCAGATTCCCTCCCTGACCAACGCCAGCCGCGACTGGGCGACCGTCAAGTTCAACCTGCGCCTCGACCGCAACGTCGATGTGGAGAAGGCGCGCAAGGCGATCAAGAAGGTCGGTCAGAAGATGATGGAGGACCCGGAGATTGCTCCGAGCCTGATCGAGCCGCTCAAGATGCAGGGCGTATCCGACATCACGGATACCTGCATCATCGTGCGGCTGAAGTTCACAGCGAAGCCGGCTGACGCCAGCACCGTCCAGCGCACCGCATTGAAACTGGTCTATCTGGCGTTCAAGGAGGCCGATATCCCGTTCGCCTCGAATGCGGTGACTGTAAATTCAGCCGACGACCGCCTGGCGGCGGCGGCGGCGATCGCCAAGCAGCAGGCGGCTCCGCCCCCGCCCGCACCGGCCTGAGCCGCAATCCGATAAAGCGGATGGCGCCCCATCGGCCAGCTTGCCTCCGCAAGGTCCCATGTCTATAGAGACCGCCTTGGTCGGATCGGAGTGTGGCTCAGCCTGGTAGAGCACTACGTTCGGGACGTAGGGGTCGTAGGTTCAAATCCTATCACTCCGACCATCGCTTTCCAGGTTCTGGCCCAGATCCCGCTGGGTTCCTGGCCGGTTTAGCTCAGCGGTAGAGCAGCGGTTTTGTAAACCGAAGGTCGGGGGTTCAATCCCCTCAACCGGCACCAGTCCATCGCAGCAGAGAATGGTGTGTTGCCCCTTCGGACCATCCGTTCGATTTATCCGGCGACTGTGCCATGCGGCGGCGCTCGCCACCGTAATCGCCCGCACCGACTGCCTGCCCGATCAATCACGCAAAAGTGCGTAGCGGGCTCTTTTCCGAAAAGTGTGTAGTTTCTAGATGTCATCCCCCAAATGGGGGAGGATTCATGAAATTTGATCGCCGCACTATCGTCACAGGAGCAGCCGCAATGTCAGCAGCCAGCGTCACCGGCCTTCCGTCTGCTTCAGAGGCCGCCGCGCCCATGGCGACGGCCCAGGCACCCGGCTTCTACCGCTACAAGATCGGCGATCTGCAGATCACCGCCATCAATGATGGCGTGGCGCGCCGTCCGCTTGAAGGCTTCATCCGCAATGCAGAGCTGCCCGCCATCCAGAAGGTGCTGGCCGATGCCGCCTTGCCCACCGATTCTGTGACGATTCCCTTCACCACGCTCGCCATCAATGACGGTCGGAAGCTCACCCTTCTCGATACCGGCAACGGCAATATGGGCGCGCCGACATCGGGAACCTGGATGAGCAACTTCCGCGCCGCCGGCTTCACGCCGGAGCAGGTCGACACCGTCGTCATCAGCCACTTCCATGGCGACCATATCAACGGCCTGCGTTTGCGCGAAGGCAATGCCGTCTTCACCAATGCCGAGGTGATGGCGCCCGAGGCCGAATGGGCCTTCTGGATGGATGAGGCCCGCGCCGCCGCCGCGCCCGAAGGCATGAAGCCTGCTTTCGCCAATGTCAGGCGCGTGTTCGATCCGATCAAGGCGCAGGTGAAGCCCTATAAGGCTGGCGCCGAAGTCGTGGCCGGAGTGAATGCGATCGCTGCGGCGGGTCATACGCCCGGCCATACGGCCTTCGTCGTGGGCGGCAAGCTGCTGGCGCTCAGCGACACGACCAACCTGCCTGCCCTTTTTGTCGCCAACCCGGGTTGGCACGCGATCTTCGACATGGATGCCGGCGCTGCCGAAGCGACCCGCCGGCGGATGCTGGACATGGCGATTGCGGATAAGCTTCAGGTCGCGTTCTATCACGCGCCCTTCCCCGCCACCGGCCATATCGTCAAGGATGGCGCCGGCTACCGCCTGCTGCCCATCGCCTGGAATCCGGCGGTCTGAGAGACCGAATCCGCAACATTCAACCTCATAAGCAGCGGCGCGGAACAACCGCTTCGCACCGCTGCTGTTTCAGGTGTCATTGACGATCGAAGCCGGTATAATCTGTGCGCCGGCGCTGCGCAGGCAATGAACGAAACCTTCCTTCATGCCTGTGAGCAAATCGTCCCCTCTCAAGATTGCGATCGTCGCCAGCGGCGCCCCCGACGCCGATGAAGCGGCGAAACTGCTCGCAGAGCGCTATGGCGACGTACCGCTCGGTGACGCCGATGTCGTCGTCGCACTCGGCGGCGATGGGTTGATGCTGCAAACAATGCATCAACTGATGGGCAGCGGAAAACCGATCTACGGCATGAACCGGGGCTCCGTCGGCTTTCTGATGAACGATTTCCGGGCGACCGGCCTTTCAAGGCGCCTCGCGGCCGCAGAGCGCAGCCTCGTGCATCCGCTGCTGATGCAGGCCGCCGATACCAAAGGCCGGGTGAAGAAGGCGCGCGCCATCAACGAAGTCCACCTGTTGCGCCAATCCTATCAGGCGGCGAAGCTGCGCATCCTCGTCGACGGCAAGCCGCGCCTTGAGGAATTGATCGCCGATGGCGTGCTGCTGGCCACACCTGCCGGCTCGACCGCCTATAATCTCTCCGTCAACGGCCCGATCCTGCCGTTGAATGCGCCGTTGCTGGCGCTGACACCTATCTCGCCCTTCCGCCCGCGCCGTTGGCGGGGGGCGCTGCTGCCTGATCGGGCAAGCGTGAGGATCGAAGTGCTGGAGGCCGAAAAGCGCCCAGTGGCGGCGGTGGCCGACCATTCGGAATTCCGCAATGTTCAGGCGGTCGATATCGCGCTCGACCGCAGCACCGATATCATCATCCTGCATGATCCCGGCCACAGCCTTGATGAGCGCATTCTGCGCGAACAATTCGGAAATTGACGGGCCCGGCCCGGCCCGGCCTGCTCTGCGCCGAAACCCGCCGTTAAGCATCTTGCGGCATAACGGATGCGGGATTTCCGGCCGTGCCGGACGGAGTTGCGTTTATGTTCAGCGTCGAATGCAGCCGGCTGCGCTTTCTGATTGTCGATGACAACAACCACATGCGCCGCATCATCCGCGCGCTCCTGCATGGCTTCGGCATCCGCGAGGCCTATGAGGCCGAGGACGGCGCGGCAGGGCTCGAAGCCTTTTCCTCCTATTCGCCGGACATCGTCATCACCGACTGGGCCATGCCGATCTTCGACGGCATCGAATTGACGCGCATGATCCGCCAGCCGGAAACGAGCTCCAACCCCTATGTCCCGATCATCATGGTCACTGGCCATGCCGAACGCCGGCGGGTGTCTGAAGCGCGCGACGCGGGCGTCACCGAATTCCTTGTGAAACCGATTTCGGCCAAGGCGCTCCATCAGCGCATTGTCAGCGTCGTCATGATTCCCCGCCCCTTCATCAAGACAGCCACCTATTTCGGGCCTTGCCGGCGCCGCACGCCCAACCCGAGCTACACCGGGATCGAGCGGCGCGGAAAAGGCCTGGCGGAGAAAATCGATCCGGTCCGAATCGGCGATGCGATGAGGCTTGACCGGTGAAGCCCAGGCAAAGGAGCGGCGCGCCGCAAGTCACCATCACGCGTGCCGCAGATCATGAGGTGATCGAGCCGCGCAACGTGCTGAAGGCCAAGGCCGCCGTCCTTCTGGCGGAGCCTAGGGACTTTGACGAAACCGCTATCCGGAGGGCCGAACAAGCCCTGAAGGCGCTCTCCATCAACTTCAATGGCTGGATGGAGGAATCCGTCCGCAACCTTTCCTCGGCGCGCCATGAGGTCAAGGCCAATGGCCCGCTCGATGGCAGGGCGTCCCGGCTGCATCGGGTCGCGCATGACATCCGCGGCCAGGCCGCGACGCTCGGCTTTCCGCTGGCGGCCCGCGTTGGCGCAAGCCTGTGCCGGATTCTGGAGGCTGAGCCAGCCTCGAAAATGCAGACCGGACATCTGGCGCGGCTTGTCGATCAGCACATCGACGCCATAGCGGCCATCGTCCGTGAAGGCGTCACGAATGCGCAACACCGGGTCGGGGAAGCGCTGACGAGCGAACTCGAAACCATCACGGACCGTCTGCTTTCAGGAAAAGCCGCCCGTAATCTGCACTGACGACAAGGCCGATTTGACAGGCCTTGTGATCAATGCCCGCGTCTCCGCCTTCGCCATGGGCGGGCAGCAGCGTACGCTCGACGCCAGGGCTCATGAATCCGGGTTAACGTGCGGGCTCCATCCCTCCCCTTGACGGGGAGGGTCGGCGGCGAAAGCCGCCGGGAGGGGTGATCATGAGGGTGAAAATGAGAAAAAGCCCCCAACCCGGCCCTTCCCCTGGATCAAGTCCGGGGTCCGGGCCACCCGCCCCGCAAGGGGGCGGGATGGGGGCTCGTGGCCGCAATCGTTGACCCGAGTTCAGGGCCGTACGCTCGACGCCTGGCGCCTTGTCGCGGCGGCGCTGCCGGAGGATCTTCATTTCGTCGTCGCGGGCAATCTCGGCAGGGCGCGGCCTTCCCATCGGATGACGCTGCGCAGCGTTACGCCCGGCTCTTCCGCTCAATTCTGTAGCGACCAAGCCGACTAGAGCGGTTGCCGATCTGACTGAATCAGATCGGCCGCTCTAAGCTATTGATTTACCGCATTTTCTTTCGAAGAACCGGTATCCACTTCCTCGGAAAATGCTCTAGCCGTGGGGCGTGTCAGGCAGCCTGGTTGAGCTCCACCACCAATGCGGCCTGCAAGCGCAGCTCGAACTCATCTGCCTCCAGTTCAACAACCGGGCCGGGCTTATGCATCAGGCGAGCCATGGCGACGCGCGCTTCCTCGCGGGCGGCATCGGACTGGAGGCGGATCAGCAAGGCCATCAGGCTATCGAGTTCCGGCTGCTCCAGTGCGGCCAGCGAGGTCAGGACCCGCTCGATCATGCGACGGGAAAGACGGCCGGGCTCGCTGTTGGCGCTTTCGCCTTCATGGAAGGCGGAAAGGGCTGCGTCGAAGGCAGGCTCCAGCCGTTGCGGCATGCCGGCCTTCCGGTAAAGCGCGCGGAAGCCCATGCCGGACCTTTGGTGGACAAAGCCGGCCGCCTTGGCGTGAGGGACGGCCGCCAGATCGGCCAGAGCGGCGGTCAGGAGCCGGGTTTCGCCGGAGAGAAGCGAACGCAGCAGAAGCTGCGGGGTCAGCCGGCCGATCGCCCTGAGCCGGGAGACAAGGGACATCATCTCGTCGTCGGCGGCATCTGCGATCACGCTGACCGAACTGCCCTCGGCGCAATCCTGCGACAGGCGGTTCGCGCGCCCCACGGACAGCCAGCCGCAATCACGCACGAACGCCGTGAGATGCTCTGTCGCGCGGCTGACAAGGATCAACCGCACGTCGGCCGGGAGGTCGTCGCGCTCGAGCAACGCCTCGCGCAGCGATCCGGAATCCGGGAAACGGTCGATCAGCCGATGCAGGCTGAAGAGCGGGACTTCCGCCCGTCCGTTGCCGAGAAGCGCGATGCAGGCATCGACACCGCCAACCTCGGCGAGCGCCGCCCCGAGCGAGGGCGAAACCTGCGGGCGTTGCGCCACCGCGATTTGCACCATGTCGTCACCGCAGGCCACGAGATCGACGAGCACGGCATCCGCCAGAAGCGGCGAGTTCGCCACGATGATGGCCGCGATCTCGGGAAGATCGCGCGCCAGGGCATAAATCATTGGACGGGGCGCCTTCTCGGAACCGCCTAACATCTGGGCGAGCGCGCGCCGCACGCAGGCGGCGGGATCATCGAGAGCGAGCAAAAGAGCCGCCTCGGCATCGGTGCGCTCCTGCGCTGAGAGGTCACCGTTCAGATAGACATCGGCCAGCATTCCCACGGCTTCGGCGCGCTCGGCAGCCGAGGCATTCTGCGACCAGGCGAGGTAAGAGCGCACCATCATTGTGTGATACTCGCCTTGACGAAGCTCATCAGATCAAGCGGCTGACCGAGGCGCGCGACAGTCCGGCTCCGGCTTGCGGCGCGGTTTTCGAGCTTCGCGGCCTGATCGGCCGTCAGGCCCGCCGGCCGACTTTCAGGCAACGGAATGGTGACAGCCCTCCGGCTTCCCTCCACCTGCAATGGGAAGGCCTCCGACGCATCACTGGCGACGGCCACGTTCTTGGCGATCTCACGCGGGAAGAAGGCGACGCGGGTCCCCTCCTGCTGATCCGTCACGCTCCGCTTGCTGCGGCCGATCCATGTCTCGCTGATGGCGCTCGCCACGGGCTCGCCATTGGAGCGGAACAGGCCATGCAGCGGTTTGCCGCCTTCCTTGGCGCGGAACATGGCGTGGGCCCTGTCGGTCGCGGCGGCGGTCTCCTGTAATTGCAGGACCGGATTGCGGCTGAAAGCGCCGGTGAGATTGGCATAGACCTCGCCAGCGCTGCGCGCCCTGCCGGACCCGTCGTAGAAGACCGGCCGGTTGGCGCTGGCCGCGTCACGGAAGGCCGAGGCCGCCGGAGCATCAGGACTGCTCTTGGCGAGTGCGATCAGGTCCTTCGCACCGGCAGCACCGAGAAAATGCGCGATATAGAGCTCGCCTTCTGTCGGCTTGCGGCCAATGGATTCCTCAAGCTGCTTGCCGTTCTTGGCGGCGAAGGCACCGGCCATCAGGGCGGAGACGCCCGGATCCTCCCTCAGCGCCAGGATTTTCTGGCGCATGGCGCCGTCGCCCACCGTGAAGCGGCCGCCGTCGGCGGAGATCGCATTGGCTTCGTTGGCAAGGCCGACCTTCGGGCCTTCCTGCTTGACCATGCCGAGCCAGGTCTGCTCGAGAAACTGGAACATGCCCGCCGCGGTCGAGGTGGGCGCCCTGGCAGCCGGGTTGAAGCGGGACTCCCGTTCGGCCGTCTTGGCCAGATAGTCGAAGGAGACGCCCGTGGCTTCCGAGGCCTGACGCATTGGCGCCGCATGCGGGACGCCGTCGTTGACCGATGGTCGCGGGGCGCTGGGGGCACGGTCTGTGAAAAGGAACATGATTTCCTGAGGAAGCTGGAGTGACGCTCCTTGACCCCGATCATGAACAGGTATGGTAAATAGTCACTTAAAGCGGCTAAGCCCTCGCGCTCAGCTGGCGGAATTTCCGGGAGATTTGCGGCATGAAGCATATGGAGCGGCACTGGCGCGGCGGCCGATATCTCGAGGATTTCACGGTTGGAGAGGTCATTCGGCACCGTTTGACGCGCACCGTTACGCAAATGGACAATATGCTTTTCTCAAATATGACGCTCAATCCGCAGCCTTTGCATATCGACGCGGATTTCTGCGCCAAGGAAACCGAATGGGGCAAGCCGCTGATGAACTCGCTGTTCACGCTTGGGCTGATGATCGGCATCTCCGTGAACGATACCACCGTCGGCACCACCATCGCCAATCTCGGCATGACCGACGTCCGGTTTCCCGCCCCCGTCTTCGAAGGCGATACGCTGCATTGCACCACGGAGGTCATGGCCGTCCGTGAATCGAAGTCGCGGCCGGACGCCGGCATCGTCGATTTCCTGCACCGCACTTACAATCAGGAGGGAACATTGGTCGCCGAATGCCGGCGTCAGGCCTTCATGAAGCGCCTGCCCGAGAACAGCTCCTTGCCCGAGAACAGCCCCTTGTCCGGGAACAGCCCCTTGCCCAAGACCTGACCGCCATGCGTTCGCTCCTTTTCATTCCCGCCGACGACGAACGCAAGCTTGCGAAAGGTCTGGGCTCGGGCGCCGATTGCCTCCTGATCGACCTTGAGGATTCGGTTGCCGCAGCGCGCAAACCCCAAGCCCGCAAGCTGGCGGCGGCCTTCATCGCCGAGGCCCGCCGGATCAGCGCCCGGCCGAGCCTCTTCGTCCGGGTCAACGCCCATGACACCGGCATGACCGGCGACGATCTCGACGCCGTGATGCCTTCACAGCCCGATGGCATCATGCTGCCCAAGAGCCAGTCGGGCGACGATGTAGCGTTGCTCTCGGCCAAGCTCGCCGTTCGGGAAGCCGAAAGCGGTTTCGGCGACGGGGTCACCCGCATCATCCCCGTGGCGACGGAAACGGCCCGCGCCCTCTTCCACATGGGGAGCTATGCCGGGGTCAGCCAACGGCTCGCCGGCCTCACCTGGGGTGCGGAGGACCTTTCCGCCGAGGTAGGC
This sequence comes from Methylocystis sp., assembly GCA_020252485.1. Taxonomy (GTDB): domain Bacteria; phylum Pseudomonadota; class Alphaproteobacteria; order Rhizobiales; family Beijerinckiaceae; genus JADCCX01. Next base: position 10,121 of record JADCCX010000018.1, read on the forward strand.
GCGGAGACGAACCGGCTCGAAAGCGGGCAATACACCGATCCCTACCGGTTCGCGCGCTCACTCTGCCTGTTCGGAGCGACAGCGGCCGAGGTGCAGCCGATCGATACGGTCTACACCAACTTCCGTGATCCCGACGGTCTGCGGCGCGAATGCGAGGCCGCGCGCCGCGACGGCTTCACCGGCAAGATGGCGATACACCCGGCCCAGGCGCCGGTGATCAATGCCGTGTTCACGCCCTCGCCGGAGGTGATCGCGCGGGCAAGGCGGATCGTGGCGCTCTTCGCCGAAAATCCGGCGCTGGGCGTCGTCGGACTGGATGGCGAGATGCTCGATCGCCCGCATCTGAAGCGGGCCCAGCGGCTGCTCGCGCTGGCCGAGCGGGCGGGGATATAGGGATCGAGGCGCCCTTCGAAAATTCGCCTCTACCGCGGCTTCTCGTTGAAATTGCCCGCCCCCGGCGGACGGGTGATCGTGATGGCCCTCTCCACAACGGCATATTCATCGTAGCCCATGCGGGCCATCGGCCGCATGGCCGCGGTGTTCAGCCGCCCGCCGCCGAGGAAGCGGTCGTCGATATAGACCCCCACGACCTGCCCGATCACGATATGGCAGCCGGCCGGCGCGCCGGAGAGTTGATTGGGCGAGATCAGCTCGAGCACCTTGCACTCGAGGGCGGCGGCTGCCTCCGCCACCCGTGGCGGCTTCACCAGTTGCGAAGGCGCCATCGTCAGGCCGGCATGGATGAACTCGTTCTCGCCGCGCGGCAGCGGCGCGGAAGTCATGTTCATGCGCTCGGCCAGATCGGCGCTCACCAGGCTGCAGACAAATTCCCCGGTCTCGGCTATAAAGCTGACAGCATCCTTCGCCCCTTCGGAAGAGAACATCACCAGCGGCGGGCGGCTGTTCAGGGCATTGAAGAACGAATAGGGGGAGAGGTTGATGTCCCCCCTGCCGGAAATGGCGCTGATCCAGCCGATCGGCCGTGGCGCGACGATCGCTTTGAACGGGTCGTGCGGGAGGCCCGCTTCCTGATGTTGTCCGGCGGCGAAGAACATGGAGTTCCTTTCGATGAGTCTTCGCCCTAATCCCGGCCTTCCCGCTTGTGAAGCCCCAATTCCGTCAAGGTAAGGCCGTTTGCGCTTGCCGGGGAACTCAGGGTATTCGAACTCAATGGATTATCGCTCAATCGTTGCGGGTGGAGCCGCACTGTTCATCTCCATCGCTGCGGCCTTGGCGCAGGGGGCGCCCCAGCTCGCCCTTTCCGCCAGCTTCGCCGGCGATACCAAGCCGATCCCGCATGGCATCACCTGGCGCGTCTTCCAGCAGGAGACCGAGGGTGAGCCGCGCCTCGTGACGCAATCGCAGGACGCGGCGCCCGTTCTCCCTTTGCCGCCGGGCGAGTACATCGTGCACATGGCCTACGGGCTTGCCTCCGCGACCCGCAAGGTCCTCGTCGGCAATGGCACGACGACGGAGAAGGTGCCGATCAACGCCGGCGCTCTGATCGTCAAGGGCAGCATCCTCGATCAGGTCATTCCCCTTAACCGGTTGCAGATTTCCGTCTTCATCCCGCAAGCGGGCGATTCGGAAGCACGCCTGGTCACGTCAAGCTTGCGCGCGGGCGAGGTGCTGCGCCTGCCTGAGGGGACCTATCACGTCGTCAGCAGCTACGGCGATTCGAACTCGATCGTCAGGGCGGATATCCGCATCGCCTCCGGCAAGATCACGGAGGCCAAGATGCGCCACCGCGCCGCCACGATCACGCTGAAGCTCGTCTCCAATCCTGGCGGCGAGGCGCGCGCGAACACAGCCTGGTCTGTTCTGACGCCAGGCGGCGACGTCATCCGCGAAGCCATCGGCGCCTTTCCGTCCATGACGCTGGCGGAAGGCGAGTATGTCGCGATCGCGCGCAACGAGGGGCGCGTCTTCCAGAACGAGTTCAAAGTGAAATCCGGCCTGGACCGTGACATCGAGGTGCTGGCGCGCGACGGCGTGCTGCCCGACGCCGTCGCCACGCCCCAGCAGCGCCCGCCAGCGCCTCCCGCCGCGCCGCGGCGGCCATAGCGGGGGAGCGCCCGCCGCCTGACGTGACAAGCGGACAGCTTCCCGCTAACACCGGCGGACAGCGCCGAGAGACCTTCCGATGCAGACCTTTTTCGTCAAGATCAAATGCCAGCTCGGCAAGACCTATCAGGTGGCGACTGCGCTGGCCGATGCCGAGATCGCCTCGGAGATCTATTCCGTCGCCGGCGAATACGACATTCTCGCCAAGTTCCATATCGATGACGCGGTCGATATCGGCCATTTCGTCGGCGAGAAGGTGCAGACCCTGCCCGGCATCCAGGACACGCGGACGATGATCACCTTCAAGGCGTTCTGACCGCCTGGTCCTGATCTCCCGCGATCAGTTGATGGCGAAGCAGTAGAGCAGACCGTTGCCGCCGGTCGATCGCAAGCCGGCGTTGTCGCATGAGCGGCTGGGATGCGCCGCGTTCCAGGATTTCGCCTCGGCTGATTCATTGAGGCCCATCCGGTCGTGGTGCCGCACGATGGCGTTTCCCTCGCCACCCTTCGTCCAGTTGCCGCAGGTCGCATCCTTGTCGGCTGCAGGCGCCGTTCCATCGGCATTCGAACCGGTCAGGATATCGTGATAATTGACGACGAACAGGCGGCTCATCACCATCCGGTTCGTCTCGGTGAGGCCGGTGGTGACGTTGATATTGGCCTTCGCCGGATCATGCAGATCGGCGACATTCGCGGCGATCTGGACGCCAGCCGCATTCACCCAGGGGCCGGCGCCGATCCGGTCGCGGGCGTTGACCGCCGGTTTGCCATCGACCGCCTGCTGGCTGAGATAGGCCCGCCAGGTCCGCGCACCGCCGCCCGCGCGGGCCGCCAGCGTTTGGCAATGGGCGTCCGCCCCTTCAAGGCCGCCGAAATTGGCGCCGTTCGGACCCGGCTGCGAGGTGATGAAGAACGTCATGTCCGGAAATTGCGGCGCCTGAGCATGTGCGGCGCCCGCCAGGCCGCAAACGACGGGAGCCGCGATGGCAGCGAGCTTGATCAGATTTCTCATGGCATTTCCTCTGCGGTCGTTCCGAGCCTCTGAGGGCCTTGAAGCAAGGCTAGCGACTAACGGCGCACTGCGGATCGTCAAAAGCGCAAAATGATCTTGCATTTACGCAAGCGTGGGAACGAAAGCCATGCCTTCTTATGAAAACCGACGCACACGGCATCCCAAAGCCTCCGCGATCATCGCCTGGCGTTCATCGGCTGTCGTAAGCTCTGCGGACCAGCGCAGGGCCAAGGCGATATAGGTGCAGTCATAGATGTTGAAAGGGAGTGTCCTTGCGGTCACAGGACGCCCAATGGCAGTCTCCGCCGACATGGAAAGCACCCCCGCCTCCCTGGCCAAACCCTCATCAACCGGCTCGATCTGGATTGCGAGCCCCAACAGGACCTGCGCCTCAGCGAATTGCGGAAGTGCCACAAGTTCTCTGTTCCAGAGCTTCGCGAGGGCGTGATGAACCTCCAGCAGAATGAGAGACGGCGCGATCAGAAGCTGATCGCCGCCATTCCCGATCGCATCGTCGAAGATTCGATCGACCTTCTCACTCTCACGGCCCCGTGCGAGCCATCGCACCGCAACGGATGCGTCAATCACCCGTGTCATCGCCATCCCGCAGGTCGCGAATGACGTTGAACTCGCTGCTGAGTGGCGCGGGCGTCATGGCGCGCAATTCCCGCATGCGGGCAATCGCAGCCTTCACGTCCGGGCGGGATGCGGTTTGCGCAATCACGCGACGGGCCAGCGTCTCAGTGGCAATCCCCTCGCTGTTCGCGCGATGCCTGAAGGCATCCAGTACATCATCCGGAATGTTCCTGATCAGAAGCTGTCCCATGGAAACCTCACAATTGCTATCATTATGATAGCAATTGTCATCCAGCTCTGCAATCACCCCCTCCTCACCACATCCGGCGGCCGCGCCTCCTTCGCCAGCATCGCCAAGGCGTCATCCAACGGCATGACAACGGAGTTCTGCGATCCGAGGCGGCGGATCGAGACGGTGCGCTCCTCCGCCTCCCGCTTGCCGAGCGCGAAGATCACCGGCGTCTTGGCGAGCGAATGCTCGCGCACCTTGTAATTGATCTTCTCGTTGCG
>JADCCX010000019.1 GCA_020252485.1 Methylocystis sp.
GAAGGCGGCAGGGTCCAATGCGGCGAAGATGTCGCCCAAATGATCGTGGCTCGGCGTGCCGTTGGCGAAGGGCAGAAAGCGCCGCAGCAGATCGAGCTTTTTGTGCCCGAACCGGGCGATGTCCGTGAACCCCTCGGCGCCAGCAAGCGTCGCAAGAAGCGCCAGCAAAAGGATCTCGTCGAGCCGATAGGCCACCTTCCCGGCCTGCCGGTGATCTGGCATATCGCTGAAATAATCCACGAAAGAGGTCGTCTCATACAAAACCGGCGCAAGCGCCCCATCCGTGTCCATCGCGTGCTCCGCTCTTCGAATCAGCGGATATGCACAGATTCAGCACTTCAACCCTTTGTCACGCTCTCATTCACCCGATTGCCCTGGTCGAGCCGATAGGCCACCTTCCCGGCCTGCCGGTGATCTGGCATATCGCTGAAATAATCCAGGAAAGAGGTCGTCTCATACAAAACCGGCGCAAGCGCCCCATCCGTGTCCATCGCGTGCTTCGCTCTTCGAATCAGCGGATATGCACAGATTCAGCACTTCAACCCTTTGTCACGCTCTCATTCACCCGATTGCCCTGCGTGTGTTGGCGCGCAACTCGCTTTCGCGCGTCATTTCCTTGGCTTGGCAGCCGCCAGTTCCGCCAGAGCCAGGCACACCTCAGTCGCGGCGGCCATATCCTGGACGCTGACCCATTCGAGCGGCCCGTGGATCATGCCCGAAACCGTTGAGATGAAGGCAAGGGCGCGCGGCCTTCCGGCCTGCGCGCCCAGTGCCATGTCGTTATGCCGGCCCGAGAGGAATGCCGAAGGCATTCCAGATCACCAGCATCAGCGTCCAGATGATCAGAAGGGTGATCGTATAGGGCAGCATGAGCGCCACGATCGTGCCGATGCCCGCATCCTTCTGGTACTTCTGCGCAAAGCCCACCATCACCGCCAGATAGACGTTCAAGGGCGTGATCGCGTTGACCGGGCTGTCGCCTATCCGGTAGGCCGCAAGCACAAGGTTCGGATCGCCGCCAAGCCGCATGAACACCGGGATGAACACGGGCGCCAGGATTGCCCATTTGCCAAGCGCCCCGGCCAGCACGATGTCGATAATCGCCACCACGATGACGAAGATGACTATATAGCCTGCGGCTCCGATTGGCACGTTCTGCAGGAAGTCTGCGAGATTGACTGCCAGGACCGTCGCGAGGTTCGTGTAGTTGAAGAAGGCAATGAAGTTCGCGATGACGAACAGCAGGAAAATCATCCCTGCAAGGTTGCTCCAGGTCTTCACGACCAGCCCGATTGCTGCCGTTACGTTGGCAATCGTGCCGGCCCCCTTGCCATAGGCGTAGCCCACGACAAGGAACAGAAGACTGATCAGGATGATCAGGCCGCTCATGAACGGTGAACCGGCCATGATGCCTCCGGTGTCCTGATTGCGCAGGATGCCCCAGGGAAGCGGCGGGGCGGTCAGGAGGGCGATCACCACGACAAAGCCCAGCAGGGCGCGCCCGGCATATTTCAGGCCCATTTGTTCGCTGCCCGACAGGCCCGTCGTCGCCTCGACCGGAACCCCGCCGGTATAGGCCCCAAGGCGTGGCTCGACGAAGCGCTCGGTCAGCACCGTGCAGATGATCCCCATCAGGATCGACGAGGCGATCATGAAGAAGAGGTTGCCGACGACAGTGATCTGAGCCGCCGGGTTCACCATTTTGATGGCATCATTGGTCACTTCGACCAGCAGCGCATCCGTCGGTGTCACAAAGACGTTGACCAGAAACACCGCTGCCACACCCGAAAAACCCGCCGCCAAACCGGCGAGCGGATGCCGGCCCATGCTGTGGAAGGCTGCGGCTGCCAAGGGCACCAGCACCAGATAGCCTGCATCGGCGGCAATCGACGACAGCACCCCGATCATCACGATCATGAAGGTGAAGATCGAGCGGGGCGCGATGGCGACCAGCTTCCGGACCAGCGTGGAGATCAGACCCGATTCCTCGGCCAAACCGACGCCGATCATTGCCACAAGGATCACGCCGACGCCTGTGAAGCCCAGAAAGTTCGTAACCGGCGAGGTCAGCATGAAGCGGATGCCGTCGGGCGCAAGCAAGTTGCGCACCGCCGTCGTCTGTGTGACGGCTTTCCCTGCTGCTTCATCATAGGCCGTGTAGGTGACCGACGTCCCAAGCAGGCCGAAGATCACGGAAAAGAGGATGACAATGCCGATCAGGATGAAGAAGATGATCGCCGGATGCGGCACCATATTGCCGGCCCGCTCCACCGCCGCGAGAAAGCCCGAAGGCTTCTCTTTTTCGGCGATGAGTTCTTTACTTGGCTTCGAAGATTTTGCCGTCATTTTTGCCCCCTTGGCGGTTATCGGTTCTGGCTCATGGACGGCCCGTCACCTGCTCACGGGTCGTCCCCCCGTTCATTTCTTGGTCACCGACGCCGCCAACTCCGCCAAGGCCAGACACACCTCAGTCGCGGCGGCCATGTCCTGAACGCTGACCCATTCCAGCGGCCCGTGAATCATGGCCATGCCAGTGAAGATATTGGGCGTCGGCACGCCTTTTTCGGTCAATCGCGACCCATCCGTGCCGCCCCGGATCGGGATCGAGAAGGGCTCAATGCCGGTCTTGCGGCAGGCGTCCCGCACCAGCTCGACCGGGGTCATGTCATCTTCCAGCCAGTAGCGCATGTTGCGATACTGGGCGGTGACCGCGCATTCGATTCTGGCGCGCGGTTCGGTCTGTTGGACGGCCTCGCAGACCTGCCGCATAAGCTCGCCTTGTGCGGCGAGCTCATCACGCTCGAAATCCCGCAGGATGAACTTCAACTCCGCCTCGGCGGCAGTGCCCTTCAGTTCATAGAGATGGATGAAGCCCTGCCGCCCGTCGGTGGTTTCCGGCGTCAGCGTGACATGCGGCAGCGTGTTGACGATCTTGGCCGCCAGATGCAGCGCGTTGACGAGCTTGTCCTTGGCCTGGCCGGGATGGATCGAGACGCCCGTGATCTTGACGATTGCAGCATCCGCCGAGAACGTCTCGTAGACGATCTCGCCGCGTTCCGCTCCGTCCAGCGTATAGGCGAAATCCACCCCAAGGTCCTCTGGCAGACGGGCATTCACGCCCCGGCCGATTTCCTCATCCGGCGTGAAGGCGATGCGGATTTTGCCATGCGGAATGGACGGATTGGCCAGCAGATGGCGCGCGGCCGTCATGATGATGGCGATGCCGGCCTTGTCATCGGCGCCGAGCAGCGTCGTGCCGCTGGCCGCGATGATGTCTTCGCCCACTTTCTTGCCAAGATAAGGCGATTCCTTTGGCGAAAGGACGAGGTCCGGGGCATCCGGGAACCTGATCTCGCCGCCGTCATAGGCGCGATGGACCAAAGGCTTTACACCGCTGGCGGCATAGGCGGGCGCGGTGTCCACATGCGCAAGCAAGCCCATGACGGGCAGGTTTCCAGACGCCGTCGCCGGAATGGTCGCCAGCACAACGCCGTAATCGGTGAGTTCCACATCGCTGGCCCCAATCCCCTTGAGCTCATCGACCAGCAGGCGCAGCAGATCGAACTGGATTGTCGTGCTGGGCGAGGTCGGCGAGGTCTCGTCGGCTTGGGTATCGATCACCGCATAGCGGATAAGGCGCTCTTCGAGCTCTTGATCAAAGCCTGGCATAGGTCTCACCTTGTCCGCCGACATCGACCAATAGTCGGTCTTTCAAGGTCGAGCTTTGCAAGGAAGTGCGTCGGTTGCAAGACAGGAGTCCGGGCAAGGGCGTCACTCCGGGAAAAAAGGCGAGGCTTGAAGACGGTTGCCGGAAACTGGCAGCAGCCTTGCTTCGTCAAGCACGCCGTTTGCACGGCAACGATTCCTTTACCAATCGAGGGGGATCATCAAATCAAGGCGGGGCACCGTCCGTCCCCGCCGATGCTGCTCGCAGGAAAGGGGACTTCAGCATGCTCGTTTCACCAGCGTTCCGCCGTCAGCTCGAAGGCTACGGCCTGACCACCGCCGAGATACTTTACCGGATGCCCGATCATCCGATGTTGCTCCAGACCTTCATCTGGCAGGAGCATGATATGTTTCCGAAATTTCCCGAATTGCGGAAATTCCTCGATTTCTGGCAGGCCAAGCTCGACGGCGCCTTGCACAGCGTGCGCGTCAGCCACCAGAAATTGATCAAGCCCTGCGATTTCAAGGCGATCCACGCCCAGTTCGCGCTGAACTGAACGCCAGGGAAAAAAGGCCCGCGCCGCCGTCTTGTGCTGCCGTCGTGTTCCGCCTTCCTGGGACAAAACGGGGCGGCCCGCGCTTGACATCGCCGGCTGATCGGTGTGGGGCGATGACCCCATAAGGCGGACGACGAATCCGCCGAACGAGAAGACGGGGCGGACATGACGAAGCGCGCGTTCATTTTTTCGGGGCAGGGCAGCCAGGCCGTCGGCATGGGCAAGGCCCTTGCTGAGAGTTTCGCTGTTGCCCGCAGCGTTCTCGACGAAGTGGACGGATCGCTCGGCCAGAAACTGTCGGCGCTCATGTTCGAGGGGCCGCTCGACGAATTGACGCTCACCGCCAATGCGCAGCCCGCGCTCATGGCCGTGAGCCTTGCAGCCATGCGGGTGCTGGAGGCGGAGGCAGGCCTGGACCTGGCGACAGGGGCTGTCTGCGTCGCCGGTCATTCGCTGGGAGAATATTCGGCGCTCGCCGCCGCCGGCGCCTTGTCCGTTGCCGATACGGCGCGGCTCCTGCGCATCCGCGGCAATGCGATGCAGGCGGCCGTTCCGGCGGGCGTCGGAGCGATGGCGGCGCTGATTGGGCTCGAATTTGAGGCTGCGGCGGCCGTGGCGGCCGAGGCGGCGGAAGGCGAGGTCTGCCAGGCCGCCAACGACAATGGCGGCGGTCAGGTCGTCATCTCCGGCAACAAGGCGGCTGTGGAGCGCGCCATGGCGCTTGCCCAGGCGCGGGGAGCCAAACGCGCGCTGCTGTTGCCCGTTTCCGCCCCCTTCCATTGCAGCCTCATGCAGCCGGCCGCTGAAGTCATGGCGGCGGCGCTGGCTGGCGTGACGGTCAGGCAGCCCAAGGTGCCGCTCGTGGCCAATGTGACGGCCTCGTTCGTTACGGACCCGAAGGAGATCGTCGATCTGCTTGTGCTTCAGGTCACCGGCACGGTGCGCTGGCGCGAAAGCGTGCAGGCGATGGCGGCGGCGGGCGTCACCCAATTCGTCGAGGTGGGCTCGGGCAAGGTGCTGAACGGCCTGGTGAAGCGCATCGCGGACGGAGCCACCGCCATTGCGGTGGGAGCCCCCGCTGATGTCGACGCATTCAAGGCGATGGGTTGAGCGGAGGAAGCGGCGATGTTTGATCTTTCCGGCAGGACCGCCCTCGTCACGGGCGCCTCGGGCGGCATCGGCGCCGCCATTGCTGCGGCGCTGCATCGGCAGGGCGCGACCGTCACGCTCTCCGGAACGCGGCGCGAGGCGCTTGATGCGCTGGCCGCTTCGCTCGGCGCGCGCGCGCATGTCGTGACGGCTGATCTCTCCGACCGCGCTTCCGTCGAGACCCTGGTTCCGGCGGCCGAGGCAGCGATGGGCAGCCTCGATATCCTCGTCAACAATGCCGGTTTGACGCGCGACGGGCTCTTTCTGCGGATGAAGGACGAGGATTGGGACAAGGTGCTGGCCGTCAACCTGACAGCCGGATTCCTGCTCTCTCGCGCCGCTCTGCGCGGCATGATGAAGCGCCGGCATGGCCGAATCATCGGCATCACCTCGGTGGTCGGAGTCACGGGCAATGCCGGGCAGGGGAATTACGCCGCGTCCAAGGCCGGCATGATCGGCATGTCGAAATCGCTCGCGGCGGAAGTCGCCTCCCGCAATATCACCGTGAATTGCATCGCGCCCGGATTCATCGAGACCGCCATGACGGGCGAACTGAACGGCAAGCAGAAGGAAGCCATTCTCGCCTCCGTGCCGATGGGACGGTTGGGCAGCGCGAGTGAGATCGCGGCGGCGGCCGTTTATCTCGCCTCCGGCGAGGCGGCCTATGTCACGGGTCAAACACTGCATGTCAACGGCGGCATGGCCATGATATGACAACTTGCATGCGGATAAGGGTCAACGGCGGTTTGCCAGAAGGCACGTTTTTGACACAATCTGCCTCAAGGAGATAAAGAGCCTTTCATGCTGACGCATCGAGGAAATGAGCAGGCCGATGTCGGCTGACAATCCGGTGGCTGGAGCTGGTGATCCGCTCCTGAATGCGCCGGCGCCCCCGCCGGCGGGGCGCAGGTGGTCGCCGCTCGGCTCGCGCGAAGCCTTGCAGCCGAGCAAGGCACCCGAACCTCCGGAGCCGCCGCGTCACCGCAGATCCGGCGGCTTGCTCGCGAAACTGAGCGCATTCCTCACGCTGCTGGTTTTCCTGGGTTTCGCGGGCGTCGCCGCCATTCTTTTTGGTCAGAGCTTGGTCAACGCCGATGGGCCGCTGCAGCAGGAAAAGGTCGTGTTCATTCCGCGCGGGTCTGGCCTGATGGATATCTCGCATATTCTGGAGCAGGAGGGGGTCATCAGCAATCCCATCCTCTTCCAGATCGCGCATTACCTTTCCGGCAATGCCACGCTGCGGGCCGGCGAATATCAGTTCAAGCAGCATGTTTCACTGCGCGAGGTGCAGGACATCCTGACTGAAGGAAAGTCCATCCTTCACTCGATCACGATTCCCGAAGGGCTGACCAGCGAGCAGATCGTCAACCGCATCCGCGAGAACGATATTCTTGTCGGCGAAATCAAGACCGTTCCCCGCGAAGGGGCATTGCTGCCCGACACCTATCGCTTCGGCCGCGGCTTTTCACGCGAGCAGCTGCTGGCGCAGATGGAGCGTGAACAGCGGAAGGTCCTGCAGGAGATCTGGTCGCGGCGCAGCCCCGACCTGCCGCTCAAGTCGCCGGCTGAACTGGTGATCCTGGCGTCCATCGTCGAGAAGGAAACGGGACGCGCCGATGAGCGGACCCGCGTGGCTTCGGTCTTCGTCAACCGGCTGAACCGGGGCATGCGCCTCGATTCGGATCCGACAATCATCTACGGGCTTGTGGGCGGCAAGGGCACGCTTGGCCGGGGCATTCTGGCAAGCGAGATCCGCCAGGCGACGCCCTACAACACCTATGTCATCAGCGGCCTGCCCCCGGGGCCCATCGCCAATCCGGGACGCGCGGCGATGGAAGCCACAGCGAACCCCTCGCGCACCCGTGACCTCTTCTTCGTGGCCGACGGCACCGGCGGGCACGCTTTCGCCGAGACGCTGGACCAGCATAACCGCAACGTCGCCCGCTGGCGGCAAATCGAACGGCAGGACTCATCGGGTGCGGCAGCCCCCACGCCTGCCGTTCCAGCGCCGATGCCTTCGCCTCAGATGCGGCCTCCGGGTCAGCGTTCGGAGCTTATTCCGCCGGGCTTGCAGCTGCGGCCGCGCGACGGAGCGCAACCGCCCGCGCTTATGCCGCCGCCGCCGCTTTCTTCGGCCTTCGCCTATATCGTTCCGAATGCGCAGCTTGATGTCTTCGGTCCGGGCATCATACCTGCGCCGGGCTTGGGCGGCTGGATCGATGAGCCTCAGGCGGCCTCGAACGGCGGTCTGGAGAGCTTCCCCTTATCGCCCGGAAGGCGCCAGTCCATCCAGAGGAATGCCCAGCAATCCGGGCAGCCGATGCCGCCGATCGTTCAGTCGGAAGCCCTTGAGGCGGAGGACCTCCCGCAATCGGCGAGCGTGCGCCGCGGTCCCCATCGCGGATTTGACGCCGTCGAGGGCACGGACAAGGATCCGCTCCGCAACAAGACCTACGATCTGACGTCTGCGAAGACGATTCCCCAATTTCGCTGAAGCCATCCCCATGAGCCTTAGAAGCATGACCGGGTTCGCCCGCGCCCAGGGGCAGGCGGAAGGCGCTTCCTGGGCATGGGAGATGAAATCCGTTAATGCGAAGGGCTTTGATCTGCGGCTGCGGCTTCCGACTGGCCTCGATGTTGTCGAAGCCGAGGCTCGCCGCATGATCGGAACCGTGATCGGCCGCGGCACCGTGCATGTCTCGCTTGACCTGACGCGTGGCGAGGCCGCCGCCAATGTCCGGATCAACGAACATCTTCTGGAAACCCTGGCTGAACGGCTGACGAAGGCCGCGGCACGGGCCGGCCTGCAGCCGCCGTCCTTCGATGCGATCCTCGCGATCCGGGGCGTCGTCGAAACGGTGGCGGCCAATGAGGATCCGGACTCTGCCGAACGGCTCAGTCTCGCTGTCATCGCAACGCTGGAGGAGGCGGTGCTTGCGCTCTGCGCCGCGCGCCAGCAGGAGGGCGATGCGCTGGAAACCATCCTCAAGGACCGCATCGCTGCAATCGCGCGCCTCGTCGAGCAGGCCGATGCCTTGCCGTCCCGCGGAGCCGAGACAATCCGCGCCAGGCTGCGCCGGCAGGTCGATGATCTGCTCGGCGCGGCCACCGCAGAGCAGCTGGACGGGGCGAGGCTCTACCAGGAGGCTGTCATGCTGGCGGTGAAGGCTGACATCCGCGAGGAGCTCGACCGGCTGAAATCGCATGTTGCGCAGGTGCAGGACCTGCTTGAGCGGGGCGGAGCGATCGGCCGTCGCCTCGATTTCCTGGCGCAGGAGCTTTCACGCGAAACTAACACGTTATGCGCCAAATCAGGCGATGTGGCGCTGACGGCGATCGGGCTTGATCTGAAATCGCTGGTCGAGCAGTTCCGGGAGCAGGTCCAGAATGTCGAATAAGGCGAGCGAGGGGACCGGACCAGGCCGCCTCGGCGTCCTCCTGGTCGTCGCCTCGCCATCCGGTGCGGGAAAATCGACCCTGAGCAGGCTTTTGCTGCAGGATGACCGCGGCATTTCCATGTCTATTTCAGCGACGACGCGCCCGCGCCGGCCGAGCGAGGTCGACGGCGTTCATTACCATTTCGTGACGCCGTCCCGCTTCGAGCAGATGCGCGCGGGCGGCGAATTGCTTGAATCGGCGGAAGTCCACGGCAATCTTTACGGAACGCCGCGCCAGCCTATCGAACAGGCGCTGGCGGAAGGCCGCGATGTGCTCTTCGATCTCAACTTCGAGGGAACCCTGCAACTCTACGAAACCATGCGGGAGCATATCGTCAGCGTGTTCATTCTGCCGCCCAATGTCGCCGCGCTGAAGAGCAGACTCGAGCGGCGCGCGGAGGACAGCCCGGAGGCCATTCGCCGCCGCCTGACGACGGCTCGCACCGAACTTCTGCACTGGCATGAGTTCGACTACATCATCGTGAATGACGATCTGGATAGTTCCTTTGCGACATTGAAAGCGATCCTGGCCGCAGCGCGGCATTCCCGGGGCAGAAACGCCGCTTGGGGTGCGCTGGCCGAGCGGATGTCGGCGGAATTGGCTGAACTGATCGGGTGAAGGCGCAGGTTACTCGCGCCGGCGCAGCTGCTGCAAGGCGGAGGTCAGCGCGAGGAAACCCGAGATCTCGATCTCCTCGGCCCTTGCCTCTGGATTGATCCTGGCCATCGCGAGCAGTTCGGGGCCTGCGCCAAGCGATTTCAGCGATTGCCGCAGCATCTTGCGGCGCTGCCCGAAGGCGGCGAGCGTCACTTCTTCCAGAAGATCGAGCGGAACCGATGGAGGCTTCAGCCGCGGTGCCAGCTCCACCACGCTCGACATCACCTTGGGCTGCGGCACGAAGGCCGTCGGCGGCACATTGAAAAGAATGCGCGCCTCGGCGGCAAGGGCGGTGAGGACCGAGAGACGCCCGTAATTCTTCGGCTTCTCGGGCGTTCCGCATAGCCTTTCGGCAAATTCGCGCTGCACCATCACCGTGATCGATTGAAACCAGGGCGGGTGCGGAACGGTTTTCAGCCAGCCGATGATCAGCGGCGTGGCCACATTATACGGGAGGTTGGCGATGATGCGCGCCGGCGCGCCGATCTGCAGCGAGGGCGGCGGCATCGCAACCTTGAGCGCATCGCCCTCAATGATCGTAAGGCGGCCGGGATAATGCGCCGCGATCTCCGCGAGGGCGGGAAGACAGCGGCGATCCATCTCGATCGCCGTCACATGGGCTGCGCCGGCCGCCAGGACCGCGCGCGTCAGACCGCCCGGCCCCGGTCCGATTTCGACGACATGGACGCCTTCGAGGGATCCGGCGCTACGGGCTATCCGCGCCGTCAGATTGAGATCCAGCAGGAAATTCTGCCCCAGCGCCTTGCGTGCATTGAGCCTATGGCGGGCGATGACATCGCGCAGCGGCGGCAGGTCATCGATCTGGGCCATGAAATGGGCTCAATCCCCCGCCGGCCGCACCGCTCAGCGCTTGATGTCCGCCTTGGCGCGCAATTCCGCAAGATAGGTCGATGCGGTTTCCTCGGTGCGCTTCGACTGCATTTCCTGCTCGATGCGGGTCCGGAGCTGGATGTTGTCCTCCCGCTCGTTCTTTTCACACACCGCAAGCATCTCGATGCCCTGCTCGGTGCGGAACGGAGTCGTGAGCCGGCCGACCGGAGTCTTTTCCAGAAGGTCGAGGGTGCCTTTCGGCATTTCGGTCGAACTTCTGGAAATCCGCTCCTTCACGGCGACATCGCGCAGCGAGCGCATCGTTTCGACACCCGTTTCGCAATCCGTGAACCGGCTGCGGGAGGCGTTGGCGTCGCGCTCGCGCTGGACGGGCGAGGAGCCTGGCGGCACGACGAAGATCACCTGACGGACAACGTAATCCGCGATTCTCGCCTCGCCCTTCGCGGCCCGGCGCTCGACCTCGGCATTCAATTCGGCATTCGAGATGTTGCTGGTTCTTGCCCGTAGCCGCAGCAATTCTCCCCAAACCGTCTGAGCCGTGATCTTCGCCTTCACGGCGTCCGGATCAATGCTCGCCTTGACGAGGTTCTGCTCGAACTGCGTCTGGGTCATTCTCGCGGAGGAGGCCATCTTGGACATCATCTCGTCCATGTGGGCGGGTGTGACGCGCATGCCGATACGCCGGGACTCGATCATCTTCACCTTGTCGTCGATCAGTTCCTGGGTGGCTGCGGGCCGGGTCAGCGGCTGGCGGAAGACCAGCGCCGAGACACGCATGCGCTGATCGACGTCGCGGTTCGTGATGGGTTCCCCGTTCACAGAGGCGACGGTCCCTTGCGCTACGGCGGGCGCCGAAGCAAGCAGCATGGCGGCCAACGACACGATTGCGGCTAGTCGGAACGTCATTGTTTCCCTCATTGGAAAATCACGAGTGGGCATTGGCAGGCGAGGCTGCTGCATGGATACGCGGGCGTCTTGAAACGGCCAATTCTGGCAAAGCCAAGGCCGCAGGTTCCTGCCTCCCGATTCGCCCCCTTCATGCAATCAACGGGTGCCATCCGGGCTCGTCGAATTCACTCCCTGACGGTAATTGACCTCGCCGAGATTCTTAAGCTCGAGCCTGAACAGAACCGTGCTGGTCGACGACCTTGTCGCGCCAAGGTTGTCGGCCACGGAGCGTGCGTAGGTTACAGAGAAGATCGTGCATTCATCCGCGTAGCGTAAGCCCATGCCATAACCGCTGGCGCGGAAAGGCGAGCTGTTGTACTTGCCTTGCACCGTTCCGGGAGGCGACGTGAAATAAAGGTCCCGGTCGAGAGTGTAGCGGTCGAGATCGAGCAAGACGTTGCCATTGAGCGACCAGTTGTTCGGCAATTCCACATTCCCGCCGAGCGATACCCCCTCCCGGCGCCGGACATAGCCGAGATCGGGCTGGGCTTCCTGCCTGGCATAGAGAAGCGTTGTTGTAATCGCGCCAAGCTTCGAACTGGCGGAAACCTCGAGACGCTCCAGGCGAAGGCTGTCACTGTCGAAGCGGCCGCGCGCCAGGAACGAGAGGTCCCGATTGGGCGCGAAGGCAACGCGGCTGACGAAATCCGAGCGGCTCTTGTCCAGGCCGGAATTGAGGCCCGTATTGGCGAGGTCGACACGGTAGGTTCCGTAGGATTCGAAGGAGTTGCGCCCGGCCAAATGATAGGATTGGCCGACGAGCGCATTGGCATAGCCGCCATTGCCGAAGGTCATCGTATATTGGCCGCCGACATTGGCGCGGACGCCGCCTTCCGTGCGGTCATAGCCCGAGAAGCGGTTGATCGAGAAGATATTGCTGTCGCTGAAGACGAGGCTCTGTGAATCCTCGTTCGGAAGCCGGCCGATCATCGCCTCGTTCGAGCTCGCGATGATCTGCGCGATCGGCTCGAAAAGATGGGACACATTGCCGGTCGTGCCCGCGAAGGGGAAGCGGTATTCCAGACCGATCGACGGCATGGCGCGCAGCGTCCCGTCGTTTTGCGGCAGGAAGTTCGTCTGCTTGTCGTTGCCAAAGATGCTGTAGCCGCCCGCAGCGTCGAGACCGGTCGCCAGGCTCGTCGTGTTGAGGGAGTATTGCAGAACATCGACCTGCGCGTTGACGAAAGGCGTCCAGACCTGACCGACCGGATCGATGAAATTGCGGCGCCAGGAAATCGTCGTACTGACACGGTTCATCGTCCCGGCGGCGCCCCGCAACAGGCAGTCCCCGCGCTGATAAAGGGCGCAGGCGCTGTAAACGCCGAAAACGGACCCGTTAAGCTGGTAGTTGAACAGCGTCGGACCCCCGCGCCAGGTCGAGGGGAAGGCCGAGTGTGAGGGGAAGCGGACGCCGCCCGCCGACGGTGGCAGCGCGGAGTAATCGGCCGCCTGACGGGACAGGCTCGTAACGTTCACGTCGACACCGAGCTCGCCGCCGATACCGGCCAGCTGGAAGCGGCGGTTGAAATCGATGGAGGGGTGCACGACAGGCATCTGCTTCTGCCAGTCGAACTGGGTCTGGCCCTGAATATAAAAGACCGACGCGTCGAAATAGGCCTTGCTTGACTGGCCCCTCATATAAACCGACGAAATCGATTCCTTGAAATAGCTCACCTGCAGACTCTCGGACTTGATCCGATAGTTGTTCAGAAAGAACTTGTCGGTGACCAAGGCGACGTCCCAGCCGAAGTTCCAGTTCTTGTTGATCAGGAACTTACCGGCAGTTTCGATGCTGCCGCGGAAGACGCGCTTATCCTCGGAGGTCATATAGATCGTCGGATAGGGCGTGCCATTGTTGTAGGTGCTGCTGTTAAAGAGGAACGAAGCCTTGTTCGGCCCGAAGGGCCCCGGCAGGAAGGCGCGGGAATCAGCCTGGAAGATGCCGGCGGCGCGAATGTTGTAAACGCCGGTCTCCAGCCTGTGCCGCCATTCCACTTCGTTCAGCATGCCCTGGGAACTCAGGGCCGACGGCGTCCATAGGATGTCGTAATTCGGCGCAGGGGCCCAATAGATCGGCACCGAGACCCTGAAGCCGAGCGCGCTGTTGCGGGAATAGCGCGGCGCGAGAATGCCCGACTTGCGCGCCACTGTCGGATCCGGCGTGGACAGATAGGGAACATAGGCCAACGGCACGCCGAAGAATTCGAGGCGGGCATCCTCGTAATAGATCATCTGTTCGGAATTCTTGGCGATAATCCGCGCAGCCTTCACCTGCCAGAGCGGCGGCTTTTCGGGATGATCCTTGCAGGGTTCGCAAGCCGTGTAGGTGCCCCGTTCGAAAACGGTCGTCTCGCCGTCAGTGCGTTCGCCGCGGGCTGCTGTAATCCGCTGCTTGTCATGCGAGACGACCTGAAGCGAGTCGATGAAGCCGTCCTTGAAGTCGTCCGTCAGCTCGAAGCGATCACTGTAGATCGCCGTGCCGTTCGCCTCGACAAGCTTGGCGTTGCCCTCGGCATAAACCCGCTTCGTGCCCCGGTCATAGATAACGCGGTCGGCCTCCAGCACGCGGCCCTGATAATAAAGCTGCACATCCCCGCGCGCTTCGACACGGTTCTTGTCGTTGTCGTAGACGATCTCTTTCGCATCGACGAGCAGGCGGCTTTTCTGCTGGTTGGCCTTGCTGGAAACCTGGTCGTTCAGGGTCTGCGATCGGGCAGGCGTTATCATCTCCGGACCGAGGACGGCCAGAAACGCCAAAGCCGCCAATGCACCCGGCAGGCGGTTATGGTTGAACAGGTTTCCGATGGAGCTTGCGCCAACCATCACCCGTCCTCTTGATGCAACAACACGAGCGTCCCGAGCAGGCTCCCAATGATCGCCGGGAACCACGCGGCGATGGGTGCGCTCAGCAATCCGTTCGCCCCGAGATCCTCGGCAATTTGCGTGGAAATATAAAGCACAAAGCCTGCGGCAACGCCACCCAAAACGAGTTTCGCCACGCCGCCAAATCGGAAGAATCTTAACGAAACGGAAGCTGCTATGATAACCATGGCGATCAGTAGAAAGGGCCGGGCCAGCAAGCCCTGATGGCGAAGCCGATAACGGGTGGCGTCGAGGCCGGCAAGCTCCAGCTGACGAATGGTCGCCGGCAGTCGCCAGAAGGACACATTCTCTGAAGAACCAAGGGCTTGGCGCACTTCGTCGCGGGTGAGATTGGTGGCCAGAAGATAGACATCCGCAGCCTGCGGCTCAATGCCTACCGTGAGGATCCGGGCGTTTTCGAGCCGCCAGAAGCCGCGCTGGAGCGTCGCGGTGTCGGCTTCGACGCGCTCGAGAAGGATTCCCGCCCTGTCGAAGACGAAAACGGTGACCTGCGCCAGGGTCGATCCATCCGCCGTACCCTGTCCTGCGCGGATGATCGAACTGCCGTCGACGGACAGCTGGCGAATGAAGCGGTTGCGGTTTCCCTGGTCCAGCTGGCGGGCGAAAATCCGCGTCTCCAGCTCCTCCGCCCGCTGCTTCAGAGCGACTGCGACGGGATTATACGCCATCATGGCCAGCAGCCCCATCGCCAGCGCCACCATGACGGGCGGAAAACCGAACTGCCAGACCGAGACGCCGCTCGCCCTGGCGATCACGAGTTCGAGCTTGCGGCTCAATGTCAGGAAGGCGGCGATACTGCCGAAAAGCACGGCGAATGGCATCACCTGCTCCGCGATCATCGGCGCCCGGAAAAACGATAAACGCGCAAGCGTCAGCGTTCTGACCTGCACGCCCTCGCCGGCGCGGCGGATCAATTCCACAAGGTCGATCATGTAGATCAGACCGAAGACAGTCAGGAACACGGCGCCGATCGTCTGGATGAAGCGCAAGGAGAGATAGCGCCCGAGCGTATAGCCGATTCCGATCATCGCGTCACGAGTTGGCGGCCGCGCAGCGCAAGTTCGTCGAGCGCATCGGAGAGCCTGCGGATGAAGGCCGGCGTATGCGAGACGCCGGCCATCGACCGCCAGGCGATTGCTGCAGCCAGAAACGAGACGCCGAGCGGCACGATGTAGATCATCGGCGTCCAGACGGCAGAGCGTGCGGCGAGGCTCGAAGCGCCGAAACCGCCGATTCGCAGAGCCACCATGGCGATGACGGCGACCGCGATCGCCGAGCCGCGGCCCTGGCGTGTGGTCTTGGCCCCGCCCAATGCCGCAAAGGCGATCAGCATGGAGGCAAGGGGATAGAGCGGATTGGCGAAACGTTCGTGCAATTCGGCCCGGAAGCGGCCGGCCTGCAGCTGGGCGTAGGTATCGCCTGGATCGACGTTCAGGAGATCGAAAGTGCTGCGTTCGCGGGGTTTGTAGACGATTTTCTCGCCGTCGGCTCCGAACTGATCCAGGTCGATGGCGTAGCGGTCATAGGCGACGATCGAATTATCGCGATTCGACTGCAGCTGCCGGTGCACGCTGCCGTTCTCGAGAATAATATAGGCCGAGCCGTTGTTTTCGACGATCTGTCCGCGCTCGGCCAGATAGGTCGTCTGACGCGCCGGATCGCGGGCGTCGTGGATCAAGATGCCCTGCATGGCGCCGCTCGGCGATTTCTCGCGGTAGTGGAACGTGATGCCCTTGTCGATCGTGGTGAAGCGGCCCTCCTGCAGGAATTTCGTGACGACATCGGCGCGGATTTTGGTCAGCATGTCGCGCAGCGTCCGGAAGCTCTCGGGCATGGCGAATATGGTGATGTAGCCGACGAGGAAAACGACGAAAAGCGTCAGGATTCCAAGGGGTTTGGCGACGCGAACCGGCGCCATTCCGGCGGCGCTCATGACGATCAATTCGCTATCCATGTTCAACTTGTTCAGCGTGTAGAGGACAGCGGCGAAGAGCGCGATGGGCGCGATGATCATCACGAGGGCCGGCAACGTCAGCAACGTGACCTGAAGGAAGATCAGAATGGTCTGGCCCTTGCCCGACACGAGGTCCATCTCGCGGATCGCGGACGAGATCCAGATCACGCCCGTCAACGCGCCAAGTCCGATCGCGAATGCGGTGGCGGCCATCTTGAATATGTATCGTTCGAGCAGGTTCATGCCGGCCGGTCTTCACGCCCCTGTGTTGGCCTCTGTTCAAGCCGTCAACAGGTGCTTCATGGCTATTCCATGACAGGAGCGCAACCGGGAAATCGGGCCTGACGCCCGGCGCCGGCAAGGTTCCGCCAAGGCCGTGCCAAGGTCTTGGATTGACACTACCCCGCGGCTTGGGCACCTCTGGCGACGAAGCCTCCGGCCCGATGCCGGATGCAAAGCGGAAAGGCAGCCGAAATGGCACAGGATCTTTCTTTCGCGGTTCGCGGTTTCGGCGGTGAAGCGGCTCCGACCATGGTCATCTTCATGACGGAAGCCCTGAAGCTGCCAACCCGCGCCGCCGCCTTCGCTGAGGCGGCCGAGGCGATTGCCCGGATCGGCGGGATCGAAAAGTTCAAGGGGAAATCCCAGTCGAGCATGGTGCTGGCGGGGCATCCGGGAGTGCCCTGCGAAAAGCTGATCGTGATTGGCGCCGGCAAGGCGGAGGAGATCGCCAAATGCGATTGGGTCATGCTGGGCGGCGTGATCGCCGACAAGCTCCCCGCCGGCCCGGTCGCGGTCATCGGCGCTGTCGATGGCGAGGACCTGAGCGCGGCGGCGTTGGCGGATCTGACGCTCGGCATGCGGCTCAGGGCCTACAGCTTCAACAAGTACAAGACCAAGAAGAAGGACGAGGACGAGCCAAAGACCTCGGAGGTCACGCTTCAGGTCGCCGATCCATCCGCAGTGAAAAAGGCCGTGAAGGCCCAGCAGGCGATCGCCGATGGCGTCAATGCCGCCCGCGAATTGGTGAATGAGCCGCCAAACGTGCTTTACCCCGAGACTTTCGCAAAAAGGGCGGCCGAACTCGGGGATATCGGCGTCGACGTCAAGATTCTCGGTGAGAAGGAGTTGAAGAAGCTCGGCATGCGGGCGCTGCTGGGCGTCGGTCAGGGTTCGCATAACGAAAGCCGGGTGGTCATCATGCGCTGGAATGGCGCCAAGGACCCCAAGGCGCAGCCTGTCGCCTTTATCGGCAAGGGCGTGACCTTCGATACCGGCGGCATCTCCATCAAGCCCGCAGGCGGCATGGAGGACATGAAGGGCGATATGGCGGGGGCCGCCTGCGTGACGGGCCTCATGCATGCGCTGGCGGCCCGCAAGGCCAAGGTGAACGCCATCGGGGTGATCGGGCTCGTCGAGAACATGCCGGACGGCAAGGCGCAGCGGCCGGGCGATATCGTCAAGTCGATGTCCGGCCAGACGATCGAGATCATCAACACCGATGCGGAGGGCCGCCTGGTGCTGGCCGATGTGCTCTGGCACACGCAGGCCGAGTTCAAGCCGAAGTTCATGATCAATCTGGCGACGCTGACGGGAGCGATTCTCGTGGCGCTCGGCCATGAACATGCCGGGCTTTTTTCCAACAACGACGAGTTGGCCGAGCGTCTGGCGGCCTCGGGCAAAGCGACGGGCGAGCGCGTCTGGCGGATGCCGCTCGATCCCGCCTATGACAAGATGATTGATTCGAAATTCGCTGATGTGAAGAATACAGGCGGTCGCCACGCCGGCTCGATCACGGCAGCCCAGTTCCTGCAGCGCTTCGTCAACGATTGCCCCTGGGCGCATCTCGATGTGGCGGGAACCGCGATGGGCGCCAGCAACACCGAGATCAACCGCAGCTGGGGATCTGGCTGGGGTGTCCGGTTGCTCGACAATCTGGTCGCTTCGCATTACGAAGATAAATAAAGTCAATATTTTAAATGGAAGTCCTCTTCTATCACCTGCAGAACGCAACCCTGGAGCAAACGCTTCCGAGCTTGCTGGAGAAGACCCTCGGGCGCGGCTGGAAAGCCGTGGTGCGCGTCTCCTCCGACGAGCGGCTGAAGGCGCTGGATGATCTTCTGTGGACCTGCAGCGACGAGGGTTTCCTGCCGCATGGCATCGAGGGCGATGCGCTGATGGGCGATCATCCGATCGTGCTGACCACCTCGGACAAGCGCATCAACGACGCCGATGTGATGTTCGCGGTCGATGGCGCGGATCTGCCGGGAACGGCGGGATGGACTCGCTCCGTCCTGATGTTCGACGGCAACGATCCCGACGCCCTGGACCGGGCGCGCAACGCCTGGAAAGAGGTCAAGGCATCAGGCAGCGAAGCGACCTACTGGCGGCAGGACGAGACCGGCCGCTGGGCGAAGAGCGGGTAGGCGCGATCTCGCGAGACCCTTTGTCAGGCAAGCGCCATTCCCTTCAACACCGTCAGGACCGGATTTGGTCCGGTCGATCCGATTGGCTTTCTTCATTCTTGACCTTATGCTTTAGACGATTACCCAACAGGCGGTTTTCCGCCTGACGACAGGAGCCATCATGAACGCGATGACGAAATGCCCGCATGTCGGCGGCCAAACCAGGATGGGCGCCTGGTCCAATCGCGACTGGTGGCCGAACCAGCTGAACCTGCGGATTTTGCACCAGAATCCTCCTGCTGGCGATCCGATGGGAGAAGCTTTCGACTATGCGGAAGAGTTCAGGAGCCTCGACCTCAACGCGGTGAAGAAGGACATTTTCAGGCTGATGACCGCCTCGCAGGATTGGTGGCCGGCCGATTACGGCCATTACGGCCCGCTGTTCATTCGCATGGCGTGGCACAGCGCGGGCACCTACCGGATCGCTGATGGCAGGGGCGGGGCCGGCTCCGGCACTATGCGCTTCGCGCCGCTCAACAGCTGGCCGGATAACGGCAACCTGGACAAGGCCCGCATGCTGCTGTGGCCGGTCAAGCAGAAATATGGCCGCAAGCTTTCCTGGGCCGATCTGATCATCCTTAGCGGCAATTGCGCGCTTGAATCCATGGGCTTCAAGACCTTCGGCTTCGGCGGCGGCCGGGCCGATGTCTGGGAGCCCGAAGAGGATATCTACTGGGGCCCGGAGGATGCCTGGCTGGACGACAAGCGCTATACGGGCGACCGGGTGCTCGAAAATCCCCTTGGCGCCGTGCAGATGGGCCTGATCTACGTCAATCCGGAAGGTCCGAACGGCAAGCCCGATCCGCTGGCTTCCGCCCGCGACATCCGGGAAACCTTCGCGCGCATGGCCATGAACGATGAGGAGACGGTGGCGCTGGTGGCCGGAGGCCATACGTTCGGCAAGATGCATGGCGCAGCCGATCCTTCTAAGTATGTCGGGCCGGCCCCGGAAGGCGCGCCGATCGAGGCGATGGGCAAGGGCTGGAAGAACAGCTTCGGCAGCGGCAAGGGTGTCGATGCCATCACCAGCGGCATTGAGGGCGCCTGGACGGCAACGCCGATCACCTGGGACAACGCCTATTTCGATACGCTCTTCGGTTTCGAATGGGAATTGTTCAAGGGACCGGGCGGCGCGCACCAATGGCGGCCGCAGAACGGCGGCGGCGCCGGCACCGTGCCCGACGCCCATGATCCCGCGAAGCGCCATCAGCCGGTGATGTCGACCGCCGACATGGCGCTGCGCGCCGACCCGATCTACGTAGAGATTTCCCGCCGCTTCCAGCAGAAACCGGCGGAATTGGCCGACGCCTTTGCCCGCGCCTGGTTCAAGCTCACGCACCGCGACATGGGTCCGCGCGTCCGCTACCTCGGCAAACTGGTGCCCAAGGAGGAGCTGATCTGGCAGGACCCGGTGCCGCCCGTGGATCACAAGCTGATCGGCTCGAAGGATATCGAGGCGCTCAAGGCCATGATCCTGGATTCGGGACTGAGCATCGCCGACCTCGTCTCCGTTGCCTGGGCCTCCGCCTCCACCTTCCGCGGCTCGGACAAGCGCGGCGGCGCGAATGGCGCCCGCATCCGTCTTTCTCCCCAGAAGGATTGGGCGGTCAACGAGCCGAAGAAGCTCGCCAAGGTGCTGAAAGTCCTGACTGGCATTCAGGCCGCGTTCAACGCGGACCATAAGGACCGGAAGAAGTCAAAACGGGTCTCGCTGGCCGATCTGATCGTGCTTGCCGGCTGCGCAGCCGTGGAGAAGGCGGCGCTCGCCGCCGGCCACAAGATCAAGGTTCCCTTCGCACCCGGCCGCACCGACGCGGCCGACGCGCAGACCGACGCCGCTTCCTTCGCGGTTCTGGAGCCGAAGGCGGATGGTTTCCGCAACTACCGGAACACGGCCGATCCCCGCCCAACCGAGGAATTGCTGGTCGACAGGGCGCAACTTCTGACGTTGTCCGCGCCGGAGATGACAGTTCTGCTTGGGGGACTGCGTGTGCTCGGCGTTAATCACGGCGGCGCGAAGCATGGCGTCTTCACGAAGAAGCCGGGCACGCTCAGCAACGACTTCTTCGTCAACGTGCTTGACCTGGGCCTGACCTGGAAGCCGGTATCGGATGCCGGCGAATTGTTCGAAGGCGTTGACCGGGCTTCCGGCAAAGTCAAATGGACGGGAACGCGCGCGGACCTGATCTTCGGCTCGAATTCGCAGCTTCGCGCTCTGGCGGAAGTCTACGGCGCCGCCGACGCCGGCGAACGCTTCGCCAGGGATTTCACCAAGGCCTTCGTCAAGGTGATGAACCTCGACCGGTTCGATCTGGCCTGAGGCGAGGTGAACCTTGCGGTGAAGCAGACGCGCGGGTAAGGCTCCCCGCGCGTTTTCTTTTTCCACATCAAGGACTGATCTCATGGCCGTGCAGCGCACTTTCTCCATTCTCAAGCCCGACGCGACCCGTCGCAACCTGACCGGCGCCATCAATGCGATGATCGAGGGCACCGGGCTGCGCATTGTCGCGCAGAAGCGGGTGCATATGACGGCCGCACAGGCCGGTCAGTTTTACGCAGTGCACAAGGAGCGTCCGTTCTACGGCGAGCTGGTGGCGCAAATGTCGGCGGCGCCCGTGGTGGTGCAGGTGCTCGAAGGCGAGAACGCCATCGCCCGCTACCGTGAGGTGATGGGTGCGACCAATCCGGCCAATGCCGCGGAAGGCACGATCCGCAAGGCCTATGCGCTGTCGGTCGGTGAGAATTCGGTGCATGGATCGGATGCGCCGGAAACAGCGGCGATCGAGATTGCGCAGTTCTTCTCGGGCAACGAGATCGTCGGCTGAATCTGACACCCGCCATGGTCGATACCGCCTCCCTGATCAGCGCGCTGCCGGCCCTTGGTTTCGGCTATCTGCTCGGCTCAATCCCCTTCGGCCTGATCCTGACGCGGCTTGCGGGCACAGAGGACCTCCGCTCGATCGGCTCCGGCAACATCGGCGCGACAAATGTGCTCAGAACGGGGCGCAAGGGACTGGCTGCGGCAACCTTGCTGGGCGATGCCTTGAAGGGCACTGCTGCCGTGCTGATCGCCGCGAGCTGGGGACCGTGGGTGGCGCTCCTCGCAGGTTTAGGCGCCTTCCTCGGCCATCTCTTCCCGGTTTGGCTCGGCTTCAAGGGCGGCAAGGGCGTTGCGACCTATCTGGGTGTGCTCCTTGGCCTGT
Organism: Methylocystis sp.; assembly: GCA_020252485.1. Taxonomy (GTDB): domain Bacteria; phylum Pseudomonadota; class Alphaproteobacteria; order Rhizobiales; family Beijerinckiaceae; genus JADCCX01. Next base: position 21,773 of record JADCCX010000019.1, read on the forward strand.
GGTGGCCGGGCGCCCTCATGTTCGCGGCGGTCTGGCTTGGCGTGGCCTTCCTGACGAAATACTCCAGCCTCGCCGCCCTCATAGCGAGCGTGGTGACGCCGGCGGCCCTCCTCGTCGCGAACCAGAGAGGCGCCGCCCTCCTGTTGGCTCTGATGACCGTACTGATTTTCGTCATGCATCGCGCCAATATCGGCCGCCTGCTCTCGGGAACCGAGGGCAGGATTGGCCAGAAAGGCTGAAGCTTGAGCAGCGAAGCCGCGATCCGTCTCTCCGATGATCAACTGATCGCATGGCTGCGCCTCATCCGCACGGACGGCGTCGGGCCGCGCACCTTCGTTTCCCTGCTCAACCATTACGGCGGCGCGGCCGAAGCCATCCGCGCCTTGCCGGACCTCTCGCGAAGGCGGGCCGGAAAGGCCGTGACGATAGTCTCCGAAGCAGAGGCCGAACGCGAACTCACAGCGACACGGCGTTTCGGTGCGCGATTCGTGGCCCGCGGCGAGCCGGAGTATCCCAAAGCCTTGGCCGCGATCGACAGCGCGCCGCCGCTGATTTCCGTGATTGGACCGCTCAACCTTGCGGCATTGCCGCTCGTTTCCATCGTCGGCTCGCGCAATGCCTCCGTCGCCGGCCTCAAGATGACGGATAGGCTGAGCGCAGACCTTGGCAGCGAAGGCTTCGGCGTCGTCTCGGGCCTTGCCAGGGGCATCGACACGCGCGCCCATCTGGCCTCGCTGCCCTTCGGCGCGATCGCTGTCGTCGCGGGCGGCCTCGACAAGCTCTATCCGGAAGAGAACCGTCCCCTGTTCGAACAGCTCTGCGACCGCGGCGCGGTGATCAGCGAGATGCCCTTCGGCTGGGTGGCGCGGGGCCGCGATTTCCCGCGGCGGAACCGCATCGTCTCCGGATTGGCTCTGGGCACGGTCGTGATCGAGGCAGCCATGAAATCGGGCTCGCTGATTACGGCGCGCTTTGCGAACGAGCAGGGCAGGGAGGTTTTCGCCGTGCCCGGCTCGCCGCTGGACCCGCGGGCGGAAGGACCCAACGGTCTCATCCGGCAGGGCGCGACGCTGGTGCGGAGCGTCGCTGATATCGTGGAGGTGCTGCGCCCCTTGCTGTCGCGCGGCCCGGAGCAGCTCAAACTGCTGGAAAGCGACGGCGGCCACCGCGAGCAACCGCTCTGGGACGAGGCGGATTGGCTTGGCGAGGCGGGGCCGGCCGCGAAGGGACCTACCGAGATGCCGTTCGACGGATGGGCCGAGGCGCCGGCGATATCCCCGATCGACCGGATCCTGTCGTTGCTGACGGCGACGCCCATCGATCCCGACGATCTGGCGCGCAGCGCCAACCTGCCGATCCGCGAGGTCAATCTCGCTCTTTACAGCCTCGAAGCCGAGCAGCGGCTTGACCGCCACCCGGGCGGCAAGGTTTCCGCCCGGGTGGCAGGCGCATGAATTGATTAACCCTAATCGTTACTGTCTGGCTCGATAAAGATTGTCTTCATTGAGAAGGCTCTATTCTTCTTGCCACACCGGGGAGGTCTCCGGAGGGAGTAGCATCGATGACCCATTTCAGCAGAATTGCAATGGCGGCTGGCCTTGGGCTGGCGGCTTTGGCTGCCTCGAACAATGCGATGGCCCAAGCCGTTGTCGGCCAGGTCGTTCCAGGCGACGTCGTGGTTACGGATCCTTTCGCCACGGAAGTCTTCTTTACCGATCACCACCGGCAGCAACGCTACTACCCGCAGTTCCAGCCCCCGCTGCCTCTTGCGGTTTATCCGCCGCAAGTCAGCCACAGGAAACACGAGCGGCATGCAGACCGTCATCCGCGGATGCACCGCAAGGTGGCAGCCGCGCAAAAGTCACGCCACGCCGCGTATCGGCCGCGTTAGTGCATGTTTTCCGAAGATCAGCAGCTTCTCCGGCATCGTGATCGCAGCCAGGATGGTTTGCGCCGTAATGATCGATGCCATGAGCGGCGCATGTCCGACGATCTGGCGGGTACGGACAACAAATTAAACTGAAGGCTTCCCATCAGGCTTGTTCGGGTCTGGTTCATCGAAAAAGCGCCTATGTATCTCATCGAAACCCAGGCAAAATCGATCCGGGGGAGTTCTGGCGATGAGCATTCGACGCAGTGTTCTTTTGACGGCCAGTCTCGCGCTTGCATCTTTGCTTGGCGCCAGCGGGGACATGGCGCAGGCGGCATGGAGCTGGACTTCGTCCGGACCGAACGCTGGCGGCACGGTAGCCTATGGCCGTCAACCTTATCAGCAAAGCGTTGACCCTCAGCCGCAGGTTCAGTCACAGCACCAGCTTGCACAATATGTCAGTCCGAAGATCCTGCGCAAGCAAGCCGAACTGGAAGAACGCCGACGCCGTAAGCAGGCGGAGTTGAACGAACGCATCTACCAGAAATATGGATATGGGCCGCGTCAGCGATACTATGAAGGTCGGCCGCCCCGGTATTTCGACGGCCGCCCGCCACGGTACTATGACCGAGGGCCGCGCTATTATGAGCGGCCGCCGCGCTACTACTACGAAGCGCAGCCACGCTATGGCTGGTGACTGACGGTCATCGGCCCTTCGGTTCCGGTTTAATCGGCAGGATTAATTGTTCGCAGCCGGTCCAGCGCATCCTGAAGGATGATGGCGGCTGCGGCTGCGTCGATCATCGCCTCGCGGTTGCGACGGGAGAGGCCGGCCTCCTTCATGCCCTCAAACGCTGCGGCGGAGCTTAGCCGCTCGTCGAAGAGCAGGATCGGCGGGGGCCCGAAAGGCGCGAGGTTGCGGGCGAAAGCGCGCGTCGATTGCGCCCGGGAGCCTTCCGAACCGTCCATGTTGAACGGGAGGCCGAGAACAAGCGCCGCGATGTTCTCTTTCTTGACTAGCGCCATCAGTTCTGCGGCGTCCTGCTTGAACTTCGTCCGCCGGATCGTGGTGAGCGGCGTCGCGATTCCCACATCCAGCGTCCCGATGGCCAGACCAATGGTCTTTGCGCCGAGATCGAGCCCCAGCAGGCGCGCCTGGCTGAGGAGCAAGGGCTTGAGCGCCGCAGGGTCTGTCGTAATCAGCATGGCATCGCATAGCATTGCGTAATTCTTGCGTCATCGTCGGTTGCAGTTGCGAAGAAGCCGATGATATAGCCCGCAACACCCATCCGTTGTTGAGATTGCAGTTCCGGAGCAAGCATGTCCGTCGACCAGACGACCGTGAGGCGCATTGCGCGTTTGGCGCGCATCGCCGTGACAGAGGCGGAAGTGCCGCATCTGCAGGGTGAGCTGAACGCCATCCTCGGCTTCGTGGAGCAGTTGAACGAGGTCGATGTCGCGGGCGTCGAGCCCATGACGTCCGTCACGCCGATGCTGATGAAGAAGCGCCAGGATGTGGTCACCGATGGCGATGACGCAGAGCGGATCCTGAAGAACGCGCCGGCGAGCGAGGCCGGCTATTTCGTCGTGCCGAAAGTGGTCGAGTAAGCCCATGAAGACCGCTGATCTTGCCGGATTGACGCTTGCCTCCGCCCGTGACGGTTTGAGGAGCAAGGCCTTCACCTCGACCGAACTGACCAAGGCGTTCCTCGCCAATATGGAAGCGGCGCGGCCGCTCAACGCCTATGTGCTGGAAACACCCGATCATGCGCTGAAGATGGCCGCTGCGAGCGACGAGCGTCTGGCGAAAGGCGAGGCTGGCGCGCTGGAAGGACTGCCGCTGGGCATCAAGGACCTCTTCTGCACGGATGGCGTGCGCACCACGGCCTGCTCCAACATCCTCGGCAATTTCGTGCCGGCCTACGAATCGACGGTGACGAGCCAGCTCTGGCGCGATGGCGCGGTGATGCTCGGCAAGCTCAACAACGACGAATTCGCCATGGGCTCATCGAACGAGACCTCGTGTTTCGGCGTGCCGGTCAATCCCTGGCGCGCGTCGGGCGACAACCGGAGCCTCGTGGCCGGCGGCTCCTCCGGCGGTTCCGCGGCTGCAGTCTCGGCGGATATCTGCCTTGCCGCGACGGCGACGGACACGGGCGGCTCGATCCGCCAGCCGGCCGCCTTCACCGGCACCGTCGGCATCAAGCCGACCTACGGCCGCGTCTCGCGCTGGGGCATCGTCGCCTTCGCCTCGTCGCTGGATCAGGCGGGCCCCATCGCCAAGACAGTGATGGACAGCGCCATCATGCTGAAATCCATGGCCGGCCATGACCCGAAGGACACGACCTCGGTGGATCTCGCGGTGCCGGATTTCGAGGCCGCCGTGAGGCGCGGCGTGAAAGGCCTGAAGATCGGCATTCCCAGCGAATACCGCATGGACGGCATGCCCGACGAGATCGAGAAGCTCTGGAAGCAGGGGGCGGATTGGCTGAAGGCCGCCGGCGCGACCATCGTCGATATCTCTTTGCCGCATACGAAATACGCTTTGCCGGCGTACTATATCGTGGCGCCAGCGGAGGCTTCCTCCAATCTCGCGCGTTATGACGGCGTCCGCTACGGCCTGCGCAAGCCCGGCCGCGACATTGTCGAGCTTTACGAGAACACGCGCGCCGCCGGCTTCGGCAAGGAAGTGAAGCGCCGCATCATGATCGGCACCTATGTGCTCTCCGCCGGCTATTACGATGCTTATTACGTGCGGGCGCAGCAGGTGCGCACCCTGATCAAGAAGGATTTCGAGGATGCCTATGCCGAGGGCATCGACGCGATCCTGACGCCAGCCACGCCGTCGGCGGCTTTCGGCATCGGCGCGATGTCGGTGGCTTCGCCCATCGAGATGTATCTGAACGACATTTTCACCGTGACAGTGAACATGGCCGGTTTGCCGGGCATCGCCGTACCCGCCGGGCTCGATGCCAGGGGCCTGCCGCTTGGGCTGCAGCTCATCGGCCGGCCGTTCGATGAGGAAACGCTGTTCGCCGCCGGACAGGTGATCGAGGAGGCGGCCGGCCATTTCCATCCCAAAAGGTGGTGGTGATGGTCTTCGCGCCCGCCATCGGCATTGCGGCATTGCAGGTTCTGGCCGGGCTCTGCGCCGTTGTCGCGCTGTTGCTGGCGCTGCTGCTGCTGAAGCAGGTGTTCGTACCGAATGCCGATATGCAGGTGGGACAGGTGGCGCTGAACCTCGTGCTGTTCGCGCTGGGCGCTTTCGGCTGCCTCTGGGCCGCCAGAAAACTGCGCGCCGAAGCCCGCAGCGAATGATGTGATGGGAACCTGAACCGATGAACGCTCCCGTGAACCCGAAGAAGCTGATCAAGGGCGCCACCGCCGATTGGGAGGTGGTGATCGGCCTTGAAATCCATGCGCAGGTGAACACCGAGGCCAAATTGTTTTCCGGCGCCTCCACGCGCTTCGGCTCCGAGCCCAACGCCAATGTCAGCCTCGTCGATGCCGCGATGCCCGGCATGCTGCCCGTGATCAACGAGGAATGCGTGCGCCAGGCGATCCGCACCGGCCTGGGCCTCAAGGCTGAGATCAACCACCGCTCGGTGTTCGACAGGAAGAATTATTTCTATCCCGATCTGCCGCAGGGCTACCAGATCAGCCAGTATCAGCACCCGATCGTCGGCGAGGGCGAGGTGATCGTCGACGTGCCGGGCTACAGCGAGCCGATCATCGTGCGGATCGAGCGGCTGCATCTCGAACAGGATGCCGGGAAGTCGATCCACGATCAGGACCCGCGGCTTTCCTTCGTCGATCTCAACCGCTCCGGCGTGGCGCTGATGGAGATCGTCTCAAAGCCGGATATCCGCTCCTCCGAGGAGGCCAAGGCCTATGTGACGAAGCTGCGCACCATCCTGCGCTACCTCGGCACCTGCGACGGCGACATGGAGAAGGGCAATCTGCGCGCCGACGTCAATGTCTCCGTCCGCAAGCCGGGCGATCCGCTGGGCACGCGCTGCGAGATCAAGAATGTCAACTCGGTGCGCTTCATCGGCCAGGCCATCGAGGTGGAGGCGCGGCGCCAGATCGGCATCATCGAGGATGGCGGCACGATCGATCAGGAGACCCGGCTCTACGATCCCGGCAAGGGCGAGACGCGGTCGATGCGCTCCAAGGAGGAGGCGCATGATTACCGCTATTTCCCCGATCCCGATCTCCTGCCGCTCGAATTCGACGGCGCCTATGTCAAGGCTCTGGCCGATGCCTTGCCGGAACTGCCGGACGCCAAGAAGGCGCGTTTCATCAATCAGTACGGCCTCTCAGCCTATGACGCCTCCGTGCTTTCCGCCGAGCGCGAGAGCGCTGACTTCTTCGAGGAAGCCGCCAAGGGCCGCGACGGCAAGCAGACGGCGAATTGGGTGATCAACGAATTGTTCGGCCGCCTGAACAAGGAGGGCAGGGACATCACCGCTTCGCCCGTTTCCGCAGCGCAGATCGGCAGCATCGTCGACCTCATCGGCTCGGGCGCGATCAGCGGCAAGATCGCCAAGGACCTCTTCGAGATCGTCTGGACCGAAGGCGGCGACCCGGCGGCCATCGTCGAGGCGCGCGGCATGAAGCAGGTGACCGATACCGGCGCCATCGAAAAGGCGGTGGACGAGATCATCGCCGCCAATCCCGACAAGGTGGAGCAGGCGAAGGCGAAGCCCTCGATGCTCGGCTGGTTCGTCGGCCAGGTGATGAAGGCCTCGGGCGGCAAGGCCAATCCGGGCACTGTCAACGGGATGCTGAAGGCGAAGCTCGGGATTGACGGGTGATGCTGCGGGTTCGGCCCTGCACCGAAACGGACCTGCCTGCTGTGCGCGATCTTCTGGTGCGCACCTGGCATGACACCTACGATGCCATCTACGGCGTCGAAAAGGTCACCGAAATCACCGGGCGATGGCATTCGCTCCCCAACCTGCGGGCGCAGCTCAAGGCGCCCTTGAGCCTGTTTCTGGTGGCGGAGCGTGACGGCAGGCTGGTGGGCACGTCAAAGGCCGCCGGGCAGGCCGATGGCTCGATCCTGCTGCAGCGGCTCTATGTCGATCCGGCCGAACAGCGCTCGGGCGTGGGCGAAGCCCTGCTCGCCGAAACAGTAGCCGCGTTTCCGTGGGCTCATAACATCGACCTCGAAGTCGAGCCGCAGAACTCGCGCGCCGTGAATTTCTACAGCAAGCATGGCTTCGCCGCACTTGGCGAGACCTCGGATTGCGGGCAGGACAGCGGCATCGCCGCCTGCACGATGCGTAAGGCATTGGACGGCCGGCCAGCGGAACCGCTGCTGCTCCGCCCTGTCCGCGACGGTGACGCGCAGGACCTGATCGGCCTGATCACGCTTTGCTTTGCTCAGTACCCTGGCTGCTTCTTCGATCCGCATGGCGACATGCCCGATATCATGCGGCCGGCAGCGTCAAAGCTCGCTCAGCAAGGCCAGTTCCTCGTGGCGGAAGATGCCGGCGGCCGCGTCTGCGCCTGCATCGGTGTGGATTTTCCCGAAGCCGGTGTGGCTGAAATCCACCGGCTCTACGTGCGGCCCGACCAGCAGGGCGGGGGGCTCGGCCAACTCCTGACCGGGCGGATGGAGGCTTTCGCCCGGGAACGGGGCGCCGCCCGCATGATGATGTGGTCGGACACGCGCTTTACGAAGGCCCATGCGCTCTACGAGCGCCTTGGCTATGAGCGCGGTGTCAGCCGTTCGCTCGGGGATATCTCGCACAGCCGCGAGTTCTTCTTCGGGAAGGATCTTTAGCAATATGATTGCAACATACCTCTCCTCCCGGTAGCGTTCCGCGAAGAAATTTTTGCTGCAAAAACCTATTGGAGGAAAGCAATGGCCGCTCGTTATGAACTTCACGGTATCTGGCTCTCGGGACCGGCCTACAAGGTGGGTCTCATGCTGGCGCTCTGCGGCGAGCCGTTCGATTATGTGCATGTCAACCTGAGGGCGGGCGAGCACAAATCGCCGGCCTTCCTGGCGAAGCAGCGCTTCGGACAGGTGCCCCTGCTCGTCGACAAGGGCAATGGCAGGGCGCTTTGCCAGTCGGCCTCGATCCTCGAATATCTCGCGGAAATGCTCGGCAAATTCGCCGGCGACACGGTGGAGGAGAAGATCCAGGCGCGGGAATGGATGTTCTGGGATTTCGACCGGCTGTCGCCGAATATCTACCGCTCGCGGGCCATCCGCCTCGGCCTGCGCTCGATGCCGTTCGATACGGTCGCGATGTATTACAACGAGGGAAACGTCGCCCTCAAGGTGCTCGACGATCACCTGAGCGGCCGGGACTGGCTGGTGGGCAAGGGGCCGACGATCGCGGACATCGATATCTTCGGCGTGATCGATTATGCGGCGGCGGGCGGCTTTAACCTCGCCCAATATGCCAACATTTCAGCCTGGATCACGCGCTTCAAGGCGCTGAAAGGCTATGCTCCGCCGGAGGCGATCCTTCCCAAGGAGAGCCGGGCGGCCTGAGCCGAGCCGCAGCGCTCCATCTCAACCCGGCATGTATTGGGCGAGATAGGTGCCGGGCAGCATCAGCGATCCGGCCCAGAGAAACGCAGAGCCGACATTCGCAAGCTGGAACGGAATGATCGGCATCCGGGTGATGCCTGCGGCGAGCGGCACCGTTGCCCGCAGCGGGCCCGAGAAGCGGCCGACGACCACGGCGATCCAGCCCCAGCGCTCGAAGAAAGCGTGGCCGCGCGGCAGCAGCTGCGGATATTTCGACAGCGGCCACCAGCCCGCGACCCGGTGCTGGAAATGCGAGCCCAGCCAATAGGAAAGCCAGTCGCCCAACGCCGCGCCGAGACTGGCCGAAATCCAGATCGTCCAGAAATCGAGCCCGCTGATGGTGACGAGGGCGCCGATGCCGACCAGCATGGCCCAGAACGGCAGGAACAGCGAAACGAAGGCGAGCGATTCGCCAAAGGCCAGCGCGAAAACGATGGGGCCTGCCCAGCGTTCATTGGCCTTGACGAAAGCGATGACAGGTCCGGCCTGCTCCATCACCTGTTGCATCAACTGGGTCGTGTCCAAGTCCGCTCCGCTCGTTCGGGGTCGTTGAGGCGATCTCTGGCCGTTCGGAAGCGGTTTGTCAGGTGAAAAGATGGCCGGCGCCGGCGCCGACGCCGAGATACACCGCCGCCCAGGCCACGGCGGAAGCCGCGTTGGTGGCATGAAAGACCAGCGGCCGCATGCCGGAAATTCCGCAGATCAGCGGGAAGACGGCCCGCAGCGGTCCGACGAACCGCCCGCCGAAATAGCCGGGCGCGCCATATTTGCGGAAGAAGGCCTCGCCCCGCTCGAAAAGCTCCGGTTGCCGGTTCAGCGGCCACATCCCCTTGACTTCACTCTTGTACCGCCGGCCGATCTCGAAGGAGATCCAGTCGCCGGCAAAGGCGCCGGCAACGGCTGCCAGGAACGGCGTCCAGAAGGGCAGATCGCCCGCGCCGATGACGATGCCGAGGCCCCCGAGGATGGCGGTGGCCGGGACCAGCAGTGACACGAAAGCAATGCTTTCCAGAAAGGCGACGATGAAGACGATTGGCGCCAGCCAAACCTGGTTGGCGCGCACGAAAGCGATGAAGGCATCGAGATTGCTGCTGATATCCACTGTCCCGCCGCCCTTGCATTCCGTGCATTGCCGCCCGCCGGCAAGTGGCGTTCAGCCGCGGCAAATCAATGGCGCCGGCCTGCCTAACCGGACCAAGGCCATTCCATTCCTGTCCGATCACCGTCATGGCGGGCTCGACCCGGCCATCCACGTCTTCAGTCCGGGGCCAAACGTGGATGCCCGGCTCAAGGCCGGGCATGACGGCCTTGAACTGAACGGCCCTGGAGCCGGTCCAGGGACAGGACAGCGGCCGTCAGGCGCGTTCCCGGCCCGCCTTCTTCGCCGCCCGGCAACCCTTCAGGAAGGTCCGCCAGGTTTCGCCCTTGGAGGACAGCGTCTCCTTGTCAGCGCGCCAGTTCGCGCCGCAGGCGCGCATGTCGTCGTCATTCTGCTTCTGTTTGGCGGAACGCTCGCGCTTCGGCTTTTCGGCCGTTGCGCCGCCGGATTTTTCCGGCGCGGCCTTGGCCGTTTCGGGAGCCTTCTGCTCCGCGGCCTTCGGGCGGAGCGGATTGGGCAGGGCGCCCTGGGCGAAGGCCGGTCCTGCGGCGAGGCCGACCATGGTTGCAAGGAGTGCTGCGGCGATGCTGCGAGCCATCGGAAATCTCCCGTCCTGTTTCCCGGCCGTTGATCCGGACGGGATGCTCAACATGTACAAAAAGAGAACAAATAGGGCAATTGCTGACAAATCAGGGGTTTTTCGCAGTTCTTCATTTTTGCTCGATCAGCTCTTTCGCACGTCCGTTCAGGCGCTTACATTCAACGTCAAACGCATCAGGAGGCCCGCATGGCCAAGCAGACACAGCCGATCGATCTCTTTTACTGGCCCACGCCGAACGGCTGGAAAATTTCGATCATGCTGGAGGAATGCGGGCTTCCCTACAACGTTCATCTCGTGAACATCGGCAAGGGCGAGCAGTTCAAGCCCGAGTTTCTGGCGATCTCGCCGAACAACCGGATGCCGGCCATCGTCGATCCGGAGGGGCCGGACGGCAAGCCGATCTCGGTCTTCGAATCAGGCGCCATCCTCCAGTATCTCGGGCGCAAGACCGGCAAGTTCTACCCGAAGGACGAGCGTGGCCGCGTCGAGGTCGATCAATGGCTCTTCTGGCAGATGGGCGGCTTCGGCCCGATGCTGGGGCAGACCCATCATTTCCGCATCTATGCGCCGGAAAAGATCCCCTATGCGGTCGACCGCTACACCAACGAGGCGAACCGGCTCTACGGCGTGATGAACAAGCGGCTGGCGGATCGCGCGTATCTCGCGGGCGAGTATTCCATCGCCGATATGGCCTGCGTCGGCTGGGCCAAGCTCTGGGAGCGGCAGGGCCAGAACATCAAGGAATTCCCGCATGTGGAGCGCTGGCTCTCCGATGTGATGGCGCGGCCGGCGGTGATCAAGGGCCTTGCCGTCAGCGAAGAGCAGCGCGCGCAGAGCAATCCGGCCGATCCTGCGGCGCGCGCCGTGCTCTTCGGGCAGAAGGCGCGGTAGGCGGCGTTTTATCACTTGGCCCCTCACCCTGACCCTCTCCCCGTAACGACGGGGAGAGTGAATTTGTGCAACGCTGCTCATTTCTTCTCCCCGCCCGTAAGTCGGGTTTACCCGACTTACGCAGATCTCGGTGTTCATATCGGGCAAGCCCGATATGAAGCGGGGAGAAGTCGCCCGAATGCAATGGAGGGCGGATGAGGGGCTGGGTGAGTTCGCTCCGCGCTCCATCACCATGCCCCTCACCCTAACCCTCTCCCCGTAAGGACGGGGAGAGGGAATTGGCGCGGCGCTGATCAATCCTTCTCCCCGTGAACGGGGAGAAGTCGCCCGAATGCAATGGAGGGCGGATGAGGGGCCAGGTGAGTTTCCTCCGCGTTCCATCACCATGCCCCTCACCCCGGTCCTCTCCCCGTAAGGACGGGGAGAGGGATTTGGCGCGGCGCTGCTCACATCTTCTCCCCGCCCGTAAGTCGGGTTTACCCGACTTACGCAGATCTCGGTGTTCATATCGGGCAAGCCCGATATGAAGCGGGGAGAAGTCGCCCGAATGCAATGGAGGGCGGATGAGGGGC
>JADCCX010000002.1:0-262500 GCA_020252485.1 Methylocystis sp.
CGCCGGCCCGCGCTTCTCACGGCAGGAAACCGACAAGATCAGCGCCGAGGCCCACACCAGGATTGGCGGCTGGGTCCTCGGCCTCAACGACTGGCGTCTCGCCAACCTCGCCCCGTCCGCCATCTTGCGGCCAGGCGCAAAGCCCTTCGCCGCAACACCTGCCGCCAAGGCCGGCCGCAACGAACCATGCCCCTGCGGCTCCGGCAAGAAATACAAGAAGTGCCACGGCCTCAATTGAACCGCGCAGCTGTCACAGGACGCTTACTTCCAAGCGGCGGGATTTGGCGCGGAGCCATTGACGGAGCTCAGCGCCAGCTCACAGAGCGGATGGCTCACATCTTGCGCATCAGCGCGCGCTCCAGTCGCTGGCGGAGCTTGGGAGCATCGCAGGGCTTGACGAGATAGTTGTTGGCGCCGGACTCCATGGCAGCCGTCACCTTCGAGATGTGGTTCTCGGACGTCGTCATCAGAATCACCAGCTGTTGCTGGCTGCGCTCTTTCCGTACGGCCTTGAGAAGGTCGAGGCCGGACATGCCGTCCATGTTCCAGTCGGCTAGCATCAGGTCGTAGTCTCTTCCGGTCATGACGCGCAGAGCCTCCTCGCCGCTCGCCGCCTCGTCGACCTGGCTGAAGCCGATTTGCTGCAGGCAGTTTGCAGCGAGCCCTCGCATGCTCTTCTGATCGTCCACCACGAGGACCCGGAATGAACCAAGCGGCTTCGTCCGGAAATTCTTGTCGGCCGCGGCAGGCGCAGCCGTATGGGCCGGCGGCGGGGCGACCGCCTGTTCACGCGCCGCAAGCGTGATCCATTTGGCGATGCTGGCCAGCGGCAAACTGACTTCGGCGGCGCCAAGTTCCAGCGCAGCCTTCGGCATGCCGAAAACGATGGCGCTCTTTTCGTTCTCGCAGGCGGTGTGGGCTCCAGCCTTCAACAAGGCGTGCAGCCCCTCGGCTCCATCGCGCCCCATCCCAGTCAGCAGAACGCCGACTGACTTGGGGCCCATCAATTCGGCGACCGAGCAGAACAGCACATCGACAGACGGTTTATGACCACTGACGGGCGGCCCGTCGGAAAGCCTGCAGACCGGCGCGGAGGGGCTGCCGGCAATCATCAGATGCCGGTTTCCCGGCGCGATGTAGACGCGCCCGGCGGCGAGCCTATCGCCTTCCTCTGCTTCTTTAACGGCGTACCCGGTCACCTGCTGAAGCCGGTCGGCGAAGCGGCGCGTGTATCCGGCCGGCATATGCTGGGCAATGACGATTGCGAGCGGCGCGCGGTTCAGCGCCGTCAGGACATGCTGGACGGCCGCCACCCCGCCCGTCGACGCGCCGATGGCGATAACCTTTTCCGACTTGAAGGCCATGGGCGAGACTGGCGTGACCTGCGACGGCTCGAGCGTCGACGCGACGTTCACAAGTTGCTGGCGCGCACGCGCCGCCACGCGCACCGTCCGGTGCAGGGTCGACGTAAAGTCTTCGACCGACATCGATACCGAATCCGGTTTCTCGATAAATGCAACAGCGCCATTCGCAAGCGCCGCAACGGTGTTCTCGGACCCGTCCCCGCCGTTGGCCGACACGATGATCACCGGGGTCGGGCGTTCGCGCATGATGCGCTTCAGCAGATCGATGCCAGGACGGCCCGGCAGCTCAAGGTCAAGGAGCAGGACATCGGGCAGAGACTGGCAGAAGCGGCCCCATCCTTCCTCGGCGCTGGGCGCCGTCCAGACAATCTCGCAGCCCGCCAGCGATCTCAGCAGGAGTCCGAACAATTCCTGCATCGCGGGAGAATCGTCGACGATCCCGATCTTGATGGGAGTATCCTGCATCAGAATACCTCAAGGCTCGCCGCCTGATCCCAGCGGGCCAGCGATCTGCGGTAATTTGTCTCCGCGGCGGACACCCCGGCGACGCGCTGGGGGGCGAGCCAGTTGATCCACGCACGGCCGGTCGCTGGTTCGTAGTTCACGCGCCGCGGCCGGTCGCCGCCGAGGTCTTCTGCTGCGACCGGGATTCCCTCGCGCGCCAGAAACCTCATGGCAAAGGCTGCATTCTTTGTGCCGACCGACGTTTCGGACGACCCGCCGATCATGACCGCTCCGCCAAAAACTTTGGCCTCAAGCCGTGAACGAATCGCGCCATGCTTGAGAAGCGCATTAATCAGGAACTCCATCGCGGCAGTGCCAAACCGCATATCGTCCATGGTGGGGTTCAAAGACGTGGTGTCCTCGCCAGGAAGCAGGAAGTGGTTCATGCCGCCGATGCCGCTGACGGGGTCCCGCAGACAGGCGGCAACGCATGATCCGAGGACGGTCGACAGAACTTCGCCCGCGCGCTGCGCAAGCTCCTGCGCGCCCGGTGCGACATTGATGATGCGCGCGTTGAAGCGTTGGTCGAAATAGCCGCGCTCCGCAGTGCTGGACGGGAAAGGCATCGGCTACGCTCTCACATAAATTGTTCGGCCGCATGGGCGCAATCCGTCGATAGGCTGCGGCAGCGCTTCCGAGTGCCCAAGATAGAGAAACCCGCCGGGCGGCAGCATGTGCATCAATCGGGTGATGATGTTCGCCTTGGTGGGCTGGTCGAAATAGATCAGCATATTGCGGCAGAAGATGATCTGGAACGGCCCGCCAAACGGCCAGCCGTGAAGGATGTTCAACTGGCGGAAGCGAAGCATCTCCTTCAGTGTTTCCGGGGCCTCGAAATGGTCTTGCGTTAAGGTGAATTGAAGCCGCTCGCGCTGCTTTGGCGTGAGCTTGTCGAAGGAGCCCGCGCCGTATCGGCCGCGTCGCGCCGTCTCCAGCACGTCGCTGTCGAGATCGGTCGCGAGGATAAGGGCATCGGGGTGCCGCTGTCCGCCGAAATAGGCCTGAAGGGTGCACGCGATCGTGTAGGGCTCCTCGCCCGTCGAGGCAGCAGCGCACCAGATCCGCAATCTTGACGCCGCCGAATGCGCCGGGAGCGCAGTCTGCTCGAGATGCGTGAAGTGATGTTCCTCGCGATAGAACGCTGTATGGTTTGTCGTCAGGGCGTTCAGCAATCCCGGCAGCTCGCGCGCAAATTCATCGCCCCTCAGCAGACGGCAATACGCCGCGATCGACGGCAGGCCAAGCTCCCGCGTCCGGCGCGCCAGCCTTCCCCTGACCATGGCCTTTTTCTGATCCCTGACGACGATGCCGGCCTCGCGCCCGATGATCTCGGCGACCATCCGAAAATCGGGGTCTGACAGTTCGGCGTCAGCGCTTTGGCTGGCGAATGCAAGGGCCGGCATCAGAACTCCGTCCATTCCGATGCCGGCCTGCCGCCGGCTGCAGCGGCGGCGAGCCGGGGCGCGCGCGCGGCGGACGGCGTCTCCTTCGGAGATACCGACGGCCGGGACTGCGCAAACGCTGCGGCGGCCAGCTGGCGTAGCCGGTCAGGCTCGCTCTGCGGTTGCGTCACAGGAGCCGCACGCGGTGCGGCCTGCGCGTCGATGCGGAATGTCTCGACCAGGGAATTCAGGCGCGTGAGCTGTTTCATCAACTCGACGGCGTTGGCCGCGCTTTGCTCTGCGAGCGCCGAATTCTGCTGTGTCATCTCGTCAATGCGCGCAACGGATGTGCTCATTTCCTCGATGCCGTTGGCCTGTTCGGAAGAAGCCGTGTGGATCATGGCGATCATCTGCGCCACCTCATCCGACGCCGAGACGATCTTATCCAGCGATTCGCCTGTGGCGTTCACAAGCTTGACGCCCTCAACAACCTGGCTGCCCGAGTCGACGATCAGATCCTTGATGTCCCGCGCCGCCTGGCCTGAGCGCTGGGCCAACGTCCGCACCTCGGATGCAACGACGGCGAACCCCTTTCCGGCATCACCGGCGCGCGCAGCCTCAACAGCCGCATTGAGCGCCAGCAGGTTGGTCTGGAAGGCGATGTCGTCGATGACGGAAATGATGTCGTTGATTTTTTTCGACGCATCCTCGATCCGCTCCATGGCGTGGATGGCCTTTTGGACAACGGCGCCGCCATCGGAGGCGAGCAGCCTGGCGCGCTCGGAGAGTTCATTGGCGGTTTTTGCGTTGTCTGCCGTTCGCTTGACGGATGCCGCCAATTGTTCCGTCGTCGCGGCCGTCTCCTCAAGGCTGGACGCCTCTTCTTCCGTCCGTTTTGCAAGATCGGTTGCCCCGGCGTTGATCTCGCCCGCGGCGCGGTGCAGGTCGTGCGCCGAGCGCTGGATTGTCGCTACCGTTTCCGACAGCCGCGAGATCGTGTCGTTGATGCCATTGCCGAGCTGTGCGAGACGGCCATGATGGTCTGTGTTCACCCGGGCAATCAGGTCGCCATTGGCAACCTTGCGCAGCGTTTCGCTAAACTCCTCCATCGCCGCTTCAACGATCGTGTTGATGCGGTTCTGGCCAGCCGCCAGATCCTGCATCGCTCCTGTCTTGTTGTCTTCCCGGATGCGGCCTGAGAAATCGCCGCGGACCGCTGCTTCAACGACATCGGTCACTTCCGACATTGCAGCGAGATCTGCTGTCAGGTCGCTCCATTCTGTGATCATCCCGATGTTCTCGCCGGCGGCATCCCGAATCTGGTTGACCTTGAGATCAATCGTCATATCGCCAATCCGGACGCGTGCGTTCGAAATCGAATCCTTTTTCAAGCTGCCTGAGCGGTGGAACTGATCGATTGCTTCGCCGATCATCTGTTCGGCCGAGAAATCGGGGAATTGCTTGTGGAACTCTTGCGCGTTCACCTGGAAAAAGCTGAGCATCGCCGGGTTGCAGTAGACGATCTTTCCATCAGGATCTGCAACCATGACGTTGACACTGGCGCTGTCGAGCGCGGATTTGATTCGCGTCGCGGTGACGCCTGCGTCGTGCACCTGACGCAGCGAGCGCGCGAGCTGGCCAAGCTCGTCTTTGCGGTCTTCCCCCGGGATGTCGCAACGCTGACCTGACGCCAACAGTCCGACTGCCTCGCGCATACTGTCGATCGGCTTGGTGATTCGCCTGGCCATGAAGATCGCCGCGACACAGAGCAAGGCGATGATCCCTCCGCCGATCAGCATGTTCTTCACAGCGAGGGTATGAACGTCGCCGTAGATTGCTGCGGACTTCATTTCGGCGATGACGAACCAGGGCTTGCCCAGGAAACTGGCCGCGGCGATGGACAGATATGCGGGCTCCTGATCCAGAGAGACCGAAAATGAACCTGTCGGCTGTGCTGCCCCGCCGATGGACTTCAAGGCGTCCGTGTAGGGCGTCTGCGCAAAGACCCTATGCTTGCCGCGAGCGTCCACATTCATGCGCAATCGGCCGTCAGCGCCGACGATATACGCCGTTCCGCCGTCGCCGAACGGAATCGCCATCTCGGCCCCGACCACGTTTTCGGGAATCTGAATGGCGACAACCCCGACAACTTGGCCGCGTTCGTCCTTGATCGCTTTGGCCAGAAACGCAGCGGCGTCGCCGTTGCTGGGCTCGTAAGGTTCAAAGTCCTCGAATTGAGCGTCCCCCGCGGAAGCTTTGGCGAGGGCGCCTTCGAAGGCGCGGGCTATGCCTGTTGACCGCCAGGGTCCCGTCCGCAGGTTGGTCGCGAAGTCAGCCTCCTTCTCGACAGTGTAGAACACATCTCCATTCATGGAGATCAAGAACATATCGTAGTATTTCTTGTCCCGGGAGATGGAACGCAGGATGGGGTGCCAGCGGCGATGACCGCTGGCGTAGGCTGTTTTGTCGTCAGCGCCATCGTAGTCGGCACGGCTGCCGCCCGGTGCAATCGTTCGGGCTGTATAGTGCTTATGGACCGCGTCAGCCTTGTCGACTTGCGCGTCATAGTTGCGGCTCAGGAATTCAAAAGCCTCGCGGAAGGTTGGAGTCTCTGTGAGGGTCCTCATGTCCGATTTGAAGCCGTCACCGAGCTGGGCAAGGTTCCCCGCCCGGTAGGATGCAGCGTTTCTCACCATCTCGGAATTTGACGCCACGATGGCTCTGCTTGACAGCAGATGGGAGTTCACGCCCACCGCCAATGCTGCGGTGACGGCGCTCGCGATCAACATAAGCGGGATCTTGACGGTGAGGCTGTTGAGGCGCGCGATCATTGTCTGGCTCCGGGCGTGCTTGTCTGCATTGCGTGTCATTCGGCGGCATTCGCTTGGGGCGAAGCGGCGCGGCGGCCGAGAACCGCGCTCAGGTTGAGGAGCGCGACGACGGTGTCCTGCAGAACGGCCACGCCCTCGATGAGTTCAATGCCGTCCATTGCCACTGTCGGCGCCGGACGGATGGCTTGGGCTGGAACATCGACGATGTCCGACACGGCATCGACAAGGATGCCCGCGGTTTGCTCCGCGACATCGACAACCAGGTTCACATGCTTGGGAGTAGGTATCGTCAGCCCGCCGCCGAGCCTCGCACGTAGATCGTAGACAGCAAGGATCAGTCCGCGCAGGTTGATAACACCCCTCACGTAGTGGGCGGCATGCGGCAGCAGCGTCGTCTCCTGCCAGCCCTTGATTTCGCGGATGACGCCAACATCGATACCAAAGACGCGCTTGTCGATATGGAATGTCACGATCTGCCGCGCTTCGGATATGAAGGCCGGGGCTTCGGCGGAATGGTTGAGCTTGTCTGTTATGGTCATCGGCGCCCTACTGAAGCTGTGTCGGATGCGTGGCGGTCCGCAGGGCCAGGATAGCTGGCGCGCAAATCGAAGGAATGGAATCCACGTCGATGATCAGGGCCACAAGCCCGTCACCGAGAATCGTCGCCGCTGAAGCGCCGGGGACGGCTCCATAGGAGGTCTCGAGACTCTTCACGACAACCTGCTGCTGGCCGATAATCTCATCGACCCAGAGCCCAATCTGGCTCCCGCGGTCAGTCTCGGTCATCAAGATGACTTGTTCGTCGTTGCTGCGGCCGAAATTGAGGACTTCGCCCAGCCGTACAAGCGGGGAAAGCCTATCCCGGTGCCGCAGGAATTCATGCCCTCCCGGCAGACATTCAATCGTTGTATCGGCGGATTGAAGCGTTTCGCGGATGCTGGCGATCGGGAGCACGAGGCGTTGGCCGGATGACCGGATGATCATCCCGTCCATCACCGCAAGCGTCAGCGGCAAGAGCAGGGTAAAGCGCGCGCCCTTGCCAGGTTCAGAAGCCACCAGGACGCGGCCGCCAAGCGCCTCTACGTTCTGTTTGACGACATCCATGCCGACGCCGCGTCCTGAGACATCCGTGACGGCCTCAGCCGTTGACAGACCCGGGTGGAACAGCAGCGCGTCGATCTCTTCAGGCGCCGGGCGTTCAGACGCCGTGATCAATCCGCGCGCCCTCGCCTTCGCCAGCAACCGATCGCGGTTGATGCCGCGCCCGTCATCGGATACGGATATCACGATGCGGCCGCTGCGTTGTTCCGCCTGTAATGTCACCAGACCTTCGGGTGGTTTTCCGGCGGCGCGCCGCTCGTCCGGCGTCTCCATGCCGTGATCCAAGGCATTGCGGATCATGTGAGTCAGCGGGTCCGCCAGTTCCTCGATAATCGTCTTGTCGACCTCGGTATCCTCCCCGATGATCTGCAGGCGCGCCTGCTTTCCCAAGGCCTGGCACAATTCCCGTACAAGCCGGGGCATCCGCTGAAACACATTCTTGACCGGCTGCGCGCGCACGGCCATGACCGATTCCTGCAGTTCGCGCGTCTGGCGCGACAGGATCTGAAGACCGTCGGCAATCTGCATGGTCGCGGCGGTCGGCAGCGATAGCAAACGCTGGTCAAGCATTGACTGTGTGATGACGATCTCTCCGACGAGGTTCATCAGCCGGTCTATGCGCTGAAGGTCGACACGGATGCTGCTTGCCGCTGCCGCCTTGATGCGCGGCGCGGGTGCGGGTGCTTCCATCGGGATTGGCGGCGGAGCGGAGACGGGGCCTGGGTCCGGCTGGGATTGTGTCAAGACAATGGGGGAAGGCTCGATCAAGCGTGCTGGCGGTTCGGCAACGACCGGCGCGGCATTGCGCGCAATCGCGAACTCATCAGGACCAAGCTGCAGTTCGAGGACTTCGGCGAGTTGTTGGTCCGTCGCCTCGCTTTCAAGCTCCAGATCAAACATCAGATGGCAGTTCTGCGGATTGATCTCCCGCAAGGACGGCAAGCCGCCGATCCTTGTCTTCACCCGCAACTGCCCCATGGCCTCCAGGCCGGCGAAGATGTGTCGAACGTCGATCGCGCGGCGGAAGAGATCGAGGTTCGGCCTGAGCGCGATCTGGATCGGTCCGCTCTGCGCCGGGATCGCCAAATCCGGCGCCGCTTCTGGAGCCTGCGATCCGCCCGGCGCAGCGGATAGGCCCACTCGCTGCAGATCAAGCACCAGATCGGCCGGCGCCGCCAATGCGTTGCCCTGCCGTGCGGCGGAGACGAGAGTGCCGACCTGGTCGAGCGCCCGGAGGAACAGTTCATAGGGCGCAGCGGCCGGAGCGATCCGGCCAGCCCTGAGATGATCCAGCGCCGCCTCGAAGACGTGCGCCAACTGAACAAGCGCGGGCATTCCAAAAGCGCCGGCTCCGCCCTTGACGGAGTGGATCGCACGGAAGGCGCCGTTGATGTCATCCATCGATGTCGAACCGTCGCGGAGCTTGGCGAGACGCGCCTCCAGCGCCGCCAGCAGTTCGTCGCACTCTTCGAGGAATGCGGCCTTTAGTTCGACCAGCGGATCCATGGCATCAGACCTGGACCTGGAAACGATCCAGAAATCCCAAAAGAGCCGGCGGATTGAAGGGCTTGATCATCCAGGCGGTCGCGCCAGCCTTTCGTCCCTCGGCCTTGATCGCAGGATCGCTCTCTGTCGTGAGGATGATGATCGGAATACGAGCGCCCTCAGGCCTTTGACGGGCGGATCGCGTGAACTCGATCCCATCGCAGTTCGGCATGTTGAGGTCGGAAATGACGGCGTCCGGCCGGTGGGCGGTCAGCTGGTCCAGCCCTTCGCGGCCGTCAACAGCCTCGACAACGTCATGGCCGGCCTGCTTGAGGGTTGCGACCAGGAGGTCGCGGAGGCTCTTCGTGTCGTCAATCGCCAGGATGCGCATCAGGAATATTCCACGGTGAAGGGTTCGTCCGTGCCTACGAAGCCGAATGCTTCGAAGGCGAGGTTCAAGGCGAAGGAAGGATCCTGGATCACCACCCGGCCGCCGCCGGCTGTCTCGCGCATGGCGGCGAGCATGATCTGCAGTGCCGGCATCGACAGGTGCTTCACTTCGCTCGCATCAAGGCGCGGCGGCTTTTCAGGGGATGACGCCATGAGCGCAGCCCGCAGCGTATCCGGGTCAGGGACGCTTCCAAGCAGAATGGTCCCGTCATGGAACGGAGCCGGTGTGTGATCCGCGCGGTCGCCTTCGGCAGCCAACGTTTGCAGCGGCAGTCCGGCAGGAGGGGAGTCCCAGCCGCTATCCTGCCCGGGCATGTCCGCGGCGGCTGCGCGGGGGAGGGGCGCCGCGTCATCCCAACCGGCCATGGGAGCCTCCCGCAAGCTGGAAACCGATCCGAAACCCGCCCCAATGCCGCCCGCCGACGAGAATTGGGCTCGCCAGTTCGCTCATGACCACGAAGCGCCCCCCGCCCATGTCGCGCCGGTAGGATTGGAACAGCCATGGATTGCGGTTTCGGGCGGATGCAAGACCTGCCCGGTCGGTGAAAAACCGGCGGTTGCGGGAATGCTGCGCATTCCATACCGGGTCATTGGATTGTGGCTGGGAGAACTTCCGGTTGTGCGTCGGCAAATATCCGAGACGATCCACTGCGGCGCAAAAGACGATCTTGGAGTCTGACGTGAGCAGCCTCTCCTGAATGTCAGGCAGGAGTTTGTCGGTCAGCGCCGTAAAGCGTGTCGTGTACTGTTCGGGGTTGGTGCCCTCGATTAGCCGGTACTGTTCATCGAACATGCCCGCGCGGTCGATCTCGCCGGCCTTGATCGCCGCTTCGAAAAGCTGGCCGATGTGCTGGGCCGTCGCTTTGCAGCGTTCGCCGAGGTCGGAAATCGGCAGGTCGGCTTTCATGACCATGAGGCAGGTGTTGATGGCGTCCGAAAGGCTCAGGATATCGCCAAGCCGATCCGACGACGTCGCGATGCACTGGCTGGCATGATTGATCTGGGCGGATCCGCTATGCATGCTGGCGCTGATCTCCTGGCTTGTGCGGGCCAGTTGAACGACAGGATTGATGGCTTGCCCAAGCTGCGATGCGACCTGTGTCACGGAGTTCTGCACCGTGCCGAGTGTGGTCGACTGCCGCGCGGCCTCCAACGCCGCGTCATCCATGCGCCGCGCGTGTTCGAGATTTTCCTGGCAGCATCCGTGCAGGGAGCCGACGGTGGCGCCAAGGCCGTTGAGATGTTTGCCCATGGCTTCAGTCGCGAGCCGTGTCTGGTCCGCGAGCCCCTTGATCGCCTCCGCGATCACGGCAAACCCCCGTCCTGCGGCCCCATGCCTGGCCGCCTCAACGCCTGCATTGACAGCGAGCATCTGGATCTCGCGGGCGATCTTGTGGATGCCGTCGGATGAGCGCTTCAGATCGCTAACCTGGCTCTCGGCCGCCATTGCCTGGACGTCTATTTCATTGGCTGTAGACGCCAGGTTCGAAGCGCAGACTTTTGCCTCTTTCACCGCGACGAGCGTGCTGCGCGCCGCTTCAGCCAACTTTGCGCTTGCTTCGGCTGCAGCTTCGCTGACTGCGGCAAGGCGCTCCGCGGTCGTCGCACTCGACTGAACCATCCGGCCCAGGGATGTTTCGGTCAGGCCCAGCTCCTGCGTCTGTTCGGAGAGGTATCTGGAAGCGTCCGAGAGCGCGGCATTCGCGTCAGTGAGCGCGAGCCCGAGCGAGACTGACAATGGAAACAGTTGATGGATCGAAGCTTGGCTCGGGTTCGATATGGCGGATGCGGCGGCGCTCACGCGGCGTGCTCCATCTCTGTCACTGTTGAATTGGCTTCAGTTGGATCTGAGGGCTTTGAAGGCGACATGGGGCGGTGGTCCTTGGGCTGACGCAGATTCCGTCCGCCGCCTTATGTGGCGCCGTCGTGGTCACCGCTCCGTTAAGTGCGTTGAAGCCCATCACACGCCAAAACAGTTTTCGCCCAAGGGGCGACCGGCCGACTCGGCTTTGATGCCGAATCCGTCACCTGTTTTTCGAAGAAGCATGGGCTGTTGGCGTTCACCGTGCTTGCCGGCCAGCCAAAACTGCGGAGGATCTGTTGCAATCTTGCGGCTCACTCCCGCCTCATCATCCATTCCCGTTCGCCGAAATGGACTGATTGATTTCCGCCGCTCCGGAAACGAGCGGATCACACCCGGCGCCGGAGCAGCGCAGAAATGCATTTCGCTCATGTCCCAAAGTCGCAGAATTCCTCAAACGCATCGTCTTTCGGGCGTGGTTCCTTGTGCAGGCCAGCCGTTTCGTCCGGCAATCCAAAGCCGGCCAGGACAGCCCTGTGGACATCACGCTCGGCTGCCATGCTGTACAGTGGAAAAATGTGACCGTTGACGAGATCCGCTGCCGGCTGAAGCGCGTCCAAGGTAGCGGGGGGAGGATATTGCCGTGCCATCGCCTCGAGCCGGCCGGCGAACTCAAGCACGGTTCCGCTCCGCTGCTTCATTGAGGCAAAGGCAAGCCGCGCCGAACCGATCTCGGCCGCGAACTGCTTTGCCTCCTCATCCAGGCTCCGCAGCAATTCGGACATGCGCCTCCCGGATTGTCCGATCATGCGCATCGCATCCTGTGTTGCCGCATCGGACACAGCAATCCTGTCGGATCCCATCGTGAACCCGCGCAAGTCAGCAGCGGCGGCGAGCATGAAGGCGAAGATATCCCCCAGTTCGCCAGCGTCGCGCGCGACCATGTCTGCGGCGATCTTCAGCTCCTTCGCGATCACCAACAGACTTCGGCCGCCTTCGCCGACGTGGGACGCGCGAAGCCCTGCATTGGTCCCCAGGAAAACGATATCGACGGCTGTCTTTCTGATCGATGCAATCGTTGTCCCGAAGCCTTCAAGAAAGCCGGTTAGCTTGATCATGCCCTCGTCGACGGTCCGGCGGTCGGACTCGCATCTCCGCAGAAGATCCGCCGCGGTTGCAAGGCCTGCCTCAAGCTCGGTCACGAGAGATGACGAGGCGTTGCCGTGTCCTCCGGAACCAAATTTGCGGACAATCCCCACCAGTCGGTTCGTTGCCTCACCCAGAGAAAGGATCGTTTGGTCGACGCGTGCGCAATCCGAACTCAGGAGCGCGCCCGTTGCCTGAAGCTGCGCGGCCTGCAGGAAGAAGAGGAGGGATTGAAGGCAAGGAACCGGACTTTCAGCCAGCGCAAGCGCGGCGACGGAATGTTCCAGCCGCTGCCGGATGTTGTCTCCGGTTTGCAGCGCCATCACGGCCTTGCCCGTCGCAGAGACGACGGTTGCGGAGTGGTTGGCCATTTCACCGACGGCATGGATGCTCTCGGCCTGCTGGCCTTCAAGCGCCTGCAGAACCCTGTTAAGCTCTTTCGCAAGACCTGACAGGGTGCGACCGAACCGGCGTTCGAACTTGGTCTGCGATTCTGCTGCAGCAGCAATCAGCGACGCAACGTCCTCGTGTCGGCGCGCGCATTCCTCGACGACCTGGCGGGCGCCCAGGGACAGCGCCACGATCTCATCGGTGAACGTCTCGAGATCGTCAATCGGTCCGGGGATGCCCGCCCGTTCAATGCGCGCCCTTTGGGTAAGGATGGTCACAAGGCGCATATTGGTGCGAAGTGCGACAAACACCCGGCGCACGGACAGGCTGCGCTTTTTGAGCTTGGCCATGGCCGCTTTTTCATGGTCGAGCCGCTCCTCAAGCTTGGGAAGCTCTTGGGCCAGTGCCGCAAGCGCGCGCCGCGCCTCGCTCAAGTCCGGATGCGTGATCTCCTGATGCAATGTGAGGAGACGGCCTTTCAGCCCGTCGAACCGATCCAGGCCTTCGCCAAAGCGCGCGCCGACGTCCGCGAACGTCTTGTCGATCTCCGCGACGCCGTCTTGCAGGACCGAAACGATCGCGAGGACCGGATCCGGATCGTCACGCGGGACGGCAATGCCCCTTCGCGCCATCATCGCGAAAAGCCGGCTCTACGCGCTGCGGGCATGTTTGAGCGGAGCGCCTCTCTTCAAGGTTGCCCAGTCCGTTATTTCGCGCGGGATCGTCGCGAGGTTTGCGATGCGCTCCACCGCGCCTGCCGCGATGGCCTCTTTGGGCATGCCGAAAACGACGCAGCTCTCTTCATCCTGGGCGAGCGTGAGCGCCCCTGCGTTCCGCATCTCGAGGAGGCCGCGGGCGCCGTCGTCACCCATGCCTGTCATGATGATGCCCATGGCATTGCCTGCCGCATTCTGGGCGGCCGAGCGAAAGAGCACATCCACCGACGGCCGGTGACGCGTAACCGGTGGGCCGTCCTTGATCGCAGCCTGATACCGTGTTCCGACCCGCTGCAGCAGCATGTGACGGTTGCCCGGCGCGATGAGGACGCGGCCGGACGTCAGTTCGTCTCCGTCCTCCGCCTCCTTGATCTCCATGGCGCAAAGGCTGTTCAGCCGCCGGGCAAACGCGGCGGTGAATCTCTCCGGCATATGCTGCACGATGGCGATGCCCGGCGCGTTAGCAGGAAGCTGCTCTAGGACATCGCGCAATGTTTCGGTTCCGCCCGTGGACGAGCCGATGCAGACGATCCGGTCCGTGATCCGCAGTTCGCGGCTGATCACCGGGGGCGGCAGGATGGCGTCTGCGGTCAGTTTCCGTTCAATGGCGGCCCGCGGCCGGACGGGCTTCAGCTTGGCCTGCGAAGCTGCCCGCACGGCGAGGCGGAGTCGGTCGGCGGTCTCGAGCAGAGCGTTGCGCGTGTCGACGCGCGGCTTGGGCAGGACATCGACGGCGCCGGCCTCGAGCGCGTCGAACAAGGCCTGCGAGCCCGCGTCTGTCAGGGTTGAGCAGATGATGACGGGGATAGGGCGCTGCTCCATGATCTTCCGCAGGAAGGTCAGCCCGTCCATGCCCGGCATCTCGATGTCGAGAATGATGACGTCGGGAATCTCCGACTGCAGCTTCTTCGCTGCGGCGAAGGCGTCGGCGGCGGCGCCGGTCACCAGGATGCCCTGATCTTCGCTGAGGATGGATGTCAGGACCTGCCGGACAGATGCTGAATCATCGACAATAAGGACGCGGACAGGTTTCATGCTCTCTCTCGCTTCACAATGTCTTGGTGCGTTGAAACACGGTCGGACGGATCTGTTTCAGATTCGCGGCACTTCCGCCGGCCATTGATTCGGCATGGCCCAGGATCAGGAAACCTCCCGGCCTCAGGTGGCCCGCGAGGCGGTCGACAACCATGCTCTGAATCGGCTTCTCGAAGTAGATCAGCACGTTTCGGCAGAAGATGATGTCGATATCGCGGTCGAAGGGATACACCGGGTCCATGAGGTTGAGCTGCTGGAAGCTCACGCGTGAGCGCAGCTCTGGCGCAATCCGCACAACCTTTTGCGATGGATCCTTGGATTGCAGGAGATAGCGTTGCCGCAGCTCGGCGGGAACGGGTTGCGTAAATTCACATGAGTAGACTGCATCTTCCGCTTCGCGGAGCACTTCCGTCGAGATGTCGGTCCCCAGGATGGAGTACTGCTGGATCTTTCCTTCATCGACGAGGGTCTGCAGCACCATCGCCGCTGTATAGGCCTCGGCGCCGGTCGATGCCGCGGCGCTCCATATCTTGAGGGAGGGCCGCGCCGTGCTGTGGCGCCGCGCCAGTTCCGCGACCGCGACGTCGCGCATGAACTTGAAATGCGCCGGTTCGCGAAAGAAATCAGTCTTGTTGGTCGTGACGCAGTCGATGACCTCTTCGATTTCCTCGGCAAGACCGCCGCGCTCCATGAGAAAAGCGCCATACTCCTGAAGACCGGACAGGCCCAGGGCGCGAACCCGCTTGCGCAGGCGGCCTTCGACCATGATCCGCTTGCCTTTCGACAGCTTGATTCCCGAGCGGCTCTCAACCTCCGCCGCGATGGCGGCGAAATGCCTGTCGGTCAGTTGATCCAGTTCAGGAACGAGAATGCGGTGTGCATCGCTCACGCGGCTTCCTCCAGGCTGGAGCCGGCAATCGCGGCGATGTCGTCTGCGGCCATGAGGCGCTCGAGATCGAAGATGATCACGAAGGACGCGCCCTTGCGGCCGATGGCGGAGATGTAGCGGGATTGCCAGCGGCCGCCGACATCAGGCGGCGTTTCCGGCAGGCTCTCGTCAAGATGGGCCACCTCGAAAACACGGTCGGCCACGAAGCCGATGGCGGTGGTCCGCTCCCGCACCGTCACATCGATGATGATGATCCGCGTGGCGTTTGTGTTGTCGGCCCTTGGCAGGCCGAGCTTGGTCCGCAGATCCACGACCGGATATCCGACGCCGCGCACATCCGTGATCCCCAGCAGGAAAGGCGGAGCGTGCGGCAGCTTCGTGATCGGCTGCATGTCGAGAATCTCGCGGACGCCGCGGATGTCGATGCCGAAGATTTCCTGGTCAAGTCCAAGGGTCAGGTACTGTGCTTTGTCAGCCATCGTGGCCTCTGCGGTTTGGCCCTAGCGGGCGTCTGCGAACGTTCATCCGCCCTTCGCCTGCTCCCGTAGGTGCGGGAGCAGGCAAGGCGGGTTCAGGCCCTGCGGAATGCCGCGTCCTTGGAGTCGCCGCCGTTTTCGAGATCGAACGAGAAGCCGCCGCTGGCCGCTTTCCGGGCCGGGCGCTTTGCGGGGGCCTTCGCGGTCGTCGCCTGCACCGCCTTCTTCATCTCCGCGGCCTTGGCCTCGAGCTGCCTGACCGCGCCGTCGACGGGGTCCGCTTCGGCCGATGTGAGTTTCACTGCGCCGCTGTCGATGCGGAAGAAGGCGATGGCGGATTGCAGCGCTTCGGCCTGCGCCGCCAACTCTTCGGATGTGGCGGACACCTGCTCGGAGGCGGACGCGTTCTGCTGCGTCACTCGGTCGAGCTGCTGGATCGCCAGGTTGATCTGGCTCGACCCCACGTCCTGCTCGCGGCAGGACGACGTAATCTCGCCGACCAGATTTGCTGTCTTGCGAATGTCTGGCACCAGTTTGGCCAGCATGGCGCCGGCTTCCCGGGCGGCCTTGACGGTGTCGGCCGACAGCGTGCCGATCTCGGCGGCGGCCGCCTGGCTGCGTTCGGCGAGCTTGCGCACCTCGGAGGCCACGACAGCGAAGCCGCGCCCATGTTCGCCGGCCCGGGCCGCCTCCACCGCAGCGTTCAACGCCAGCAGGTCGGTCTGCCGCGCAATTTCCTGCACGAAGTTGATCTTGGCGGCGATGGTCTGCATGGCGTCGACCGCGCGTTCCACCGCAGCGCCGCTCAGTTCGGCGTCCTTCGCGGATTGCGCCGCGATCTTCTCGGTCATCTCCGCATTTTCGGCGTTCTGCCTTATGTTGGCAGCCATCTGTTCCATGGAGGAAGATGCTTCCTCCGTGGATGCGGCCTGCTCCGTGGAGCCTTCCGAAAGCTGGTCTGCACTGGCGGACAGCTGATGGCTTCCGGCAGCCACATTGGATGCCGCCGTGCTGACGTCTGTCACGATCTGACGCAGCTCCGCAGCCATGCTATTCAAGGTGTCGATGAGATCGTTGACCTCGTCGGAGCCTGCGGCCGAGGCGCTGGCGTCGAGGTTCCCCGCAGCGACGTCCTGTGCGAAATTCACGGCCGTCGCGAGTTTCCGGCGGATGCCGTGGGTAACGAAGATGACGATCGAGGCCCCCAGCACCGTCACCGCGACAGCGGCAGCGGCC
The DNA here is from genome assembly GCA_020252485.1 of Methylocystis sp. Classification (GTDB taxonomy): domain Bacteria; phylum Pseudomonadota; class Alphaproteobacteria; order Rhizobiales; family Beijerinckiaceae; genus JADCCX01. The sequence continues at coordinate 16,807 of JADCCX010000002.1, forward strand.
ATCATCACCTTGAGCCAGGCGAAAAGCTCCGCGCCCTGCTCGCGAAGCGCCTGCGCCGCGACAAGCTGGTAGGCCATCAGCTTGCCGACCGATTCCGTCATCGGATCGATGGAAAGGTAGAGCTGCTTCTGCACGAATTCGTCCAGCGCCGGCATGTGCTCGCTGGCGAGGATCGCGCGCAACTCGCCGACCTTCGTGTCGGCTGCGTCCTTCAAGGCCTTGGTCTGGTTGATCAGCTCGCGCTCCCCGGGCGTGATGTTGCTGTTCTGAAAATCGGCCCATTGCTTCTCGACGACCGCCGTCGCACTGGCGACGTTCTCGCGGGCTTCAGGCCACTTCAGCGCTCCCAAGCGGACCTTGTGGCTGGTGTCCACGATGTTGACGGCATAGGCGTCGGAAATGGCCGCGAGCCGCCTCAGCGACACGGTGTTGTCGTCATAGAGAGACCCCATCTTGTCGCTCATCTGCGACATGCCGTAGTAGCCAAGGGCGCCGAGGGACGCGGCTATCGTCAGGCTGCTCAGCAACTGGACGAGCGTGATCTTCGCGGCGATGCCGGTAAAAAATGATCGCTGTGTGGATGGGTTGGACATTGTTAAGCTCCTGAACTGGGATGGAGGCTGCGGCGCCTTGGGATTGGGGTGAGGGAGATGGTTCGGTTTCGGGGCGGCCCTAAGTCAGGAGAAGCTCGAGTTCGGGAACGATGACGAACTCGTCCTTCCACTTGACGATGGAACGCACGAGATCGGGGTTCCATTGCGCGCCGATCCGCGGCGTCGGAAGCGATTGCGACATCGCGACCTCGGTCACTTCGTAGACCTTGTCGGCCACGATCCCGACGCGGACGGGATCGCCATCGATGTCGATCTCGATGACCACGAAACGCGTGTCCACGGTGTCTGGGCTTCGGCGCAAGGCGAGGCGCAGTGACAGATCCGCCAGCGGAATCACATTTCCCCTGACATTGATCAGCGATGTGATGAATTGGCGCGCGCCCGGGACAGGGGTGAGCGCGACGGGATCGATGATCTCCCTGACGAGGCTCGTCTCTATCGCGAGGATTTCCGATCCAAGGCCGATCATCAGAACCCGGAGGCGCGCATCGGACGCCGCGGCAACGGCGCCTGACGCCTGCGATAGGGTATGAATCTGGCTCATGCCGCCTCCGCTGTTGGTTCGCTGTCACGATGTCCCTGGCCGATGGCGAGAAGCTGGGCGACATCAAGGATCAGCGCGACGGACCCGTCGCCGATGATGGTTGCGCCCGAGAACATCACGGCGTCGGAATGCAGCTTGGTCAGCGTCTTGATGACGGTCTGGTGGCTGCCGATGATCTGGTCGACCACAAGGCCGATCCGCGTCTCGCCCAGCGTAACAATGATGATTTTCTGGAACGGCTCGCCTTCGCCGCTCACTCCGAAATGCTGGCGCAGACGCACGAAGGGCACGAGGTCGCCGCGCACGTCGAGGAAGTTCCGGCCTTTGGCGCGGGCTTCGATCGCCGGTGTCAGCTCGATGCATTCCTCGATCGCCGAAAGGGGGATGATGTAGCGGCTCTCGCCAACCCTCACCAGAAGCCCTTCGATAATGGCGAGGGTGAGCGGCAGCCGAAGCGTCATGGATGATCCGCGGCCGGCGGCCGTGGCAACGTCGATCGTGCCCCGCATGGCGTCGATCGTGCGTTTGACAACATCCATCCCGACGCCGCGGCCCGAGAGGGCGGAGACGGTCTTGGCCGTCGAGAAGCCGGCGTGGAACAGAAACTGGTGGATCTCCTGTTCGCTCAGCTGCGCGCCCGGAGCGACAAGCCCCGACTCTTCCGCCTTGGCGCGGATACGGGCCGTATCGAGCCCGGCCCCGTCGTCCTGCACTGCAACGACCACCTGAGCGCCCACATAGCGTGCAGAGAGTTCAATCCGGCCGGTGGCCGGCTTGCCGGTCAGCGCCCTCTTGTCCGCAGCCTCGATGCCGTGATCGATCGCGTTGCGGATGAGGTGAACCAGCGGATCGGCCAGCCGCTCGATCATCGTCTTGTCGAGCTCGGTATCCTCGCCCACGGTGACGAACTCGACAGGCTTGCCGAGATCGCGCGACAGGTCATGCACCAGCCGGCGGAACCGGCCGAAAAGGGAACCCATGGGCACCATGCGCACGCCCATCGTCGAGTCGCGCAGCCCCGAGGCGAGGCGTTCGACCTCTTCGGCGATGTCTTTGATCGCGAGGTCCGAACCGGCGGTTGCGAGCTGGCTGAGCCGGGCCTGGGCAATGACAAGTTCGCCGACGCGGTCCATCAGTTCGTCGAGACGCTCCGCCTGGACCCTGATGGTCTGGCCCTTACCTTCCATGCGGCGGCCGGGTTCGGGCTTTTCCTCGGACTCGCGCTCAGCCGCCGCCGCTTGATCGGTTTCAGGCGCGTTGATGGCGGCGGACTCGGCAGGCGCGGCGGCGTTTATCAGCGCAGCATCGCTGAACGGCGTAATTGTCAGCTCCATCTCGTCACGCACGAACATGAAGACGTCTTCGATGGCGCTGGCGGGACAGCTGCTCTCCAGCGTGACGTTCCATGACATCAGGCAATCGAGCGGCGCGAGTCCCGCGAGCGCCGGGACGGCATCCGTGTCCGCCGTGACGAGGCATGGGCCGAGTTCACGCAGATCATCGACGAGAGCGAGCGGGTTGGTCCCATTCCGCAGGACGTGCAGAGCGAACACGAGACCGATCCGCCAGCCCGAAGCGGCCGATGCGGCGGCCGGCATTGAGGGCTCGGACGCTGCGCAAGCCTGCGAGGCAGCGGGTGCGCCCTGCCGGCCCTCGGCCAGGAGAGCCTGCAGGGCGGCAACGATGCGCTGCCCGGGCGCCGCACTGGTGCTGATGGGGTCTTCGATCAGCTCCCGGATGTGATCTTTCGCCTCCAGCGAAAGTGTGACGATCTCCGGACCGGCCGCGATCTGACCCTTGCGGATCAGATCGAACGCCGTTTCGAAATCGTGGGTGAACGACGCGACACGGTCAAAACCGAACATGGCCCCGGAGCCCTTGATCGTGTGCAGGGCCCGGAATGCTTCATCGACAAGGTCTGCGTCGCCAGGCCGTTGGCCGAGGTCGAGCAGCGCCGCCTCCAGCTTTTCAAGGAGCTCCTCGGCCTCCTGGCGGAAGGTTTCGGCGGGATCAAGGCCAATCATGTCCGCACCAGCTTCGCGACGACAGCATGCAGCTGTTCCGCTTTGAACGGCTTGGTGATCCAGCCGGTGGCGCCGGCCGCCTTGGCTTCAAGCTTGACCGCATCGTCGGATTCCGTCGTGAGGAATACGATTGGCGTGCCCATCAGGGCGGGCATCTGCCGCAGTCCCCGGATCATGGCGATGCCGTTCATCACCGGCATGTTGAGGTCCGTCAGGACAAGATCGAACCGCGCGCCTTTTGCCTTTTCAAGGCCCTCGGCGCCGTTCCCCGCCTCCGTCACATCGTGACCGGCGGAAGACAGCACCAGCTTGACCATTTGCCGAACGCTCGGCGAGTCGTCGACGGTGAGGATGGCGGCCATCATTTCACTCCTGTGAGATCGGCTGGTGCTGCGCGACAGTTCAAAGCGTGACCCCGGCGCGGTCCAAAGCTTGCTGAAGTGCGTCACTGCGATGGGAGAAGACCACGGACCCGCCCGCATGAATGGCGCTGTTCCTGATGGCCACGAGAAGCTGTATCCCGGCCGCATCAATTCTGGCGATTGCCGAGCAATCAACGCTCACGGCATTGCTATTGAATTGAAGGCAATTCAGTGCAGCATGTTGCTCCACGATATTGCCAATGCAAATGCCTGACCCAAGGCATTTTTCAATTTCATTACTTAACATTCTAGCGCCTAGTTCCACCAGAGTTAGAAGATATTGCTGCTGATAGTCGCCGCAACAAGTAAATGATCTGAGCTCGAACGAACTTTAAGCGACAGTGACGCGCAGAATTCTGCCGATGAATCATCTCGTTAACTGTACCGGAGCCGACGGGCGCCGAATTAGGAACACCAGCCTATTTTCCGTCCGCAATTGAAGGCGAGGCTGCCAGAAGCCGCCGTTCGGCGCGGCGACGGCCTTGCGGCGAACGGCCACTTTTGGATTCGCCCTGTCTGGGTGTTTCAAAATGGCAGGACGCCAAGGGAAACTCTGAATTTTCCGAGCTTGCCCGCAGCCGGATATTCCATTGCCGTCCTTCGTCGGCGCGACGGCATCCAAACTTTCCTAACCATTTGGTTCTGGCGTCAAGCCCGGGTTTTGCAGGGAAAATGACAGGTTTGCGGTGTCCGCAGATCTGTTCCTGCTGCGATGCACCAATATTCAGGACCGGCTGATGCAAAAGCGGCTAATCTCGCGATGGAGGCGCTCGCGATGGGCGTATGAGGAGGGAAACGGCGCTGAATGAACATCCGATTTTTGCCGAATTGAATGGCGGGCAGCGTCAGATAAAAATCGGCTTGCCGCTGGCGGAGCGGACAGAGACGATCGTCACCGATCACCTTGCTTCGTATGGTGCGGCTCTGAAGCAACATGGCGCCGTCGGCAAGCGGAACATCGGACGCTGGTTGAACAACCGCGCTGAGAATTCCCGCCAGCCCTTTCGACGAAGGGAGCGGGCGATGCTGCGCTTCAGGCGGATGGGCAGCTTGCAGAAGTTCGCCGCAGGCCATCGCCAGGTCCTCAACCACTTCAGCCAGGAGCACACACGCATCAGCCGCCGGAATTTCGCTCCGCGGACCTTCGGTTCAAGGATCGGCGCACCGCTGCGCTGACCGCATGGCGTCAACTCTGCGCGGCCTGAACAAGGTTGGGTTGGGGCGATTTCTGAGACTATTTTGCTTTGTGTGACAGCACCTTCGGCTTCATCTGGACCGCAAGCATCCAGATCCAGATGACGATCGTCATCACGCCCAGCGTCGCGGCGATCGGCCTTGAGAAAAAGCCTATAAGCGAGCCGTCGGCCTTGATCATCGAGGTCATGAAGTTACTTTCCAGCATTTCGCCGAGTACGAGGCCGAGGATCACCGGCGCGACGGGAAAGCCATTCTCCTCCATCAGCCAGCCGAGCAGGCCGCCAACCAGCATGATCACCACCGCATTGACGCTGTTGGTGATGGCGAACGAGCCGACGATGCACATGAGCAGGATCAGCGGGACGAGGATGTTGCGCGGCACTGACAGGATATGACGCGACGCCTTTATGGCTGCCCAGCCAAGCGGGAGCATCAGGAGGTTGGCGATGATGAAGATGATGAACACCGCATACATGATGTGCGCGTTCTCGATAAACATGCTCGGGCCGGGGTTCATGTTCTTCATGTGGAGGACGCCGATCACGATCGCCGTGATGGAATCGCCCGGGATGCCGAAGACCAGTGCCGGAATCCACGCGCCCGCCAGAGCGGAATTGTTGGCCGAGGTCGAGTCGACGATGCCCTCGATGTGGCCGGTGCCGAACTTCTCCGGCTCCTTCGAGAACTTCTTCGACACCGCATAGCTGATCCAGGCCGCGATGTCCGCGCCCGCGCCGGGCAGAGCGCCGATCACCGTACCGATCACCGAGCCGCGCCAGAAGTTGAACTGGTACTTCTTCCAGACCGCGCCGACACCCTTGAACAGGTTGCCGACCTTCTGGGCGATGATGGTGGCCCGGCCATCCAGAGTGGTCGAGGAGCGGATCAGTTCCGACACGGCGAACATGCCGATCATCATCGGAATGAACGAGATGCCTTCGAGCAAAACCACCGTCCCGAAGGTGAAACGCGGATATCCGGCTGCCGGATCGATCCCGATGCAGCCGATCAGCAATCCGATGAACAAGGCCACAAAACCCTTCAATGGGTCTTCGGTGGCAATGAAGACGGCGCACGTCAATCCGAGGCAGGCCAGCCAGAAATACTCGAAGGACGAAAAGCTGATGGCAAACTCCGCCAGAAGCGGGGCCGAGACAATCAGCACAGCCACGCCGACCAGCCCTCCCAGCACCGAGAACACCAGATTGACACCGAGATTGAGGTCAAGCCGGCCCTTCTTGGCCATCGCGAAACTCTCGTCCGTGTAGGCGGCGGAGGCTGGCGTGCCGGGCATTCGCAGCATGGCGGCAGGAATATCCCCCGCGAAGATCGCCATCGCCGTGGCCGTGACGATGGCCGCCAAAGCCTGCGCCGGCGGCATGAAAAAGGTGACGGGCACGAGGAGCGCCGTCGCCATGGTCGCGGTGAGGCCCGGCAACGCACCGACCACGATGCCGAAGCAGGCCGACAGCAGGATCGTTAGCATCATGTTCCAGTCGAAAACCAGCACCAGTGCTTGCTGAAAGGCCGCCATCTCAGCGCGCTCCCCTGATCAGGTTCATCAACATGTTGGCCGGCCCGTTGGGCAGGAAGCCGAGCGGCAGGGGCACGCGGAACATCCAGCCGAAGAACCAGTCGACTGCCAACACCGCGACGATCGCAATGATCACCGCGTTCAGCGGCTTGACGTTGAACCATAGCAGCAAGGCCAGCATCAAAATGAAGGCCGTGACCACAAAGCCGAGCGTGCCCGAGAAGGCGATGTAGAAGACAATCGCGCCGATGATCATCATGACGCTCATCCATCCACGCGCAGGACGGTAGGCATCATCGATGAACCCGAGCGGTTGTCCGGCTGCCAACTGCTTGCGCCCGCGCAACATCAACAACATGCCGCACAGCACGATGGCCCCGCCCAGCAGACGCGGGAAAAGCGAAGGTCCGTATTTCTGGCCGGGAAAGGGAGGAAACGTGGTCGTATAGGCCATCATTGCCACAGCAAGAATGATCAGCAGCGTTCCGCTGATGAGGTCATTGACGCGCATGTGCTCCCCCGAGCGTCTTGGAATTCCAGGGCCTCAGCGCCCCGTCGTCATGGCCGGGCTTGACCCGACCATCCACGTTCTACGCCCCAAAGGCGGATCTCCTCGCGACAAGCGCGAGGATGACGCGGTTTGCGAGGCCTGCGAAAGCCATTTCGGCTCACGTCTTGGCGAGCCCGGCTGCCTTCATCGCAGAGCCCATTGCCTGGTCACCCGCAGCCATAAAGGCCGCAAAGCCGGCGGGATCAGCCCAGCGCACCCCGAAGCCGCGATTGGCCATGAAGTCCTGATACTCCTTGGAGTCGTAGGCCTTCTTGAGCGCGGCAACCAGGCGGGTCTGGATCTCGGCCGGCAAGCCATTGGGTGCGCCGATACCGCGCCATGCACCGACCGAATAACTGATGCCGAGCGTCTCGTTCAGCGTTGGAACGTTCGCGAACAGCGGGTTGCGCTGTGCCGACATGATCGCGAGGCTCTTGGCCCGGCCTGCATCGATCATGGTGCGGGCTTCCGGGACCGAGCAGGTGACCATGTCAATCCCGCCAGCGGCCAGATCCTGCATGGCAGGGCCCGCGCCGTTCGAAGGCACCCAGGCCACGTGATCCGGCTTGAGGTTCATCGCCTGCAACCAGCCGATCAGCGCCAAATGCCAGATGCCACCCTGCCCGGTACCGGAGGCCTTGAACCTGCCAGCCGGCGCAGCCTTGATCGCGTCAGCCAGGGCCTTCACGTCGGCATAGGGCGACGAGGCGTTGACGGTGACGCCCGGGGGGTCCTCGTTCATCAGCGCCAGCGGGGTGTAGCTGGTCGGCCTCAACTCGGTCAGGCCCTGATGGTGCATCATGGTGATTTCAACGGTCACCATGCCAATGGTGTAACCGTCAGGCGCAGCTGTCGCGATGGCTGAGTGCCCAACCACGCCAGAGCCGCCGGTGCGGTTGATGACGTTGAACGGCTGGCCGAATTCCTTCTCCAGAATGGCTGCGACCACGCGCGCAGTGGCATCGGTGCCGCCGCCAGCGCCCCATGGCACAACGAAGGTGACAGGCCGGTTCGGCCAATTGGACTGCGCTTTGCCTATGCCAGGCATGGCAAGAGCCGCGCCCGCACCGGCGGCAAGAATGGATCTGCGTGTAAGATTGCCCGACGTTTTGTCGCTCACTGACGTTGCTCCCTGAGGTTTGTTTGCGCTGTCTGCTCGCAGCGTTGGAGTGAGCCGACATTCTCCAGATGAACGCCGGACCAAGGCCATAATTTGCCGTGGCTTTGTACTTTTGACAAGCGGATGCCGACGCGGCCAGCCTACGGCCTTGTCCAGGCGCTCGCTTGGGTTGGTGAGCGGGAAGGCAGTGTCAGAGGAAAACTGGTTTGCTGATTGAAACGATGGCCCTACCCTTCCTGCCATGACCCGACCCGCCATCTTCCGCTGCTTCAAGACGTCGCCCGAGATCATCCGCCTGGCAGTGATGTTGGACGTCCGTTATCCACTCTCATTGCGCAACGTCGGGGACCTGCCGCACGAGCGCGGCATCGACATCACGCATGAGACAGTTCGGTTCTGGTGGAACCGTTTCGGAACAGTTTTCGCAGCCGGGATCCGACCGAACCGCGTCCGGGCGATGCTGCGCTTCCGGCGGATGCAAAGTTTGCAGAAGTTCGCCGCAGTCCATGGCAAGGTCCTCAACCAGTTCAACCAGGAGCACACACGCATCAGCCGCCGGAATTTCGCTCCGCGGACCTTCGGTTCAAGGATCGACGCACCGCTGCGCTGACCGCATGGCGTCAACTCTGCGCGGCCTGAACAAGGCTGGGTTGGGGCGATTTCTGAGACTATTTTGGTTTGTTTGACAGTACCCGCCGCTGGTCGAAACGACGACGCCGCCGCTCGAGCGACGAAGCCATTGTCAGAATAAATCGGCCCGGTAAGATGGACAAGGCTCGGAGGTTCGGTCTTGAGGCGATCTGTATGGACTTTTCCTTTACGCTACAGCAGTTTGCATCCAACTCAAGGTGAATTGGGCGGCGAAGCCTGGAGCACGAAGTCTCCTCTGATAACGTACGAAACGGAGATAGCCGCATGCCCATGATTCACTTCAAGAATTTCGCCATGCTCGATCCGGATGCCGGGCAGATCATGGATGGATATGAAATCCTCGTCGAAAACGATGTGATCCGTGAAGTTTCGGACAAGCCGATCAAGGCGGCAAAGGCGCGCGTTGTGGATTGCGGCAGGCGCACGCTGATGCCGGGGTTGATTGACAGCCACGTGCATGTCTGCGCCTCGGCGGTCAACCTCGCCTCGCTGACCACGACGCCGGAGGCGCTCGTCGCCTTCCGCGCCGCAAGGATCATGAAGGGGATGCTGGACCGCGGCTTCACGACGGTGCGTGACGTGGGCGGCGGCCATTATTCGCTCATTGAAGCCCTGGAGGAAGGCCTCTTCGAAGGGCCGCGGCTGTTCACCTCGGGCAAGGCTTTGTCGCAGACCGGGGGCCATTCCGATGGCCGCGCGCGCTACGACATGCGCGGCGCGTCGGACTGGGCCGGCAAGCTCGGCATCCTCGGCCGGCTCTGCGACGGCGTGCCGGAAGTGCGCAGGGCCTGCCGCGAAGAGCTGAAGCAGGGCGCCCATTTCATCAAGATCATGGCCAACGGCGGCGTCGCCTCGCCCAACGACCCCATCCACTTCCTGGGGTTCTCGCGGGAGGAGATCATCGCCGCCGTCGAGGAGGCGGCCAATGCCGGCACCTATGTCTCGGCCCATCTCTACACGGATCAAGCGATCGCCCGGGCCGTCGAATGCGGCGTGCATTCGCTGGAGCATTGCAACCTGATCACCGAAAAGACGGCGAAGGCCGCGCAGAAGGCCGGCGCCGTCGCCTGTCCGACGCTGGTGACCTATGAATACCTCAAGCTCGAAGGCGCCAAGTTCGGCCTGGCGCCGGTCTCGGTGGCGAAGATCGACACCGTCCGCGTCGGCGGCATGCAATCGCTCGAGATCATCAAGAAGGCTGGACTGACCATGGCTTTCGGCACTGATCTCCTCGGCGAAATGCACAAGTATCAATCGGAGGAGTTCGTCATCCGGGCGCGCGTGCTGCCGGCCATCGACATCATCCGTTCGGCAACGACAATCGGCGCGCGACTTCTGCGGATGGAAGGCAAGCTCGGCTGCCTGAAGCCCGGCGCCTTCGCCGATCTTCTGGTGGTGGATGGCGATCCCCTCAAGGATCTGGCGCTCCTGACGCGGCAGGGCCGCCACCTCCCGGTGATCATGAAGGGCGGGCGCTTCATCAAGAACCGGTTGCGCGGGTGAGCGGAGGAGCCGCCATCCTGCAATCGCGCCGGCTGGGCCGGCTGGCGTTGAAAGGCGCGGCGGGATTTTCGCTTGCCTACATCCTGCTGCCGCTGTTCTTCGTGGTCTGGCTTTCCTTCTTCGCGCAGGAGATTCCCTCCTTCCCGCCCGAAGGCTATTCGGTGAAGTGGTTCCAGGCGGTGCCGGGCAACACCCGCTTCGTCCAGGGCTTCATCCTGAGCCTTCAGGTGGCCGTCGTCGCCACAATCATCGGCCTGGCGATCGGCGTGCCGGCGGCGGTCTGCCTCGTCAGGAAGCAATTTGCAGGACGCGAAATCCTGAACAGCCTGCTGCTGCTGCCGCTGGTCGTTCCTGGAATCGTGCTGGGCATCGCGCTCTACATCTTCCACGTCGAGGCGGAAATCAGGACGGAATGGCAAATCATCGGGTCGATGGGCGGCCTGATCGCAGGCCATGTGCTGATCGTCATCCCGTGGACAGTGCGGCTGGTCACGGCCAGCCTCGTCGGCATGGACCGCTCGGTCGAGGAGGCGGCGATGAGCCTCGGCGCCGATCGCCTGACCACGTTCCGGCGCATCACCGTGCCGGCGATCCTTCCCGGTGTTGTGGCGGCGGCGCTGTTCGGTTTCATCTCCTCCTTCGGCAATCTCGAGATGAGCCTCTTTCTTGTCGGGCCCGGCCGCACCACGCTGCCGATCGCAATCCTCCAGTATCTGGAATGGAAGATTGATCCCACCATTGCGGCGGTGTCGGTCCTGCAGATCCTCTTCATCGGCGGCGCGATGCTGCTGACCGATCGTTTCGTCAAGATCAGCCGGGTGGTGTAGATGGCGCGGCTGGAACTCGACGGCGTCACCAAGCGCTATGGCGAAACGAAGGCGGTCGACAACGTTTCACTGGTCGTCGAACAGGGCGAGTTCGTCGTCCTTCTCGGCCCATCCGGCTGCGGCAAGACGACAACATTGCGCATGGTCGCCGGCTTCGTGGAGCCGACGCTGGGAACGGTTCGCCTTGGCGAGCGTGACATCACCTCCCTGCCGCCCTGGAAGCGCAATGCCGGACTGGTCTTCCAGAGCTACGCGCTCTTCCCGCACCTGACCGTGGCGCAAAACGTCGCCTTCGGCCTCGAGATGCGCAAGGTGCCGGCGGCTGAGATGGGAGGAAGGATCACGGAGGCTTTGCGCCTTGTCCGGCTCGATCATCTCGGCGACCGTCTGCCCCGCCAGCTGTCAGGCGGACAGCAGCAGCGCGTGGCGCTGGCCCGGGCGCTTGCCTTCCGGCCCGATATCCTTCTGCTCGATGAGCCCATGTCCAACCTCGATGCGAAGCTCAGGCAGGATGTGCGCGTCGAGGTGCGCGAATTGCAGCGCCAGACGGGCCTGACGACCGTGATGGTGACCCATGATCAGGAGGAGGCGCTGACGATGGCCGACCGCCTGGTGGTCATGAGCGAAGGCCGCATCCGCCAGGTCGGCTCGCAGCAGGACCTCTACGAGCGGCCCGCCGACCGTTTCGTCGCGGATTTCGTCGGGCGGTCGACTTTCTTCGAAGGGCGGCTGGAGGCGCCGGGCCGTTTCGTTTCGGCAGGCGGCCTTTCGATTGCCTGCAATTCCGACGTAACCGGTCCTGCGTCGCTCGCCTTGCGGCCGGAGCGCATCGCTCTGGTTGGTCCGGTCGCACCGCCCGTCAATGCGTTTCCCGGCGTGGTCGAGTTCGTGTCCTATCTCGGCGCGCAGGTGGATATCCACGTCAGACTGAATTCCCAGGAGCGCGCCGTCGTTCAGATGCCGAACCGGCCGGACAGGCCATTGCCGAGCCTTGGGAAGAATGTGACAATCGGATGGGGCCGGGAAACAGGAATAATCTTTCCTGCCGCATGAGAGCGCGAATGAATCAATCAACGGGAGACATCACCATGAGCAAGATCCTTCAACCCAATCGCCGGCAGGTCCTTGCCGGTGCTGCAGCGGCCGGCGCCGCGGCCTCCGCCTTTCCAGGCTCAGCGAATGCGCAGTCGAAAGGCAAGATCGTCGTCGGCACATGGGGCGGCGATTACGCACGCCTGCTGAACAAGAACATCGAGCAGCCGATCCTCATCAAGGAGGGCTGGGAGGTCGTGCAGGATCAGGCCGGCGACAGCCAGCGCCGCTCCAAGATGTTCGCCGAGCAGCGCCTGCCGCGCGGCACCTCGGACGTGCAGGGTCTTTCATCCGTCAATATGTTCCAGATGCATGACGCAGGCACCGTGCTGCCGATCGACTACGGCAAGCTGAAGAACGCCGCCAACCTCATCCCGACGATGAAATATCCCTATGGTGTCGGGCACATCTATTCCGGGAAGGTGGGTGTCTATCACCCCAAGATGTTCCCGGCCGCTCCCAAGAGCTACAAGGATGTGTTCGATCCGAAGAACGGCAACAAGCTGGCCATCATCGATATCCAGTATCAGTATACGGTGGCCTGCGCGACGCTGGCCGCGGGCGGCAAGCTCAATGACTTCGAGCCCGGCAAGAAGCTGCTGCTCGAATGCAAGAAGACCGGCATGCGCATGTATCCGACCAATGAGGCCTTCGCGCAGGCGCTCAAGGCCGAGGAATTCGGCGTCGGCGTGATGTGGAAGGCGCGCGTGGTGCAATGGCAGAATGCCGGCATTCCCATCGAGGGCTTTACGCCAACCGAGGGGGCGCTGGCCTATATCTCGGGTTTCGTAATCCCGAAGAACGCCCCGAACAAGGATGGCGCCTACGCCTATCTGGACGCCATGCTGGCGGCGAGCGCGCAGGAAGCCTTCGCGGTCGATATGGGCTACAACCCCACCGTCACGAATGCCGTGGTCGCACCCGATCTCAACAAGCGCATTGGCTTCTCCCCGGAGGAACTGAAGGCCATCGTCGATCTCGATTACGACTATCTCAACAAGGTCGATGTCGCCCTCAAGGACTGGTGGGACAAGGAGCTGAAGGGCTGAGGCTTCCGCCATGGCGACGGCAGCGGCGCTTCACGTCTCCAATGATGACAACCGGAGCTCGATCTGGTCAGCCTCGATGCTGATCGGACCGGCGACGGTCTTCGTCCTCGTGGGACTCGTGGTCCCGCTGCTGATCCTCTTGCGCTACAGCCTGAACCGCTTCGAACCGCGGCGGATGATGGTCGAGGCCGTATCGGCCGAAAACTACATCCGCTTCTTTTCCGATCCCTTCTACACGAACATCTTCTGGACGACCTTGCGCGTCGCGGCGCTTTGCACGGTCGTATGCCTCATCATGGCGATGCCGCTCGCCTATGTGCTGGCGCGCACGCAAACGCGCTTCAAGAACCTGCTGATCATGATCGTGGTGCTGCCGCTCTTTGTCGGCAACGCCGTCAGGGCGGCCGGCTGGATGACGCTTTTTGGCGCGAAGGGCTTTCTGAATGTCTCACTGATCCAGATCGGCGTCATCGATCAGCCGATGGAGATCATGTACACGGAGCAGGCCGTGATCTTCGGCATCATTGCGGTGAACCTCCCCTACATGGTGCTGACGCTCCAGAGCGTCATCGAAGGGGTGAACCGCAATGTCGAAGAGGCCGCCTTCAGCTTGGGCGCGGGACCGTTCACGATGTTCCGGCGCGTGCTGATGCCGCTCGCCCTGCCGGGCATTCTCGCCGGCACGATCTTCACCTTCATCCTCGGCATGAACGCCTATGCGACGCCGGTGCTGCTGGGCGGCCCGAAGTTCAAGATGATGGGCCCGCTCGTCTTCGGGCAGTTCCAGCTCAACAACTGGCCATTCGGCGCAGCCATCGCCTTCATCCTCATGACGGCCACCCTCCTGCTGACCGCGACGGCCAATATCCTGGTACAACGCCGCTACAGACGCTGAGGGTCATCGGAGGCTCGCGATGGAACGGGGAATGGTGGTCGCTGCGCAGCCTGAGGCCGTTGAAGCTGGCGCTGAGGTTCTCGCCGGCGGCGGCAATGCGGTGGATGTGGCAGTCGCGGCCGCGCTGACGCAAACCGCCGTCGATCCGCAGATGTGCGGCATCGCAGGGTTCGGCTGCCTGCATGTCTATGACCCTGAGCGCGGCAGGCATGAAACAATCGACTTCTACGCCCGTGTGCCGCAGGCCGCCACGCCGGACATGTGGGCGGCCAAGCTGGTCGGCCAGTCGGACGACGGCTTCGGGTTCTTCCTGTCGGATCGCTCCAACGAGCTTGGCTACGGGGCCATCGCAACACCTGTGACCCTGCGGGGGCTCGATGTGGCCCTGAAGCGCCATGGCACAAAAGAGATCGGTGATCTCATCGAGCCAGCCATCCGCTATGCGCGGGATGGCTTCATGGTGCGGCCCCACATGGCGGCCTATTGGGGCCAGGTTCCGACAGAAAGCCATGCGCCGCATCAGGATTTCCTGACAGCCCTGCCGGCGACCCGCAGGATCTACGCGAGACCGGATGGCAGCGTCCGCCGGGTGGGCGAAACCCTGAAGAACCCCGACATGGCGCGCACGCTGGCGAGGGTGGCTACCGCCGGGGCCGATGATTTCTTCGAAGGCGGCATCGCCGCCGATATCGCGGCAGACATGCGGGCCCATGGCGCCTTGCTTTCCGCCGGCGATCTGGCCGTCTCCGCACCGGAGATCGGCACGCCGCTGTGGGGGACCTATCGGGGGTACCGCATCGCCAGCAACCCGCCGCCGGGCGGTGGCGTGATGCTGCTGGAAATGCTGAACATCCTCGAAAACTTCGATCTGGCGGCGATGGGCCACAATTCGCCGGCCTATATCGCCACCCTCGCCGAGGCCATGAAGATCGGCGCCGTTGACCGGGATGCCACCCTTGGCGACCCGAAGTTCCTGGACGTCCCGGTCGGCCGCCTGACCTCGAAAGCCTATGCGGCCGAGTTGGCCGCCCGGATCAGGCGGGGAGAGAAGACCCATGTGCCGCGCATGACGACGCGCGAGGCCGCCGATACGACGCAGGTCTGCGTCGTTGACCGCAGCGGCATGTGCGTCTCCCTCACCCATACGCTCGGCACGCCGTCGGGCGTCGTCACCGAAGGATTGGGCTTTATGTATAATGGCGCGATGGGCGCTTTTGATCCCCGGCCCGGGCGCGCTGGATCTATTGCGCCCGGCAAGGCCCGGATGTCCTCGATGGCGCCGACGATCATCTTCAAGGGTGACGATCCCTTCTTCATCACCGGCGCACCCGGCGGCACCTACATCACACCCGGCATCCTCCAGGCGATCGTCAACGTCATCGATTTCGGCATGACGGCGATCGAGGCAATCTCGGCGCCGCGCATCTGCGCCACCAGCGATACGATCTGGATCACCAACCGCATCCTTCGCTCCACCGAAGCCGAACTGGTCCGCCTCGGCTACCCCGTGAAGCGCTCGCCCTTCACCTATTATTTCGCGGGGCTTCACGGCATCCGCATTACCAATGGAAAGCCTGATGGCGCGGCCGATCCCGGTCGCGACGGGATGGCACTCGCAGTCTGAACAGAACAAACGACAGGAGCAGAGTATGACGATCGGAGTCGGCGGCTCAACGCCCGAGAAGGAGCTCGCCAAGCTCAGGAACATGCGCGGCGATGTCCCGCCGATCGGCGTGGACGAGCGCCTGAAGCGCATCGACAAGGCGCAGAAGATGATGCGCGAAAAGGGCATCGACGCGCTGTGGCTCGATATCTCGTCGAGCCTCACCTATTTCACCGGCCTCAGGATGCGGCGCACGGAGCGGGCCCATGGCGCGATCCTGCCGGCCAAAGGCGAGATCGTCTATCTCTCGCCGGCCTTCGAGGTCGAGAAACTGCTGACGATGACGAGCTTCGGCGACAAGGTCGCCCAGTGGGAGGAGGATGAGGATCCGACCGCGCTTATCGTCGATACGGTTCGGGCATCGGGCGCGAAAAACGGCGCCATCGCCGTCGACGAGGCGACGCCCTTCTTCACCTTCGATGGCATGCGCAAGGCCGGAAATGCGTTTTCCTTCGTCAATGCGACCGAGATCACCGCGGCCTGCCGGATGATCAAATCCGATCACGAGATTGCGCTGATGCAGACCGCCAAGAACATCACGCTCGAAGCGCACAAGGCGGCGGCGCGCATCCTGAGCGAAGGCATCACAACCACAGAGGTTCAGGCCTTCATTGCAGCCGCCCACCGCAAGCTGGGCTCCGAGGGGGACGTCGGCTTCAACGGCGTGCTCTTCGGCGAAGCGACCGCCTATCCCCACGGCGTCCCCTATCCCCAGACGCTCAAGGAGGGTGACATGGTCCTCATCGACACTGGAGCGCCCGTCGATGGCTATCTGTCGGATATCACCCGCTCCTACGTTTTCGGCGAACCTTCGAAGCGGCAGCGCGATGTCTGGAACATCGAGAAGGAGGCGCAGGCGGCAGGCTTTGCGGCAGCGAAGCCCGGCAACCGCTGCGAGGACATCGATATTGCGGCGCGCGGCGTGATCAATGGGGCGGGCTTCGGCCCGGGCTATGCGACGCCGGGCCTGCCGCACCGGACGGGCCATGGCATCGGCCTCGATGTGCACGAATGGCCCTATCTCGTGAAGGGCGACCGCACCATCCTGCAGCCAGGAATGACCTTCTCGAACGAGCCGACCATCTGCATCTATGGCGAGTTCGGCATCAGGCTTGAAGATCACATGATCATCACCGAGACCGGCGCCCGCTGGTTCACGGAGCCCGCCCATTCGGCGGATGATCCCTTTGGACTGGACGCGTGATGGCAACAGAGGCGGCCCAGAGAAGCCGGACCGCAGTGTCATGTGGTCGTGTCCCATGGCGTGGTGAAGCTTCTCACCACTGACCGCCTTTGGATTGGTCCGGGCGGTTTCGTCAGGCCGGCGCCGCCGACAAGCTGACGAAGGTGTCTTCCTGACAGGCTGACGCCGTGAAGCACGATTCGGCTTAGAGCATGGCGCAGTGATTCCATCTCATTGCGCCATGCTCTATGCAAACATGCGACGTCTGGCGGACAAGTCTCGGTTGTGGGTGTCCGTCATTATGTGGTGGCCATGTAGCGGTCAGTCCGAGTCTTCGAGCCGGTCCAGCATCGCCTCGTATGCTTTGGCCGGCACAAAATAGAATGCGGGCTTGCTCATGCTGCGCAGGCCTTTGAAGGACTTGAGGGTTGGAAACCCGCCCGTTCAGGCGCGGGGCATGTCGGCCAGGTCCCAGTAGAGCCCGGCCATGATCGCCAGCCCCTCGCGCAGGATCGATACCGGCACATGCTCGTTGGGCGCATGCTGCGAGCAGGCGGGATAGGAATGCGGCACCCAGATTGTCGGCAGCTCAAGGATTTCGGCGAAGATGTCGTTGGGCAGCGAGCCGCCGAGATTGGGCAGGATCGCGGGCCTCTCGCCCTGCGTCCGGGCAATCGAATCTGCCACATAGCCGACATAGGGATGGCCGGGATCAAGCCGTGTCGCGGCGAAGAAATCATCCCTGCCGGCCGCTGCCTGCACGCGCGCGAAGCCATGGCGATCAAGAAAGCGGCGGATTGTGCCGAGCATGTCGGCGGTATCGACGCCCACGACGAAACGCAGTTGCAGGCGCGCCCAGGCGCGGGGCGGAATGGCATTCACCGGCGCCCTGGGATTGCCGGCCTCGAAGGCCAGAACCTCAAGGTTGCACCAGCCGAACACCTTCTCGGCCAGCGAGAGGCCGGGCTCGCCCCACCAGGGCTCCAGCGGCGGTCCGCCTTCGTTTGATGTGATCTCGATATCCGCCAGCACCCGCCTGACGGCGTCCGGGATATGCGCCGGCACGAATTCCGGCACGCGGATCTGACCGGTGGGTCCCACGAGGCAGGCGATCGCATGGGCCAGCTCGATGGCGGGATTGGAGATCAATCCGCCCCAGTTGCCCGAATGGTGCCCGCCCTCGCGGGCGTCGATCCAGAGGTCGAAAGCATAACCGCCGCGCGCCCCCAGGAAGACGGTCGGCCGGCTTGCTGAAAGCCTCGGCCCGTCGGACGCAATCAGCACATCCGCGCGCAGGCGTTCGCGGTGCTGCCCGCAGAGCTGGCGCAAGCCGGGCGAGCCGGTCTCTTCGCCTGTTTCGATCAGGTATTTGGCGTTGAAGCCAAGCTTGCCCCGCGTTTCAAGAACCGCCCGCAGCGCTGTCATGTTGATCGCGTGCTGGCCCTTGTTATCGACGATGCCGCGCCCGTACCAGCGGTCCCCGCTGTCGCTGAGCGTCCAGGGCGAACGGCCCTCGGCCCATTCGGCATCCATGCCGCGGATGACGTCGCCATGGCCGTAGCCGAGCACGGTGAGCGCTTTGGCATCCTCATGGCGCTCCGCCAGCAGGAACGGCCCCTTGCCGTTGGGGTTCGCGATAATCTCGGCCGTAAAGCCCATCGACTGGAAGTCAGGCGCCATCTCGTCGGTCAGGTAGCGCAGGAGATCGCCGGCCCGCTCGGGGTTCTGGCTCTCGGTTGGAATGGCGATGCGGCGCGCGAGCATCGTCTTGAAGGCGCCGGAACTGAACTGCCCGACGGAACGGGCGATGGCGGCTTCGCGGGTCATGAATGCTCCCCCCTCAGGCGTCAGCGGAACCAGCCGCCGCCCGAGCCGCTGCCGCCCGTGCGGCGCACGCCGTCACTGGCTATGCGGTTGCCAGGTTCGACAAGAAGGGCTTTCTGGAAGGCGTCGTTGGCCTCCTTCAAATTGCCCAAGCGCTCATAGGCGATGCCGAGCTGCGCCCAGGCATCCGAGAGCCGGTTGTCGACGCTGAGCGCCGCGTTGAAGTCGTCGACCGCCTGCTGGAACTTGCCGGTGGCGATCAGGCTCTGGCCGCGGCCCATATAGGGCGGCGCGACATAGGGGTTGCGGTCGATGGCGCCATCGAAATCGGCGATGGCGCGGATATGATCGCCCAGCGACTGATAGGCGAGTCCGCGTCCGTGATAAGCCTCGGCGCCTTCCCGGTTCAACTGGATGGCGCGGTTGTAGTCGTTGATCGCCGCTGCCATATCGCCCTGCGCGCGCAGCAGGTTGCCCCGGGCCAGATAGGCCGCAGCATAACCGGGATCGATCGAGATCGCCCGATTGAAATCCTGCATAGCGGATTCGTTGCGTCCGGTCTGCCGGCTGGTCAGGCCGCGGTTCAGGTAGGCCGCCGCGAAATTGGGATCGAGCTGGATGGCGCGGTTGAAATCCGTCACCGCCTCGTTGAAGCGGCCAGCCCGGGCGAAGGCCGCCCCGCGCGTGTTGTACGACCGCGCATCATTGGGGTTGCGCGAGATCACCTCGGTGAGCGAGCTGATGTTGTTCGAGGCCGCGTTCTGGTTGGCGTTGTTGGGCTCATCAAGCTCGGCGAAGCGCGGACCGCGCTGCGCAGCTGAGCCGCTCCCGCCGTCCAGGGTGGTGCAGGCCGCGAGCGACGCGGCGCAGCAACCCGCCAGAGCCGCGCGGCGCAACCAGCTGTCCGAAAATCTGCATAAATCCGCCATCGTGAGCACCGCCTGAAGCTGCCCTTGCAAAGGAAAACGCCCGTGATGTGGCACGGGCGTCTTTAATGTCGCGTGAACCATGCGGCAAGCAATGCCGGGGGTCTTAGCCCCGGCGCGGCGCACCGGCTCCGGCAGCGCCGGCGCGGGGCGCCGGGCGCGGGGTGGCAGGGAGGCCGCCTTCGCGCTGGGCGCGCTTGCGGGCGAGCTTGCGGGCGCGGCGGACGGCTTCCGCCTTCTCGCGGGCCTTCTTTTCGGAGGGCTTCTCGTAGTGTCCGCGCAGCTTCATTTCGCGGAAGATGCCTTCGCGCTGCATCTTCTTCTTCAGCGCGCGAAGCGCCTGATCGACGTTGTTGTCACGGACGAGAACCTGCACCGGGGATGACCTTTATCTCTCGAAACGGCTAAGCATGGGGGATCGGAAACAGCTGAAGCCGTTCCGTTAAGACCGCTGCGCTAGCAGAAAGCCTTCCAATCGTCAATCGCCGGAGCTTTGTCCTCGCGCAGAAGAACCCGCTTCTCCCTCTCCCCGTTACTTACGGGGAGAGGGTTGGGGTGAGGGGCGTGGTGAAGAAACGCCACGCCAACTCCCCCGCCCCTCATCCTGTCTTTCTCCCCGTGAAGAACGGGGAGAAGGGACGCGCTGCCCCGCTTGCGGAGAACAGCATCGCTCTGCCTGCGGGAAAAAATTGGGGCAAGAAGCGGAGCCACCCCTGCTCAGTCCCTGAGAATCCGCGTGACATGCCCCATTTTGCGCCCGGGGCGGGCTTCCCCCTTGCCGTAAAGATGCAGCTGTGCGCCTGGCTCGGCCAGGATGTCGGGCCATCTGAGAACATCGGCTCCGATCAGGTTGACCATCTCGACCCCCATGCCGCGCATGGCCGTTGAGCCGAGCGGCAATCCGGCGATGGCGCGGACATGCTGTTCGAACTGGGACGTATCGGCTCCATCCAGCGTCCAATGGCCGGAATTATGCACCCTCGGCGCGATTTCGTTCACATAGAGCATCTCGCTGCCGCCCTCGGCGCCAACGAAAAACTCGACGGCGAAGACGCCGACGTAATCCAGCGCCGCTCCCAGCCGAGCGGCAATGGCGAGCGCCTCGCGCGCCGTCGACGGATGGATGGCGGCCGGCGCCACGGAGCGGCGCAGGATCTGCTCGCGATGTTCGTTCTCGGTGACGGCGAAGGTCTTCACGGCCCCGTCGAGGGCCCTGGCCGCAACCACGGATATCTCCCGCTCGAAAGGCACGAAGCTCTCGATAATGGAAGATGCGCCTTTCACGCTATCCCAAGCCCGCTCGGCATCCTCCTGACGCCGCAGCACGGCCTGGCCCTTGCCGTCATAGCCGAAGCGGCGGGTCTTGAGGATCGCCGGCGCACCGATCTGCCCGATCCTGAGCTTCAATTCGGCCAGGCTGTCCACCGTCGCGAAATCCGCCGTCCGCGCGCCCAGTTCGCGGGCGAGGCGCTTTTCGAGCACGCGGTCCTGGCAGATCGACAGCGCCTTCGCGCCCGGCCGCACGGGCGCCCGCGCGGCGAGCGTCTCCAGCGTCGCCGCCGGCACATTCTCGAATTCGAAGGTCACGCAGGCGACCGAAGCGGCGAATTGGCGCAGCGCCAGCTCGTTGTCGTAGGCGGCAACCGTGTGGCGCGCGGCGACATCGAAGGCGGGGCTCTCCGGTTCGGGGGCATAGACATGGCAGCGGAAGCCCAGCCTCGCTGCGGCGAGCGCAATCATGCGGCCGAGCTGTCCGCCGCCCAGAATCCCGATCGCATCACCGGGTGCGAGCATGGCGCTGGCCATGGCTCAGCTCTCTTGCGTATCGAAGGGCCTGTCGGCGATCGAATCGGTCTGCGCCTTGCGCCAGGCCGCGAGCCGGGCGGCCAAAGCCTCGTCCTGCAGCGCCAGCACGGCGGCTGCGAGCAGCGCGGCATTGATGGCGCCGGCTTTGCCAATCGCCAGCGTGCCGACGGGAATGCCGGCCGGCATCTGTACGATCGAATGCAGGCTGTCGACGCCCGACAGCGCTTTCGATTCCACCGGAACGCCGAACACCGGAAGTTCGGTCATCGAGGCGGTCATGCCGGGCAGGTGGGCTGCGCCGCCGGCGCCCGCGATGATGAGCTGGAAGCCTTCCGCCTTGGCGCCCTTGGCGAAGCGCACCAGCCGGTCCGGCGTGCGGTGGGCCGAGACGATGCGGGAATCATGGCCGATGCCGAGCGTATCGAGCATCGACGCCGTATGTTTCATGGTCGACCAGTCGGATTGGCTGCCCATGATGATCGCCACGGGCGTCGACCCTGATTTCGCCTGCCCTGCCATTACATCCTTCCGTCCCTACGCGATGATGTCGGGACGCAGCTTGCCGGAAATCATGACGATCCTGTCTTTCAAGGCAAGCTTGCGTTTCTTCAGGCGCTGGATTTGCAGCTGATCGCGGATATCCAGCCGCTCGAGAGCGAAGATCGCGGCATCAAGATCCCGATGCTCCTGGTTCAGGAGCTGGAGCTCCCGCTCCAGCGTGATCCGTTCGTCCTCGGAATCCATCATGGACATTGCGGCGAGCTTCACCCTGAAAATGCCCGGTTCCCGGCGGAACCTGACTGATGCGGGCCCATGTCTCGCATCAGGGGTCAACAAGTCAAGCGGACCCCTGTCCGGCGGCCGGCTTTGCTGCGCTGCAAAATCGATCTTCTTGGACAGTCCTGGCAGTATGTGTCACTTTTGCAAAGTCGGTCATGACAAAGGAGGTGAACCGATGTCCTTGGTAACGCACCTGGCAGAGTTGGAGCGTAAGCACCGGTCGCTTGATGCAGAAATCGCAACGGAGCGTCAGCATGCCAATGCAGACGAAACCCGCATTTCCAGCCTCAAGCGCCGCAAACTGCAGTTGAAGGATGCGATCAGGAAGCTTCGACAAGAAGTAGAGAAACAGACGATACACTGAGGCCGAAGCGAGGAAGGACCGGCGGCCTTCGCGTGAAGCCGCCGAAACAAGGGGGTATTCGGGAAGGGCGCGGAGCCAAGCTTCGCGCTCTTTCTTTTGGCTTCATTGCCAGCTGCGGAAGGCCTCATCGAACGCCTGCTGGCCGCTGACGCCTTTCTCCATCACCATGCCGCCGCGCCTGCCGCCGGCCGTCACGAACTCGAGGTAAAGGAGCGGGCGCGTCCGCATCATCTCGACGTTGCGCGAGAGCGCGGGCTCCACCTGCGCCAAGGCCACCAGAAAGACATTCTCCATCACTGCAATGCCTTGCCCGGCGAGCGGGTAGCCCGGCTGGCTCTCCGCCTGCCGGAGTTCGATCTGGCTGAGCGTCTGGATCGGTCCCACGCCGCCGCCGCCCAAATTCGAGAACTGGATCTGGATCGTGTGCGAGGCGGGGAAGGCGGGGTCGAGGTTGCGCTGGATGGTGATTTCAGCCCTGAGACGGGCGTCCGGCACGTCGACCGTCGCACGGATGGCCTGCTGCGGCGGCTGACCCTGACCGCCCGCGACAAGCTCCGTCCGCCAGACGACCGTGCCCTGGCGCACATCCACCTTCTGGCTGTCCTCGCTGTTCTCCATCGCCAGCACCATGCGGTTCGCCACGCCGATCTGCGGCTGGCTGGCCGCAGGCGGGGAACTGGTGCTGGTCGGCACATTGCCGGATGCCGCGCCGGGCGGGGCGGTCTGCGCCGGCGGCCGCGGCGGAGCGGCAGGAGGATCGGCGGGCCGGCGCGCAGGCGAATCTTCGGCGGAGGGCTGGACACGGTCACCGGTCTTCACCGACGAGGAGGCATTGCCGCCCGGCGCCGGCTGCGTGACACCGGCCGTGCGGTTCGGCACCGCCGGCGGCTCGTTGCGCCGGAGATAGGCGAGCGTGGCGATGGCGACGACGACGACGGCGCCTACCGCGAGCCCCACCGCCGCCAGCGGATTGCGTCCTGCGGCCCGCTCCCGCCGGATCACCTGCGGCCGCGCCACTGTCTCGGGCGCTTGCGGGGCGGGGAGATCTGTTTCAGGCGCAGCCGCAGGCGAATCAGGCTCGCTCTGCAGCCCGCCTTCGCCCTGTTCGCGTTCGATTCGCTCGAAGACGCCCGTCAGCGCGGAGAGCTCACGCTCGACCACTGCGGCATCGACGGGCGGATCGATCGAGGCCAGCTGCCGCGTCAGGGCGAGCCGCGCCCGGTCGTAGATACCCTGCCTTGCCTCGGGAGTGTTCGGCGACAGGCCTGCGACGGCCTTCGACAGGAGGGGATAATAATCTGCCATCAACCCGATACGATCATGCAGGACGGGAATGCCCTGCTTCTCCAATGCAATTGCGCCAACACCATGAACATTTTTTTCTGATGCCGATCCGAAGGCTTTAACGCTCAAACGGGTTGCGCATCAAGATTGTATCGTCGCGCTCCGGACTCGTTGAAAGAACCGTGACCGGGGCTCCGACCAGTTCCTCGACCCTGCGGACGTATTTGATCGCCTGGGCCGGCAGATCCGCCCATGACCGCGCGCCCGCCGTCGAGTCCTTCCAGCCCTCGATCGTTTCATAGATGGGCGTCACCCGCGCCTGATCCGCGGCGCTGGCCGGCAGGTGATCAATCCGCTCCCCGTCCAGATGGTAGCCCACACCGATTTTCAGCTCGTCGAAGCCGTCGAGCACGTCGAGCTTCGTGAAGGCGATGCCGTCAATGCCGGATGTGCTGATCGTCTGGCGGACGAGCACGGCGTCGAACCAGCCGCAACGCCGCTTGCGGCCGGTGACGGTGCCGAATTCCTTGCCCCGGGCGCCGATCGCCTCGCCGGTTTCGTCGAAGAGCTCCGTCGGGAAGGGACCCTCGCCGACCCGGGTCGTATAGGCCTTGGCGATGCCGAGCACATAGCCGACGGCGGAGGGACCAAGCCCCGAGCCCGTGGCCGCCTGGGCCGCCACGATATTCGAGGAGGTGACATAGGGATAAGTCCCGTGGTCGACATCAAGCAGGGCCCCTTGCGCGCCCTCGAACAGGATGCGTTTGCCGGCCCGCCGCTCGCGGTCGAGCAAGCGCCAGACGCTGTCGACATAGGGCAGCACGTGGGGGGCGACCTCGCGGAGTTCGGCCAGCAGCTTGCCGGCATCGACCTCGTCGATTCCGAGCCCGCGCCGGAGCGCGTTGTGATGGGTCAGCAGCCGTTCGATCTTGGGGCCGAGGTTGGCGGGATCGGCGAGATCCATGACGCGGATCGCGCGGCGGCCCACCTTATCCTCGTAGGCGGGGCCGATGCCGCGCTTCGTGGTGCCGATCTTCATGCCGCTGTTGGACGTCTCGCGGAAATGGTCGAGTTCGCGGTGGAGCGGCAGGATCAGCGTGGCGTTCTCCGCAATGCGCAGGTTTTCCCGGCTGATTGCGACGCCCTGGGCGCGCAGCCGCGCCGTTTCCTCCACGAAATGCCAGGGATCGACCACCACGCCGTTGCCAATGACGGAAAGCTTGCCCGGCCGGACGATGCCCGACGGCAGCAGGCTCAGCTTGTAGACGACGCCGTTGATGACGAGTGTATGCCCCGCATTATGCCCGCCCTGGAAGCGCACGACGACATCGGCCTGTTCCGAGAGCCAGTCGACGATCTTGCCCTTGCCTTCATCGCCCCACTGGGCTCCGACCACGACGACATTGCCCATGGGGTTTCACCTTGCCCGACGTTTCCGCAAGGAAAAACCCGGCTGCGGATGAGCGCGGAGCCGGGCTGTTCCGAAAGGCGGTTACGCGATTGAGGGCCGAAGGTAAAGCCTCAATCTCGGTCAGCGAAGAACCGGCTGCGGCTCAAGGACGAGCTCACGCTCGCCCGGCCAGCGGATTCTGAAGCCGTGGCGGATCTCCTTTTCCTCGCCCGGTTTGTACTCGTAGGTCCAGGCGAGCACGCCGCGCCTGTCCTGCAGGTTCTTCTCCGTGGGCGCCGTCATGTTGGGGATTGTCTCGACGGTGATGGCTGCGTTTTCTGAGAAGGGCATCTGGTCCAGCACCGTGATCCGCATGGGCCGGTCGTGGAGGCTCTTCACGACCGTCTTGAACTCGCGCAGGTCGCTGCGGTTGCCTTGAATCCAGTTGCCTTCCACCTCGCGGCGGCGGATCGGGACACGGGTGACCTTCACCTTGTCATCGACGCCGAAGCCCATCTCGACCGTCTCGCCAGTGGCGGCCTGGCCAATGCGGCCCTGCCCCACAAAGACGCCGTCCCGGGTCAGCGCCACATCGCCGGGAAGCAGCGGCGCTTCCTCCTCGTTGGTGAAGCGCACCTCGAGATAGGCCCTGGGGTCGATGCCGGGTGCCGCCTTGACGCCTAGCGCCGGCTCGCTCTCGCGGCTGGAAAGGCGGACCGAGCGCGTGCTGCCGTCCGAGCTGATCGAAACCCGGCCAGGCATGACGAATTGCGCCGAGAAGCCGGCGACCTCAAGTTGCGCCTGCTGCTGGGCGACGGGAGCGGGAATAGCAGCGGCCCTGGCCGCGTCGCTTGCCTCCTGGCGGCGCAATTGAGCATCTTCGGTGGCGGCTGAAAGCGATGGGGACGTCGCCTTGCGGAACGGCGCCGCATTCTGCGTGATCGCTGAAGGTTCGTTGAATGCCACCCTGACTGGCGGCACATCGGGGGCAGCCGTGCCGCCCCGCGCCTGTGCGGTCGAGACGGCGAGCGTCACGTCGGACCAATCCTCGCCGGTGCGCTGCGATATGACGGCCCGGCGGACGAGCACCAGCTTTGGTTTCGTCTGCGCCGAGCCTGTGCTGAGCGCGGCATCATAGGAGGGTCGCCACGTGACGCCACTGACCTGGTAAGTGAGCCTGAGGGCCGCCTTCGCGCCAGCTGGCGAATCGACGCTGATATTGGCAGCCCGCGTTACCCCGGCCCGGGGTCCGGAGCCGCCCTGGCGGCTGATGGCGCCGATCTCCTCATCGATCACCCGCAACGCAGCATTGGCTGCGGCCAATTCCTCGGCAGCATTCCGGAGGCCCGCGCCGACGGCGTCCCAGGCCTTGGCCCATTCAACAGGGTCGAGCGGCTTGTCCTTGCCGCCGAGAATGGCCGGAGCCTGCTGGCCGATCGACTGGATCATCGCCTGTTTGGCGCTGATCGCCTGCACCTCGGCCTGCTTGCGCAGGCGATCTTCCTGCAAGGCCTTCAGGCGCTGCGCCACTTCGCCGGCGGGTCCGGTCACGCCGCCGATCGGCTGCGTGCGCAATTCGATCGACCCGATCTGCAATTGCCCAGTGGAAACGCCTTCAACCCGGAGCGAATTGGGATCAAGCGCCTGCGGCAGGCCGGAGACGACGATCGTGTGCTGCCCGGCCGGCACATCGATCTCCACGATGCGTGTGATGGCGGCGACGCCGGGATAGATGATCACGCCGTCGATCCTGGACGGAGCGGTGATCTCGGCGGCGCACAGCGGCGAGACGCCGAGCAGGAGCGCGGCAGCCATAGCACGAAGCAACATAGGGGACCTCCTCTACCAATCGGGCTGCGGTTCAAGGCAGCGCCAGCATCAGCCACCGGTGATCCGATTGAAACGCGGGCAAAAAGTGGCGGACCGCAGGCTAAGTCGGGGCAGACTAAAACGGGGTTAATCTCCCGATTGAGTGGCCTGCGGAGCCTTCGTTAACCACTCCTCAACCATGAACCCGGCAAAGATTGCCGGGTGCGCCTCCCGCGTGATGCGGCGGGCCACACCGGGGTGCAGGTCTGACCATGACGGACGTGACTGTTGTGCAAAACGGCCAGAAGCCGGCGGCGTCACCGGGCGGCTTCAGCCTAGCGGATATCGGAACGATCATGAGGCGGGGCGACATCGCACTCGCCGTCGGCGTGCTGATGATCCTCACGATCCTGATCGTGCCGCTGCCGCCCTTTCTGCTCGACCTGTTCCTCGCCGCCTCGATCATCCTTTCCGTTCTGATCCTGATGGTGGCGCTGTTCATTTCGGAACCGCTGGAATTCACGATCTTCCCGACGATCCTGCTGATCGCCACGATGCTGCGGCTGGCGCTGAACCTCGCCTCCACGCGCCTCATTCTTGCCAACGGACACACCGGCACGCATGCCGCCGGCCATGTGATCGAGGCCTTCGGCCAATTCGTCATGGCGGGCAATTTCGTCATCGGCATCATCGTCTTCGCGATTCTGGTGATCGTGAACTTCATCGTCATCACCAAGGGTTCGGGGCGCATCGCCGAGGTCGCGGCGCGCTTCACCCTCGATGCCATGCCCGGCAAGCAGATGGCGATCGACGCCGATCTCAACGCCGGGCTCATCGATCAGGAAGGCGCCAAGGCCCGCCGCAAGGCGCTGGAGGATGAGGCCTCGTTCTTCGGCGCGATGGACGGCGCCTCGAAATTCGTGCGCGGCGACGCGATCGCCGGATTGCTGATCACCTTCATCAACGTGATCGGCGGCATCATCATCGGCGTCGCGCAGCAGAACATGAGTTTTGGCGATGCCGGCCGTGTCTACACGATCCTGACGGTCGGCGACGGTCTCGTCAGCCAGATTCCCGCCCTGATCGTCTCGACCGCCGCAGGCCTTCTCGTTTCCAAATCGGGCGTCAGCGGTCAGGCCTCCAAGGCGATGGGCAAGCAGCTTGCAAGCTATCCGAAAGCCATCGGCATGTCGGCAGCCGTCATGCTGGTCATGGGCCTTCTGCCGGGCATGCCGATCGTGCCCTTCTGGGCCATGGCGGCGGGTGCGGGCTGGCTCGCCTACACATTGCACCGCCAGCAGGATCGCGACATCGCCGGAAAGGCGCTTCAGGAGGCGCAGACAGCGGTCAAGGATTCGCAGGTCGAGGAGCCGATCTCCGCCTCGCTCAAGCTCGACGAACTCAAGATCGAGATCGGTTATGCGCTGTTGCCCATGGTCAACGGCGAGAATGGCCAGGACCGTTTGACGGAACAGATCAAGGCTCTGCGCAAACAGCTCGCCGGCGAAATGGGCTTCGTGATGCCCGCGGTCCGTATTCTCGACAATGTCCAGCTCGAATCCAACACCTACATCATCCGCATCAAGGAGGTGGAGGCGGGGCAGGGCCAAGTCTATCCCAACGCCGTCATGGCGATGGATCCGATGGGCGGCCAGGTGCAATTGCCCGGCCAGCACCTGACGGAGCCCACCTTCGGCCTCCCGGCCACCTGGATCGATCAGGGCATGCGTGAGGAGGCCCAGCTGCGGGGCTATACCGTTGTCGACGCGGCGACTGTGATCTCCACGCATCTGACCGAGATCATCAAGAGCAACACGGCGGATCTCCTGTCCTTCGTCGATGTGCAGAAGCTTCTGAAGGACCTGCCGAAGGAGCATCAGGACCTGCTGAAGGAAATCGCGCCTTCGCAGATCTCGACGACCGGAATCCAGCGCGTCCTGCAGCTCTTGCTGGCGGAGCGGGTGTCAATCCGCGATCTCGGCGCGATCCTCGAGGCTATCTCGGAGGTCGCGGGCGCTGTCCGCGATCCACGGCTCATCACCGAGCATGTCCGCTCGCGGCTCGGCCGCCAGCTTTGCGCCCAGCACACCTCGCCGTCGGGACACCTGCCCATCATCACGCTCTCGCCGGCCTGGGAGGATGCTTTCGGCCAGGCGATCGTCGGCGAGGGAGAATCAAAGCACCTCGCCATGCAGCCGTCGAAGCTGCAGGAGTTCGTGCTGAGCCTGCGCGAGGCGTTCGAGCAGGCGGCGCGCGAGGGCGAAATGCCGGTGCTGGTCTGCTCGTCGCATGCCCGCATGCATGTCCGCGCCATCGTCGAGCGTTTCCGGCCCACGACCGCCGTGATGGCGCAGGGCGAAATCCATCCCCGCGCCAGGCTGAAGACGATCAGCAGCCTGTGATGAAGGCCGGCGCTACCGGGCCAGAATGGCCGGCGGCACCGGCGCCACGGCCGGCCGCCGTCCCGTCAGGCCAAGCGCCAGCATCGCCCGGACCTGCTCCTCCGCCTGGCGGGTCAGCGCCTTGCGGTCCGCTCCTTCGTCGAAGGCGATGGGCTCGCCGAAAGACACGGTGACGTCGAGCGGCCCGCCGCGCAGGATGCCGGCCAGATGC
Source organism: Methylocystis sp. (assembly GCA_020252485.1). Lineage (GTDB taxonomy): Bacteria > Pseudomonadota > Alphaproteobacteria > Rhizobiales > Beijerinckiaceae > JADCCX01. Next base: position 46,471 of record JADCCX010000002.1, read on the forward strand.
GGCGCCAGCTCCATGTCGCCGTACCAGCCGATGCGGGCCCGGCCCATGCGGCCCGTGGGCAGGCCGTCGGCCCGGTTATAGGCAAGCGCGAGCGGCTGCAGGCAGACATGCCGGGTCGGGCTGTCGGACAGAATCGCCTCCCGCGCTGCGCCCACCAGGGCGGATCGGAACGGCAGGATGCGGTTGCCGTCGGACGTGGTCGATTCGGCGAAGAGCACGATCGGATCGCCTTCCTCCAGCCGGCCGGCGATCTCAGCATTCGTGCGCGACGTATGCACCCGCCGCGTCCGATCGACGAAGATCGACCGCTGCAGCTTGGCCATCAGGCCGAAGAGCGGCCAGCTTTCAACCTCCGCCTTGGCGATGAACGACAATGGCGTCAGCGAGCCGATGGCGACGATATCCAGCCACGAGACATGATTGGCGAGGATGATCATCGGCCGATCCCTGGCGATGCTTCCCGCCACCGTCACCTTCAGGCCGATGCTGCGGGCGACCAGCCGGTGAAACATCATGGGCAGCCAGCGGCGGGGCGGCAGGTTCAGTTTCCAGCAGGCGTATTGCAGCGGCCCGAAGGCCAGGAACACGAGGAAGAGCAGCGACGCCGTCCAGACCAGGCGAACCGTCCCCCTCGGCGGCGTCACGTCTTCGATGAAGGAAGTCACGTCAGAGCACCCGCCGCATGACGAGCGCCGTGGCCGCGCTGCCGTCGGCCTTGCGGTAATAGGCATTCCGCCGCGCCACTTCGGCGAAGCCTTGCCGCTTGTAGAGCGCGAGCGCCGGCTGGTTGGCGCTTTCCACCTCGAGGAAGATCGTTCGGACGCGGTTGAGCGCCAGAGCTTCGGTGTGCGCTGAGAGCAACCGTCCCGACAGGCCTTCGCCGCGCCGCCGCGGATGCACGGCGATCGAGAGGATCTCCGCTTCGTCCGCAGACAGCCGTGAGAGCACGAAAGCGTCCGAATCGCGCTCCCCGCCGGCGACATGCGCCAGGGTGTTCGCCTCGGCCATCATCCGCTCGAACTCCATCAGACCCCATGGCTGGTCGAAAGATGCGGCATGGATGCTCGCCACATCCCGCGCATCGCTCATCTGCGCGGGGCGGATCACCAGCGCCGCCTTCGATCGTCCGAAGCCGAAAATCATCGCGCCGACCTCCCGCTCATCGCCGCAGCACCGCCTTGCCTTCCTGCGGCATGGCGGTGGGCGGACGCAGATAGAGCGGCTTCGTCGGCGCGCTGGCCGGAACGGCCGAAAGCCCCAGCCGCGCCACCCAGAGGATATCCGGCGCGGACCGCATGTCGGCGATGCTGGCTTTGAGGCCAAGCGACATGGCTTCCACGGCGAGCGCCGCCGCGCCGGATCCGGCGAGCTTCACGGGGCCCGATCCGATGGCGCGGCCGGCCTCCTTGAGGCTGATGACGCGCGGCAGGACGATCGTCCGCCCCGCCGCGGTGAAAGCCTGGAAGAACACCGCTCCGTGCCGCGCATCGATGCCCACGGCGATGACGCCGGATTCCTCCGCATTGATCAGCGGCGCGGCATAAGCGGAGAGGGTCGAGACGCCCACGACCGGAATATGGGCCGCCAGCCCGATGGCGCGGGCCGCGGCGATGCCGATGCGCAGCCCCGTGAAGCTGCCCGGCCCGATGCTGACCGCCACCCGCTCCAGCGAGCCGAAGCCGCCGTCCACCTGCGCCATGACCCGCTCGATCATCGGCATCAGCGCTTCGGCATGGCCCTTTGACATCTCCTCGCTGTCGAGCGCCAGCGGCAGGGGGCGGCCGGCTTCCGCAACGCAGACGGAGCAGGCGCCAAGCGCCGTATCGATGGCAAGCACGCGCCGGATCGGCCGAAAATCACCAGAGTCAGTCATTGGCTCTGCTGTGCATCAGTTTCCGGCGGAAATGAAGAGCCGTCGTTGACACGGGCGGGTCGATCTCAACCGATCCGCCGGGCATTCGCTGCGGCTGCGGCCGCCTTCTCCCCGCTCAGGCCACGGCCTCGACGGATTGCACGTCCGGCAGGAAATGCCGGAGCAGGTTCTGAATGCCGTGCTTCAGGGTCGCCGTCGATGACGGGCAGCCGGCGCAGGAGCCCTTCATGGTCAGGTAGACGACGCCGTCGCGGAACCCCTTGAAGGTGATATCGCCGCCATCGCCGGCCACAGCCGGCCTGATCCGCGTTTCAAGCAGTTCCTTGATGGTCGACACCGTCTCGGCGTCTTCGGCGGCGAAGAACTCGCCCTCGGCGCCGGCGGAGGCATCAATCCCCGATTTCAGGATCGGCGCGCCGGACATGTAATGCTCCATGATCGCGCCCAGGATCGCCGGCCGCATATGGGCCCATTCCGCCTCGCCCTTCGTCACGGTGATGAAATCCGAGCCGAAGAAGATGCCCTCAACGCCTGTGATGGCGAAAAGCTTCTCGGCCAATGGCGACGACGCTGCCGCGCTGTCCGCATCGCGCATTTCGAGGGTGCCGTCGCCCATCACGTCCCGCCCAGGCAGGAACTTGAGCGTCGAAGGGTTCGGCGTCGCTTCGGTCTGAATGAACATGATGTCTCTCCTCGCCGATCCGGTTCAAGGCCGGATGGTTTGAACATGAAAGCCTGCAACAAATACGGCCCGATCGAAGGGCTGGACCAGAACCCCACCGGGTGCTTTGCAGATATGGCGACTTGGGGGTGAGGCGCAAGCGGTTGGCGGCGGCCGCGACCTGCTATGGCTCCCGTCCTGCCGCCAGCATGTAATTCACCGCCATATCCTGGGCGAGACCCCAGGCGCCGGTGAATGGATTGAAAACGACGCCCTGGCGGTCGAAAACCTGCAAGTCCCCAGCGGCGATCGCCGCCTCGAACTCATCGGGCGTCACGAACTTGTCCCAGCTGTGCGTGCCCACGGGCAGCCAGCGCAGCACATGCTCCGCGCCGACGATGGCGAGCGCGAAAGCCCGCTTGGTGCGGTTGATGGTGGCGCCCACGAAGATTCCGCCCGGCTTCACCAGGCTTGTCGCTGCGGCGACGAAGTCCTGGACGCTGGGCACATGCTCGACCACCTCCATGGCCAGCACCACATCGAAGCCGGCTTGCTCGGACACCAGCGTCTCGGCGGTGACCTTCCGATAGGTCACGGGTACGCCCGCCCGCTCGGCATGGGCTTTCGCTACATCGACATTGTTGCCGGCGGGGTCGATGCCGGTGACAGCGAATCCCAGGCGGGCGAGCGGCTCCGAAAGCAGGCCCGCGCCGCAGCCGATATCGAGCAGCGTCAGGCCGTCAAAGGGCCGGATCGCCCTGGGATCGCGGCCGAAGCGGGCGACCAGCGTGTCGCGCAGATAGCGCAGCCGCACAGGGTTGAGCTTGTGCAGCGGCTTCATGCGGCCTTCGGGGTTCCACCAATCGGCGGCGAGCCGGTCGAATTTCTCGACTTCCGCCTGATCGACGCGTTCGGACATGCGCTCTGTCACGATCTTGCTGCCTCGCTCGGGATCAGTCGGCCAGTGACCGCCCGCATTGACTCGCCATCTCGCGCCTTCCATAAGGCCGCTCGCATTTTCCCGCCATCGGCAATATCGCCGCTGGCTTGTCCGGCAAGCAAGCTCCCGAATCCGTTCCGATGTCCCGTCTCGTCCTGAAGTTCGGCGGAACCTCCGTCGCCAATGTCGATCGCATCAGGAATGTCGCCCGCCATGTGAAACGCGAGTGGGATGCCGGCAGCGATGTGGCCGTGGTCGTCTCGGCCATGTCCGGCAAGACGAACGAGCTCGTCAGCTGGTGCAAGGAAAGCGCCGCGCTCTACGACAGCCGCGAATATGATGTGGTCGTGGCTTCCGGCGAGCAGGTGACTTCCGGCCTGCTGGCGATCGTGCTCAACGACATGGGCATCCCGGCCCGCTCCTGGCAGGGCTGGCAGGTGCCGCTCTACGGCTCGGATGCCCATGGCGCGGCGCGCATCGTCGATATCGACGGTTCGGGCATTCTCGCCGGTTTCGCGCGCAACCGCGAGGTCGCCGTCGTGTCGGGCTTCCAGGGCGTCAACAGGGAGACGGGGCGCATCGTCACGCTCGGCCGCGGCGGCTCGGATACCTCGGCGGTCGGCCTCGCCGCAGCGCTGAAGGCGGATCGCTGCGACATCTATACGGATGTCGACGGCGTCTACACCACGGACCCGCGCGTCGTCGCCAGGGCGAAGCGCCTGGAGAAGGTCGCCTTCGAGGAAATGCTTGAGATGGCCTCCGCCGGCTCCAGGGTGCTGCAGGTGCGCTCGGTCGAGATCGCCATGTCACAGCGCGTGAAGACCTATGTGCGGTCGTCCTTCGACGATCCCGAAAATCCCAATCCTGGAACCCTCATCTGTGACGAGGAAGATATCGTGGAACAGCAAAACGTCACCGGCATCGCCTTTTCGAAGGACGAGGCCCAGTTCACGCTCCGCAATGTGGCGGATAAGCCGGGCGTTGCGGCGGCCGTCTTCGCCCCGCTGGCGGATGCGCTGGTGAATGTCGATATGATCGTCCAGAACATCTCCGCCGATGGCAGGACGACGGACATCACTTTCACGGCCCCCGCCGCGGAATATGACCGCGTCATGGACGTGCTGGAGCGCAACAAGGCGGCGATCGGCTTCCACACGGTCGAAGGCGCCAAGGATGTGGTGAAGGTCTCGGCGATCGGCATCGGCATGCGCAGCCATGCGGGCGTCGCCGCCATGGCGTTCAAGGCGCTCGCCGACAAGGGCATCAACATTCGCGCGATCACGACGTCCGAGATCAAGTTTTCGGTGCTGATCGACGCGGCCTACACCGAGCTCGCCGTTCGGACACTGCACACGCTCTATGGGCTCGACAAGGCGTGATCGCAGCATCGTCCTTGACGGAACGCAGTTGAAGCGGCCGTGATGCAGGCGGTGGTGATCGGCGCCGGCGTCGTGGGGCTGGCCATCGCTCGGGCGCTGGCGCTTCGCGGCCATGAGGTCATTGTTCTCGAAGAGGCCGGAACCATCGGCTCGGGCATCTCGTCCCGCAACAGCGAGGTCATCCATGGCGGGATGTATTATCCGGCTGGATCGGCGAAGGCCCGGCTGTGCGTCGCCGGACGGCGGCTGCTCTATGCCTATTGCCAGAGCCACGGCGTGCCCTTCCGCAAATGCGGCAAGCTCATCGTCGCCACGAATGAGGCGGAAAGCGCGAAGATCGCTTCCATCCACAGGCAGGGGCGCGACAACGGCGTCGAGGGGCTTGAGCTGATGACGGCGGCGCAGGCGCGGGCGATGGAGCCCGCGCTCGCCTGCACGGCGGCGTTGCATTCCAGCGAAACGGGCATCGTCGACAGCCATGCTCTGATGCTGGCCCTGCAGGGCGATATCGAAGCTGCCGGCGGCGCCATCGCCTTCGAGACGCCGCTGAGCCGCGTCGAAGGGCTGGGCAACGGCTGGCGCATCCACTTCGGCGGGGCGGAGCCCGGCCATATCGACGCCGCCATCCTCGTCAATGCGGCGGGCCTTGCCGCCTGGGATGTGGCGCGGCTGACCGAAGGATATCCGCGCGAGCGCATCCCGAAGCGGGTCTTCGCCAAGGGCAATTACTTTTCCTGTGCGGGAAGGCCAGCCTTCTCGCGCCTCATCTATCCCGCGCCGGTCGATGGCGGCCTCGGTGTCCACCTGACGCTCGATCAGGCGGGCCGCATGAAGTTCGGCCCGGATGTCGAATGGCTGGGGGATATCGAGCCAGCGGAGATCGATTACACGGTCGATTCCGCGCGCGGGGACGCCTTCTATGCGGCGATCCGGACCTACTGGCCGGCGCTCCCCGACGGCGCATTAACGGCGGATTATGCCGGCGTCCGGCCAAAGCTCTCGGGACCCGGCGAAGCGGCGGCGGATTTCCGCATTGAAGCGCCGGCGGATCACGGATTGCCGGGCCTCGTGCAGCTTTTCGGCATCGAGAGCCCCGGCCTCACCTCGTCGCTCGCCATCGCGGAACAGATTGCGGGAGCATTGGTCTGAGAGCCGGAACCTTCGATTGCCGGTTTCCCTCCCGCTGCAACTTGTTCTAAAGAGCGCGCCATGACGACACGCATTGCCGATTGTTTCGCTGCCTGCGCCCGCGAGAAGCGGGCCGCGCTCGTGACCTATGTGATGGCGGGCGATCCCGATCCGCTGACCGCGCAGAAGATCGTCGAGGCGCTGCCGGCCGCCGGCGCCGACATCATCGAGCTCGGCATGCCCTTCTCCGATCCGATGGCCGATGGGGAGGCCATCCAGCAGGCGGGCCTGCGCGCGCTGAAAGCCGGCATGTCGCTCACGGGCACGCTGGCGACCGCCCGCCGCTTCCGGGAAACCAATGACGTCACGCCCATCGTCATGATGGGCTATTACAACCCGATCTACATCTACGGCGTCGAGCGCTTCCTCATCGATGCGAAGGCGGCGGGCGTGGATGGCCTCATCGTCGTCGATCTGCCGCCTGAAATGGACGAGGAGCTTTGCCTTCCCGCCTTGCGCTCGGGCCTTGCCTTCATCCGCCTCGCCACGCCGACAACCGACGACAAGCGCCTGCCGACGGTGCTGAAGAACACCTCCGGCTTCGTCTATTACGTGTCGATGACGGGGATCACAGGCGGCAGGATCGCCGATTACAGCCGGGTGACGGAGGCGGTCGCCCGCATCAAGCGGCACACGCCGCTGCCGGTCGCCGTGGGCTTTGGCGTCAAGACGCCGGAGAATGCCGCCGCCATTGCGGCAGGCGCGGATGGCGTCGTGGTGGGCACCGCCCTGATCACGGCCTTGAAAGCGACGCTTTCGGCGGATGACAAGGCGACAGAGGGCAGCGTGAGCGCGGTGACCGAGCTGGTCAGCGCGCTGGCAGCGGCCATCCGCAACACGAGGAAAGCGGCATGAACTGGATCACCAGCTACGTTCCTCCCCGAATCAAGAGCCTGTTCAAGCGGGAATCGCCCGAGAACCTCTGGATCAAATGCCCGGAAAGCGGGCAGATGGTGTTCCAGAAGGATGTCGAAGCCAATCTGAATGTTATTCCGGGCTCGGGCTATCATTTGCGCCTCGACGCGGCCTCACGCCTCAAGTCGATGTTCGACGAAGCCAAATGGATCGACGTGGCCCTGCCCACCGTGCCGGTCGATCCGCTGAAGTTCCGCGATGAGAAACGCTACGTTGACCGCCTGCGCGACAGCCGCACCAAGACCGGCCTGCAGGATGCGATCAAGATCGGCTTTGGCCGGGTCGAGACCCAGCCAGCCGTCATCGCCGTCCAGGATTTCGACTTCATGGGCGGCTCGCTGGGCATGGCGGTTGGCGAGGGACTGGTGACGGGCATGATGAGCGCCGTTGAGAAAAATGCGCCCTTCATCCTCTTCGCGGCGTCGGGCGGAGCGCGCATGCAGGAAGGCATCCTCTCGCTGATGCAGATGCCGCGCACCACCATCGCCGTGCATGCGCTCAAGGCGGCGCGTCTCCCCTATATCGTCGTGCTGACCAACCCGACGACGGGCGGCGTGACAGCCTCCTATGCCATGCTGGGCGATGTGCATATCGCGGAGCCGGGCGCGCTCATTGGTTTCGCCGGACCGCGTGTGATCGAGCAGACGATCCGTGAGAAGCTGCCCGAGGGATTCCAGCGCGCCGAATTCCTGAAGGCGCATGGCATGGTGGATATGGTTGTCCCCCGCACCGAGATGAAGGCCACGGTCGCGCGGTTGCTGCGCCTGCTGTTGAAGCAGCCTGCACCCGAGAAGAGCGCGGCGTGACAGCGGGCATTCATGACGACTTCCGCTGATCTGATTGCAGCGCTGCTGGCGCGCTATCCGCGCAGGATCGACCTTTCGCTTGACCGTATGTGGCATGTGCTCGCTGCTCTGGGCGACCCGCACAAGCATCTTCCGCCGACGATCCATGTGGCAGGCACCAACGGCAAGGGTTCTACAGTCGCCTTCATGCGCGCCATGCTGGAAGCGGCGGGCAAGCGCGTTCATGTCTATACATCGCCGCATCTCGTCCACTTTCATGAACGCATCCGGCTCGCTGGCACATTGGTCGGGGAGGAGCAGCTCACAGAAGCCTTCCGCCGCTGCGAGGAAGCCAATGGCAATGATCCCATCACGATCTTTGAAATCACGACAGCGGCGGCGCTGCTCCTGTTCGCAGAGACGCCGGCCGATGTGCTGCTGCTCGAGGTAGGCCTCGGCGGCCGCTATGACGCGACGAATGTGATCGACAGGCCTGCGGCGGCCATCATCACGCCCGTCTCCATGGACCATATGGAATATCTGGGCGACACGATCAGCAAGATCGCGGGCGAGAAGGCCGGCATCATCAAGCGCGGCTGCCCCGCCGTCTTCGCCGAGCAGAGCCTCGAGGGGCGCCTGGTGCTCGAGGCGGAAGCGGAGCGGGTCCGGGCCGGTCCGGTGCTGACCGGCGGACAGGATTTCCGGACCTACGCGGAGAATGGCAAGCTGATCTTCCAGGATACGCAGGGACTGATGGAATTGCCCCTGCCGCGGCTGGGCGGTCAGCACCAGCATCTGAACGCAGGCACGGCGATCGCGGGGCTCCGCGCCGCCTTCGGTGACAGCATCCCGGAGGCGGCGATTGCGCGCGGATTGCGGACGGTCGATTGGCCAGGCCGTCTGCAATTGCTGCGGGGTCACGTCACGCGCTATGCGCCGGGCGCGGCCGAGATCTGGCTCGACGGCGGGCATAATGAAGATTGCGGCCGGGTTCTCTCCGCTGCCATGGAGGAGATGCAGCGGCGTGCGCCGCGCCCGCTGGTGATGATCACCGGCATGCTTTCCACCAAGGATTCGACCGCTTTCCTCTCGGCGTTCCGGTCCTTGTCGCCGGAGCTTTTCGCCATCGGCATCGCCGGTCAGGATGCGGCCCGCAGCGCCAGCGATGTGGCCGATCAGGCGCGCAAGGCGGGCCTTTCCGCGACCGTCGCCGGTGGTCTGACGGATGCCTTGTCCCGCGTCGGCGATAGGCGATGGGATGTCGCGCCCCGCGTGCTGATCACCGGCTCGCTTTATCTCGCCGGCGAGGCGCTGGCGCTGGATGGCACGATTCCGACGTAGGCCAGGCCTCAGGCAAGGATCCCTTTCGCCCTGAGGCTCGCCGTGATCTCGTCGAGCACGGCGGGGTCGTCGATGGTGGCGGGCATGGTCCAGGGCGTGCGGTCGGCGATCTTCTTGATCGTGCCGCGCAGGATCTTGCCGGAGCGCGTCTTGGGCAGGCGCGGCACGACGATCGCCAGCTTGAAGGCGGCCACCGGCCCGATCTTGTCCCGCACGAGCTGGACGCAGCCCTTCTCCACAGCGTCCGCCGTTTCGTTGACGCCGGATTTGAGCACCATGAAACCGCAGGGCACTTCGCCCTTGAGTTCGTCGGCGATGCCGACCACCGCGCATTCCGCCACGGCGGGATGTCCGGCGATCACCTCCTCCATGCCGCCGGTCGAGAGGCGATGGCCCGCGACATTGATGATGTCGTCGGTGCGGCCGAGGATTGTGATTCCTCCTGCCGCATCGATGACGCCAGCATCCGAGGTCGAATAATAGCCGGCAAAATGTTCGAGATAGGAGGCCTTGAAGCGCTCGTCCTGCCGCCAGAGTGTCGGCAGGGCGCCGGGCGGCAGCGGCAGTTTGACGGCGATCGTCCCCATGATTCCCGGCGCAACCGGATGGCCGCCCTCGTCGAGACAGTGCACATCGTAGCCGGGCATCGGTGCGGAGAGCGAGCCATGGCGGACGGGAAGCGGCTCGACGCCAAGCGGGTTGCCCGCGATGCACCAGCCCGTCTCGGTCTGCCACCAATGGTCGATGACGGGGCGGTTCAGGATCGTTTCGGCCCATTGAACGGTATCGGGATCGGCCCTTTCACCGGCGAGGAAAAGCACCCGGAAACGGGAAAGGTCATGGCCCGCCAGCAGCTCTGCCTTCGGGTCCTCCTTCTTGATGGCGCGGAAAGCCGTCGGCGCCGTGAACAGCGTCGAGACGCCATGCTCGGCGATCACGCGCCAATAGGCCGCCGCATCCGGCGTGCCGACCGGCTTGCCTTCATAAATGATCGACGTGCAGCCAGAGAGCAGCGGCGCGTAGACGATGTAGCTGTGACCCACGACCCAGCCGATATCGGAGGCCGCCCAGAACACCTCGCCGGCGCGCACGCCGTAGAGATTGGCCATCGACCAGAGCAGCGAAACCATATGGCCGCCGTTGTCGCGGACGACGCCTTTCGGCTTCCCGGTCGTGCCGGAGGTGTAGAGGATATAGAGCGGATCGGTGGCCTTCAGGCGAGCGCAGGGCACGCCTCTTCCGTTGCTGACGGCCTTCGCGGCATTCGCATGGGCGGCGCTCCAATCCTGATCCCGTCCAGCGACGAGCGAGGCTTTGAGCTGCGGCCTTTGCAGCAGGATGACTTGCCGCACCTTGTGCCGGGCCAATTCGATCGCCTCGTCGAGCAGCGGCTTGTAGGGCACGATCTTCTGTCCCTCGATGCCGCAGGAGGCCGCCAGGATGAGCTTTGGCGTGGCATCGTCGATCCGCGTCGCAAGTTCCTTGGCGGCGAAGCCGCCAAAGACGACCGAATGAATCGCGCCAATGCGGGCGCAGGCGAGCATCGCGACGATCGCTTCTGGCACCATCGGCATATAGATGATCACCCGGTCGCCCTTGCGGATGCCGGTGTCGAGGATCATCCGCGCCGTGGCGATCACCTCGGTCAGCAGCTCCCGGTAGCTGATCGACCGTTTCGTGCCGGTGACAGGGCTGTCGTAGATGAAGGCGGCCTGCTCGCCGCGTCCCGCTTCGACATGCCGGTCCACCGCATTGTGGCAGGTGTTGCAGAGGCCGTCGGTGTACCAGCGGCCGTAGACGCCGGCAGCGGGGTCGAAGGTGGTCTTCGGAAAGCGGAACCAGTCGATTGCCCGGGCGGCTTCCCGCCAGAAGGCTTGCGGGCGCTTCCGGCTGTCGTCAAGCAACGCGGCGTAACGCTGGCCGACGGGCGCGCTGATGGCCGTCATGTTTGATCTCCCGGGGCTTTTCTTGCTTCGCCGATCTATCGCGCTTCCAGCCGTCTGGCGCAACGGTGGCAGGGCTCGACTTTCGCCGTAGCAGTTGAGCCGGATGCGCACCCGGCCCAGGGCATGGCGGAGGCCAAGGGAATCGCCGCCTTGGGATCAGGCGGCGCGAAGTGCGAAAACCGGCTCCCGCAAGCCTCCTTCACAGCGGGATCACGTCGACAGCCTGATCGATCTCCTGCGAGCCCGTGGTCTTGAGCACGCCCGAGACCGGCGCGGCGTCGGCGTAGTCGCGGCCGATGGCGATCAGGATATGCTCGTTGGCGACGATGATGCCGTTGGTGGGATCGAATTCCTGCCAGCCGGCCTCCTCGCCGCACCAGGCCATCACCCAGGCATGCATCGCATCCGCCCCTTCGAGCCGGGGCTTGCCCTCGGGCGGCCTTGTGCTCAGGAGGCCCGAGACATAGCCTGCCGGAATGCCGACGGAGCGCAGCGCCGTGATCATGATATGCGCGAAATCCTGGCAGACCCCGCTGCGGAGCGCGAAGGCCGCGGCCGCCGGCGTATCAACGTCGGTGGCTTCCGCGTCGAAGGCCATATCGCGGTAGAGCGCCATGTTCAGGGCGCTGGCGGCCTCGCATGCCGTCATGCGCGGCAGCAACTGGTCCCTCGCGTAGCGCGAGATCGCGGCATCGGGCTCGATGCGCACCGAGGGCCCCATGAAATGGTGGGGCGACCGGGGGCCGAGATCCCGCTGGCGGTCGATGGCCGCAGGCAGGGATTCGATGGCGGGAGAAAAATCGAGCCCGGCCGTCTCCACCGTCCGTTCGACGCGCGCGGCCACCGTGAAGGCGGTCTCGCGCCAGACATCGCGGAAGACGGCCTCGACCGTGATGTTGCCAAAGAAGTCGCTGCCGTCGCTCCGCTCGACGGGCCGGGGATGAAAGTCGAGCGCGCTGGCGATCACGCGCTGGCGGCCGGGAACAGCCCTGGGCAACACCCGAAGGATCTGGCGGCCGCTCGCCGGGTGGTCGCCGAACCGATACGACATCCGCAGGGTCACGTCATAAAGCATCGCCCGCCCTACCGGAAATAGGTGGTGCTGATGAGATCAGAGAGATCGAAAGCCTGCTGGCGAATGGCTTGCAGGGCGGCTCCATCGAGCGTCGTCGGCGTGAGCACGGCGACACTGGTCTGCATCTGCAGCACGGCGCGGGACAAGGCCGACAATTGTCCAAACACATCGGCGCCGGGCAGAAAGGCGACATGCTCCTTGATCTCGTTGGCGCTGAACAGGATGGAGCGCGGATTCATCGGGTCGAGCGCGAGGAGATCGACCACCGTCGCCCGCGTGCTGGCGAGCGCATAGCGGCGCCGCAGCGTCATGGCGCTGTCGGCGATTTCCACCGCGAGGTCGAGCGCGCCTTCCGGAGCGTCGGAAGCCGTCGTCTCCCGCAAGGTCTGGAGGATGAACTGGGTGCGCTCCAGCGCCCGGCCTATGCTCATGAAGCGCCAGCCCACGAACCGGTACATGTTCTCATGCACCAGGCCGGTGAACCCCGAGACCTTGCGCAGCAGAACGCCCATGGCGCGTGCAGCATCATCGCCGGCGGTCAAACGCCCGCTGAAGCGCTTGGCCGTCTTCGCCAGATCGTTGAGGGCCATCCAGCCGTCGACGGAAAACCGGTCGCGGATCTTGCTGGCGCTGTTGACCGCCGATGCGATCGTCTGCAGCAGGCGATCGGGGACATTGGCCTCCTCACCGAGGCCGCGCTCGTCCAGCGCCTTGCGCAGCAGGGCGACCGTCGGCGCGCTGCCGCTCGGGTCTTCGGAGAGGCGCAGATGCAGCGCCCTGAGCAGCCTGAGATGACCTTCCGTACGCTCGACATAGCGGCCGAGCCAGTAGAGGTTATCGGCGGCGCGGCTCGGCAAGGTGCCGGGAACCGCGCGCGAAAACGGCCCCTCCGGCGGGGCGAGCATGGTTTCCTGCGCCACCGGATCGGGACTGACGATCCAGACATCAGCCGCCGATCCGCCGCGCCGCATGGCGATGGCGGCCGGGTTTTCGCTGCGGCCGATGCGGGCATAGCCGCCCGGCATCACCCGCCAGCCGTCGCGGGTGCGGGCGAGAAACACGCGCAGGCTCATCGGCCGCGGCAGCAGCACGCCGTCCACCAGGGCCGGCGTCGTGGAAAGCGTCACGACTTCCTGGCCTACGAGGCTTGCGGGATCGTCCCGCAGCAGGTCTTCGAGCTTCCCCAGCGTGTCATCAGCCTGGTTGCCATGGATAAAGGCATGATCATCAAGCTCGAAGGGAAGGCGCGTCGACAGCGCCTCGCCGATTATCATCCGGTCGGCGTTGCTCCGCACATGCCCGGCCTCTGCCGGCTGGCCGCACCACCAGGTGGCGATATTGGGAAGCGCCAGCGGCTCGCCCAGCAGATGCTGGCAAAGCTTCGGCAGGAAGGCGAGCAAAGCCCGGATTTCGAGGATGCCCGTTCCCAGGGCATTGACGAGCGTGACATTGCCGTTGCGCACCGCGCTCACCAGCCCCGGCGTGCCGATCTGGGATGTGGCGTCCAGCTCCAGCGGATCGGTGAAGTTCGAGTCGATCCGGCGCCAGAGGACATCGATCGGCGCCGGCCCGGTGACCGTCCGCACCATGAGCTCGCCATCCTCGACCATCAGGTCATCGCCCTCAAGGAGCCCGAAGCCGAGATAGCGGGCGATATAGGCATGCTCGAAATAGGTTTCGTTCATCGGGCCGGGCGTCAGGATCGACACCCTGTTCGTCTCCATATTGCGCATCCCGTTCAGGGAATCGCGGAAATGGCGGAAGAAGCCGGCAAGGCGATGCACATTGGCATTCGCATAGAATTCCGCGAAGGCGCGGGCCGTCGCCACCCGGTTCTGCAAGGCGAAGCCGACGCCTGAGGGCGCCTGCGTGCGGTCACCCAGGACCCACCATTCGCCATCGGGTCCGCGACCGATCTCGAAGGCCGCGAAATTGAGAAAATGCCCGCCCCGCGGCCTGGAGCCGACGAGCGGCCGCAGCCATTCCGGACTGGAGGCGATCAGCGACGCCGGGATATGGCCCTCCCGCGCCAGGATGTTGGGCCCGTAGATGTCGCGCGCCACGGCTTCCAGCAGATTGGCGCGCTGGATGAGGCCGGCGGTGATCCGGTTCCAGTCGGCCTCGTCGATCAGCACCGGGACATGGCTCAGTGGCCATTCGAGCTCGGCCGAGACGCCCGCGTCGTATTGGCGGTAATAGACGCCGGCATCGCGCAGGTAATGATTGGCGCGGGCGATCTGGTGCCGCAGCTGCTCCGGCGTCTGGCCGGCGATATGCTCCATGAAACGGCGCCAGACCGGGCGGACGGTCCCGGCGGCGTCCATGAGCTCATCGGCGACGCCGGCCGGCACCTGATACCGGCCGAGCAACGCTGCGACGGCATCGCGCGGCAAGGGCATCGAGGCGGACATGGGGATCAGAGCCCCGCCCGCCGGCGCAGATCGAGCGTCAGCGGGAATTCGGGATGCGGCGTCTCCACCGGCAGCAGGAAGGCGCCGGCCGTGTGGCCATGCGGCTCGAAGCGGGTGAGACGGCGCGCCTCTGCCTCGTTGCCGTTCACGGGGAATGTCTCGTAATTGCGCCCGCCGGGATGGGCCACGTGATAGATGCAGCCGCCGAGCGCCCGGCCGCTCCAGCGGTCGAAGATGTCGAAGGTGAGCGGCGCATCAACCGGCAGGCGCGGATGCAGCGCGAGCGAGGGCTGCCAGGCCTTGAAGCGTACGCCGGCCACCGCTTCGCCGCCGGTCGCCGTTTGCCGCAAGGGCACGGGGCGGCCGTTGCAGGCGACGGCGTAGCGCGAGGGATCGGCGCCCGATAGCTTCACCTGGAGGCGCTCGACCGAGCTGTCGGTGTAGCGGACAGTGCCGCCGATGGCGCCGGTTTCGCCCAGCACATGCCAGGGCTCGAGCGCCTGCCTGATCTCCAGTTTCACGCCCTCGTATTCGACATCGCCGCAATAGGGAAAGCGGAACTCCGCCTGGGCCCCGAACCATTCCGGACGAAGCGTGAAGCCGTGACGATCAAGGTCGCCGAGCACATCAAGAAAATCCTCCCAGATGAAATGCGGCAGCATGAAGCGGTCGTGCAGGACCGTTCCCCAGCGGGTCAACGGACCATCGAGCGGGGCCTGCCAGAGCCGGGCGATGATGGCGCGCAGCAGCACCTGCTGGGCGAGGCTCATGCGCGGGTCGGGGGGCATTTCGAAGCCGCGGAACTCAACCAATCCGAGCCTCCCCGTCGGACCGTCCGGCGAAAACAGCTTGTCGATGCAGATTTCCGAGCGGTGGGTGTTGCCGGTCACGTCGACCAGCAGATTCCGCAGCAGGCGGTCAACGATCCAGGGCAGCGGCGGCGCGTCGCCGTTGGGAGATGGGATTTGCGCCAGCGCGATCTCCAGCTCGTAAAGCGCGTCATGGCGCGCCTCGTCGATGCGCGGCGCCTGGCTCGTCGGTCCGATGAAGAGGCCGGAGAAGAGATAGGAGAGGCTCGGATGGCGCTGCCAATGCAGGATCAGGCTCTTCAGCAGATCCGGCCGGCGCAGGAAGGGGCTGTCCAGCGTGGTCGCCCCGCCGACCACCACATGGTTGCCGCCGCCCGTGCCCGTATGCCGCCCGTCGAGCATGAACTTGTCGGCGCCCAGCCGGCATTGCCGCGCCTCGGCGTAGATCGCCTCCGTCGTCGCCACGCATTCCGCCCAGCTCGACGAGGGATGGATATTGACCTCGATGACGCCGGGATCGGGCGCCACGCGGATGACATTCAGCCGCGGATCGGAAGGCGGCGGATAGCCCTCGATATGGACCGGCAGGCCGAGCTTGCGGGCAGCGGACTCGGCGGCCGCGATCAGCTCCAGATAATCCTCGAGACGCTCGGTGGGCGGCATGAAAACGCAGAGCCTTCCATCGCGCGGCTCCACGCAGATGGCGGTTCGGACCGCGCCATCCACAGGTTCAAGGCTCTGCTCATTGCGCGCTTGTCCGGCTTCGCTGGCCGTGAAATGCGCCGCCACAGGCGCCCGGCCGGACGGCGTGAGGGCGGCGGGATCGGGGAGTTGGCCGCGCGGTTCCGTCGGATCCGCCGGATGCAGGAACGGATATTGCGCGGGCGGCACATGGGGGAGCGAGCCGAGCGGCAGGCGATACCCGGCAGGGCTGTCGCCCGGCACCAGAAACAGGTGCTGGCGGCGCAGTTTCCAGCGCTCGGATTTCCAGCGCGGTCCCCCGCCTGCGGCGATGCCCTGCGATTGCCAGCTCTGGATCGGCAGCACGAAGCCGGATGGCGAGGTCAACCCGTTGCCGAACACCCGCGCGATCCGGTGACGCTCCTCGGGGTCCTTCAGCCGCGAATTCTCCGGCGTCACATTCTCCGGCAGATTGCCTTCCTTGAGGATCCATTCGGCCGGGTCTTCATAGGCGGGCACGATGTTCTGGTCCGACACGCCAAGCTCCGAGGCGAGCGTCCTGAGCAGCGTCTGCGCATCGGCGACCTTCGCGCCGGTGCTGGCTCCCTCTTGCGCCACCAGCGCAGGGTCCTGCCAGATCGGCTTGCCGTCGCGCCGCCAGTAGACCGAGAAGGTCCAGCGCGGCAGCGTCTCACCGGGATACCATTTGCCCTGCCCGTAATGCAGGAACCCGCCCGGCGCGAAGCGCTCTCTCAGCCGGCGGACCAGCTTGTCCGCCAGCGCCCGCTTTTGCGGCCCGACGGCATCGGTGTTCCATTCCGGGCTTTCGAAATCATCGATCGAGACGAAGGTCGGCTCGCCGCCCATGGTGAGGCGCACATCGCCTGCCGCGAGCGCCGCATCGACCTTGTGGCCGAGCGCATCGAGCGCCGCCCAGGATTCCTCCGAGAACGGCCTGGTGATGCGCGGGCTCTCCGAGACGCGCCTCACCTGCATGTCGAAGGCGAAGGCGGTGGCGGCGGCGCTCGCCATGCCCGCCACCGGCGCGGCATTGGCGTAATGCGGCGTGGCGGCGAGCGGAATATGGCTTTCGCCCGCCAGCAGGCCGGAGGTGGGATCAAGGCCGATCCAGCCGGCGCCTGGCAGATAGGCCTCGACCCAGGCGTGCAGATCGGTGAAGTCGTGATCGGCGCCCGGCGGGCCATCGAGCGAGACGAGATCGGGCTTGAGCTGGATCAGATAGCCCGAGACGAACCTGGCCGCGATGCCCAGATGCCTGAGCGCCTGCACCAGCAGCCAGCCCGAATCGCGGCAGGAGCCGGAGGCGCGCTGAAACGTCTCCTCGGGGGTTTGCACGCCCGGCTCCATGCGGATGAGATAGCCGATCTCGCGGGCGACGCGGGCATTGAGATCGACGAGGAAACCGACCGTGCGCCGCCGCTCGCGCGCGACCGTCGACAGGAAGTTCGACATCAGCGGGCCTACCGGCTCGGGGCGCAGATAGATCACCAGATCGGGCGCAATGTCATCCGCATAGGCGAAGGGCCAATATTCCGCCTGCTCCTCTACGAAGAAATCGAACGGGTTATAGACCCGCATATCGGCAACGAGATCGACCTCGATCTTCAGCTCGCGCACCGGCTCTGGAAAAACGTATCGCGCCAGCCAATTGCCGTAGAGATCCTGCTGATGATTGACGAAATGCTCCGCCGGGCTGACCTTGAGGCTATGCGAGATGATGCGGGTGCGGCTGTGCGGCGCCGGCCTGAGGCGTATCACCTGCGGCCCGAGAGTGACGAGACGGTCATATTGATAATGGGTCAGATGGTGGATGCTCGCCTTGATCGACATAAAGCTGAAAACGCCTTCCCGGCCGGAGGGGGATGCGCCTCCGCCGGCGCCATGATGCATTGCAGCAGGCGGATGGCAAATGTTTTGGCTGTCGCGAGGCGATTTCTTGCGCCGTCAAAGCCCATTTCTGGAGGGCCGCCCGCCTCAGGCGTTGCCCTGACCCCAGGCGCGGACATCGCCGTAGGCGTCCGGAAACTCGGCCAGATCGTGGTGAACCATCCCGCGCACCGTCATCAGCCTGTGGCGGTGGCTGCCGTCAGCATTGAACTCGTGCATCAGATACCCGACGGCCTTTGTCCCGAAGCCCGGCTGCCAGGGATCGCTGATCATGAAGGAGGTTGCCGGCGCCCAGATATGCCGCGCCCCGCCGATCGGCGTGTCGCGGTACTGATGCACATGGCCGGACATCACGATGCTTGGCTGCGCCATGCCGAGGCAGGCCAGCAGAGTATCGCGGGGGCTTTTCGTCATGAAGCGGTTGCTGGTCAGGCGCTCGCCATAGCTCTCGTCGGCCAGCGGCTTGTGGAGGAAGATCGCGAGATTGCGCCCGTTCAGGCTCGCCGCAACGGAACGGATCGTCTCCTGCTGGTCCGCATCGCCGGCTTCATCGCTGCCCAGCGTCAGCGCATTCAGCCCCAGCAGCCGCCAGCCCGGGATGTCGATCGTCCAGAAATCCGGGCCGATGATGCGGCGGTAGCGCGCCAGCCGCTCCGCCGAGACAGGCTGGCGGCGGGCGACATCCAGATGATCGCCGACGTCATGGTTGCCCGGCAGCAGATGGCAATCAAGGCCGATTCCGTCGTGCAATTCCCGGGCAAGGACGAGATCGGCCTCCTCATCGGCGCCATCGAGCGCCAGATCGCCCGTGTTGATGATGATGTCGGGGCGGCGATCCCGCAGATTTTCCGCGACGAGATCGAAATTCGCCCGGAAGAAGGGCTTCGTCGGCGACAGATGCGTGTCGGAGATCTGGGCGATGCGGACGGGCATGAGAACATTTCCGAAGGATCAACGGGCGAGGGCGGCCGCAGCTGCGGCCGCCCCGTTCTAGGTAGGGCCTGCCCTCAACCCTGACGAGGGATCAGCTTGCGCACCTCGGCCGCCATGTCGGCCAGCACCTGCTCGGGTGTAGCCTTCTGCTCGGCGATGCGGGCAAGATTATCGACCATCACCTGCGTGACGCGCACGGAGTTCTGGCCGGGGAAGGCATACCAGGGCACCATCAGCGGCACCTGACGGGTGGCGGCCTGGAAGAGCGGGTTCTGCTTGTAGAAATCCGCGAGGTAGGACGGATCGTCGATGGCGATCTGGTTGCAAGGCACGTAGCCGGTGTTCTTGACCATGAGCGTCGTGCCTTCCGGCGATGTCGCAAACTTGAGGAACATCCAGGCGGCCTCCTGCTTGCGCGGGTCCTTCGTGGTGATCATGCCGCCCGCGCCGCCGGTCGGCAGACGGCCCTTCACCGGATCGATGACCGGCATCAGCGAGGTCTGGAGCTGGAAATTCGTGCCGACGGAATTGGCGATGGAGCGCACCTGCGCCGTGGTGCGGAACATCTGGCCAAGCTTGCCCGCCGCGAAGGCCTGCAGGTCAGCGGTGCCGGCGAAGTTCGGCATGCCGCCTTCCTTGACCATGCGGTCGAGCAGCTTCAGGGCCGCGAGGCCTTCCGCGCCGTTGAACGCGACGTCCGTTTCGGCGTCGTTCAGCATGCGGCCGCCATGGCCGTAGAGAAGGGCCGAGAACATCCAGTCGTCGCCCGGCCAGCGGAAGAACATGCCTTCGTTGCCGTCGCCCAGCGCCTTGATGCGCTTCGAATTGTCGATGACCTTGTCCCAGCTGGCCGGGAAGCCCGCGTCGGTGATCCCGGCCTTCTTCAGCAGGTCCATGTTGTAATAACTGATCGGGTTGGAGGCGGCGAAAGCCAGGCCGCATTGCGTCTTGGCGTGGAAGCCGAGGCCGAGAAGTGCGGGCGAATAGCCCAGCTTGGCGAGATCGCCTTCCTTGGCCAGTAACGGAGCCAGATCCTGCGCGATGCCGCGCTCGGCGAACATGCGGAGCCGATTGAGGCCCTGGAACGAGACCTCGGGCATCGAGTTCGTTGCGGCGTTGCGCAGCAGCAGCTGCGCGCCGTCCTCATAGGTCGGCGTCGGGTTGACATAGGCCGCTTTCACTTCCGGATGCTTTTTGGTGAAGGCCTCCATCACGGCGTCCTGCGCCTCCTTGAAGATCGCGGGCATCGAGTAATGCACGTTGATCTCGACAGACTGTGCGCGGGCAACAGCAGGCATTGCAATGGTCGCTGCAGCGCCTCCCATTACGGCGAGGCCTTGGCGGCGGGTGAGTGTCATGCGGGTCATGGTCTTTGTCCTCTGTTGCTGGTGATGGGTGGGCTGATGCGCATCAGCCCTTCAGGCCTGTCATGGTGACGCCCTCGATGAAGCGGCGCTGCGCAAACAGGAAAGCGATGACGAGCGGTGCGGCGACGAGCGTGGCGGCGGCCATCAAGGCGCCGTAATCATCGCCGGATTCGACGGAGCGGAAGGCGAGGATGCCCATGGCCGGCGTGTAGAGCGAGCCCTTCTGGATGACGATCAGCGGCCAGAAGAGATCGTTCCAGTGGGCGACGACCGAGAAGATCGCGAAGGCCGTCGCGGCGGGCCATGCATTCGGCAGGATGACACGCCAGACAATGGAGAACTCGCCCATGCCGTCGATCCTCGCGGCGGCGATGAGATCGTCCGGCAGCGCCTTGAAGAACTGCCGGAACAGGAAGATCGCAAAGACCGAGCAGGTGAAGGGTGCGATCAGCGCCGTGTAGCTGTTCAGCAGGCCCGCCTGATGGAAGCCCATGTAAAGCGGCAGCGCCGTCGTCTGGTAGGGGATCAGCAATCCCAGCATCACGAAGCCGAACAGGATCTCGCGCCCCCGGAAGTTGAGTTTCGCCAGCGCGTAGGCGGCGGGAATGGCGAAGAGGAGCTGAAAGAACAGGATGCCGAAGCAAACGATCAAACCGTTGATCACGAAGGTGAGGACCGGGATGGTGCGCAGCACCTTGCCGTAATTCTCGATCAGCGCCCATCTCTCGGGCAGCAGTGTCAGCGAGGCGCGGAAGACCTCATCCTGCGGTTTGACCGAGACGGCGAGCATCCAGACATAGGGGACGAGGACGATGAAAGCCGCGATGCAAAGCACCGCGAGGCGGGGCAGGTCTTTGACGAGGGAAGGGCTGTCGCTCCGCATCGCTCACCCGTAATGAATGCGGCGGTCGATCAGGCGGGTCTGCACCAGCATGACCGCCAGAACGATGGCGAGAAAGACGAGCGTGATCGCGGCTGAATAGCCGAATTTGAAATAGTGGAAGCCCTCCTGATAGATCGTGCGCAGCAAGACCTCGGAGGCGTTGTTGGGACCGCCCTGGGTCAGCGTCTGCACCGAATCGAAGACGCGGATGGACCGCGTCATCGTGATGATGATGACGAAGAGCAGCGTTGGCCCCAGCAAGGGCCAGGTCACCAGCGCGAAGCGCGACCAGGCGCTCTTGGCTCCATCCACCTCGGCGGCGCCATAGAGCTCGCGGGGGATCGCGGTGAGCCCGGCCAGGAACAGGACAAGGTTGAAGCCGACGTTCTCCCAGACGCCTATCATGCCAAGCGACATGAGGACCCAGTCCGAACTGCCGAGCCAATTGGGCGTGCCGAGACCCAATCCACGCAGGACGGCATTCACCGGACCGATGCTGGGATGCAGGAGATATTGCCAGGCGGTCGCCATGGCCACGGTCAGCGACACGACCGGCAGAAAAAAGACGGCCCGGAAGAAGGCCCGGCCCCGTGCACCCGCTTCAATGAGGATTGCAAGCAAAAGCGCGATGCCGATCGACAGCGGCACTACGAAAAAGCAGTAGATCACCGTGTTGCGGATCGATGCCATGAAGGTGCGGTCCTTCAGCATGTCCGCGAAATTCTCCGATCCGATCCAGCGGAAGGAAGTTCCGCCGAACTCGTAATCCGTAAAGGCGAGCGCCAGCACCCCGGCGAGCGGCAAGAGGATCATCAGGAGGTACGCGATGATGGCGGGCAGCGTGAGGAGCCAGGCCGCGCCGCCATCGCCGACGAGGGATCGGGCACGGGACCTTTCCCGTGGCGCCATGGCGTAAGCGGCTGCGGCGGCGTCAGACATGGGCGGGCTTCTGTTTCGCCACAGCGGCGCTGACGCGTTTGCCGTTCCCGTCGAACAGGAATGACTTGGCGGCGTCGGGCCATAGACTGATCTCTCCGCCGATGGCGACGCGGGGCCGCCGGTCAGGCGCGACGCGGCAGATCACCGGTCTCTTGTTGCCGATGGTTTCGGCATGCAGAAGCGCGCAATCTCCGAGAAACTCGACATGGGTCAGGCGGGCCGGAATGCCGTCCCCTGCCGGTGCGATATCTTCCGGACGAACGGCGAAGGTCACCGGCCCGCGTGACGGCGCCAAGAGTCCGGTCGGCACGCCATCGACGCTGACCCGCCCCCTCTCATCCGCCTCCGCCGCAAGAACATTGATCTTGGGAGAGCCGATGAAGGAGGCGACGCGCAGATCGGCGGGGTCGAGATAGATCTCCTCCGGAGCGGCGATCTGCAGGATCTCGCCGCCCATCATCACGGCGACCCGGTCCGACATCGTCATCGCTTCGGATTGGTCGTGCGTCACATAAACGGTCGCCGCGCCGACGCGGCGGTGCAATGCGACGATCTCGGCGCGGGTATGAACACGCAGCGCCGCATCGAGGTTGGAAAGCGGCTCATCCATCAGGAAGACCCGTGGGTGCCGCACGATGGCCCGGCCGAGCGCCACGCGCTGGCGCTGGCCGCCGGAAAGCTGCGCCGGCTTGCGATCCATGAGATGGGCGATGCCCAGCATCTCCGCCGTGCGCTTCGTTTCGTCCGAGATGGCGGCGAGTTTCGCTTTTGCATCGCCGATGAAGCGGCCGAAGAGGGGCATGCGCTGCAACGCCGAAAGCCTGCGCATCACCAGTGGGACGGCCAGATTTTGCGACACCGTGAGATGCGGGTAGAGCGCATAATTCTGGAAGACCATGGCCACATCACGGTCAGCCGCCCGGATATTGGTGACATCCCGGCCCTCGATCGTAACCATACCGCTGGACGCGGTTTCGAGGCCGGCGATGATCCGCATGAGAGTCGTCTTGCCGCAGCCCGACGGACCGACGAGCGAGACGAACTCGCCCTTGCGGACCTCCAGCGACACGTCTTTCAAGACCTCCGTGACGCCGAAGGACTTCGAGACTGCGGAAACTGAAACCCCTGCCATCTGCCGCCCGCTTCTGCCCGTCAGCGAGCTAACGGTGAAATATGACAAACAGGACACTGATTTGTGACAGCCCCGTGAAAGGGGCGCGTCTTGCAACGGATGCAAGAGGATGATTGCAGCAATCGCCTTGCAAAATCACCGGGCTCCCTGTAAAGAAAGATTCAGCGGTGTTGTGAGCAAATCGGTTGCTCCATCGTTCAGCCATCCGGAAACAGCAGATTGGCAGTTGCGGCGGGCGGATGATCCTCCAAGCGATTTGGGGTCAGGCAAGCGTAGGGGCGCTTTGGATCACTCTCAGATGATACGCTGCGGCTGAATGGTCAGCTTCCCGGCGCAGAATCGGTGTTTCGACGGCAATGTCGCAAATGCCGCCGACTCGACCTCCACACAGGGACAATGAATGAGACCCGGACAGAAGAACCGCATGCGGGGTGGCCGCAGCAACAACAGCAATGGCGGCAACCGGCGCGGACCCAACCCGCTCACCCGCTCGTATGAGTCGAACGGACCTGACGTGAAGGTGCGCGGAACGCCGCAGCATATCGCGGAGAAATACGTTCAGCTCGCCCGCGATTCGCATGCCGTCGGCGATACGGTGATGGCGGAAAGCTATCTCCAGCATGCCGAACATTATTACCGCATCATCGCCGCCGCACAGAACGCGCAGCAGGCAGCCTATAATCAGGCCAATGGCCTGCCCAACCCCGTTGCCGACGACGCCATGGACGATGAGGACGAGTTCGAAGTGGCGGGCGCCGACCGCTTCACCTTCCGCGCCCCCCAGGCTTTCCAGCAGAACGGCGGGTTCAACCAGCCCGGCTATCAGCCCGGTCAGGGCCAGACGTACGGCGAGCTGCCGGGCAGTGGCGACCAGCCGCCGATTCCCGAAGGCGCGATGGGCGAAGCGGGGCAGCAGCACGTGCAGCCGCGCCCGCCTCGCCAGGACAGGCCTTTCGACAACCGCCGCCCGTTCGACAACCGCGGCGAGCGGGGCGACAACCCGAACCGCGACCGGAACAACCGCCGCTTCGGCCGTGATCGGCCTTTCGGTGAGAGGCCCTATGGCGACCGCCAGAATGGCGAGGCCAGGACGCAGGACGGCAATCCGTCCTCCGACCGTGCGCCAGAAGAGAACGCGCCCGATTTCGAGCGTGAGGAGCGCGTCGGCCTGCCGTCGTTCATCACCGCGCCCGTGCGGAGCATGGGCCCCGAGGAGGGCGAGGCGCCGGCCGCCGAGCACGAGGGCGGCGAGGGCCCCGGCCGGCTCAGGAACCGCCGCCGGCGGCGTCCGCGGATTGACGGCGCGCCGGAAACGGGCGGCGACGATCAGGGCTGACGGCCCGTCCGATCACGCCGTCAAAGGGCGATCAGTTGATCGCCCTTCTTGATTCCGCCTCCGCTCACCACCCGCGCATAGACCCCGCAATCATGATGGCCGAAGCTGCGCTCAAGCAGATCCACCATGCGCATGTCGCGGATCCCGGTCGATGGGTCGACATCCGTCGCGGCGCAGCGGTCGATGCGCTTGATGATCTCGAGCGTCGCGTCACCCAGCCTGACCTTTCTGCCGACAAGGCCGAACTCGCCCCATGCGCCCAGACCATCGACATAGACGTTGGCGCGGAACCTGAGCGGATCAAGCGTGGCTCGTCCGGCGGCGGCGGCAATCGCATCGACGCTTGCGCGATCAATGATCGACAGGAAGCCGCTGCGGCTGTCCATGAAGCGATAGCCGGGCGGGGCTGTCAGCAGCCTTGGCGGTCCACGCAGTTCGTCGGCAAATGAATTGGCGAGAAAACTCTCGATGGCGCTGCGTCCTGCCTCGGTCCTGAGGTCGCCTGCGGCCACGACATGCCCGCCCTGGCTGATCGACAGAACCTTGCTCGCAGCATCGAAGCGTGTCTTCAGCCGCGCCAGCCGCTCCTGCCGCATCAACATCAGGAACTTGAGTTTCGGCAGATGCTCCGCGGCGGTCGGATCAAAGCCAGAGGGGCCGTTCTCGATGGCGAACAACCGGTCGCCCGGGAAATGCGCTCCGGCCTCCAGCACCGCTGCTTCAAGAGGCTCGGGCGACAGACCTTTCACGGGATAGCGGTAGAGCGATACGATACCGGCTGTCGTCATGCTCCGACCTTTCCCAATGTCCGTCTGACGGCGTCCCGCCAGGCGCCGTAGCGCGCTTCCCGCGTTGCGACGTCCATCGCCGGCTCGAAGCGCTTCTGACGCCGCCAGCGTTTGGCGAAGGCTGCCGGCGGCCCATAGAGCCCGGCCTGCCAACCAGCCAGATAGGCCGCGCCCAGCGCGGTCGTCTCCAGAATCTTCGGCCGGTCGACCGGTGCGTTCAGAATGTCCGCCAGCCGCTGCATCGTCCAGCCGCTGGCCGTCATGCCGCCGTCGACGCGCAGCACGGTCCCGGAATCGCGATCACCTCGCCAATCCGCCTGCATCGCCTCGATCAGATCGCGCGTCTGGAAGCAGACGCTTTCGAGGGCGGCGCTCGCCATCTCCGCCGGGCCGGTGCCGCGGGTCAGGCCGAAGAGCGCGCCGCGGCATTCCGCATCCCAATAGGGCGCGCCAAGGCCGACGAAGGCCGGAACGAGGATCACCTGCTGGTTGGGATCGGCCTTCCGCGCCAGCGCGCCGGTCTCGGCGGCGGAGCGGATAACGCCCACGCCATCGCGCAGCCATTGCACCGCAGCGCCGGCGACGAAAATGGAGCCTTCGAGCGCATAGGTCCTTGTGCCGGCAAATTGATAGGCGATCGTGGTCAAAAGCCGGTGCTTCGACAGCGCGGGCTTGGGGCCGATGTTGAGGAGCGCGAAGCAGCCGGTGCCATAGGTCGATTTCATCATTCCGGGCTCGAAGCAGGCCTGTCCGATGGTGGCGGCCTGCTGGTCGCCCGCGACTCCGAGGATGGGAATTTCTCCGCCAAACCATTCCGGATCGGCCAGCCCGTAATCCGCCGCACAATCGCGGACCTCGGGCAGCATGAGCGCAGGTACGCCGAGAATGGCGAGCAGCTCGTCATCCCAATGGCCGCTGTGGATATCGAGCAGCAGCGTGCGCGACGCATTCGTGGCATCCGTTGCATGCACGCGGCCTTTCGTCAGCCGGCTGATGAGGAAACTGTCGATCGTGCCGAAGGCGAGCTCGCCCCTCTCGGCTTTGCCGCGCGCGCCTTTCACATGGTCGAGGATCCAGCGGACCTTCGTGCCGGAGAAATAGGGATCCAGCAGCAGCCCCGTCTTCCGAGAGATGAGCTTTTCATGGCCCGCTTCCTTCAGGGCCTGACAGATGCCGGCGGTCCGGCGGTCCTGCCAGACGATGGCGTTGTGGATCGGCAGGCCCGTCGCGCGGTCCCAGACCAATGTCGTCTCGCGTTGGTTGGTGATGCCGATGCCCGCGATATCATGGGCTTTCAGCTTCGCTTTCCTGAACGCCGCACGGGCTGTCGCCAGCACGCTCTGCCAGATATCTTCCGGATCATGCTCGACCCAGCCCGACGCCGGGAAATGCTGGGGAAACTCGCGCTGCGCCGATGCCACGACCTGCATGTCCGGCCCGAAGATCATCGTGCGGGTCGATGTCGTTCCCTGATCGATTGCCATGATATGGCGCTTTCCCGCCTGTCCGGCCTTCCCCCGCATTCCGTTTCTCCCTCTTTTGGTTTTGCGCCCACATTGCCGTGCTTCGCCGTCTCAGGCAAACGCTCCGCTATGAGAGAGAACAGCCCATGTGGGAATTGATCGGTCTTTTCTGGGCGGCCTTCCTGTCGGCCACGATCCTGCCGGGGTCATCGGAAGCCGCACTTCTGGCCCTGATGGCGCTCGGCTCCTGGGACACCGCCACGCTCGTCGCCGTCGCGACGATCGGCAACACGCTGGGTTCCGTCGTCAACTGGTGGCTTGGCCTGTTCGTGGAGCGCTGGCGCGATCATCCGCGCTTCCCCGTGAAGCCGGCGGAATTCGAAAAGTATCGCGCATGGTATCACCGCTGGGGCGTCTGGTCCCTTCTGGCCGCATGGGTGCCGGTGATCGGCGATCCGCTCACCGTGATGGCGGGCGTGATGCGCACGCCGCTCTGGCTGTTCCTCATCGTCACGGGAGCGGGAAAACTGGCGCGCTATCTTGTTGTTGCGGGAGCCCTGAAATTTGTGGTTTGAGCGTAATGACGCATGATGAGGCCAAAGTCCTGTGCTGTTCGTAAACGGCATTGAACAGGAGTTGATCTTTGCTCTTCCATGACAAGCCGATCCGGGCCGCCCTGACCATGGCGCTCCTCCTGGTGATCCCTCCCTCGCTCGGTGTTGCGGCCGAAAGCCTGCGCATCAACCCGCAGAAGACAAGGATCGGCTTTGAGGTGGATGCCTTCGGCTGGCCGACAACAAAAGGCGCGTTCAGGGATTTTCAAGGCAATATCCGGGTTGATTTCGCTGAGCCGGCAAGAAGCGCGGTCTCCTTCGTCGTTCAGGCTGATTCCCTGGATGCGGGTTCAACCGCCGTGACCAGCTTCATCAAGGGCGCGACCATGCTCAACACTGCGGCCTTTCCGGAGATGCGCTTCCGCTCCAGCAGCGTCGAAAAGCTGAGCGAAAGCGCCGTCCGCGTCACGGGGCCGCTCACCTTCATGGGCCAGACACGGCCGGTCAGCTTCCAGGTGGATGTCGACCAGCGGCAATCGGCGCGAAAGCAATTGCGGTTCACGGCCCAAGGAACGATCAAGCGGTCGGAATTCGGCTTCATCTCGGGCCAGCCGCTCATCGCGGATGACGTGCGCATTATCGTCACCACGGAAGCAGGGGTGGAATGAGCGGACCGGATCGGCTTGATCAGGGCTGGCCCGGCAGCGTCCGCCTGCTGCATTGGGTGTCGGCCATCCTCATCCTCACGATGCTGGCCGTCGGCGCCATCATGGTCCGGATCGACGATACCGGCGTGCGCTTCGATCTCTATCAGTCGCACAAGGCGCTTGGATTCGCCGTGTTTTGCGTGACCTTGCTGCGCGCGCTGGTCAGGCTGGCTGTGGCCCGCCATGGTCCGGAAGTGTCCGGTCCGCGCTGGCAGGCGCGGGCGGCTTCATGGGCGCATGGGCTGCTCTATGCCCTCATTTTCGGCGTGACGATCAGCGGCTGGGTGATGGCTTCAGCCACGCCGTTGCCCATCCCCACCTCGGTTTTCGGCCTCTTTGATCTGCCCGCTATCGTTGGCCGCGACCTTGCAACCTACAAGCTTGCCCTGGCCGTGCATGGCTGGCTGACCAAGGCGCTGATGGCGTTGATCGCGCTCCACGTGCTGGCGGCGCTGAAGCGCCATGTCATCGATGGGGACGGGGTGCTTTCGCGGATGGTTCGGGGCAGTCCATAAAAAAGGACCGTGGCAGCGGAGCTCACCACGGTCAGTCGTCTCCTCCCGGCTGGGGAATGGGGCCGTTCAGCCGGGCAGACGAACCTGTGGTTCCGTCTAATGGCGTCATGCTCTAATGCGCGGAGGCCATGCCGATCGCGGCCAGCGCGGCCTTCTGGCGCGCCGACGGCCGCTGCGGATTATGGGCCGAAGCCACGATCTGATAGCGGGTATAGGCTTGGCTGCGGGTGCGCTCCGACCGCTGCTTCCAGACAGTGTTCGCTTCTTCATAGCTGAAGTAGGGGCCGAAAACGCGATGCGAGCCTTCCTCGATCTCGTTGAAGTCGGGATCCTTGTACTCGCCGCCGATCACCCAGAATTGCTTGGTCATGGTCATTTCTCCGTTTGCTCAGTCCGTTATGGGCTGCCGCAGAAGCGCCTGCGGCAGAGGATTTGGCATCCCACCCGAAGCCTGGCGGCAGCGGGCGGGGAATGGGCTCATCACTCCGCCGCGATGCCCTTCGAGGCCGGCGTGTTGGTGTTGCCGTGGAACTGCTCGGTCTCTGTCGAGCCCGCCATGGCGGTCGTCGAGGACTTGCCGGCAGAGATCGCGACCGACACGGCATCGAAATAGCTGGTGCCGACCTCGCGCTGGTGGCGCACGGCGGTGAAGCCGTTGTCCTGGGCTGCGAATTCGCGCTGCTGCAGCTCGGAATAGGCGCCCATGCCGCGGGTCGAATAGCCCTTCGCCAGCTCGAACATCGAGAGGTTGAGCGAGTGGAAGCCGGCCAGCGTGACGAACTGGAACTTGTAGCCCATGTCGCCGATCTTCTCCTGATAGCGGGTCGCCTCCTCGATCGACATCTTCTTCAGCCAGTTGAAGGACGGCGAGCAATTGTAGGCGAGCATCTTGCCCGGGAAGTTGCGGTGCATCTCCTCGGCGAATTCGCGCGCTTCGCCCAGATCCGGCTCGGAGGTCTCCCACCAGATCAGATCGGCATAGGGGGCGTAGGCGAGGCCGCGGCTGATGGCATGGCCGACCGAGTGGGTCTTGCCCTGCTTGAGACGGAAGAAGCCTTCATCCGTGCGGCTGTTGCGATCAATCCAGGGGTGATCATAATCATCGACGTCCGAGGTGATGAGGTTCGCCGCATGGGCGTCGGTGCGGGCCAGAACCAGCGTCGGCACGTCCATGACATCGGCGGCGAGGCGCGCGGCGTTCAGCGTGCGCTGGAAGGTCTTGGTCGGCACGAGAACCTTGCCGCCGAGATGCCCGCACTTCTTCTCGGAAGCCAGCTGATCCTCGAAATGGACGCCCGCGGCGCCCGCCTCGATCATCGCCTTCATCAGCTCGAAGGCATTGAGCGGGCCGCCGAAGCCGGCCTCGGCATCCGCCACGATCGGCGCGAACCAGTAGGTCGAGCTGTCGCCCTCCATCTTCGCGATCTGGTCGGCGCGGCGCAGCGTGTTGTTGATCTTCTTCACCACCTCGGGAACCGAGGAGGCCGGATAGAGCGACTGGTCCGGATACATCTGGCCGGCGTTGTTGGCATCGGCGGCGACCTGCCAGCCGGAGAGGTAGATGGCCTCGAGCCCGGCCTTCACCTGCTGCATCGCCTGGTTGCCGGTGAGGGCGCCGAGCGTGCGGACGAACGGCCGCTCGTGCAGAAGCTGCCACAGCCGGTTGGCGCCCAGGCGGGCCAGCGTGTATTCGATCTTCACCGAACCGCGCAGCTTTTCCACATCGGCGGGGGTGTAATCGCGGCGGATGCCCTTGAAGCGATCGGCGGCTGTCGTCAGTGTCATAACCCAAGTCCCTTTTTGACAGAAATTGACAATGGCTGGAACATAAAGGGCGGCTTCCTCCCCGGCAATCCGCAAATTCCGCCAATGAATATGCGTTGTAATATGTAATATAATTTACAATTGACAAAATATTTCATGTCAGATTTAGTTTGGACATGAAATCCGTTCGCATCGGCGGCAAATTGCGGCGCCTTCGGCAAGATCGGCGCCTTACGCAGATCCAGATGGCCGAGGCGCTCGAAATCTCGCCCAGCTATCTCAACCTGCTCGAGAACAACCAGCGCCCGGTGACCGTGCGCGTGCTGCTGAAGCTCGCCGAGAAGTTCCAGGTCGATCTCAACACGCTCGCCGGCGACGATGACGAGCGGCTGAGCGCGGCCCTGATGGAGGCTTTCTCCGACCCGATCTTCGATGCGGCGGATGTGAAAGCCTCCGACATCAAGGATGTGGCGGCCACGATTCCCGCCTTCGGCCGGGCGGTGCTCGATCTCTACAACGCCTACAAGCGGGGCGGATCATCCGCAGGTTCGCTGACAGTTGGCGAGGACGGCGCGGATGGAGCCTCCATCGCCATTCCCTCCGAGGAAGTCACCGAGTTTCTGCAGAAGCGCATGAACCATTTCCCGGATCTGGAGGAAGCCGCCGAGCAGCTCTGGGTCGAGAACGGCCTCGCCATCCACACCCTGCCGCGCGATCTGATCCAACTGCTCGCAACGCGCTATGCGGTGGATGTCGATATCGCGCCTGTCGATGCGATGGAGGGCGCCATGCGGCGCTACAACCCGCTGACGCGCCGGCTCGAACTCTCCGAGATGCTGCCGCTCGCCTCGCGCACCTTCCAGCTTGGCGTGCAGATCGCCTATCTCGGCTATCGCAAGGAGATCGATGCTCTGATCGGCGGCGGCAAATTCTCGACGCCGGAGGCGGATTCGTTGGCCCGCGCAGCGCTGGCCAGCTATTTCGCCTCGGCGGTGATGTCGCCCTACCAGCGGTTTCTGGAAGCCGCGCGCGCCACGCGCTACGATATCATGGTGCTGCAGCACCGCTTCGCGATGTCCTTCGAGCAGGTCTGTCACAGGCTGACAACGCTACGGCGCAAGGGCCAGGAGGGTTTGCCGTTCCACTTGATCCGGGTGGATGTGGCGGGGAATATCTCGAAGCGGTTTTCTGCTTCCGGCATCCAGATGGCGCGCTTCGGCTCGGCCTGCCCGCGCTGGAACGTCTATGACGCCTTCGCCACGCCCGGCACCTTGCGCGTGCAGGTCTCCGAAATGCCCGACGGCCAGCGCTTCTTCTGCGTGGCGCGCACCATCCGCCCGGCCGGACGGCGCACCGGCCGCACCGGCATCCTGCAGACGGGCGGGCAGCTCTCGATCGGGCTTGGCACCAATATCCAGAACGCCAGGGACATCGCCTATGCCGATGGCCTGGCGCTCGACGATCCGCAGATCATCACCAAGATCGGCGTTTCCTGCCGCACCTGTCCGCGCAATGACTGCGCCGACCGCGCCGTGCCATCTTTGCACCAGCGGCTGGAGCTGGACGAGAACCGCCGCGGCTCCAGCGCCTATGCAAGGGTGGGGTGAGCCGCCTTCCCGCCTGACCGCCAGCTGGCGGGTATATTCTCCCGAGGAAGCGGAAAAATACGCCGGCTCAATATTGCCGCGCCACCATCATCTTCTTGATCTCGGCGATGGCCTTGGCGGGGTTCAGGCCCTTGGGGCAGGCCTTCGAGCAATTCATGATCGTATGGCAGCGGTAAAGCCGGAACGGGTCTTCGAGGTTGTCGAGCCGGTCGCCGGTCGCCTCGTCGCGGCTGTCGATCAGCCATCGGTAGGCCTGCAGCAGCACGGCGGGGCCAAGGTAGCGGTCGCCGTTCCACCAATAGCTCGGGCAGGAGGTGGAGCAGCAGGCGCAGAGGATGCATTCGTAGAGCCCGTCGAGCTTCTCGCGGTCCTCCTTCGATTGCCGCCATTCCTTCTCCGGCTGCGCCGTATCCGTCTTCAGCCAGGGTTCGATGGAGGCATGCTGCGCGTAGAAACGCGTCAGGTCCGGCACCAGATCCTTGATCACCGGCATATGCGGCAGCGGGTAGATCTTCACCGCGCCCGCCACCTCGTCCATGCCCTTGGTGCAGGCGAGCGTGTTGGTTCCGTCGATGTTCATGGCGCAGGAGCCGCAGATGCCCTCGCGGCAGGAGCGGCGGAAGGTGAGGCCGGGGTCGATCCGGTTCTTGATCCAGATGATGCCATCGAGGATCATCGGCCCGCAATCGTCCCGGTCGACAAAATAGGTGTCGATGCGCGGATTCTGCCCGTCCTCCGGGTTCCAGCGGTAGATGCGGTATTCCTTGAGGTTGGCGGCGCCCGCCGGCTTCGGCCAGACCTTGCCTTCGGTGACGCGGGAGTTCTTGGGGAGCGTGAATTCAGCCATGGGTTAGCTCGTTGTCGCTAGAACGGAAGAGCGCGTACACGCGCATTGGATTCGTCAACAGCAATCACTGCACCCGCCATTAATGTCTGCCGATGATCCGAAACCAACTTGGCGACCATGCCGGCCCACCGTTCCGGCGGGGCCTGGTCGAACCTTAGCTGGACAACGCTCGGCCGCGCATATCCTCCGATCGCCAACATCTTGCTGAAATCAAGGTCGCGCGTCAGCACGATTGCATCGTGATCCCGCGCCCAAGCTGCAATCATTGAATCGGTCGCAGACTCGTTGCCTATCAACGACCAATGCAGGGCATCAAATCCTTGGTCCTGCAACGCCTTTGCCCAAATGGGTGAAAGGTTCATGTCAATCACAACCTTCATGCGGCATCGTTGAAGTTGAATACTTGGTCGCTCGCCAGCCAGGCGGCATACCGGAGGCATTCGGCGATGTCCGCAGCTTCGATGTAGGGAAAATTCGCCAGCAATTCTTCCTGCTTGGTGCCAGCAGCGAGTTCGCGCAGCACCATGCTCACCGTGACGCGCATGCCGCGGATGCAAGCCTTACCGCCCATGACCTGAGGATTATGGGTGATGCGAGGGAAGCCGGGTACGGGGGTCGTCATCATGGTTACCTTTAAGGTGTTGCGGGGCAATATGTCCTATCAATGATGAACATGCACGTACGAGGAGGGCCGAGGGCAAAAATAGGCCAGACCCTGCCTTCGGTGACGCGGGAGTTCCTGGGGAGAGTGAATTCAGCCATGGATTAGCCTCCAGTCGTTTTCATATGCGCCTCAAGCCATTCAAGGCCGCGCGATAAATGGGCAAGTTTGGAGATGATATAATTTGTGTCCAGATGGTCATCATAGAAAGATGCTGCATGAGCTCGCAGCTCCTCCCAGGTCTCCTTGTTGTAATCTCTTCCAAGCCAGCAGAGGGCGATCACATCGTCTCTCGCGTTGCGATCCAATGAATCGAGGAAGCGAATGAGTCTTTGGTATGCAGGTGAGTCGAAAGCGGGCTTCATATCACCGCTTTGAACGATGTGAAAACGCCCAGACAGGCGCTTCACTTGATCTTCCACGCTAGCGAAAACGGCTTTGACCTGATCATGGAGTTCTCTGATCCGCTGCAGGTCTGCAAACTTGACAACGAGCTGACCAGAGAACGGGTCTGCCTCATGTCCAAGCATGAATGCCCTTGAAAGATAGCCGCGCGCACGGGCCTTCTCAATAAACAGCCTATCCGCCGAGACAACGCTCGTGTCGAGTTCGAGCGCGCAAGCAAGGTACAAACAGTCAGCGACCGGGTGATTCAACTCCGCAGCAAGATCGAGCGCGCTTTCAATCAACCGTATGCCAGCAACCATTGTCATTTTTGACTGAATGGCAGTGATCGCCTCAAACGCCTGCTCACGGGTCACGGTTCCGGACTTGAGTTTTTTGTCGAGTGCTCCAGCGACTTCGACAAGTACGAAGTCGGGCGCGAAGCATTCGTCCCCACGCTCAAGAATAGCGATTGCTTCGGCTTGCCCCTCCTCCTCAACAAACCACTTCACAACAACGGAGGCATCGACGACAAGCTTCACCTATCCCGATCCTCACGGATCAGCACTTCCGATGGCGTCTGCTTGACCCCTTTCGGCGTCATGGCCGAAATGCGCTTTGCGGCTTCCAGCAAGGACTCGCGGCGTGGGAAGTTGCCAAGCGAGAACCGCAGCAGCGTCTCGGTCTGCTTCTGAGAAGACACGCCAGCTTGTTCAGCCATTGTTTCGATGTCCTGCGCAATATCCGCCGGAAGTGTGATTTTTTTCACAGACATTTCACGCTCCTTTCGATGGTTCGCCATCGTCAGACACTACACCAAATCCCCCTCAATACACCCTTGCCTTCGGCGCAATATACTCGATCTCGTTGGACATCGTGTAGGTATGCACCGGGCGGTAATCGATGCTCGTTGTCTTTTTCGCATCGTCGATGAAGGCGAGCGTGTGCTTCATCCAGGTCTTGTCGTCACGGTCCTTGTAATCCTCGCGGGCATGGGCGCCGCGCGATTCCTTGCGGTTCTCGGCGCTTTCCATGGTGACGACGGCCTGCACGATCAGGTTGTCGAATTCGAGCGTCTCGATCAGGTCCGAGTTCCAGATCAGCGACCGGTCGCTGATCGAGATATCCTCGGCCCCCTGCCAGACCTGATTGATCTTCTGCTTGCCCTGGATCAGCGTCTCGCCCGTGCGGTAGACCGCGCAATCGGCCTGCATGATCGCCTGCATATCGGCGCGCAGCTTCGCCGTGGGCGTGCCGCCCCTGGCGTTGCGGAAGCGGTCGAGACGCGTCAGCGCCAGATCGGCGGAGCCTTCCGGCAGCTTCTGCTGCTTGGCACCTGCCTCAACCAATTCGCCGCAGCGCAGGCCCGCCGCGCGGCCGAAGACGACGAGATCAATGAGCGAGTTGGAGCCAAGCCGGTTGGCGCCATGCACGGAAACGCAGGCCGCCTCGCCGATGGCCATCAGGCCGGGCACGATATGATCCGGATCGCCGCCCACCTTGGTCAGCACCTCGCCATGGTAGTTCGTGGGGATGCCGCCCATGTTATAATGCACGGTCGGGATCACCGGAATGGGCTCGCGCGTCACATCGACGCCCGCGAAGATTCGGGCGCTTTCCGAGATGCCCGGCAGGCGCTCGTGCAGGATTTTCGGATCGAGATGATCGAGATGGAGGTAGATGTGATCCTTGTTCTTCCCGACGCCGCGGCCATCGCGGATCTCCATCGTCATGGCGCGGGAGACGACATCGCGCGAGGCGAGGTCCTTGGCGGAGGGCGCATAGCGCTCCATGAAGCGCTCGCCTTCGGAATTGGTGAGATAGCCGCCCTCGCCGCGTGATCCTTCAGTGATCAGGCAGCCGGCGCCATAGATGCCGGTGGGATGGAACTGCACGAATTCCATGTCTTCCAGCGGCAGCCCGGCGCGCAGCACCATGGCGTTGCCGTCACCCGTGCAGGTATGCGCCGAGGTGGCGGAGAAATAGGCGCGGCCATAGCCGCCGGTGGCGAGGATCGTCTGTTGCGCCTGAAAGCGGTGCAGCGTGCCGTCGTCCATCTTGAGGCAGATGACGCCGAGGCAGCGGCCTTCATCGCTCATGATCAGGTCGATGGCGAAGAATTCGATGAAAAACTCGGTCTGATGCTTCAGCGCATTGCCATAGAGCGTGTGCAGGATGGCGTGGCCGGTGCGGTCCGCCGCGGCGCAGGTGCGCTGGGCAGTGCCCTTGCCGTAATCGGTCGTCATGCCGCCGAAGGGGCGCTGGTAGATCTTGCCTTCCTCGGTGCGCGAGAAGGGCACGCCCCAATGCTCGAGCTCATAGACGGCGGCGGGCGCGTTCTTGCAGAGGTATTCGATGGCGTCCTGGTCGCCCAGCCAGTCCGAGCCCTTGACGGTGTCGTACATGTGCCAGCGCCAGTCATCCGGCCCCATATTGCCGAGCGAGGCGGAAATGCCGCCCTGCGCCGCCACCGTATGCGAGCGCGTCGGGAAGACCTTGGAGATGCAGGCCGTGCGCAGGCCGGCCTGGGCGGCGCCCACCGCGGCGCGCAGGCCCGCGCCGCCAGCCCCCACCACGATCACGTCATAGACATGATCGGTGATCGGATAGGCGGGGCCGGCGTATTTCGCGCCCTTCGGCGGCGTGAAGCTGCCGTTGCCCTTGACCGCTTTCGTCGTCGCCAAAGTCTTTGTGGTGGTCTTGGCCATTGTCTTGTCCTGACGTCCCGAATGGTTCGATATCAGCCTGAAAAGGCGATCTTGAGGATGGCGAAGATGCAGGCCGCGCCGATCACGATGGCGAAGAAGGTGTTGCCGATGAGCAGGGCGATCTTGTGGCCCTCGCTGTGCACGTAATCCTCGATAATGACCTGCATGCCGAGCTTCATGTGGATGACGCCGGACAGGACGAAGAGCAGCAGCAGCAGCGCCACCAGCGGATTGCGCAACGTGGCCACGAAGGTGGCATGCGGCACGCCCAGCAGCATGGTGAGGATGATGACGAAGGCGATGGCGAGCGGGACATTGGCGAGCGCGGTCACGCGCTGCCGGAAGAAATGCTCGGTCCCCGATTTGGCGGAACCCAGGCCCCGCACCTTCGCGATCGGCGTCCGCATGGAGTTTGGTGCGTTGCTGTCCATCACCCGCTCCTCAGAATGACCAGCCGACGAGCCAGATCAGCAATGTCAGCGCGCAAGAGCCGGCGATCGTGGCCTTGGCCAGCCATTCCCGCTCCTCGACCCCGAAACCGCGGCCCGTATCCCAGAGGAAATGGCGGATGCCGCCCAGCATGTGGTGCATCAGCGCCCAAGTGTAGCCGAAGAGAATGAGCTTGCCGAACCAGGAGGTGAGAAAGCCCATGGCGGTCGCGTAGGCGGCGGGCGAGGATGCGGCGGCGACCAGCAGCCAGGCCACAAGCAGCGTGCCCACATACAGCGCCGCCCCGGTGATGCGATGCAGGATCGACATCACCATCGTCAGCATCGGCTTGTAAATCTGCAGGTGGGGCGAGAGCGGCCGTTCCACCGGTTTTGTCACGTCAACCATCGCTTCCCCGCCTGACACTTTCGGACGCCTGTCTTCGCTGCATTGCACCTAACGAAAAAACCAGGGCGCGGCAACGCGCTGCAAAGTCACAGGCATGACATAATCAAAGCATTGTCAGCCTCTATGCCACGCATCTGAGGCCTAGAATATCCCCATCACGGCGCTAAAGAGCTCGAACACCAGCATGCGGAAGAAGACGAGGCCGATGATCAGCACCACCGGCGAAAGATCGATGCCGCCCAGATCGGGCATGCGCCGGCGAATGGGGGCCAAAGCCGGCTCCGTGACCCGGTAGAGAAAATCGCCGATCGTGGCGACAATGCCGTTGCGGGTGTTGATGACATTGAAGGCGACCAGCCAGCTGAAGATAGCATTGGCGACAAGCACATAGATATAAAGCGTGATGACCGTATCGAACAACCACAACAGCGACCGCATCCTTGGAACCTCTCCAGTCTTTTCGATTCGGGCCCTTGGCCCTCTGGCGAAATCCTATCAGCATCGCCGCAGATTGACACCAAGGTTCGAGCAGCCGTAAACAATCCCGCGATTGGGGGCTGTAGCTCAGTTGGGAGAGCGCGTCGTTCGCAATGACGAGGTCAGCGGTTCGATCCCGCTCAGCTCCACCAATCGGTTTTCGGATGAAATGTTGGTCGCCCTGGGATTGAGCGTGGAAATACGCCCCTTCTCGCCATTCACCTGATCGTCAGGCTGCAAAGCGTCGCTCTGTCGCAGACCAGAGTGGTCAACTCGGATAGTGCGGCTTGATCGAGGCCGGGGTTGCCCAAAGCGCCTGCCACCGCGCTCGCCATTTCAATCACCTGTTCGCTGATCTCCGCAACGCGTCTTCTGATCAGAGGCAGACCGAGGCCCGCTTCGGCTGCGAACACCGTCCAGCCCTTCGCATCCAGTTCGTCCAGCGTCGCACGTTTCCCAATCTTCATGGCGAAGTTCGACGATAGTTCGGGATAGGCGACGGTCGCCAGCAGGTCATAAAGCGGGGCGAGGCGCGGGCCTTCGGCGTCGTAGAGGATCGAGAAATTCTTGCCGTGTGCGTCGGCGTTCCCGGCGATTACATTGAAAATCACCGCATCGAGAAGCTTCAGGACATCGACTGCAGGCCTTGCAGCGATACGCCTGAGCAGCGCAAAGCAATCCCTGAAGGTCGGCCCGCCCTCGCTGGCGTATTTGGTCTCCGGCGGCACGCCGAGCGCCTGGCAGAAATCCTCCTGATGGACCCGGCGGACAAACCCATCGTCGCCAATAGCCCGATCGTAGCGCTGCACCAGCAGGAACGTTCGATCTTGCACGATACGCGGCTCGACAGGCGCGACATTGAGGCCGATTGCGGCGGCAAGACGCATCACAAAGGCCTCGTTCTCGGTCGTGGCTGTAAAGCGCGGGATCGGTGGTTTGAGAATATGGGTGGTCGGCTGGCCCGGCGCAGGCAAAGCCACCGCCCCATTCGCCAGAACGACCGGCACCTTCGATTGCGCGCCGGCGAGAGAGAGGCGAAATCCTTCCTCGCCCGCGAGCAGCGGGCGGACGGGCAGCGCATCCAGCACCCTGATCAAGCCTGCATCGTCAAGCGGGATTGGTTGCTGATCGAGGGCGGGTGTGGCCGGTGCTTCACCGGGCGGCAGTAGTTGGAGCGCGCCCGCGACATCGCCGCCGAGGCGATCGAGAAGGGCGAAATCATTGGCGCGCGAAACGCCGAGCGCCTGAGCTGCAGCGTCGCGCTGTCTTTCTTCCGGCAGGAGACCGCCAAAGAACGGACGGCATTCGCGACGGCTGAACGGCTCCGCCCGCTTGGGCAACGAGGCGGATAAGGGCGGCGCGTTCACATCGTCGAGCCATTCCGGCGCATAGGCGAAGCCAAGTTCACCATGCTGGTTCTGGGTCAGCTGGCCAACAACGCCCCCGTCCCACCAGATAACGAGGGTGCGCGTCATGCTTTCCGCGCTCCCTTGGCTGCTGGCGGCGGCGTGATATCGAGCGAGCAGCCGAGCGCGGCCAGCACCTGAAGCGTCTTGCCGATTTGCGCGGTTGGTTTGCCCGCTTCGAGATCGACGATGAAGCGCAGGCCGACGCCTGCCGCACCGGCAAGCTCATCCTGCCGCAGGCCGGCAGCCTTGCGGGTGGCTCGGACGATTTCGCCGATCTTGGCGGCGGTGAGGTTTCGTCGGGTCATGATCTTTACCGAGCGGGAAAGTATCATGGGTTCCAGGCGAATGTCCATAATAATTTCCCGAACGGGAAATATCGCCTGTTCAAGCGGCCTCGTGGCAAAAAATATCCCGTTCGGGAATATCGCTGTTTCAAGCGACCGGGGTGACCGCCCAGGACCGTGAGTCCGGATTAACGTGCGGGCTCCATCCCTCCCCTTGACGGGGAGGGTCGGCGGCGAAAGCCGCCGGGGAGGGGTGATCATGAGGGTGAAAATGAGAAAAGCCCCCCACCCGGCCTCGCTTCGCTCGGCCACCCGCCCCGCAAGGGGGCGGGATGGGCGCTCGTGGAGGCAATCGTTAAACCGGATTCAGGGCCGCGCTGCCCCCGACTTTGACGCCTCTCCCCATCTCTGCTAGAGCCCCGCGCAATCTGGACGGGGTTTTTCCCAACCAGTGAATGAACCTGCCTCCGGCCGTCGGTCCAACTGCGCCGGCGACGGACATCCGGAAGCCTCCGGGATCAATCCCGCATGGCTTTCCACGTCCAGGCTCCCATGGCCAGATCACGGGGAGCGCTGACGGCTCAGGAGGCGCCCGCAACACCAGCCGCTGGCGCAAATCCGGGTTTGGCCGCCCGCTTTCGGAGATAGGAATGTCAGTTGCCATGAGTGCAGGCCGCGAGGATTTCGCCGCCCTGCTGGATGAGTCGTTCGGCTCGAACGACGCGATGGAAGGCTCGGTCATCAAGGGGACCGTGGTCGCCATCGAGAAGGATATGGCCGTCGTCGACGTCGGCCTGAAGACGGAAGGGCGCATCGCCCTCAAGGAATTCACCGGACCGGACCGGGTGCTGTCGATCAAGGTCGGCGACACGGTCGAGGTCTATCTCGAGCGCATCGAGAACGCCATGGGCGAGGCTGTCATCAGCCGCGACAAGGCGCGGCGCGAAGAGAGCTGGGTCAAGCTTGAAAAAGCCTTCGAGAAGCAGGAGAAGGTCGATGGCGTGATCTTCAACACCGTCAAGGGCGGCTATACGGTCGATCTCGACGGCGCGGTGGCCTTCCTGCCCCGCTCGCAGGTCGACATCCGCCCGATCCGCGACGTCAATCCGCTGATGAACGTGACGCAGCCCTTCGTCATTCTCAAGATGGACCGCCGCCGCGGCAACATCGTCGTCTCGCGCCGCACGGTGCTGGAAGAGACGCGCGCAGGGCAGCGCCAGGAGCTGGTCTCCAACCTCGAGGAAGGCCAGGTTATCGACGGCGTCGTCAAGAACATCACCGATTACGGCGCCTTCGTCGATCTGGGCGGCATCGATGGCCTGCTGCATGTCACCGACATCGCCTGGCGCCGGGTCAACCACCCGTCGGAGGTTCTCACCGTCGGCCAGACGGTCAAGGTCAAGATCGTCAAGATCAACCAGGAGACGCACCGCATCAGCCTCGGCATGAAGCAGCTGCTCGACGATCCGTGGTCCGGCATCGCGGCGAAATACACGCTGCAGTCGAAGTTCACGGGCCGCGTCACCAACA
This sequence comes from Methylocystis sp., assembly GCA_020252485.1. GTDB lineage: Bacteria > Pseudomonadota > Alphaproteobacteria > Rhizobiales > Beijerinckiaceae > JADCCX01. The sequence goes on from JADCCX010000002.1 coordinate 87,508, forward strand.
TCACCGATTACGGCGCCTTCGTGGAGCTGGAGCCGGGGATCGAGGGGCTGATCCACGTCTCGGAAATGTCCTGGACCAAGAAGAATGTGCATCCGGGCAAGATCCTCTCCACCTCGCAGGAAGTGGAAGTGCAGGTTCTGGAAGTGGACGCCGCCAAGCGCCGCATCTCGCTCGGCCTCAAGCAGACGACCGGCAACCCCTGGGAGAACTTCATCTCCCGCCACCCGGTTGGCACGACCGTCGAGGGCGAGGTCAAGAACAAGACCGAATTCGGTCTGTTCCTCGGCCTCGAAGGCGACGTCGACGGCATGGTGCACCTCTCCGATCTGGACTGGAACCGCCCCGGCGAACAGGCGATCGAGGACTTCAAGAAGGGCGACATGGTCAAGGCCGTGGTGCTCGATGTGGATGTCGAGAAGGAGCGCATCTCGCTCGGCGTCAAGCAGGTGGGCTCCGATCCCTTCGCCTCGGCTGACGACCTTCGCAAGAACCAGGTCGTCACCTGCGAGGTCACCGCGGTCAACGATGGCGGCATCGAGGTCAAGCTGATCGGCACCGATCTCTCGACCTTCATCCGCCGCGCCGACCTCTCGCGCGACCGGAACGAGCAGCGCCCCGAGCGCTTCGCCGCCGGCGAGAAGCTCGACGCCCGCGTCATCCTGTTCGACAAGAAGGCCCGCAAGGTCCAGGTGTCGATCAAGGCGCTTGAGATCGCCGAGGAGAAGGAAGCCGTGGCGCAATACGGGTCGCAGGACTCGGGCGCGTCGCTGGGCGATATTCTCGGCGCCGCCCTCAAGAACGCGAACCCGAAGAAGTAATCTCTCCGGGCTCGCGCGCCGCCGCTGGCGGCGCAACAATCCTGATCCGCATGGCGCAGCCCGCCATGCGGATTTTTTGTCGGCAGTCGGCAATAGGGCAGGGCATCATCATGCGCGGCATCGGCATCGATTTCGGCACCACCAACAGCGTCATCGCCTTCGCCGACGATGACGGCGCGGTGCATGCGATGACCTGGCCATCGGCGGAAGGGCGGACCGCGACCTGCCGCACGGCGCTCGCGTTCCGCATCCAGACCATTGATGGCGTGCGTTCGACCGCAACGCGGGCGGGGCCTGCGGCCATCGCCTGGGCGCTCGATCCCGCTGGCCATCAGCGCTTCGTGCAATCGATCAAGACGCATCTGGGCTCCCAGGCCTTCCGCGAGACGCGCATCTTCGGGCAGAGATACACGCTGGAGGACCTGGTTGCCCTGTTCCTGCGCCATCTCGTCAGCGAGGGCGCGCTGCCCGATGGTTCGGCCTTTCCGGCCGGCTCGACCATCGTTGCGGGACGCCCCGTGGTCTTTGCGGGCGATGGGCCGGACGAGGCCCTGGCCGTCCGCCGGCTGACCAGCGCCTATGGCTCGGCGGGCCTCGCCGATCCAACGCTCGCCTATGAGCCGCTCGGCGCCGCCTATTGGTACGCCAGGGGGCAATCGAAGCCGCAAACCGTTCTGGTGGCGGATTTTGGCGGCGGCACCAGCGACTTCTCCGTCATGAGGTTTGAGCATGAGGGCGGCCGGCTCGCGGCCCATGCGCTTGCCCATGACGGCGTCGGAGTCGCCGGCGACACCTTCGATTTCCGCATCATCGACAATGCCATCGCGCCGAAGCTCGGCAAGGACAGCCGCTACCGCTCCTTCGGCAAGCGCCTGCCGGTGCCCCAGCATTTCTTCGCCGCCTTCTCGCGCTGGCATCAGCTGTCCTGGCTGAAAGATCCGAAGATCCTCGCCGACCTCGACGCCATTACGGATGAATCCGAAGAGCCCGCGAAGCTCGCGGCGCTGCGCACCCTGATCGACCACGATCTGGGGCTCGATCTCTATGCGGCGGTCACCACCGCGAAGATGGCGCTTTCATCGGCGGATTCCGCCGATCTCGTCTTCGATCGTTCTGGCGTTCGGCTGGCGGCCCGCATCACCCGCGCCGATTTCGAGGGGTGGATTTGCGCCGACATCGCCCGGATCAGGGCGGCAATGGAGCGGGCCCTGCTGGCCGCCGGCACCCCTGACGAGGCCATCGACGCGGTCTTTCTGACAGGCGGCACCTCCTATGTCCCTGCCGTGAAGCGCCTCTTCATTGACCGCTTTGGCGCCGGGCGCGTCCATGTCGGCAACGCGTTCCAGTCCGTGGCTTCCGGACTGGCGCTGATCGCGCGAGACCGGGCGGCCGGTCTGGTGCTATAGACGGGAGGTCATTCGCCGCGCCCAAGCTTGCCTCCGCCACAATCCGGTGGCAGGCAGGCAGGCGAGCGACGACACCAGACTGACAGGAGCCAAGCATGGCCATAGACGCCGATACGATGGCGGAGCGCCGCCGTCTCACCCGCAAGCTCTCGCTGTGGCGCATCCTCGCCGTGGCGGCCGGCTGCGTGGCCGTGATCGGACTGGCGATCGGCGCGCTGGGCCGCTCCGGCATCACGGGCACCGGCGCGCATCTGGCCAGGGTCAGCATCAGCGGCGTGATCACCGGCGACCGGCAGACATTGCGGCTTCTCGAGACCGTGGGCCGGTCGAATGCCTCCGGCGTTCTGCTGGTGATCGACAGTCCCGGCGGCACGGTGCCGGGATCGGAAATGCTGCATGAAAGCATTCGCCGCTTGGCCGAACACAAGCCGGTCGTCGCGGTCGTCAACAATCTCGCCGCATCGGGCGGCTATATCGCCGCCATGGGCGCGGACCGCATCGTCGCACGGCAGACATCCATTGTCGGCTCCATCGGCGTGATCTTCCAGATGCCGAACGTGTCGCACCTCCTCGACAAGGTCGGCGTCACGATCGAGACCGTGCGCTCGACGCCGCTGAAGGCTGCGCCTTCCGGAACCGAGCCGACCTCTCCCGAAGCCCGCGCCGCCGTGACGGCGCTGGTGCTTGAAAGCTACGACTGGTTCCGCGGCATGGTGCGGACCCGCCGTAATCTGGACGATGCCCAACTCGCCGCCGTCGCCGACGGCCGCGTCTTCTCCGGGCGCCAGGCCATCGGCCTCAAGCTGATCGATGAAGTGGGCGGCGAGCGGGAGGCTATCGCCTGGCTGGAGCGGGAGAAGAACATCAGGACAGGATTGCCAGTGCGGGATTACCGGCGGCGTTCGGGTTTCGAGGAGTTTGGCTTCAGCGCATCGATCGCCGGCGTGGCGCGCCATCTGGGCCTCGCCAGCATGGCCGACACCCTCGAACGGCTCGGCGGCCAGGCCGAAGCGCTTTCGCTTGACGGGCTGTTGGCAGTCTGGCAGCCTGCGCAGGAAAATTGAACAGATTCAATACCCTACGGATCGGCCTGCCGTCATGATCAAATCTGAACTCGTCCTCAAGATCGCCGAGCGCAATCCGCATCTCTATCACCGCGATGTCGAGACCATCGTCAACACGGTGCTGAATACGATCACCGACGCGCTCAGGAAAGGCGATCGGGTGGAGTTGCGCGGTTTCGGAGCCTTTTCCGCCAAACAGCGGCGGGCCCGGACGGGGCGCAATCCCCGCACCGGCGAACAGGTCTCCGTCGACCAGAAAATTGCGCCCGCCTTCAAGACGGGCAAGGAACTGCGGCTGCGCCTGAACGGCAAGGCCGCCAGGAAGGCGTGAGCGGCGAGGAAGCCTAAAGAACAGGAAGCCTGAGGGACAGGAATGCCTAACGGGATAAGGCGCCGATGCTGCGATATCTGAAATTGCTGGTGCTTCTGCCGGTCGCCGTCATTGTCATCGGCCTTGCGGTGGCAAACCGCGCGCCGGTGGAGATGGTGTTCTGGCCGGATTTCCTCGGCACGGAGGTTTCTCTCACCGTGCCGCTCTTCGTGGCGCTGATGCTGGCCCTGATCGCCGGCGTCCTCATCGGCGGGGTCGCGACATGGCTGACGCAGAGCAGCCATCGGCGCGCCGAGCGCCAGTATCGCCGCGAAGCCGAACGCCTCAAGGGCGAGGCGGACCGGCTGAAGGCGATGCAGCCGGCGCCATCGGAGCTGACCCTTCCGGCCCTGAAGAGCCGCTGATGCGCGTCATCACAGCCGCCGAGATCGATGCGGCGCTGACCTTTCCCGACCTGATCGAAGCGCTGCGCACCGCTTTCGCAGGCGATATCGTGGTCCCCGTCCGCCATCACCATGCCATCGAACGGCCGGGCAAGGCCACGGCGACGCATCTGCTGATGCCGGCCTGGACCAACAGCGAGGGCGGCAATTTTCTCGGCACCAAGGTCGTCAATGTCTTCCCGGACAATGGCAAGCGCGGGCTGCCAAGCATCTTCGGCGCCTATCTGCTGATGTCCGGCGAAACCGGCCAGACGCTGGCGGTGATGGACGGAACCCGGCTGACCGCCTGGCGAACCGCTGCCGCTTCGGCGCTCGCAGCCTCCTATCTCGCCGCGCCGGATGCCAGCCGCATGGTGATGGCGGGCGCCGGGGCGCTGGCCCCCTTCCTGATCCGCGCCCATGCCGCCGTCCGCCCGATCCGGCAGGTGAAGGTGTGGAACCACAGGCGGGAGCGCGCCGGTGCATTGGCGGCGGAACTGACGCTGCCCGGCATCTCCCTTGCCGTGACTGAGGATCTCGAAGCCGCCGTCAGGGACGCCGACATCATCTCCTGCGCGACACTTTCCGCAAAGCCGCTGGTCAAGGGCGCCTGGCTGAAGCCCGGCAGCCACCTCGATCTCGTGGGAGCCTTCAACCCCGCCATGCGCGAGAGCGACGACGATTGCGTGGCCCGCGCCCGCCTCTTCGTCGATACAAGGGGCGGCGCCCTCAAGGAGGGCGGCGACATCGTGCAGCCGATGGCCGACGGGCTCATCGACAGGAGCGATATCGAGGCCGACCTCTTTGATCTGTGCCGTGGGACAGTGAAGTTTACCCGGCAGAGCGGCGACATCACCTTGTTCAAGTCGGTCGGCACCGCAATCGAGGATCTGGCCGCCGCGATGCTGGTCTGGCGGCTCATCAACCGCTAGAGGACAGGTGAAAAAGCCTTCACTGCATCGTCGTTGCGAGCGTGAGCGAAGCAATCCAGTACAACGCTGCAAATGCTCCGCCTCTGGCCAGTCTTGGTCTGGATTGCTTCGTCGCTGTCGCTCCTCGCAAAGACGGTTTAAGCATCTTTCAGGCTTCTGCTAGAATGATTTCAGGGAGACGGGCGTTGGGCGATCACCACCATCACGGACACGATCATGACCATCACCACCACGATCCGGTGGCGGAGGCGGAGGCGCATTGCCTGCGCAAGGGCCTGAAGCTCACCGATATGCGCCGGCAGGTCTTCGAGGTGCTGGCGAAAAGCCCGCAGGCGCTCGGCGCCTATGATTTGATCGACACGCTGGCGACGGCCGGCCACAAGAGGCTGGCGCCGATCTCGATCTACCGCGCGCTGGATTTTCTGCTTGAGGCGGGCCTCGCCCACAAGATCGAAAGCCGGAACGCCTATGTCGCCTGCCCGCATCTGCATGATGCAGATGAGGTGGTGGTCTTCATGATCTGTGACGGCTGCGGCCGCGTGCAGGAATCGGCGTCCGACGTTGTGGCGAAAGCCATCGCAGGGGTCGCACGGAACCAGCATTTCAGGCCGCGCGGACAGGTGATCGAAATGCATGGTCGCTGCGCCGCCTGCGGCGATGGGCCGGTGATGACCGCCTGAGGCCATCAGGCCCTATAGATCCACTGCTCCGGCACGCGGACCTCCAGCGCCTCCCCTTCGGCGATGACGCCGGGCTTTTCGACCCAGCCGACCAGGCCGCGGAGATCTTTGGCCGCCTTGACGAAAGCGAGGTCCAATCCCTCACGATCAGGATAATGCGAAGCCACCGCACGTCCCGAGAAGCGGCAGGGCACGTTCAGCCCATCGATGCGGATGGTCACGCCGCCGGCGAAGAAGAGGCAGCTGCGGGCCGGCAGCAGGGTGAAATCCGCGATGCCCTCGATCAGCAGGTTCCCGCCGATCCATTCCGGGCGGATTTCCGCGACATCCATGCCGCTGGCGATCCGGGCGAGATCGGCGGGCGAGAGCAGGCTCACCTGCCGCTCGTTGCGGATTTCCGTGCCGCGCGGATACCAGGGCTCACGCCCTCCGGTGCGCCGCGTGAAGCCGCCGTGCCGGTCGCCGCCGATGCCGCCGAAGCCGAGCGTCAGCGCCGGCACCGCCGTCGTCTCGAAACTGTCGGGATGGACTGTCTGGAAGAGGCCGGTGACACGGGCTGCCAGTTTGATCGGGGCGATGCGTTGCATGATGCGAGTCTAACGCATGCCGCTACATGATGGAAAGGCTCCTTTATCGCCCCAGGCGGATCGGCAGGACGTCACACGCCTCCACCCGTCGAGAAGCCATCGCCTCCCCCTCCGCCGCCGCCCCAGTCGCCGCCCGAGATGCCGCCGCCGGAGGAGCCGCCATCCAGCCAGGGAGGGACCCACTGGCCGCCGGATGAGGGCGGCGAAGGCGAATTATCGGGCGCCTGCCAGGGTCCGGGGCCGGATGAGCCCCCGCCCCAGGGATTGTCGCGCTGACGATAGCCGTCTCTCAGCGCATCGCGCAGGATCGTGCCCTGGATCGTGCCCTGCAGGATGCCGCCCAGAATCTGGCCGAGCATATTGTCATTGCTGAAGCCGCCGTAGGGGTTGTCGTAGCCCCGCTTGCGGAAATTGTCGCGCTCGCGTTCGATCTCGGCGCGCCGCCTGACGAGATCGCGCGCCTGAGCCCGGATCTGGTCGATTTCCCCCTCGGCCTTGGCCAGGCGCGCGTCGATCTTCTCGATCTGGGCCACGATCTTCTCGTCGTCGCGCGTCGGCGTCTGTGCCGCCTCCCGATACAATTCCTGTAATTCGTCGCGGGAATCGGCCTCGGCCAGAATCGCCACGGCCTGTTCATAGGCGGGATCCTGGACGGCGGCCGTGTTTTCGGCCTCGAAAGCATCGAGCGCGCTCTTGCGCGCCGACAGCTCCTTCTCCGCTGCGATGAGCGCCTGGCGTGCTTTCTCCACCTTCGCCACGAGATCGCCGCCGCCGACTTCCGACAACGCCGCCATCTCGGCCTGCGCCAGCCCCTGCCGCTCTGCCTCGATCGCGGCCTTGCGGCGTTCGGCATGCTCGCGCAGACGCAGCGGGATCTCGTTCAGCATCGCGTAATTGGCGCGGGCATCGGGGTAGCCGACCTTCCTGGCGATCATGCGGTCGAAGAATCTGGTCAGGAAGCCGCCCTCATATTCCGCGGTGCCGAACTTCGCCTTCCAGAGATACATGAACAGCGGATCGCCCTCGTAGGGTTTGCGCTTGGTCTCGCGGTCCGCCTCGGCGAGCGTCGCTTTCTTGTCCGCCTCCCCGGCGATCTGCTCGGCGGCGGCGATCTTCTTCTGCTGCGCCTTCCAGGCGGCGGAGGCGCGGATCTTCGGCTCTGCGGCGCGGCGGATGGCTTCAAGACCGGCCAAAGCCTGTTCGAGCGTTCCGGCAAGCCGATGGCGAGCGGCTTCGGCGGCCTGCAGGGATTCGAGCAGCCCCTTGCGCGAGGCGGCCTGCTGCTTGAGCGCCTGGCTGCGGTCGTGGACGATATCCAGCGCCCGGCGCTCGGCATTGTCGAGCCGCTGGATCAGCGCCGGCTTGTCCGGCCCTTCGTCCACGAAGGAGTCAAGCCGCACGCGGGCGAGCTGACGGAAGGCGGCGGCGCGATCGGCCCTCAGGCGCGCGGCATCCTCCTCGGCGGAGCGCAACGCAGCGTCGATCTCAAGCTCGCTGCCGCGCGCCTTGGCAATGGTTCCTTCAATGGTGGCGAGCGCGTCGCGGCCGGTGATCATGGTTGCCTTACCACTTCGTGATGTATCCGCTCATGACCGGCATCGCGTAGGTGACGGACAGCTCCCCGCGCTTCTTCTCGCCGAGCCGGTTGCGCTGGACGATGCCGTCATCCCGCTTGTCGCTGGCGATGGCGTTGAACACATCCGGCGCGATGCGGACGCCGAACTTGCTGACCGTTTCCGTGCGCCCATCCTCCTCGCTCAGGATCGGCAGCGAGAGCACCCGGCCATCCGGCAACACCGCCTCCACAAGCGCATAATAGTTGCGCGCATTGGGATTGCGCTGGGGCACGCGCCAGACGGCGGTCTGCTCGCCAGGCCGCGAGATGATGCGCAGCCAGTATTCCTGCGCGAGCGTCGCCCGCAACTCTTCCAGATCGGTGATCGCCTTGCGGCCGGCGGCGGCGTCGCCGCGCCTAAGCGCCGCCTGGCCATCGGCCAGGATCTGATTGGCCTTGGCGCGGGCGGCTTCCACCTTCGCCTCAGCGAGCGCCTCCTGATGGCCCGCCGTCAGGCCACGCGGGATAATCTCCTTCAGCTCACGCTCGATGCGGGCGGCTTCCGCCTGCCTCGGCTGTTCGATGGCAAACCACCAGCCGGCGCCGGCAAGCCCCAGCGCCAGCACGGCGGCGCCCGTGACCTTGCCAATCGTGCCGCGCGCAATCCACACCTTGGCCAGCGTGACGCCGAGGCCGGGTTTCGGCGGGGTGTAGACGTAGCGGTCCTCCTTGATGGCGACGACGCCCTGCCGGATCATCTCATCCGACACCTCGATTCCCTGGCTCTTGTAGATGGCGCGCAGCCGTTCGATCAGCTCCGCCTCGCGGCGTGTCTCGTCCAGCTCCCGCTCCACCAGCATATCCTGATGGCGCAGCGTATCGACGACATCCATCGCCATCATCAGCTCATCGAGCGTCTGCGGCTTGGCGGCGGCTGGAACGGCAGTTGTCATTGTTCTTCACTCCTCCTTCTCCCCTTGCGGGAGAAGGTGGTCGGCGGATGCCGACCGGATGAGGGGTAGTGCAAGGTGAATCTTGCGGCGCCGGCGTTTGGTCGGAGGTCACAAGGCACGCTTGGCGATACCCCTCATCCGACCTTCGCTGACGCGAAGCCCACCTTCCCCCGCAAGGGGGGAAGGAAAACGCTCAAACGCCCAGCGCCTTGCCCTCAGCGACCAACTTGGCGATGCGCTTCTTGCCATCCTCGACCGCATCGCGGATTTCGGTGGCGTTCTTCGTGGAGAGCGTGCGCATCTCGTCGACGATGGTGAGCGAGCGCTCCTGGAAGCCCACGACCGAATCCACGAGCTTCTTGACCGCATCGGCGCGCACGGTGGGGCCGTAGCCCGCCTTGACCGCCGCTTCCTGCACCTGGTCGCCGATGGTGCCCAGCGTTTCGAGGCTCTTCGAGACGCCTTCCTTCATCACTTCCAGCGTCTGCGTCGCCTCATGCAGGCCGAACATGCCGGTGAAGGAAGCCTTGAGCGCGGTCAGCACGCTGTCGTTGGTGGAGAAGAAGGAGATCGCCTGCGCATAGACCCGCTCCTTGGCGTTGGTCGTCTGCATCAGGCGCGCCATCACCACCTCGGAGGTGTTGTAGGAGATCGTCAGGTTATCCGAGAGGTCCTTGGCGATCTGGTAGCGCTTGTCCATATCCTGCGTCATGCGCAGGCGCTCGTCGCGCAGCATCTCCAGGCGGGCGCGATCGGCGGGTTCGGCGCCGGCGAAGCCGGAGACCGCCTTGGAGGCCTCGTCAAGCGCCTTCTTCTCGGCGTCGAGCTTCTGTTCGGCGGTCTTCAGCACCTCGAGCGCCATGACTTCCGATTGCTTCAGAGCGCCGCGGAAATCGCGGTAGGCATCGAGGATGATCCCCTCGCGCTTGATCTGATCCTTCGTCGACGAAGTGACTTCCAGATATTTCGTGCGGATGGCCTCGAACCGGTCGGCGATATCGCCGCGCGAAATCTTCATCCAGACATTGGTGACGCGCTCCAGCAGGTCAATCTTGCCGTCCGAAATCTGGTCGACCATCTTCTTCGCATCGTCGCGGATCGAATTGAAGCTCTGCGCGATATCCTGATAGCGCGTGCCGATATCCATCGCCGCCGTCTGCTCGCGCACGACATCGTTGAACACCGAGGTTTGGCCGAGCGTGCGGGCGATGACAGCAATCTTGTCCGGCTCGAGATCGGAAATCTTCTCCAGCAGCGTGTTGATCGGCGCATCCTCGACCTTGGCGGGCTGCAGGCCCAGATCGCGAAGCGCGCCTGCGGCCTTGTCCAGATATTGCATCGGCGTCTGAAGTTTGACCGGCGCGGCGGTCACGGGCGTCGACATGATATTCCTCCTGAGATCGCGGGGCTCACGCCCGTCGCGCGGCGGAATGTGGGCGGTTTGTGTGACAAGTGCAAGATGGCTGGGGGGCGCGTTCATCCCTCCCCCTTGCGGGGAGGGTGGCGGCGAAGCCGCCGGGAGGGGGCTACAGTCCATTGTCACCCCCCCCTCCCGACCCTTCGCTGCGCTCAGGGCCACCCTCCCCGCAAGGGAGAGGGACGCGCCGATTTCCCTCACCCAGCGACCTTGCTGAAATCCGCCACCGCTGAGGTGACGCGCCTGAGGTGGGCCAAGAGCCGAAGGCGGTTGAGGCGAACTTCCGCCTCCGGCGCATTGACCAGCACGGCCCCGAAGAATTCATCGACCGGTTTGCGCAGGCGCGCCATCGCCTCCATGGCGGCGGCGTAATCCTCGCGCGTCAGCGCTTCCCCGACCGCAGCCTCCGCCGCGGTAAGCGCCTTGCGCAGATCATGCTCCTGGAAGGCAACGAGATACGCGTCGTCGATCGCGCCCTCGAAAGCGCCCTCGCCATCCTTCTTCTCCTCGGCGCGCAGGATATTCGCGGCGCGCTTGTAGCCGGCCAGCAGGTTCATGCCATCCTCGGTGGCGAGGAAAGCCGAGAGAGCGCCGACGCGGTTGACGATGGAGAGCAGGTCGTCGTTGGCGACTCCCTCTCCCCGCGAGCGGGGAGAGGGCTGGGGTGAGGGGCTGGGGGAGGAATCGCCGAACGAACTCACCTCGCCCCTCATCCGGCCCTCCGGGCCACCTTCTCCCCGCGCGCGGGGAGAAGAAGCACCCGCACCCAGCACCGCATCGACAAGATCATGCCGCGCGCCCTGCTCGCGGAGCATGACTTTCAGGCGGTCATGGAAGAAGGCGAGAAGATCGCTCCCGATTTTCCCATCCGACACGATCCTTGCATCGTCGAAAGTCATTTCAGGACGCCAACCAACCAGCATTCGTTTGAAGAACGGAATGCCGGCATGCGTGAATAAATGAAGGAGGTTGATCTTCACCTCATTCTCCACCACCAGCCGGATCACGCCCAGCGCCGCCCGCCGCAGCGCATAGGGATCCTTGCTGCCGGTAGGCTTTTCACCGATCGCCCAGAAACCCACCAGCGTATCGAGCTTGTCGGCGAGCGCCACGGCGATGCTGACCGGATGCGCCGGCACGTGGTCGGAGGGGCCCTGCGGCTTGTAATGCTCCTCGATTGCCGATGAGACCTCGGGCTCCTCGCCCGCAAGCGCCGCGTAGTATCGCCCCATCAGCCCTTGCAGCTCGGGGAATTCGCCGACCATCTCGGTGGCGAGATCGGCCTTGGCGAGCATGGCCGCCCGATGCGCGAGCTTGGGGTCCGCGCCCACCAGCGGCGCGATTTCGACGGCAAGTGCTGCGATGCGCTCCACCCGCTCATACTGGGTGCCGAGTTTCTCGTGGAAGCGGACGGATTTCAGCTTTTCGAGTCTGACATCCAGCGGCACCTTCTGGTCCGTCTCCCAGAAGAAGCGGGCGTCGGAGAGCCGCGCGCGGATGACGCGGCCATTGCCCGCAATGATCAGCTTGCCGCCATCGGCAGCCTCGACATTGGCGGTGGCGATGAAGCGGTTGGCGAGCTTGCCTTCCTTCTCCCCGCCTGCGGGGAGAAGGTGGCCCGAAGGGCCGGATGAGGGGCTGGGGGAGCGGAGCGCCACATCGCCAGGCCCCTCACCCCGGCCCTCTCCCCGCTCGCGGGGAGAGGGAGAAGGAAGCGGCCGGCGCACCACGAAGCATTTCTGGTTGGCGCGGATGGTGAGGCGCACGGCCTCCTGCGGCACGGTAAGGAAGGCTTCCTCGAAACTCCCCATCAGCGGCACAGGCCATTCGACGAGGCCGGCCACCTCCTCCGCCAGGCCCTCGTCCTCCACCAGCTCCAGCCCCTGCGCGAAGCAGAGCTGGCGGGCCTCGTGCAGGATCACCTCCTTGCGGCGCTGCGGATCGGCGATCACCTTCGCAGCTTCGAGTTTCGCCAGATAATCGGCGAGCCGCTTCACGATGATCGGCCCACCATCGGACATGAACCGATGGCCGTAGGTGACATTGGAAGAGGTGATGCCGCCCGCCTCGAAGCGCACGATTTCCGGCTCCTCATGCTCTTCGGCCAGCGTGCAGAGGATGGACCGCAAAGGGCGCACCCAGCGGAAGCTTGGGCCCGAGGCGCTGGCCGCGCCCCAGCGCATGCTCTTCGGCCAGGGGAAGCTGTTCAGGATGGCGGGGATGATCTCGGCCAGCACCTCCGCCGTGGCGCGGCCCGGCTTTTCGAGGATGGCGATGTAGCTGTCGCCCTTCTTCGGGTCGCTCTGGATCGCCGCCTGCTCGATGGAGGCGAGCCCGGCGCTCTTCAGAAAGCCCTCGATCGCTGCGGCGGGCGCGCCCACGCGCGGGCCCTTCCTTTCCTCGCGCACATCCTTTCCCCGCTTCGGCAGGCCATGGACGGCGAGCGTCAGCCGGCGGGGCGTGACGAAGCTTTGCGCGCCCTCATAGAGGAAGCCCTGCGCCACCAGCGCATCGGTCACGAGCTTCTGCAGATCCGCGGCAGCGCGCGCCTGCATGCGGGCGGGAATTTCTTCCGAAAAGAGTTCGAGCAGGAGATCAGCCATGGGCACCGCTTAGTCCGCCATGGCGAGGCTGTCGAGATCGATCAGCGGGGGAGGGCGGAGGCGATGTCCGTGCGGACGAAATCCTCGCCCTTGTAGAGGAGCGGCAGCCCGAGCGTGCGCGCTGCGGCATAGGAGAGGCAATCGCCCATGTTGAGCCGCGCCGGATGCTCTCTTCCCTTGCCGTAGCGTTGGTAAGCCTGGAGAGCGGTGAGGATCATCTGCGAGGTCATATCGACGGTTTGAATGTCGAACTGGCGGAGCAAGGCATGGACGCCCGCATGAACAAAATCCGCTCCGTGAGCGTTTTCGCGCAAGGCGGCAAGCCCGGTCTCCATCAACACGAAGTGTGTGACCACGCTGCGATTGGACCTCTCCAGCGCAGCAGCAAACAGCGGATAGTCAGGTTCTTCCAGCAGAATGGCGACAAGCGCCGACGCATCAACGAACATCCTTCACTCGTCATAGAGCGAGTCGAAGAATGCCTTGTCGGCCTTGAGGCCGGTGCTGCCTTTGGATTGCATCTCCGCATGGAGTTGTTTCAGGAAGGCTTCCGTCTCGGGTCGCAATACGGGTAGCGGCGCAAGCTGCGCCTTCTCCTTCGCCAAAGCATCATGAATGGTTTTCGTCACGCTTTGCCCAGTGCGCGCCGCGACCTCTCTCGCCAGAGCGACCGTCTCCTTGTTTCTGATGCTGAGCGCCATGGAAGCCTCCGTATATACCGTTGACGCTTAGCGTATATACGTTTTTGCAGCAATGCCGATAAACGATGACGTCGCTGTCACAGGCGCTTCAGCAATTCGATCGCCTGCACCTGAAAACCCTCGCTGCGATACAAACCTATCGCGGTCCGGTTTTCCGCCAAGGCGCCGATAGCCATGGCCGCGAGGCCGGCTTCGCGGCACAGCTGTTCGGCCCGGCGCAGCAAAGCGCGTCCGACGCCGGAGCCCCGCGCTGCTTTCCTGACAACGAGATCCGTCACGCGACCATGGGGGCGATGTTCTGCCCGCACATAGAGGGGTTCGTCATACTCGAAAATCAGGGCGCAATACCCGATTACGGCACCTGCGTCCTCAGCGACGAGCAGATGGCCGCCGTTCGCGGCCAGGTCCGCTTCGTGTTTGTGCAGCAAGGCGCGCCAGTCGGCCGGATCAAGAGTCCTGTCGTCTGACAATGTGAACTCGAAGGCGTTCAATTCGCCCAGCAGATCGATGACGGCTTCGCGATCCCGCTCCGCCATGGGCCGGATTCGAACATCCATCGCACCCTCAATGCGCCATCGCCTTGACGATGTTCTCGACCATCTTCTTCGCGTCGGCGAGCAGCATCATGGTGTTGTTCCGGTAGAACACCTCGTTGTCGATGCCGGCGTAACCAACGCCGCCCATGCCGCGCTTGACGAAGAGCACGGTGCCCGCCTTTTCGACGTCGAGCACCGGCATGCCGTAGATCGGCGAGGTCTTGTCGGTCTTGGCGGCCGGGTTGGTCACGTCATTGGCGCCGATGACGAAGGCGACATCGGCCTGGCCGAACTCGCTGTTGATGTCCTCAAGCTCGAAGACCTCGTCATAGGGCACATTGGCTTCCGCGAGCAGCACGTTCATGTGGCCGGGCATGCGGCCCGCGACCGGGTGAATCGCGTATTTCACCTCGACGCCCTCCTTCTTCAGGAGATCGCCCATTTCGCGAAGCGCATGCTGCGCCTGCGCCACCGCCATGCCGTAGCCCGGCACGATGATCACCTTCTGGGCGTTCTTGAGGATATAGGCCGCATCCTCCGCCGAGCCGGCCTTGTAGGGCTTGGCCTCCGCCTTGCCGCCTGCCGCCGCATCATCGCCGCCGAAGCCGCCGAGGATGACGGAGATGAAGCTCCGATTCATGGCCTTGCACATGATGTAGGAGAGGATCGCGCCCGAGGATCCGACCAGCGCGCCGGTGATGATGAGCGCCAGATTGCCGAGCGTGAAGCCGATGCCCGCCGCCGCCCAGCCGGAATAGCTGTTCAGCATCGAGACGACGACCGGCATATCCGCCCCGCCGATGGGGATGATGAGCGTGACGCCGACCACGAAGGCGATCAGCACAATCAGCCAGAACACCAGCACGCTCTCCGTGAGCATGAAGATGAGGAGCAGCAGCACAAGGGCAGCGCCCAGAGCAATGTTGAGCATATGCCGCTGCGGCAGCAGGATCGGCTTGCCGCCCATGCGGCCGGAAAGCTTGAGGAAGGCGATGACCGAACCCGAGAAGGTGATGGCGCCGATGGCGACGCCCAGCCCCATCTCGACGAGGCTCGCCTTCTTGATCGCGCCGATGGCGCCGATGCCGAAGGCCTGCGGCGCATAGAGCGCCGCCGCCGCCACGAAGACCGCCGAAAGGCCGACGAGCGCATGGAAGAAGGCCACGAGTTCGGGCATCTGCGTCATCTGCACCTTGTTCGCCATATAGGCGCCGATGCCGCCGCCGATGCCGAGGCCGGCGATCAGCAGCAGCCAGCCGAAGAGGCTCGCCGGCGGGCTGATCAGGATGGTGGTGACAATGGCGATGCCCATGCCGGCCATGCCGAACAGGTTGCCCTGCCGCGAGGTGGTGGGATGCGAAAGGCCGCGCAGCGCCAGAATGAAGAGGACGCCGGAGACGAGATAGAGAAGATTGGCGAGGTTCTGCATGGCCCGGACTCAGCCCTTCTTCTTGTACATCGCCAGCATGCGCTGGGTGACGAGGAAGCCGCCGAAAATGTTCACGGAAGCGAGGATCAGCGCGACGAAGCCGAATTCGTTGGCGAGATTGCCGGAGAGGTTCACGCCCACCGCCAGCACCGCCCCCACCACGATGACCGAGGAAATCGCGTTGGTGACGGACATCAGCGGCGTGTGGAGCGCCGGCGTCACCGACCAGACGACGTAATAGCCGACGAAGATCGCCAGGACGAAGATCGCAAACTGGAAGATGGTGGGGTCCACGCCGGCGTGGGCTGCGGCGGCGCTGCCGGCGGAAACCGCGCCCGTCTTCAGCGCGGCGATGGCGGCATCGGCCTTGGACAAGGCGAGCGCCGCAGCGTCGCGGGCCTCTTCCACCTGTTTCAGGAGTTCAGCGGGTGTGGACATGGGGCAAAACCTTGGCTGACGCGTTTGACGCAAGAGCTCCCTCTCCCCGCCTGCGGGGAGAGGGTTGGGGTGAGGGGCCGGGAGATGGGGCGTCGGGCGAGCCTGCCATGCCCCTCATCCTGACCTTCTCCCCGCAGGCGGGGAGAAGGGACGCTGCGGCTACGCTGCGCATCAGCATCATCCTTTATTCGCAAAATTCGGATGAACCACTGCGCCATCGCGGGTGAGCAGCGTCGCCTTCACCAGCTCATCGTCCCAGTTGATGGCGAGCTTCTTCTCGGCCTTGTCGATCAGGGTCTCGATGAAGGCGAAGAGGTTCTTGGCGTAGAGGGCGGAGGCGGTGGCGGCCATGCGGCCCGGCATGTTGGCGTAACCGGCGATCTTGACGCCATTCGCGGTCTCGACGATCTCGCCGAGCTTCGCGCCCTCGACATTGCCGCCGCGCTCGACCGCCAGATCGACGAGCACCGAACCCTGTTTCATCGAGGCGACCATCGCCTTCGAGACCAGTTTGGGCGCGGGCCTGCCGGGAATCAGCGCCGTGGTGATGACGATATCCTGCTTGGCGATGTGGCTGGCGGTCAGTTCCGCCTGCTTCGCCTGATATTCCTTCGACATTTCCTTGGCGTAGCCGCCTGCGGTCTGCGCCTGCCTGAACTCGTCGTCCTCGACAGCAAGGAACTTGGCGCCCAGCGATTCGACCTGCTCCTTGGTGGCGGGACGCACATCCGTCGCGGTCACGACAGCGCCCATGCGGCGCGCGGTAGCTATCGCCTGCAAACCGGCGACGCCGACGCCCATGATGAAGATCTTGGCGGCGGGCACGGTGCCGGCGGCGGTCATCATCATCGGCAGCGCGCGGCCATAGATCGCCGCGCCGTCAACCACCGCGCGGTAGCCCGCGAGATTCGCCTGCGAGGAGAGAACATCCATCACCTGCGCGCGGGTGATGCGCGGCATGAATTCCATGGCGAAGGCCGAAACCCCCGCTTCGGCCAAGGGCACCAGCGCCGCCTCGTTGCCATAGGGATCCATGATCGAAATCGCAAGGGCGCCCTTCTTGAGCGCCTTGATCTCGGCCTCCACGGGACGCTTCACCTTGATCAGGATGTCAGCATCCTTGAGGGCCTCTTTTGCGGATTTGGCGATGATTGCGCCAGCCGCCTCGTATTCGGCATCAGTGACGCCGGCGGCGAGGCCCGCTCCCTTCTGGATGGCGACCGAGGCGCCCAGGCCGATGTATTTCTTCACCGTCTCGGGGCTTGCCGCCACGCGGGGTTCGCCCTGTCCGATTTCATCGACTACCGCTATGCGCATGGCCGTTCCGCCATCCCTTCGTCATTTTGATGGAGCGCCGGTCCGTCTGGCGTCCAAGATGATTTCTGACACATGAAACGTCCGGCAAACAGCCGGTTCAGTGCAGGGCCTTGGCCGCCAGAACCAGCAAGGAAAGCACCAGCACGGCGCCGACGCCCTTGGCATCGACAGCCTTGACGAAGAGGCCCAGCGCGCCAAAGACCGTGCCCAGGAAGATCAGGAAGCCGGCCGTGCCCCAGCTATGGCCCGGGCCGCCGATGGCGAGGCCGACGACGATGGTCAGGCACCACAAGGTCCCGATGATGGAGAAGCGGACGAACCCCTCGTAAGTGCGTTCATGCTCGCGGTAATCCATCGCCGGATGCCCGCCTTCGCTGCCGTGGCCATGCGCCATTGTGTTGCCCTTTGCCGGAATTTGCTCTGTTCTGCCTCCTAGCGGAAGGCCTTAACCGATGCAATGGCGCAAAGCCTTCGGGCAAGGCTTGCCCATTACTGCCGCTAGAACACGCATTCCTCGAAAGCAGGAAGAACCGAGCCGGCCCAGGCGCCATGATAGCGGTCGAGCAGGTTCTCGGCCTGCGTCCGCCCGGTGGCGGCGATCACATCGAGCACATCGAGATAGCGCGTCTCGTCCTGACCCGATGCATTGAGGCGGCGGCGGGCCGCGAGGCCCGACCGCGCAATGGCCAGCACCTGCTCGGCAACCCCAGCCAGTGCCTTGCCGCGGATTTTCGCCTTCAATGCGAGACGCGGCACATCATCGCGCATTTGCTGGCGCTCGGCGGCGCTCCAGTCCTTGATGAGATCATAGGCGGAATCGAGCGCATCCTGGTCATAGAGCAGCCCCACCCAGAAGGCCGAGAGCGCCGTCAGAGTGGGGAGCGGCCCGGCGTCAGCGCCCCGCATCTCCAGATAGCGCTTCAGCCGCACCTCCGGGAAGATTGTGGAGAGGTGGTTCGCCCAGTCGGAAATGATCGCCTTTTCACCCGGCAGCGCCGGATGGCGCCCGGCCAGCAGATCGCGGAAGGAGGAGCCCGTGACATCGTGGTAGGTGTCGCCGCGCTTGATGAAATACATCGGCACGTCGAGCGCGTAATCCACATAGCGCTCGAACCCCATGCCCGGTTCAAAGGCGAAGGGCATCATGCCCGCCCGGTTGTTGTCGGTGTCGCGCCAGATCTCAGACCGGTAGCTGAGGAAACCGTTCGGCTTGCCATCCGTGAAGGGGGAATTGGCGAAAAGCGCGCTGGCCAGCGGCTGCAGCGCGAGGCTCACGCGGAGCTTCTTGACCATATCGGCTTCTGACGAAAAATCGAGGTTCACCTGCACCGTGGCGGTGCGGAACATCATGTCGAGGCCTTTCGACCCCACCTTCGGCATGTAATTCGCCATGATCCGGTACCGGGATTTCGGCATGACGGGCGTTTCAGCGCGGGTCCAGAGCGGCGACATGCCGAGCGTCAGGAACCGCATGCCCATGGGTTCGGCGATCTGCTTGACTTCGCCCAAGTGGCGAATCGTCTCCGCATGGGTTTCATGCAGCGTCAGCAGCGGCGCGCCGGACAATTCGAACTGGCCGCCGGGCTCCAGCGAAATCGCGCCGCCGCCCTTTGGATCCGCAAGCCCGATGGGCTGGCCGCTCTCGATGATCGGCTCCCAGCCGGTGAGCGCCTGCAGACCCTCGAGCAGGCTGCGAATGCCGCGGCCGCCTTCATAGGGCACGGGCTTCTGGCCATCGGCATAGAACGGCACTTTCTCGTGCTCTGTTCCCAGGCGAAACGCCGATTCGGGCTTCGCGCCGCTGGCGATCCATTCGATCAGGTCGGCCTTGCCATCGATGGGTTGCTCATCGATCGTGTCTCGCGCCATGCAAATTCCCAGAAGAATGATGTAGTTTGCGTTATCGCTCTACCATATGACGGGTATTGTCATTCGCAAAGCGCGCGCATCAGCGTGGGTCCATCAAACTCCTTGATGACAGCATCACGACTTTGAAGATTGTCAGGTGCGGAAGCCTATATCAGATTGTTTTGATGACGTTCGCCTCGCTCCTGTTGTTCGCCTCCATCTACTTGCTTGCCGTCGCCTCGCCGGGGCCTGGCATTGCGGCGGTCATCGCACGCGGGCTCGGCCAGGGCATGCAGGCCGCGCCGGCCTTCGTTGCGGGTTTCGTGGTGGGCGACCTGATCTGGTTCACCATTGCGGCCACCGGCCTCGCATTTGTCGCGAGGAGCTTCGAGACCCTGTTTCTGGTGATCAAATACGCCGGCTGCGCCTATTTGCTTTATCTCGCCTGGAAAATCTGGAGCGCACCGGTCGTCGCCAGCGACGTGCAGGCGGCGCGCGAGAGGGTTAGCGCCTGGCCGAGCTTTCTGGGATCGCTGTCGCTGACCCTCGGCAATCCGAAAGTCATGGTATTCTTCCTGTCGCTGATGCCGCAGGTGGTCGATCTCCGTGACATGACGCCGGTCATCTTCTTCGAGATGGCGGCGATCATCGTCCTCGTCATCACGCCAATCATGGCCGGGACGCTCTACCTCGCGGACAGGGCGCGCCGCATCTTCACCTCGCAGCGGACATTGAGGCGCATCAACCGCACTACGGCGGGCATTATGGCCGGCGCGGCGGTTGCCATCGCAGCCCGTTCCTGACTAGTCTCTCCTCCAAGGGGAAATTCATGGCCGTTGAAGTCTCGCATGCGCCGCTCAAGGGCAAACTCGTCGTCAGGAATCTCGGCCTCGTGCTTTCCGGCGATCTCGACCGGCCGATCCTCGATGCCGACACGATCATCGCCATCGACGGGCGCATCACCGCCATCGGCAAGGCGGGTGACCTCGACCTCGACGGCGCCGCCAGCACCATCGACGCCAAGGGCTCGCCCGTTTCGCCGGGCCTGATTGACAGCCATTGCCACCCTGTCTTCGGTGACTGGACGCCGCGCCAGAATCAGCTTGGCTGGATCGAGATGGGCGTCAATGGCGGCGTGACGACGCTGGTTTCCGCCGGTGAAGTGCATTTGCCCGGCCGCCCGAAGGATGCGGAGGGCGTGGAGGCGCTGGCGATCGTGGCGCAGCGCTGCTTCCAGAATTTCCGGCCGGCCGGGGCCAAGGTGATCGCCGGCGCGCCAGTGCCGGAGCTCGATTTCGCCCGCGATGTCTATGCCAAGATCAAGGCGTCGGGCATCCGGCATATCGGCGAGATCGGGCTGGGCACGGTCGCGAAGGGTTCGGATGCGCGCAAGGTTGTGGATTGGTGCCGCGAGCTCGGGCTTGAATCGATCATGCACACGGGCGGCCCCTCCATCGCGGGATCGCATTTCGTCAGCCGCGAGGATGTGTTGGAGGCACAGCCCGATGTCGTCAGCCATATCAATGGCGGGCCGACATCCATCTCGCATGCCTGCGTCAGGGCGCTTTGCGAGCAGGCGCAGGGATCGCTTGAGGTCGTCCACAACGGCAACGAGCGATCTGCGCTCGTGGCGCTGGAGGCCTGCCGCGCCCATGGCCGCCTCAAGGATCTGCTGATCGGCACCGATGCGCCGGCGGGTTCGGGCGTGCAGCCCAACGGCATCATCCGCATGGTGACGCTGATGGCTTCGCTTGGCGGCCTGCCGGCCGAACAGGCGATCTGCCTCGCCTCCGGCAATATCGCGAGGAAGCGCCATCTCGACGGCGGGCTGATCGCCATCGGCCAACCGGCGGATTTCGTCTTCATGGACAAGCCGCAGCATTCCGCCGGCAAGGATCTGCTCGAAGCGATCAGCTTCGGCGATATTCCCGGCATCGGCATGGTGGTGATCGACGGCATCGTGCGCACCGGGCGCTCGCGCTCGACGCCGCCCGCCCATACCGCGCCGGTCGTCGTTTAGGCCCGCCTGTCGCCCCAAGGCGAAAAAGGAGACACGCAAGATGCCGCTCATTGAAATCCGCCGCATCGTCACGATCACCGAGGAGATCATGCGCGAGACGGGCCCCGCGCCCGGCCATGTGCTGAAGCGCGCCGCCGTGCTGGCGGTCCTGACCAACCCCTATGCCGGGCGCTACGAGCCGGACATCCTGCCGATGATGGAGGCGCTGAAAGCGCCGGGCCTCGCGATGGCGAAGCGCTGCATAGAGGCCATCGGCGGCGATGCGAACGCGGTCGCCGGCTACGGCAAGGGCGCCATCGTCGGCGAGGACGGCGAGCTGGAGCATGGCGCGCTCTGGCATGTGCCGGGCGGCTATGCGATGCGCGAATTGCTCGGCAACGCCAAGGCCATCGTGCCCTCCACCAAGAAGGTGGGCGGGCCGGGCGCGCGGCTTGATGTGCCGATCACGCATATCAACGCCTCCTATGTGCGCTCGCATTTCGATGCGATGGAGGTGGGCGTGCCCGGCCATCCGCGCGCCGACGAAATCATCGTCGTGCTGGTGATGACGACGGGCGCGCGCATTCACGAGCGGGTCGGCGGATTGAAGCCATCCGAAATCAGCGTCTGGGACGGGCAAAGATGAACGCTGCCACTTCCGTCATGGCCGGGCTCGACCCGGCCATCCACGCCTGCTGCCGCGAAAACATGGATGCCCGGATCAAGTCCGGGCATGACGGTTGAAAAGAAGGCCAATCATGCCAGCCAGCATCCGCAAGATCATCGTCCAGACCGACGAGACGCATATCGAGATGGGCGAGAATGTCTCGCCGCCCACGCGCCGCGCAGTGGCCTGCGCCGTCATCGAAAATCCATTCGCCGGGCGCTACGAGAAGGACCTCTCGCTCTTGACCGAGATCGGCGTGGAGCTTGGCGATCTGCTCACCAGGCGCTGCCTCGCGGCGCTCGGGATCGCGGGCGGCGAGGCCGAAAGCTTCGGCAAGGCGGCGATCGTGGGCGATGGCGGGGAACTGGAGCATGCCGCCGCGATCCTGCATCCGAAGATGGGGACGCCCGTGCGCGCCGCGCTGGTCAAAGGGCCGGCGCTGATCCCCTCAGCCAAGAAGATGGGCGGCATGGGGACCGCCATCGACGTGCCGCTCGGCCATAAGGATGCGGCCTTCGTCCGCTCGCATTTCGATGCGGTCGAGGCCCGCGTGCCGGATGCGCCGAGGCGCGGCGAGATCGTCGTGGCCATCGCGATCACCGATTCGGGCCGGCCGCTGCCGCGCATCGGCGGCCTGCAGAAGCACGAGATCAAGGGCGAGGACGGCCTGCGTTAGCCGGTCTGTTTTGACTCTCCGGCGGCCTTGCGCCTAACAGACAAAACCATTGCCGAGGATACGCTTCATGACGCCGTCACCCATCGCCGCTTTCTCCCGCATCGGCGAGGAAAACGCCTTCGCGGTGCTCGCCCGCGCCACGCAGCTGATGCGCGAAGGCAAGGATGTCATCAATCTGGGCATCGGCCAGCCGGATTTTCCCACACCGCCCAACATCGTCGAGGCCGCGATCAAGGCGCTGCGCGACGGGCATCATGGCTATACGCCCGCCAACGGCATCCTGCCTTTGCGCGAGGGCGTGGCCGCCGATCTGCACCGGCGTTTCGGCCTCTCCGTCTCGCCGGAAGAGGTGATGATCGTGCCGGGCGGCAAGGTCACCATGTTCATGGTGATCCTGATGTTCGGCGAGCCGGGCGCGGAGATCCTCTATCCGGACCCCGGCTTTCCGATCTACCGCTCAATGATCGAGTTCACCGGGGCGACGCCGATCCCCGTGCCTGTCCGCGAGGAAAACGGCTTCGCCTTCTCGGCCGAGGAGACACTGTCGCTGATCACGCCCCGCACGCGGCTCTTGATCGTCAATTCACCGGCCAACCCGACGGGCGGCGTGACGCCGAAGGCGGAGGTCGACAAGCTGGTCAAAGGACTAGCCGAACGCCCGCGCGTCGCGATCCTGTCCGACGAGATCTACGACCAGATGGTCTACGACGGCGAGGAGCATGTCTGCCTGCTCTCCTATCCGGAAATCCGCGACCGGACGATCCTGCTCAACGGCTGGTCGAAGACCTATGCGATGACCGGCTGGCGGCTCGGCTATTCTGTCTGGCCGGGCAGGCTCTACGAGGCGGCGCGCAAGCTTGCCGTCAATTCCTTCTCCTGCGTCAACGCTCCCGCGCAATGGGCAGCCCTTGAAGCGCTGACGGGGCCGCAGGATGCCGTCGCCAGCATGGCCGCCGAATTCGACCGGCGGCGGAAGGCCGTCGTCGCCGGGCTCAACGCTCTGCCCGGCGTCAGTTGCGCCACGCCAAAGGGCGCGTTCTATGCCTTCCCGAATGTCTCGCAGACGAAATGGAAGGCCAAGGCGCTGGCCTCGGCCCTGCTGGAGGATGCCGGAATCGCCACCATCGGCGGCCCGGATTTCGGCGTCTTCGGCGAAGGTTATATCCGGCTGAGCTACGCCAACAGCCTCGAGAATATCGAGAGGGCTCTGGGCCGCATGCGGGATTTCCTGGAGCGGAAGAACGCGGCTTAGGCGGTTACGGCCTTCTCATCACCGCTTGCCGCCGAGCAGGCTGCCCAGCACGCCGCGCACGATGGCGTTGCCCACCTGCCGGCCGACGGAAGTCGCCATGGAGCGCGCGGCCGAATTGATGGCCTTCTCGCCCATGGATTGCGGCTGGCGGCGCGGCTGCCCGCCGCGCGGACCCGGCTGCGGCGCGGCCGAGCCGCCGCCGAAGATGCCGCCCAGAATATTGTCGAGCATGCCGCCGCCCGCTTGCTGGGTCGGCGTTTCGTGCTTCTTCTGCAGGATCTCGTAGGCGCTTTCGCGGTCGATCGTGGTGTCGTACTTGCCCGAAAGCCCGGAATTCTGCATCGCCTGGCGGCGCTCGGCGGGCGAAATCGGCCCCACCTGCGCCGATGGAGGCTTGATGAAGGTGCGCTCCACCATCATCGGCGTGCCTTTGCCCTCCAGCATCGAGACCAGCGCTTCGCCGACGGCGAGCTCGGTGATCGCGGCTTCCGTCTTGAACTTCGGGTTCTGCCGGAACGTCTCGGCAGCTGCCTTGACGGCCTTCTGATCGCGGGGCGTGAAGGCGCGCAAAGCATGCTGCACGCGGTTGCCGAGCTGTGCGAGCACCGTATTGGGAACATCGAGCGGGTTCTGCGTGACGAAATAGATGCCGACGCCCTTCGAACGGATCAGGCGCACCACCGTCTCCACCGCCTCGACCAAAGCCTTGGGCGCATCGTTGAACAGGAGATGCGCCTCGTCGAAGAAGAAGACGAGCTTCGGCTTCTCGGGATCGCCCACCTCGGGAAGGTTCTCGAACAGTTCCGAGAGCATCCAGAGGAGAAAGGTCGCGTAGAGCTTCGGCGACTTCATCAGCTTGTCGGCGGCGAGGATGTTGATGATGCCGCGGCCGTCGCGGTCGGTCCGCATGAAGTCGCTGATGTCGAGCGCGGGCTCGGCGAAGAAATTCGCCGCGCCCTGGTTCTCCAGCACCAGAAGCTGGCGCTGGATGGCGCCGATAGTCTGATCGGAGATGTTGCCATAGGTCGCCATCAATTGCGACTGCAGGGCATTATCCTGCGCGATTTCGGCGATCAGCGCCCGGATGTCCTTGAGGTCGAGCAGCGCCATGCCGTTGTCATCCGCGTAACGGAAGAGGATGTTCAGCGCGCCTTCCTGCGTCGGGTTCAGCTCCAGCAGCCGGGCGATCAGCAGCGGACCCATTTCCGCCACGGTGGCGCGGATCGGGTGGCCCTGCTCGCCGAAGAGATCCCAGAAGACGGTCGTGAACTGGTCGGCCTGATACTTGAGGCCCATGTGATCCATGGCCTTGACGCACCAGGCGTCGCCCCGGCCGGGCGCGCCGACACCCGAGAGATCGCCCTTGACGTCGGCGGCAAACACCGGAACGCCTTCGGCGGCGAAACCCTCGGCCAGCGTCTGCAGCGTGACCGTCTTGCCGGTGCCGGTGGCCCCCGTCACCAGGCCGTGGCGGTTGGCCAGCTTGAGGGTGAGAAACTGCAGCCCGTCCGGGCTCTTTCCGACCACAATGGTGCCAGGTGGAATCGCTGCCATCACGTCATGTCCCTTGCGCGTCATGTGCCTATAGCGGGAGTGAGAAGTCTTCGCCAGAGCGCCGTTTCCATCAATTCGTTCATATCTAAACTAAATGACCTTGCGTTCGGGGGGATGCCTGTCCTAGGGCATGGCGCGGAAGGCGCCGATGGGGGCGCCGGGCGGAGAACATCATGGAAGAACTCATCAACCGGCTGGTCGCCAGTGTCGGCATCGACGCGGACCTCGCCCGCAAAGCCGTCGGCATCATTCTCGGCTTCCTGCAGAAGGAGGGCCCGCCGCCGGAGGTGACCGCGATGCTGGATGCGATGCCGGGCGCGCGGGAGCTCATCGCCGAATATGCGGGCGCGGGCAGCGGCGGCGTGCTTGGCGGCCTGATGGGAATGATGGGCGGCGGCGGCGTCATGGGCCTCGGCCAGCAGCTGATGTCCGCCGGCCTGTCGATGGGCCAGTTGAGCGAAGTCGGCAAGGAGACCTTCGCCTTCGGCCGCGAGAAGGCGGGCGAGGACGCCATGGGCGCGATCGTCGGCGCGATTCCCGGCCTCAGCCAGTTCGTGTGATGCCGGACTCGGTCAATCTTGAAGCGAAACTCTCGCTCTTCTCCGAGCATTGGACGCCGAAGATTCTCGCCGCCTATAACGGCAATGACGTTATGGTCGCGAAACTGAAGGGAGAGTATCACTGGCATCAGCATCCAGACACCGACGACTTCTTCCTCGTCCTCAAGGGCCGTCTGACTATTCGGCTGCGCGACGGCGACGTGCATCTGAAGGCTGGCGAACTTTTCGTCGTGCCGAGGGGCGTCGAGCATCAGCCTGTCGCTGAGGAGGAATGCCATATCCTGCTGATCGAGCCGCGCGGCACGCCCAACAGCGGCGATCCTGCGACCGCCGCTGTCAAGCTTCCGATCTGACAGCAGGGGCCGCCGGCGCTTTCGCACTGGCGGCCCCGCTCCTGTCCACTCCGGCGCGCTTTGGATCGCAGCCGGGCGACGCGATGTCTCAGGCGGCCCCGGCCCTCGACACCGATTCAATCGTCATCCCCTCAGATGACAATAACCTTGGTTCCTACGCGCACGCGTTCGTAGAGATCGGTGACATCCTCATTGCGCATCCGGATGCAGCCGGAAGAAACCGCCTGGCCGATCGTGTGGGGTTCGTTGGTTCCGTGAACCCGGTAGAGCGTTGAGCCGAGATAAAGCGCGCGTGCGCCCATCGGATTCTCCGGTCCGCCAGCCATGTAGCGCGGCAGATCAGGCCGCCGCTTCAGCATTTCCGCCGGCGGACGCCAGTCGGGCCACTCGGCCTTGCGGGTGATCGTCTTCACGCCGGCCCATTCGAAGCCGGGACGGCCCACGCCGATGCCGTAGCGCCGGGCGCGGCCGTTCCCCTCGACCAGAAACAGGAACTTGCTTTCGGTGTCGATGATCACGGTGCCCGGACGATGGGGGCCGGAGTAATCGACGATCTGCGGCAGGAACCGTGGATCGAGCTGGCGCTCCACCTGCCGGAAATCCGGATTCAGCGCCGCCTGCTGCTGAATGCCGCGCTGACGCTGAGAAGGCGCCGGCGCCGGTTCTGACACCCATTGGCCGGGAGCATAGGGCAGCGGCGGCGCGGGGGTGCCCGGCGCCGGCACGAAGCTCGGCGGCCGCGCGGTCCGGACAGGGTTCCTGCCCGTCATCAGCATTTCGATGAAGCCGCCACCCAGATTCGGCGGTCCCGGCCGCGCCATCACGCGCTCGGTTAGGATGAAGGGATCGGCCTGCGCCGCCGTTCCCGACAGCAGAGCGGCAGTCAGGGCCGCGCCAGCCAGGGCGCCGGCGCTCAGGCGCGGATGCATCAGCCGCAACGCTGCGTCTGGATGATCGCCTTCCTGCCGGATGGCGTCACTTCCTCCGCATCCCCGATGCGGCGAAAGATTGTCTGGTCGTTTGCCGGTTCGTTCCATGGTCCAAAGCCTTCACTACGCAACACGAAGGTGTGCGGAGAACGGCTGGCTCGGCCAGGCCGGTCTCTTGCCGCTGAACCCTAGCGCAGGGCGGATGCGCAAAGGTTAACAGAACCGGAAATGCGTCCGTTAAAGCACTGAAATCAAATTTGATTTCTGTTATGATTGCCAAGACATGAAGATGGCGGCGGCTTGGTTTCCGGCCTCTTTAAAAGCGTGGTTTGCAGGGCCTTAACGGCGCCGCCTGGAACGCAATCTTAACCGTGTCCGGCCTAGATGGAGGCAAGAGAGACGTCCGAGGCCCCATGACCGCTCAGCGCAGGATATTCACGATCGAGAAGCAGACGGCCCCGGAAGGCCCCGTCCCCGGGTTGGCCGAAGCCGCAGCGCCTGAGCGGGGCGGCGTCCAGCGTGTGCTCGTCAAGCTCGATAAACTGGAGGCGATGATCCAGCCGACCCAGGCCATCGTCTCCAACATCGCGGATGCCTACCGCCGCGAAGTGATCGAAGTCATGAAGCTGCGCGAGGAGATGGACGCGATCCAGAAGGCCATCATCGAAACCAAGCGGCAGGTGGTCTCGCTGCATTCTTCCGTGCCGAGGGCTGTCAAGATGGACCATGCGGCCGGCGAACTCGGCGCCGTCGTGATCGACACCGAAGGCGCGACGAACACCATTCTGGCTGCAGCGGAGCATATCGAGATGCTTTCCAGCGTCATCCAGAGCGAAGTGACGCCCAAAGCCATGCGCGCCTGCGCCGGAGAGATCGCGGTGAAGGTCATGGCCATCTACGAGGCCTGCAACTTCCAGGATCTGACCGGGCAGCGCATCACGCGCGTCTGCGAAACGCTGCATTTCGTCGAAGGCCGTGTTCAACGGATGACCGAAATCTGGGGCGGGCTCGACAAACTGAACAGCGTCATGGCTACAGAAATTGATGCCCTGAACGAGGAGCACAACGCTCTTGGCACCCATGCGCTCGCAACGGGACCGGCGCTCGCAGGATCAGACGATCACGTCGCCCAGCCGGACATCGACGCGCTGTTCGACTAGGGTGAACTCTTCAGCGCGCCTTCATGTGAGCGCCATCACATCGTCGCGCCAATTTGCCATGGCACGAATTCGACATCGCCATAGCCGAGCTGCTCCGATTTGGTGCGCTCGCCCGAGGCGATCCTGAGGATGAGATCGAAGATTTCGCTTCCCTTGTCCTCGAGGCTGACGCCGTCCAGCACATCGCCGCAATTGATATCCATGTCATCGATCATGTGGTTGTAGATCGGCGTGTTGGTGGCGAGCTTGAAGGAGGGCGTCGGCTTGCAGCCATAGGCGGAGCCGCGGCCCGTCGTGAAGGCGAGGATATTGGCGCCGCCCGCCACCTGGCCCGTGGCCGCCACCGGATCATAGCCCGGCGTGTCCATATAGACGAAGCCTCGCGCATCAACTTTCTCGGCGTAATGATAGACGCCGCGCAATGTCGTGTTGCCGCCCTTCATGGCGGCCCCCAGCGATTTCTCGAGGATCGTCGTCAAACCGCCCGCCTTGTTCCCGGGTGAGGGGTTGTTGTCCATGCTCATCTTGTTGCGGGCAGTGTAATCCTCCCACCAGCGGATGATATCGACGAGCTTCCCGCCGATCTCGCGGGTCGCGGCGCGCCGTGTCAGCAGATGCTCTGCCCCGTAGATCTCGGGCGTCTCGGAGAGGATCGCCGTGCCGCCGTGCTTCACCAGCAGGTCCACAGCGGCTCCCAGCGCGGGGTTGGCGGTGATGCCGGAATAACCGTCCGAGCCGCCGCATTGCAAGGCGAGACAAAGCTCGGAGGCGGGCAAGGTCTCGCGCTTCACGGCATTGACGGTCGGCAGCATCGCCCGGATCGCCTCGATGCCGGCCATGACGGTTTTCTTCGTGCCGCCCACCTCCTGGATCGTCATCGTGCGGAAGGTCTCGCTTTCGGCGACG
Source organism: Methylocystis sp. (assembly GCA_020252485.1). Classification (GTDB taxonomy): domain Bacteria; phylum Pseudomonadota; class Alphaproteobacteria; order Rhizobiales; family Beijerinckiaceae; genus JADCCX01. The sequence continues at coordinate 116,601 of JADCCX010000002.1, forward strand.
CCGTAAGCCTCCTTCCAGCGGCCGATCTGGAAGCCCTCGCAGCCAAGCCCCACCATGACGACGCCGCCCATGTTGGGATTGGTGGCGTAGCCCCATTGCGTGCGCTTGAGCACCTCGTAGCCTTCGCCATGGATATCGAGAGCGCAGCCGCCGCCATGCACCAGCGGAATGACGCCGTCGATGTTCGGATAATCTTTCAGGAGCCCCGACCGGTTGATCTCCTCCGCCATGAATTTGGCGACGGTGGCGGAGCAGTTCACCGAGGTGAGGATGCCGATGTAGTTGCGCGTGCCGGCCCGGCCTGTCGCCCGACGGAAGCCTTCGAAGGTCGCGCGCTGATCGAGCGGCAGCACGTCCTCCTCTGTTGCGTCCTCCGCATGCCGGTAATCCCGCTCGAAGGCGGCGAAATCGCAATTGTGGGAATGGATATGCTCGCCGGGCGTGATCTCGGCATGGGCGAAGCCGATGATCTGCCCGAACTTGATGACCGGCTGGCCCTTCGCAAGCTTCGTCAGCGCCATCTTGTGGCCGCGCGGGATGCGCGCCGCGGCGGCGACGCCCTCGATTATGGTCCCTTTCTCGATGGGATCGACCGCGACCACCAGATTGTCGAGCGCATTGAGGCGCAAATGGCGGCGCCTGGCGGGCGCATGAATGTTCATGACCGGGGTCCTTTCAACGATTTCCTCACGGGCGGCCTTGCGTTGGATCGCAGGCCTGTTGTCAAGATAACGGCTTCAACAATAACCCTGCCATCCGGAAACGCCACAATGAAACTCACTCCCGAAACGACACTGCCCATCGACGGCGCAGCAGGAGCCCTGGCGGGCCGCATCTGGCGGCCCGATGTTGGCGGGCCTTCCGTCGTCGCCATCCGCAAGACCGGCGTCTTCGATATCACGGCCGCCTTTCCCACGATGCGCGATCTCTGCGAGGCCAGGAACCCCGCCTTGGCGCTGAGGCGGGCGAAGGGCGAGAAGATCAGCGAACTTGCCGACCTTCTCGGGAACAGCGTCGAGGCGAGCCGCAGCCGGCGCAAGCCCTGGCTGCTCGCCCCCGTCGATCTTCAGGCCGTCAAGGCGGCGGGCGTCACCTTTCCCGTCTCGATGATCGAAAGGGTCATCGAGGAGAAGGCGCGCGGCAATGCCGCCGCCGCCGAGGGAATCCGCGCTGAAATCACCCGGCTCGTGGGCGGCGACCTCCGCAAGCTCAAACCCGGCTCGAAACAGGCGATGGCGCTGAAGGAGGCGCTGATCAAGGCCGGCAGCTGGAGCCAGTATCTCGAGGTCGGCATCGGCCCGGATGCCGAGGTATTCACCAAGGCCCCGCCAATGGCTGCCGTGGGCACGGGCGCTGATGCCGGCCTGCATCCGGTCTCGACCTGGAACAACCCGGAACCGGAGGCCGTCCTCGTCGTCGCCTCCTCAGGCGCAATTGTCGGCGCGACCCTCGGCAACGATGTCAACCTGCGCGACGTTGAGGGCCGTTCGGCGCTGCTCTTGGGCAAGGCCAAGGACAACAACGCCTCCGCCTGCCTCGGCCCCTTCATCCGCTTCTTCGATGACAGCTTTTCGCTCGACGACGTGCGCCGCATGATCGTGCGCCTCAAGGTGGAGGGCGAGGACGGCTTCGTGCTCGAAGGCTCCTCCAGCATGACCGAGATCGCCCGCGATCCCGTCGATCTCGCCGGGCAGATGCTGGGCAAGCATCACCAATATCCTGATGGAGCCGTCCTCTATTGCGGCACGATGTTCGCGCCGGTGCAGGATCGCGGCGCGAAAGGCCAGGGTTTCACCCACAAGGTCGGGGATGTCGTCACCATCGCGTCCGACAAGCTCGGCAGCCTGACGAACCGCATGCGGCTGGCCACCGAATGCGCGCCCTGGACCTTCGGCGCGGGCGCGCTGATGAAGAACCTCGCGCGGCGCGGCCTGCTCAGCTGAGCGCCTGGGCGACCCTGATCACTCCGCCGCTTCGCGCGGCTCGAAGCGCTTCGGCTGCAGGATGAAGCCGCCGCTTTGACGCGCCCAGAGATCGGCGTAATGGCCGCCCTTCGCCAGTAATTCCGCATGCGTGCCCTGCTCGATGATGCGGCCGGCTTCCAGCACGACCAGCCGGTCCATGCGTGCGATCGTCGAAAGCCGATGCGCGATGGCGATCACGGTCTTGCCCTCCATCAGCGTCACGAGCTGCTCCTGGATCGCGGCCTCGACTTCGCTGTCGAGCGCCGAGGTCGCCTCGTCGAGCACGAGGATCGGCGCATTCTTCAGGATGACGCGGGCGATGGCGACGCGCTGCCGCTGGCCGCCTGACAGCTTGACGCCACGCTCGCCGACATGCGCGCCGTAACCCTTGCGGCCGCGCCAGTCCTCCAGCTCATTGATAAACTCGTCGGCATGGGCCTGCCTTGCGGCAGCAACGATTTCGTCATGCGTTGCCGAACGGCGGCCATAGCGGATATTCTCGGCGACAGAGCGATGCAGCAGCGAGGTGTCCTGCGTCACCATCGCAATGGCGTGCCGCAGGGATTCCTGCGTGACATTGGCGATATCCTGCCCGTCGATCAGGATGCGGCCCTCCTCCAGATCGAAGAAGCGCAGCAGCAGATTGACGAGCGTCGACTTGCCGGCGCCGGAACGCCCGATCAGGCCGATCTTTTCGCCCGGTTGGATGGTGAGGCTGAGATCCTCGATCACCGAAACATCGCGGCCATAGCCGAAGCTCGCATGCTCGAAGCGGATTTCCCCACGCGTCACGGCCAATTCGCCCGCGCCCGGCCGGTCCGTGATCGCGATGGGCTGGGCGATGACGCCCATGCTCTCCTCGGTGACGCCGATGTTCTCGAACACCTCCATCAATTCCCAGGCGAGCCAGCCGGCCATGCCGGCCAGCTGCAGCGCGAAGGGAATCGCGGTGGCGACGATGCCGATGGAGATTGCGCCGATCGACCAGAGCCAGAGCGCCATGCCGGAGATCGCGGCGATGAGCAGCGCGTTGAGCGCCGCAAGCGCCATGATGAAGCCGGTCACCATGCGGCCCTGCTTCTGCGACAGTTCGGTGTGCCTGAGCAGCGCATCGCGGACAAAGGCATCCTCCTCCTCGGCCTTGGCGAAGAGCTTGACGGTGAGGATATTCGTGTAGCTGTCGACGATGCGGCCGGTGAGCTGCGACCGGCTTTCCGACATCGCCTTGGCGCTCTCGCCGATCTTCGGCACGAACACCTTGAGCAATACCGCATAGGCGCCGAGCCAGATCACCATCGGCAGGGCCAGCCGCCAATCCTGCGTCAGAAGAATGGTCAAGGCGCCGATGCCATAGATTGCGATGTAAAGGACGATGTTGACGATTGTCGCCGTGCTGGAGCGAAGCGAATAGCCGACCTGCATGACCTTGTTGGCGATGCGGCCGGCGAAATCCGCCTGGAAGAACGGCCAGCTCTGCCGCACCACATGCCAGTGGCTCTGCCAGCGCACCATGTTGGAGAAGCCTGGCGCCAGCGCCTGCTGCGAGATCAGGAACTGGGCCGAAAGCGTCAGCGGCCGCAGCACCAGGATCACCACCGCCATCATTGTGAGCAGCGCCCAATTGTCCGAGAAGAAGCTCGCCGGATCAGCCCCCGCCAGGCGGTTGACGATCATGCCGACGAAGACGGGCAGGGCCGCATCGAAGCTCGCCAGCAGGAACTGGATGACCACCAGCGCGGCAAAGACCGGTTTATGCTGCCGGATGAAGTGCCAGTAGAAGGCAAGCGTCCCCGCTGGCGGAGAAACGCCGGAAGGCGTCGCCACGGGATCAATCAATCGTTCGAAATATCTGAACATGCGGATACGGACTCTGGACGGGCCGAGATGCGCTTCCCCGGTGACGCGGTCAAGACAGGATGGCTGATCCTGCGGATCAACATGCGCGATTGCTTCGGCAGCAATCAGGCGCCGGCGCTGAAAGGGCTTGTGGTCTGACAGATCGCAGGCCGCCCATGCAAAGAGGCAGACAGGGCAGCGCGAATCCGCTAGGCCGCTGCCGCCATGTCCGCTTTTTCCCTGTCTCCCCAGATCGTCGAAATCATCGGCGGCGTCGCCGCCTTCCTCACCACGGTCTCGTGGATGCCGCAGGCGATCAAGACGATCACCACTCGGCAGACGCGCGATATCTCGCTGTGGGCGCAGGTGCTGCTCTTCACCGGCATCCTGCTCTGGCTGATCTACGGCATTTATATCATCTCATGGCCGCTGATCGGTGCCAATATCGTGACGCTCTTTCTGGTCGGCACGATCCTGACCATGAAGCTGAAACACGGCTGAAGATCAGCCGCCTTCCCCACGCAACTGGGCGTTTTCCGTCCAGAGCCGGATGCGGGCGAGATTGACGCCCATGTCGCTGTAGCCGATCTGGCTGCGCGAATAGATCGCCAGCGTCGAGGTTTTGTCCGAGAGCGCGATGAAACGCACGTCGATCGTATCGGGGAAGCTCATCAGCCTGGTCCGCTGCACGTAGCGGTCCTGCGTCGGCAGGCCTGGCCGCTCATGCCGGTAAACCGGAATCACGCGCGGCTGGGCCAGCGCGAAGGCGGTGAAGCGCTGCCGCAGCTCATCATCCGAAAAGGGAAAGACGCCCGGATCGAAATCGGCGATCGCGTTGCGGCAGAGGCCGGGCGGGCAGGCGAGCGCCGTATTCGGCTTGGAGCTGCGCGTGAAGGTCTCGAAATCGATCGGTCCCTGATCGGGCGAGCCGAAAACAACCTCATAGATTGCGGCCAGCACGGATTCCTCCCTCGTGGTGACGAGCCGCCAGCCGGCCAACGCGACGGCGATCAAAAGGCCAGTGAAGGCGACGAAGCGGATCAGACGGAGCATGAGACCTTGCTGTGACGATAACACATCTGTGAACCGATCGCTGAAATGCCTGCGCGGAAAAACACAGTTTGGTCACATCCTCCCGGATTAATGGGAGATGAACAGAATCGCTGCTCCCGCCGTTTTTCCAAGACATGGAGGTTACCCATGCCTGTGAGTTCCGGATTGCGGTCCCGCCCGCAGATCGGCGCAGTCCGTTCATTTTCCGCCCGCCGGCGCCATGTCGGCGGCGTCGCCCAATTGCTGCCCAGGGCTTTGATTGCGCCGATCATCCTGGTCGCGGGAATCACGGCGCTTGGCGCATCGTTGTGGACCTATGACAATGTCGTCAACTCTGAATACGCGGATGTCGATGGTCCGGACGTGACCGGCACGGCGCCCAAGCTCAACTGAGCGGCGGCAATTCCCGCCACTGAGGCAAAGCGCAGACCGCTGTTTTCCATCGCAGCCGTTTGTCGATCCGATGAGCGAATCTGGCTTGTCCCGCTTGTGAGCCGGGACTAGGGAGGACGCGCGCTTTCGCGCCGCACCTTCCCGGAGCCCCGTCCATGGCCTTCATTTCAGACGCCCTGTCACGCATCAAGCCCAGCGCCACCATCGTGCTGACGCAGAAGGCGCGGGATCTGAAAGCGACGGGCAAGGACGTGATCTCGCTATCCGTCGGCGAGCCTGATTTTGATACGCCCGACAACATCAAGGAAGCGGCGATCGCGGCCATCCGCCGCGGCGAGACGAAATACACGCCGGTGGCCGGCATTCCCGAATTGCGCGCCGCCGTCGCCGCCAAGTTCAAGCGCGAAAACAACCTCGACTACAAGCCGTCGCAGACCATCGTTGGCACCGGCGGCAAGCATGTCATCTTCAACGCCTTCATGGCGACTCTGAACCCCGGCGACGAGGTGGTCATCCCCACGCCCTATTGGGTGAGCTACCCGGAGATGGTGGCTTTGTGCGGCGGCACGCCCGTCTTTGTCCACACCACGCTGGAGCGCCAGTTCAAGCTGCAGGCGGCCGACCTCGACCGGGTCATCACGCCGAAGACGAAGTGGCTGCTGCTCAACTCGCCCTCGAATCCCTCCGGCGCGGCCTATACCTGGGCCGAGATGAAGGCGATCACCGATGTGCTGATGAAGCACAAGCACGTCTGGGTGCTGACCGACGACATGTACGAGCATCTCGTCTACGGCGATTTCAAGTTCTGCACGCCGGCCGAAGTGGAGCCCAGCCTCTACGACCGCACGCTGACCATGAACGGCGTCTCCAAGGCCTATGCAATGACGGGCTGGCGCATCGGCTATGCCGCCGGCCCCGAGCATCTGATCAAAGCCATGGACAATGTGCAGGGCCAGCAGACATCGGGCACCTGCTCCGTCTCGCAATGGGCCGCCGTGGAAGCGCTGAACGGCACGCAGGAGCATCTGCCCCGCTTCCGCGCCGCCTTCGAGCGCCGCCGCGATCTCGTCGTCTCGATGCTGAACCAGACGCGCGGCCTCAAGTGCCCCGTGCCGGAGGGCGCCTTCTACGTCTATCCCGATTGCTCGGCGCTGATGGGCAAGACCACTCCGTCAGGCAAGAAGCTCGAGACGGACGAGGACCTCGTGCTCGAATTGCTCGCCACCGAGGGCGTGGCCGCCGTGCATGGCACCTCCTTCGGCCTCGGACCTAACTTCCGCATCTCCTACGCGACGAGCGACGAGCGGCTGGAGGAAGCCTGCCGGCGGATTCAGAGGTTCTGCGGGGAGCTGCGGTAAGGAATCGGCTTCTTCGCCGCCAGCCGCCAGCAGGGCCAGGTTCCCAGGAACCCGATCAGCCCGATCAGCAGGCCGCCCGGCAGGGGATGCGGAATGATCGCCATCTCCGGATAGGCCGCCCGCGCCGCCCAGAGGAAGATCACCCCCGGCGGGCCGCTCGCCAGCGCGCCGTAAAGGCAGCTGACCCACCAGGGGCATGACCCTGCTTTCTCGATGCGCCTTGCGGTGAGCCAGCCGGTCAGCAGCGCCGGCGTCAGGCTGAGCGGGGCCGAGATCGCGATCTGCCAGCCGGCCGCCCCGGCGGTCTGAGCCATCGCCTGGCGGAACAGATCCGGATCCATGAAGACATTGGTGCGCAAGCCCAGCGCGCCCGCTGCCGCCGAAAACCCGACATAGAGCAGCGCGCCCGCGACCGGCCCGACGAAGGCATAGACGAGGATCAGCCGCGCGCGGGATGTCACAAGACGATCCGCAAGCCGTCATGGGCCACATCGAGCCGCCCGGCATAGGAGCGGCAGACCTCCGCCACCCAATGCGCGGGGAGCGTCTCGGGATCGTCGGCGGGCACGAGATGGTTGAGCACGAGACGTTTCACGCCGGCCTCCTCAGCGATGCGGCCGACATCCGCCGCCAGCGTGTGGCTCGCCATCAGATGTTCGCGCAGCCTTTTCGCATGCGGCGTTTTGGCGACGAGGCGATCAACGCCCGGCAGATACATCGCTTCGTGCACGAGGATATCGGCCCCTTGCGCGAAGGGGATCATCGCCGGCAGAAAGGCCGTATCGCCGGAGAAGACGATCACCTTCCCGCCGCCCGGCTGACGGATGGCGAAACGCAGGGCGAAGCTGTCGATGATCGGCGGGTGATGGTTGCGGAGCGCCGTCACGCTGACGGTCCCGTCATCGAAGACCGCGCCTTCGGCGTACTCGCTCACCGTCACCATCGGCTCCAGCTCCGGCCGGCCCTCGTCCGCGATGCGCGTCGCGATATCGAAGGCGTTGAGGCGGCAGAAGGCTGGCCACATCGCCGCCAGCCCTGCCGGGCCATAGGCCTGCACTGGCGTGCCGAGGCCCGCGCACCAGGCGGTGTGGATCAGATTGCCGAATTCGAGATTGTGATCGGAATGGTGATGCGTGATCAGGATCGTCGCAAGCTCCCGGAGCGAGTGACCGGTCTCGACGAAGCCGCGCGTCACGCCCAAACCGCAATCGACGACATAGAGCCTGCCATCGACGTCGAGCAGCATGGAAGTGGGCGACGGGCCGCCGGGGCGGATCGCCGGGCCGCCTTTCGAGCCGAGGATGGTGAGCGTGATGGACATGGCGGGACGATAGACGCCCGACAGGCCCGCCGCCATCCCCGCGTGATGGCTCCGCTTTGTTTGCGATCCTGATTGCCGACGGGCCAAAAGCTCCCTACGCTTTGCAAAAAACCGGAGGAAACCATGGCGAAAATCACCCGCATCGAAGCCTGGATGATCGATCTCAAGCCGAAGGTGAAGCGAACCGACGCGATCCAGTCCTTCGTCAGCCAGGAAACGCCGATGGTCCGCATCACCGATTCGGACGGCGCTTCGGGCATCGGCTACACCTATACGATCGGGACCGGCGGGCCATCGATCATGAAGCTCCTCGAGCACACGCTCCTGCCCGCCCTGATCGGACGCGATGCCGGCGAGGTGGAGCGGATCTGGCGCGATCTTCTCTTCCTCACCCATGCGACGACGGTGGGGGCCATCACCTCGCTGGCGCTCGCCGCCATCGATACGGCCTTGTGGGATCTGCGCTGCCGCAAGGCCGGCCTGCCGCTCCATGTGATGGCCGGAGGCGCGCAGGAGAGCGTGCCGCTCTACACGACGGAAGGCGGCTGGCTGCATCTTTCACCGGAAGAGTTGGTCGATGACGCACTGAAGGCCAGGGCTGACGGTTTCCGGGGCGCCAAGATCAAGATCGGCCGGCCTCATGTCCGCGAGGATGTGGCGCGGCTCGCCGCCGTGCGCGCGGCGCTCGGCGACGGCTTCGAGATCATGACCGACGCCAACCAGGCTTTCCAGGTGGATGAGGCCATCCGCCGGGCGCGCCATTACGAGCCCCTCGATATCGCCTGGTTCGAGGAGCCGCTGACGGCGGACGATCTTTCCGGCCACCAGCGGCTTTGCGCCTCCACCTCTATTCCCGTCGCCGTGGGCGAGAGCCTCTATTCGCCGCTGCATTTCCGCGAATATCTGCAGCGCAACGCCTGCTCGGTCGTGCAGGTGGATGTCGCGCGCATCGGCGGCATCACGCCATGGCTGAAGGTGGCGCATCTGGCGGAGGCCTTCAACATGCCCGTCTGTCCCCATTTCCTCATGGAGCTGCATGTGGCGCTCTGCTGCGCCGCGCCCAATGCGCGCTGGGTCGAGTATATTCCGCAGCTCGATACGCTCACCACCGCGCCCATGGCGCGCCGCGACGGACGGGCGTTCCCTTCGCCCGAACCGGGAATCGGGATCGCCTGGGACGCAGAAATGCTCGAAAAGCAGACAGTTCCAGGCTCAAGCCTCGCTTTCGGTTAGGCAAACGCCCTGTTTCGGGCGGATCGCCTTGACACCGCAATCTTGCAGCCGATAGCTTTCGCTGACGCGGTCTGACGATATTGAATACCATCCGCTCAAGATGCCCGGCACAGAACCGGTCACGCAAGGCGGATGATCGGGACAGGCCGGCAAACGGGAGGAATTCATGTTCAATCGACGCAGATTCGCGGCGCTCGCCGCTCTTGCAGGCCTGTCCCTGCTCGCCGCGCCGACGATGGCGCAAACCAAGCTCAAATGGGCCCATGTCTACGAGACATCCGAGGCGTTCCATACCGAGGCTCTCTGGGCGGCCGGCGAGATCGCCAGGCGCACCAACGGCAAGTTCACCGTCGATGTGTTTCCCGCCTCGCAGCTTGGCAAGGAGACCGATATCAACCAGGGCCTGTCGCTCGGCTCGGTGGATATCATCTACACCGGCTCCAGCTTCGGCGCGCGTTCATACCCGCCGATGGGCGTGATCTACTATCCTTTCACCTTCCGCGATTCGGATCACCTGCTGGCTTTCGCCAAGAGCGACATCTTCAAGGAATTCGCCCAGGGCTATAAGGAGAAGACCGGCCACCAGATCACGGCGACGACCTATTACGGCGTGCGCCACACCTCGACGAACCGGCCGTTCAAGACCTGCGCCGAGATGAAGGGCCTGAAGATCCGCGTGCCGGACGTTCCAGCCTATCTCGCTATGCCGCGCTCCTGCGGCGCCAACACCACGCCGATCGCCTTCGCCGAGGTCTACCTCGCGCTGCAGAACGGCACGGTGGAAGCACAGGAGAATCCGCTCACCACCATCGAAGCCAAGAAGTTCTACGAGGTGCAGAAGCATATCGTGCTGACCGGCCATATCGTGGATCAGCTGAACACCATTATCGCCAAGGGCGTCTGGGAGAAGCTGTCGGATGCCGAAAAGCAGATCTTCACCGAGGTCACGCAGGAAGCAGCCGCGCGCGCCACAGCCAGAGTCAAAAATGACGAAAGCAAGCTCGTCCAGTTCTTCAAGGACAAAGGCCTGACCGTCACGGAGATCAATCGGGCCGAGTTCCTCGAGGCCGTCAACAAGGCCGTGACCTTCGAGCAGTTCGGCTACCGCAAGGCTGACTGGGAGCGCATCCAGGCCATCAAGTCCGGACAGGGTTCCTGAGGCGGCGGGGCGGCCCCGGCGGCCGCCCTCCTTTCCTGATCCCCGATCTTCCCGCATTGTTATGCCGCCCGTTCGAACGGGCGGCGCCTTCCCCCTTTTGATCCCTTCTTGCGCCTGAGCACGCCCAGGCCGGCCGCCGGGACCATCGGAGCATAAGCCTTGGCCGACAAGCCCACAGCCGAAATCCATACACCGATCAACGCCGAGGAGATCGCCCGGACCTTCGATGAGGTCGAGGTGCCGATCGACCTTTCGCATCACACCATCGACGACTGGGTGACGCTTGCGATCTTCTGGGCGATGTGCGGCTGCGTGTTCCTGCAGTTCTTCACGCGCTATGTGCTGAACAACAGCTTCGCCTGGACCGAGGAAGTCGCTGTTTTCTGCCTTGTCGCCGTCGTTTTCCTGGGTTCGGTGATGTGCGTGCGCCTCTCCAAGCACATCCACGTTGATTTCCTCTACCGCTATCTCAGGGGGCCCGCGGGCCGCGCCGCCGCCACCTTCGTCGATATCCTGCGCACCTTCGTATTCGGCTACGTGGGCTGGCTGGTCTGGCGCTACAAGACGATCATCCCCAACGAGCAGATGACGACGATCGATTTTCCCAAGTGGCCCTTCTTCATGCTGGTGCTGATCGCCTTCGCGCTGATGACGTTCTGGAGCGCGAAGGTCGCCTATGGCAACTGGAAGCGCGGCTATTCGATCCTTGAGCGGCCCGGCGCCTTCGATGGTTCGGAAGAGGAGTTGCGCTGATGCTGGTCCTGCTTGGCGGATTTCTTCTGCTGATGGTTATGGGCGTGCCGGTGGCCGTCTCGATGGTTGCGGCCTCGCTCGCCTATCTCGCGGTGCATGGCGGCGCGCCGGATGTGATCGTCGCGCAGCGCATGATCGCCGGCGTGGAAAGCTTTCCGCTGCTCGCGGTGCCCTTCTTCATTCTCGCCGGAAACCTGATGAACATCGCCGGCGTCACCGGCCGCATCTATGCCTTCGCGGTCGATCTGGTCGGCTGGATGCGCGGCGGTCTGGCGCAGGTGAACATCATCGGTTCGGTGATCTTCTCCGGCATGTCGGGGACGGCGATCGCCGATGCGGCCGGCATCGGCACCATCGAGATCAAGGCCATGAAGGAGCACGGCTACCCGATCGAGGTTGCCGTCGGCGTCACGGCCGCCTCGGCGACATTGGGGCCGATCATCCCGCCTTCGCTTCCCTTCGTGATCTACGGCATGATGGCCAATGTCTCGATCGGTTCGCTCTTCCTTGGCGGCGTCATCCCCGGCGTGGTCATGACCATCTTCATGATGATCACCGTGATGATCTTCGCCCGCCTCAGGGGTTGGGGTTCCGACGCGCCGTTCAACCTGAAGCGAATCGGCTCCGCCATGCTCGAAGTCGGCGTCGTCTTCGCTTTTCCGGTTGCGGTCTATCTGATGGAGCAAGCCGGCATCGCCCAGAATGCGGCGATCTTCATCTCGCTCGGCGTCGTGCTCCTCTGTGACTATCTTTTCAAATTCTCCGCCGTGATGGCGCTGATGACGCCGGTGATCCTCATCGGCGGCATGACGCTTGGCTGGTTCACGCCCACCGAGGCTGCGGTTGCCGCGGTGATGTGGTCGCTCTTCCTCGGCCTCGTGCGCTATCGCTCGATGACGATGAAATCGCTGTCGAAGGCCACATTCGACACGATCGAAACGACCGCCTCGGTCCTGTTCATCGTGACGGCGGCGTCGATCTTCGCCTGGCTGCTGACGGTCAGCCAGGCGGCCGCGCTGTTCTCGAACTTCATCTTCTCGATCACCGACAACAAATGGGTGTTCCTGATCCTCGTGAACATCCTGATGCTTTTCGTCGGCTGTTTTCTGGACACGATCGCGGCGATCACGATCCTTGTGCCGATCCTGCTGCCGATCGTGCTGAAGCTCGGCATCGACCCGATCCATTTCGGCCTGATCATGACGCTCAACCTGATGATCGGGCTGCTGCATCCGCCGCTCGGCATGGTGTTGTTCGTACTCTCGCGCGTGGCGAAGCTTTCGGTGGAGCGGACGACAATGGCCATCCTGCCCTGGCTGGCGCCGCTCTTCGCCGCGCTGATCGCCATCACCTTCATCCCCGAGATCACGCTCTGGCTGCCCCGCACCATCGGCATGATACGCTAGAGCGGTTGCCGATCTGACTGAATCAGATCGGCCGCTCTAAGCTCTTGATTTACCGCATTTTCTTTCGAAGAACCGGCATCCACTTCTTCGGAAAATGCTCTAAGCCTTACTCCCGCTTGAGGGACGGCGGCGCCGTCGGACGCTCCGTCCGGTATTCGCCATGGGCCACGGCCACGAAGGCGATCACCGTCACGACCAGGGCGGTGATCCACCATGTCTGGGAGGTGCCAAGGCCGGTGATGGCCAGCGTGAACGCGAAGCCCATGCAGCCGAGTGAGAAGGAGCCGAGCGTGCGGCCAAGGCTGGAAATGCTGAAGACCGACGCCGCCACGACCACGGTCATGGCCAGAGCGCCGAGAACGCCCAGCTCGTACCAGACCTCGAAGAGGAGGCTCGTGGGTGCGCCGCTGTCGAGCGATTGCGTGAGGCGGTTGCGCAGCGCCGTCTCGAGACCATGGCCAGTAACGAGCCGGAGCGGATCGGCGAGGATGATGTCGGCCCAGACCTGCATGGTGCGGCCGAAGGCGCTGGCTTGCGTCGAGAGCAGGGAAAGCACCAGCGCGATCAGCGGCGCGCCGAGAATCAGGATGGCCGCTGCCACGGCGAAGGCCATGGCCGAGCCGCGCAGGTTGTTGAGCGCACCGCCAAGCAGCACGCCCCCCGCCAGCAGGGCGGGAAGAACCGTCGCGCCCTGCAGGACGAGCGCCAGCGCGCCGACGGCGCCCGCGATCGCCATGGCCGGCACCGTGCGGCGCTTCATTGAAAGCCAGGTGACGGCGGGCCAGGCCATCAGCGAGATCAGTACCGCTGCGCGGTCGAGCACGGTGGGCTCCGTGAGATCCGGCTGCAGCGTAGCCACAACGAGCGCCACCGGGGCCGCAAGCCCGATGCCGACGGAGGGCAGGTAAAGGTTCGAGGCCCGCATGCGCTCGGGCAGGGCCACGATCGCGGCGAGCGCGATGCCCATCGACGCCGCGACACGCAGCAACCGCTCCGCACCAGCACTGGGGAAGGGTGTCCAGGCCAGCGACATCGCCGACCAGCCGATGAGGAACAGCGCGGCGAGACCAGCCGGACTCGTGATCGTGCGCCGCAGGCTGGCGCCGGGCTGCGATGAATCCTTCATCATCAGCGCGGCGGATATCAGGATCAGGATGCCGATTGGCGCGATCACGACGATGCCCCGGCGCGAGAAGACGGCGGCCAGAGGCAGAACGACGCACAGAATGCCGAACCCTATCCGGAACAGCAATTGCGCCGCCTGTTCCGCAGGATCGAGCGTGCGATTTCCCGAAACCATTGCCATTGACCCAACCCCGATGCCCGGAACCGGCATCATCGCAGCGCAGTCTATACCGCATCATCCGGGGAAACTGTTGAAGCCGTGCAACAGCCGTGATCGATTCGTCACGATCTTCGGGAGCATTTCCGTTCGGCTGGCGCATCGTCAATTGCTTCGCTTCGCTCGCAATAACGATCCGGGAAGAGCTTCTTCAGCCAGCGGCTAGAGCATTTTCCGAAGAAGTGGATACCGGTTCTTCGAAAGAAAATGCGGTAAATCAAGAGCTTAGAGCGGCCGATCTGATTCAGTCAGATCGGCAACCGCTCTAATAGAAGCTGACGGGAAAATACTTCAGCATGAGGTTCTGGTAGACACCCTCTTCCGCCAACCGGAACAGCGCGAAATCGATCGCCCGGCGCAGTTGGCTGTTGTCTTTGCGGATGGCGATCGCCGCGCCCGCGCCGAAATAGGAGCTTTCGAAAAAGGGGCCGCCCAGAAAACGGCAGCATGTCCTGCCGGCGTCTCCGTTCAGCCAGAGCGCAAGCCCGACACCGTCGCCGAAGACGGCTTCCGCCGCGCCCGTCGTCATCAGCCGCAGGGCCTCGCTCAGATCCGCTGCGGGGGCCTGCCGCAGCTTTGGAAAGAAGGCAGTCAGGAAGGCGGCATGCGCGCTGTTGCGCACCACGGCCACCGCCCTGCCGGCCAGCTCCGGCGCGCCCGCTCCGGCTAGAGGCGTGTTCTTGAGGGTCACGAAGCGCCCGGGCGAGCGATAATAGGGAATGCTGAAATCGACCCTCAAGCGCAGGGCCTCCCGGTCGGTGAGGGAGGCGATTACCGCATCGCCCCGCCCCTCCTCGAGCGAGGGGATCAGCGTCTCCCACCGGCGGGCCTGGATGGTGCAGGCGATCTTCAACTCGGTGCAGATGGCGCGGGCCAGATCGACATTGAAGCCCGTCAGCTGACCGTCGGGACCGGGAAAGTGAAACGGCGGGTAATCATCGTCGGTCAGGAATCGGATGGCGCGGATGCCCGTCAGGTCCGGCCGTTCCGGTTTCCGTGAAGGATCGAAGAACGGGACATTCTCGGCCCCGGGCCGCTGCTGCGGGGCGTTTGCCTGCGTCAGCGCATGGTTGGCCGAGAGCAGCAGGACGGTTGCGGCCAGGATGGCGCTTGCGATCCGGAAATGACGCAACGCGGCCGCCATGCGTCACCCCTTGGCGTCGGCATTGACGAAGGCGATGCGGATCATGTTCGTCGCGCCCGGCGTGCCGAAAGGCACGCCTGCGACAAGGATGACCCGTTGGCCGGGAATGGCGAAACCTTCGCGGAGCGCGGCTTCCGCGCCGCGCTCGGCCATTTCGGTCACATCGCGGATGTCTTCGCCGATGACGGGATGAACGCCCCAGACGAGCGTGAGCCGCCTGGCGGTCTGGGCTTTGGCCGTCAGCACCAGGATCGGCGTCAGCGGGCGTTCACGCGCGATCCTGAGCGCCGTCGAGCCGGAGAGCGTCCAGGCGACGATGGCCTTGAGATCGATCGTTTCGGCGATCTGCCGGGCGGCCGCAGCGATCGCATCCGCGCCGGTATGCTCGGGTTCTCCCCGCTGTCCGGCGATGATGACGGCGTAGTTCTGGTCGGCCTCGATCTCTTCGGCGATCCGGTTCATCGTCGCGACGGCCTGGACGGGAAACTGCCCGGCTGCGCTTTCGGCGGACAGCATGACCGCATCCGCTCCCTCGAAGACGGCGGTGCCCACATCCGAGACTTCGGCGCGGGTCGGCACAGGGCTGACGATCATGCTTTCAAGCATCTGAGTTGCAACGACCACCGGCTTGCCGAGCCGCCGGCCGAGCCGGGTGATGCGCTTCTGGATGCCGGGCACCTTCTCCAGCGGCATCTCGACCCCGAGGTCGCCGCGCGCCACCATCACCGCATCGGAGATTTCCATGATCTCCTCGAGCCGGGCGACGGCCTGCGGCTTTTCGATCTTCGCCATGACGAGGGCGCGGCCGCGCGCCATCTTCCTGACCTCGGCCACGTCCTCGGGACGCTGCACGAAGGAGAGCGCGATCCAGTCGACGCCGATTTCGAGGGCGGCGTCGAGGTCCGCCCTGTCCTTCGCCGTCATGGCGGAGACGGGGATCATCGTGTCGGGCAGGCTGACGCCCTTCTTGTTGGAGATCTTGCCGCCGACCTCGACGATGGTGACCGCATGGGTGCGCGTTTCCTCGACCACCCGCAGCTTGAGCTTGCCATCGTCGATGATGATCGTATGGCCAACTTCCAGCGGTTCGAGAATCTCCGGATGCGGCAGCTGGACCCGGCTCTCGTCGCCGGGTTCGGGGTTGCTGTCGAGGATGAAACGCTGCCCGTTCGCCAGCGTCACCGCCCCATCCTTAAAGATGCCGACCCTGAGCTTTGGCCCCTGCAGGTCGGCGAGGATGCCGATCGGGCGGCCGAATTTCGCCTCCATGGCACGCAACTGACTGACGCGCGTCCGCAGGATGTCATGCGAGGAATGGCTCATGTTGATGCGGAAGATGTCGGCGCCCGCCTCGAACAGGCGCTCCACCACCTCGTCCTGCTCGGAGGCCGGCCCCAAGGTCGCCAGAATTTTTGTCCTGCGCATGCGTTTCATGGCCGCGGCCCTCCCATCAGCGGCTGACCACCCTGCCGGTTCGCTTCGGTCAATTGCACGGTCCAGTTCTTTTGCTCGCCGGTGTCGATCTCGAAGAACCCGGTTCTGTCGAAACCGCGCGCCAGGCAATTGTCGAAGCCCCGGACGGAGAATTCGCGTTCGCGCGTGCACATGAAGCTGCGCCCGCCCCATTCGCCGCCGCGATCATAGTCGATAGCGTGAATGTAGTAATATTTGAAGGTGAGATCGCCTTTCAAAACCGCCTCGCAGCTGTTCGCCTTGAGGTTGAACCAGCCCTCGGTGATCCAGCCCTGCGGGTCGCGATAGCCGACCGCTACGCCGACGCGGCTCGCCGTCATATTGCAGACGCGCAGGTCCGCGCGGGCCTCGCCGCTCAGCAGGCCGCCCGCCAGCAGCGCCAGGGGAAGCGCGGCCAGCGCTCTCATGGCTGCACCACGATGGCGCGCAGATCGTTGGCGTTGGTCAGCGTCGGCCCCGTTTCCAGCAAGTCGCCGAGGCTGCGGAAAAATGGTGTCGAATTGTTGTCGGCGAGCGCTGCGGCCGCATCAAGCCCCAGGCGCATCGCCCGCGCCAGCGTGCTTTCATCGACAAAGGCGCCGGCTGGATCGGAGGGTTCGCCGCGCCCGCCATCGGTGCCGTCGGTGTCGCCGGCGAGCGCGCTGATGCCGGCCGCGCCAGCAAGCGCCACGGCCAGCGCCAGCGCGAATTCCTGGTTGGGGCCGCCGGTCCCTTCGCCCCGGATCGTGACGGTCAGCTCCCCGCCCGAGAGAATGACGGCCCGGCGTCCCTGGGCTTTCAGGTCCAGCGCCATCCGCGCCTGAGCCCCGGCGACAGCGCTGGCCTCGCCCTCGACGTCGGCGCCCAGCGATATCACCTCCCAACCCGCAGCCGCAGCGGCCTTGCAGGCCGCGTCCAGCCCGTCGCGGGGCCGCGTGATGATGGCGAAGGAGGTGCGGCCGAAGACGGGATCGCCCGGTTTCGGCGTTTCCATTGCGGGGTCCGTCAAGACAGCAAGGGCCGCAGGAGGCAGTTCGACGGCATACTTACGGATGATGGCCAACGCATCGGCCTGGGTGGTCGGATCGGCGACCGTTGGCCCGGATGCGATGGTCGAAGGGTCGTCGCCGGGCACATCCGAGATCGCCAGGGTGTGGATTCGCCCGGCCGCGATCCGGGACGCCAGCCGGCCGCCCTTGATGCGGGAGAGGTGTTTGCGGACGCAGTTGATCTCGCCGATATGCGCGCCGGAGCGCAGCAAGGCCCGGTTCAGGGCCTGTTTCTCGGCGAGCGTCATTGTTCCCGCCGGCGCTACCCAGTTCGCCGAGCCTCCACCCGACATCAGCACGACTGCGATATCATCCGATGCGCATTGCGCCGCCGCCTGAAGCGTCTTCTCCGCCGCAAGGACGCTGCCCGCATCCGGCACGGGATGGCCGGCGCTGATCATGGTGATCAGGGGATTGCCGCCTTCGTAGCCGTGGCGGGCGGTGCCGATTCCGAAAAGCCTGTCCCTGCCGAGGCCGAATGCGGTCTGATAGTGCCGCACGGCCGCGCTCATCATGCTGCCGCCGGCCTTTCCGGTGGAAAGGAGCAGGATTCTGCCCGATGGCGGCGGGGGCGGCAGGGCGGCCGGCAAGGCCTGATCGGGGTGCACGGCCGCGACCGCAGCATCGAAAAGGCTGCGGAGCAGCGCGCGCCGCTGCTCCAGCGACCGACGTTCAACCGGGTCAGTCATGTTCCACTTGCGACGAAAAACGAGATTTCTGTTTAGGCCAGGCCCTCCAGCTTCCACAAGCCCTCCGGACCAGTTAATCGGGAGGGAGAAACGGGCAGGTCATGCAGTCCCAAACTTCCACAGATGCGCCGGGTTCCTCAATGATTGCGGCCGCCGATGGCGGCGAGGCCTACGAGATCGTCGCCGGTGCGATCGCCAGCGGCGCCATCGTCCTGGCCGATCATGCCTCGAACGCGATGCCGCCCGAGTTCGGCGGCCTTGGTCTGCCGCCGGCCGAGCTCGAACGCCATATCGGTTATGACATCGGCGTGGCAACGCTCACCCGCGCCATGGCGGCGCGCCTGAACGCGCCGGCCGTGCTGTCCCGTTTTTCGCGGCTGCTGATCGATCCGAACCGGGGCGACGACGATCCCACCCTGGTGATGCGCCTGTCGGACGGCGCCGTCGTTCCGGGCAATGCCGATCTCGACGAGGCGGGCGTGCGCCAGCGCATGCAGCGCTTCTCGCTGCCCTATCATGCGGCGATCGCCTCGGTGATCGACCGGATGCTGGCGGAGGGCGCTGTCCCGGCCGTCATCTCCATTCACAGTTTCACGCCCCGGATGAAGGGCGTGGCGCGGCCCTGGCATGTCGGCATCCTCTGGGACCGCGATCCGCGCCTGCCGCTGCCTTTGCTGGAGGCGCTGCAGGCGGATGCGTCGATCATGACCGGCGACAATGAGCCCTATGACGGCGCGCTCGAAGGCGATACGATGAGCCGCCATTGCATCGGGCGCGGGCTTCCCCATGTACTGATCGAGGTGCGGCAGGATCTGATCGCGACGGAGGCGGATGCCATTCGCTGGGGCGAACGTCTCGCCGGCGATCTGCGGCCCTTGCTGGCGCGGCCGGAAATGCACGAGATCCGCCATTTCGGCAGCCGCGCGACACGCTAAGGAGGTGCGACGATGAGCAAGTTCGACAAGGCGACCACAACGGAACTCGAAGCCGCGGCCTTCCGCCGCCTGATGGCGCATCTCGCGGAACGCGGCGATGTCCAGAACATCGATCTCATGAACCTCGCGGGCTTCTGCCGGAACTGCCTCTCGAACTGGATGATGGACGCGGCGGCCGAACGGGGCCTGTCCCTGTCGAAGGAGGAATCCCGCGAGCATGTCTACGGCATGCCCTATGAGGAATGGCGGGCGCGGCATCAGACGGAGGCGACGCCCGCGCAGAAGGCCGCTTTCGCCAAGACCGCCGCGGGTCATTCGCATTGAGCCGTTGACAAGCGGTCCGGCCCGCTTGACCGCGGGGCCGCGACCCGGTTCAAGCGGCGGTCCGAGGAGTTGATCCATGAATGACGCCGCCAACGACATGAACCCGCAGACCGCCCAGCAGCTCAAGTCGATCGTCGAGCGGATCGAGCGGCTGGAGGAAGAGAAGCGCGCGCTTTCGGAAGATATCAAGGAAGTCTATGCCGAAGCCAAGGGCAATGGTTTCGATGCCAGGATCCTGCGCAAGGTGGTCGCCATCCGCAAGCAGGAGACGGCTGAGCGGGTCGAGCAGGAGCAATTGATCGATCTCTATCTCACGGCCGTCGGCACGCGGGACTGAGCGGGACCTCCCGGGCCGTTCAGGCGCCGCTGCCCATATCGATCCTGTACCTGGCGAAGCCGTTCGGCGCCTCGCCCGCGTAGCTCAGCCCCTTGATCGCCGCCATCGAGGCTTTCCCCTTCGGGCTGCTCTCGAACACGATATTCCGGGCGCCAGGCACGGGCTTCAGGGACCAGTTGTTATCCGCTTTGGGATCGAGCGCGCCGGTCTGCTGGAAATACTTGATGATCACGTCGCGCGTGGCGTCGGGCGCGTCGAGCACCATGGTCGTGCCGTCGTTGCCGGGGAAATTGCCCCCGCCGGAGGCGCGGTAGTTGTTGGTCACCACGATGAATTCCTGCTGCGGCGTGACCGGCTTGCCGTTGAAGGCGAGCCCGGTGATCCGGTTCGCTCCCGCCTCGACGAGTTTGCCGGCGCCATCGAACCGCGAGGGCTGCGAGACGTCGATGCGGTAGGTCACGCCATCGATCATGTCGAAGTTGAAGGCTGGGAAGGAGGCGTTGATCAGCTGCTGCTCGTCCTCCCCCGCCCTGATCTGGTTGAAGATGCCGCTGGAGCGCTCCAGCCAATCCTTCAACTGCTGGCCGGTGACTTTCACGGCTTTCAGCGTGTTGGGATAGATGTAAAGGTCCGCGACATTCTTGAGGGCGACCTGACCCTCGGTGATCCGGGTGTAGAACTCCGCGCCGGAACGTCCGCCGGCCTTGAAGGGCGCGACGGCGGAGAGCAGCGGCAGCGCCGCATGGGGCGTGCCGGCAAGAAGCTGCTTCGCATACCAGATCTGCGCGTCGGAAATGATCTGCAAGGCCGCATTGTCGGCGATCAGGGCGAAATAAGTATCCACCGGCCGCGTCGTCCGCCCCACGGGCCGGCGGACGTATTCGAGCGTCAAGTCGTGATCGGCCTGGACGCTGGCGAGCACCTCAGGCTTTGCGTCGATGGCCGGGATCACCTTGCCCGCGTCGCGCCGGAAGATCGGCAGCACGCCGACCGAGTGGCCGATGACCTTGAAATCGCTGCCGCTCTTCTGCAGCGTCAGGTCGATCTGCCCGAGATGGCTGCCCCAGAAGCCGGCCATCACCGCCGGGACGCCGTTCAGGGTCCCCTTCTCGATGTCGACGCCCGGCCTGTCCTTGAAGTTGGGACCGGGGAACACGAGGTGCGAATGGCCGGTCAGGATCACATCGATTCCCGGCACGAAGGCGAGGTGGAACGCCGCGTTCTCGTCCCGGCCCTGCGGGGCGGCCGTCGAGATTCCCGAATGGGCCAGCGCCACGATGACATCAGCGCCGCGCTCCTGCATTTCGGGCACCCAGGCCCGCGCGCTTTCGACGATGTCGCGCGTATCGACCTTGCCGCGCAGATGCGCCTGGTCCCATTGCATGATCTGAGGCGGGGTGAAGCCGATCACGCCGACGCGCAGCCGATGCGCCACGCCCGCCTCGTCGAACACCTCGCGGTCAAGGATCACATAGGGACGCAGGAGCGTATCGTCCGACCGCGCATTGCCGGCGAGTTGACCCTTGACGAGGTTGGCGCACACGGTCGGATGCTTCGCGCCCGCCAGCGATTTCGCCAGAAAATCGAGTCCGTAATTGAATTCGTGGTTTCCGAGCGTGCCGGCATCGAACCCCATCTGGTTCATGGCCCTGACGATCGGATGCAGGTCGCCGCCCTTGAAGCCGCGCTCGAAGGCGATGAAATCGCCGAGCGGGTTGCCTTGCAGAAAGTCGCCGTTCTCGAACAGGAGGGTGTTTCGCGCCCCGGCGCGCGCCTTGTCGACGAGGGCGGCGATCCGGCCGAGGCCCACCGTATCGTCCGGCGCATCCCGGTAATAATCATGGGAAAAGACATGGACATGGATGTCCGTCGTCTCGAGGATGCGCAGCTTGATCACGTTAGAGCCCGGCAGCGCGCGGGACGAGGGGGAAGAAAGCAGCGTTCCTGCGAATGCCGCGCCGCCCGCCATGGCGTCGCGCCGGGAGATCGCAACCCGCTGCGTCTCGCCGCCTTGCCCTGAAGTCATCACTTCGTCCCTGCCGCCAGTCCCCGGCGGTCATACTGCTATCGTTGCGATAGCCACGCAAGTATGGCGGAAAGAAGAATGCGCCTCTTCAGGCGACGGCGTTGATGGTCCGCGCCAGCTTGTCGGCGATCTCGCCGATCTGGCTCTCGGAGATGACAAGAGGCGGCGTCAGCGCGATCGTGTCGCCCGTATAGCGGACCATCATGTCCTCCTCGTGGAAGGCATGCTCCATCGCCTGATAGCCGCGCAGCGATACCTTGCCCTCGATGGGCGTCAGATCGACGGCCGCCACAAGGCCGAGCGTGCGGATGTCGACCACGTTGGGCAGGCCCTTGATCTTGTCGAAGATCGCATCGGCCCAAACGCCCTCCAGCGCCTTGGCGCGTTCGAAGAGGCCTTCCTCCTTGTAGAGCTCCAGCGTGGCCAGACCGGCGGCGGCCGCCAGCGGATGACCGGAATAGGTGTAGCCGTGGAAGAGCTCGATCACATGATCGTCGCCCTTCATGAAGGCATCGAAGATCGGCTTGCGGACGATCACGCCGCCCATCGGCACGGCGCCGGACGTCACGCCCTTGGCGAAGCAGATCATGTCGGGCACGACTCCGTAGCGCTCGGCGGCGAAGCCGAAGCCGAGACGGCCGAATCCCGAGATGACCTCGTCGAAAATCAGGAGGATGCCGTGCTTGTCGCAGATCGCCCGGAGCTTTTGCAGATAGCCCTTGGGCGGCGGCAGCACGCCTGTCGAACCGGCCATCGGCTCGACGATGACGGCGGCGACGGTCGAGGCGTCGTGGAGCGTCACGATACGCTCGAGTTCATCCGCGAGATGCGCGCCGAAATCGGGTTCGCCCTTGGTATAGGCCTGTTCGGCCCTGTTGTAGGTCGTCGGCAGGTGGTCCACACCCGCCAGCAGCGTGCCGAAGAACTTGCGGCTGTTGACAATGCCGCCGACCGAGATGCCGCCGAAGCCGACGCCGTGATAGCCGCGCTCGCGGCCGATCAGCCGGGTCTTCTGACCCTTGCCGGTGACGTTCCAGTAGGCGAGCGCGATCTTGAGCGCGCTGTCCACGGCTTCCGATCCGGAGCCGCAGAAGAATACGTGGTCGAGGTCGGCGGGAGCCATCGCCGCCACCTTGGCGGCCAGCGCAAAGACCTTCGGATGGGCGAACTGGAAGTTCGGCGCGTAATCGAGCTCGGCGGCCTGGGCCTGGATCGCCTCGACGATCGGCTGGCGGCCATGGCCTGCATTGCAGCACCACAGGCCGGCAGTCGCATCAAGGACCTTCGTTCCGTCGGCGCGGATGTAATGCATGTCCTTGGCGCCCTGCACCATCCGGGGCCGCTTCTTGAACGCCCGGTTCGCGGTGAAGGGCATCCAGTAGGATTCAAGATCATTGGGTGCGAGCACCGGGGTGGCAGCGGACATCGGGTATCTCCCAGGAAAGCCGATAGAATAGACTTCTGCGGCGGCGGCGTGAACCCCCGTTGCGATGATTTCGCCTGATCGCCGCCATCGCTTCCGCTGGTTTAGGGCGAAGACTCATCAAAACGCCCTCCATAGATGAGTCTTCGCCCTAGGATTTCGGACGGAAGCGCTCGGCCCCGGCTACGGCATCGGGAAAATCGTCGAACAAGCCTTCGGGATCCTCACTCACCGCTTCGCCCTCCACCTCGAACAGGAATTCCGGCGTGGCGAGCCCGGCGACCTGGAGATAGGTGGAGGCGGGCGCATGCTGCCCGAGCTTTCGCTGCCTCACCTGACGGGCCAGCGCCACCGCGCCCGGCACGGTGACGTAGGTCACGACCTTCACGAGATCGGCAACCGTCATGCCGCCTTCGCGCAGCACCTCGATCAGATTGTCCCAGGCGACATCCATCTGTTCTTCGAGGGTTTCGGCGATGGTGCCGTCCAGCCGGGCGCCGATCTGACCGGAGATCACCAGCCGCCTGGCTCGTCCGGAATGGACGACACCGTGGCTGTAGAGTGACGCTGGCATCGCAATGCGCCTGGGATTGAAAAAACGGGGCATGAATGGCCTTCTGGACGATTCTCAAGACTGCCGGGATGATGCATCATCGGCGCGCAAAAGCGAATCAGCACGAACACGGCAATGGCGGGAGGCTGAAGTCAATTCCTAAAGGCGACGGGGCAGAAGCAATGGTTTCCTTGGCGAAAGTCATCCTGGCTGCAGGCACGGCCGGCGGTGTTCTGTTCGGCCTGGCCCTCTTCGGCATCGCGGGAGCCCCCTGGGCGCTCGCGCTCGCTGGCGGGCTGATGGCGGGCGGCTGCAGCGCTGCATTGCTTCAGTCCATGCAGTTGCGCCGGGAAGCAGCGCTGCTCCGGGACAGGCTGGAAGCGGTCCGGGCCGACATGGCCGAAATTACAGCGCGCGACGCGGCGGCAGGCGCCAGACTGGTCGAACTCGAGCGCCGAACGGTCGAATCCCCTGCGCTGGTCTGGCGGGCGGCGTCCGCTGAATTCGAAGTCCTGGGCACCCTTGTCAGCGAAATCGCCCGCAATATCGCCGAACATGAGCGCAGGCTGAGCCCGCCTGACGCCGCAGGCGGCGCCGGCGAGGGTGATTCCCTCACCGCTGATGCGAAACCCGGCAAGGAGGGAGGCCCGCCCGCCCTTGACCTCGCGCCCGATAGGGATGGCGCGCTGTCATTCGAGGCCAAGGCTGATACCCAGCCCCATCCCGCCGTGGTCGCCGAGTTGCGCGGGATTCTCGCCTCGGCGCTCGCCAGCGACCGCCTCGAACTCTGCCTGCAGCCGGTTGTCGAGCTGCCTCAGCGCAAGATCCGCGGCTATGAAGCAACGCTCAGGCTCCGCGGTGAGAGTGACGACCTGCAGAGCGAAGCCGACCTGCGGCGGATCGCCTCGACGACCGGGCTCGAGGCCGAGCTGGACGGAGTTCTCATCGAACGGGCCTTGCATGTGCTGCGCGTCCTGCGCGGGCGCAAGCGGGAGGTCACCATCTCCTGCGCCGTCGCGGCGGCGGGGCTTCTTTCGCCGCGCTTGCCTGCCGCGCTCGAAACGGCGCTGCGGAGCGATCCCGAGCTTGCCCGGACGCTCATTCTCGAACTCACCTATCAGGAGTTCTGCGCCCTCTCCAGGCAGGCGCGCGAAGCGCTGCGGGCGCTCGCTGATCGCGGGGTTGGCCTGAGTCTTGGACGCCTGCCGCATCTCAAACTTGATATCGATGCGATTACCGTTGCCGGAATCCGGCAGATCAAGGTGGCGGCGGCCGCCATGCTGGGCGACGAGGACGCGGCTTCCAGGACGGATATCCATCCGGCCGACATGGCGGAGTTCCTGCGCCGGCGCGGCATCGAGATGCAGATGTCGGATGTTGCGTCGGAGCAGACGGTCGTCGATTGCCTTGACTATGCGCCTCCTCTGGCCAGCGGACCCCTGTTCGGTGCTGCTCGGCCCGTGCGTCCGGAGGTGATCGAGCCCCGCGCCGTCAGCGAGGCCGGCGCGGTCGAAACGCGCAAACCGGTCCCACCGGGGACCGAGGAGGCCGGTCGGACTCCGGCGCCGCCCGATCGCCCTTTGCGCCAATCCTTCCGCAGCGTCCTGCGCCGCGCTTGACGCCGGGCGGCCGCCCGTGGTCTCGGACCACGCATCACAACGGAGCCCGCCTTGCCTCAGCCTCTGCTGCTTTCAAGCCTGTCGGAATGGTCCGGCCGTTATGATGTCGTCTTCTCGGATGTCTGGGGCGTCGTCCACAACGGCGTCGCCGCCCATCCGGCGGCCGGCGCTGCGCTGACCGCCTTCCGCGAGCGTGGAGGCGTGGTGATCATGATCTCCAACGCACCCCGTCCCTATTGGTCGGTCATCGAGCAACTTGATCAATTCGGTGTCGCAAGGACGGCCTATGACGGCATTGTGACATCCGGCGATGTGACGCAGGATCTGGCGCGCGCCCAGCCGGACAACCGCTGCTACCACATCGGCGCCGCGCGCGACGAACCGCTTTTTCATGATCTGCCCGTGCGCCGCGCGCCGTTGGAGGAAGCGGCTTTCATCATCTGCTCGGGCCTGCGCGACGATGACACTGAGACGGCGGAGGATTACCGCGCGGAGCTCAGCAGCGCCGCCGCACGCGGTCTGACGATGATCTGCGCCAACCCCGATCTCGTGGTCGAGCGCGGCCACCGGCTGATCGCCTGTGCAGGAGCCTTGGCGGAAATCTACGAGGCGCTGGGCGGCAAGGTCATCCAGGCGGGAAAGCCCTTCCGGCCGATCTACGAGGCGACGCTCGCGAAGGCAGCCCTCGCTCTGGGCCGCACACCGGCCAAGGACCGGATCCTGGCGATCGGCGATGCAATGCGCACCGATGTGGCGGGCGCCCATGCATTCGGCATCGATTGCCTGTTTCTTTCCGCGGGCATCCACGCCGTGGAATTGCATGACGATAAAGGCGCGCTGGCGGCGGCGAAGCTGGCGCAATTCCTGGCTGTCCAGTCACTCCGCCCGACAGCGATGATGCGCCATCTCGCCTGAGGCGGGATGCGAAAAAGGCGGCCAAGGCCGCCTTTGTTTCACTGGCGAAGGCGAATACGCCGCGTCAGAAGCCGCAGACCGCCTCGATCTTGCTCCTGAGCGTCTGTGCGTTGAACGGCTTGACGATGTAATTGTTCACGCCCGCCTTTTTCGCGGCGATGACGTTTTCGGTCTTCGATTCCGCCGTCACCATGATGAATGGCAGCGCGCGGAGCCCTTCGTCGCCGCGCACGCTGCGCAGCAATTCGTAACCGGTCATCGGCGTCATGTTCCAATCGGAGATGACGAGGCCGTAGCGCTTCTGCTTCAGCTTCGACAGCGCGGCTGAACCGTCGGAAGCCTCATCCACATCCTCGAAGCCAAGCTGCTTGAGGAGATTGCGGATGATGCGGACCATCGTCTGATAATCATCAACGACCAGGATCGGCATGGAGGTGTCGAGGGCCATTTTTGTGCAAACTCCGTTCCGCCAAAGCTCAGGCGGCAGTCTTGAAGGCGTATCCGGCGTCGCTCATGGCGCACCTTGTCAACGTGCTGCCGGTATAGCGTTTGGGTGTTGCAATCTGGTTAATGGAGCATGGCACCATGCTCTCGCTGTGGAGCGTCAACCGGTTGCCGCGCTTGACCTCTCCCGCAGGGCCCGGCAAGAGCGATTGAGCCCATGATAACGCCTCCCCTGAGCCCTGCCGTGCTTCTCACCGATCCGCCGGCCTGGCCGG
The DNA here is from genome assembly GCA_020252485.1 of Methylocystis sp. GTDB lineage: Bacteria > Pseudomonadota > Alphaproteobacteria > Rhizobiales > Beijerinckiaceae > JADCCX01. The sequence goes on from JADCCX010000002.1 coordinate 143,604, forward strand.
AGGGCTTGGCGCGGCCGGTCTTCACGATCGGGAATTTCGACGGCGTGCACCGGGGCCATCAGGCGCTGATCGAATCCGCTGCCGCACTCGCGGGGGCGGAAGGCGGCCTTCCCTTCGTCCTCACCTTCGATCCGCATCCCCGCCTCTATTTCAAGCGTTCTCCCGAACCTTTCACATTGACCTCGCCGGACCTGAAGGCGGAGGCTGCGGTCGCGGCCGGCGCGAGAGGCATGGTGACGCTCACCTTCGACGCTGCTCTGGCCGCCCTCACCGCGCGGGATTTCGTCGAGGCAGTGCTGCGGGACCGGCTCAACTGCTGCGGGATCGTCGTCGGCCAGGATTTCCAGTTCGGCCGGGGGCGGGAAGGGTCCGCCGCGACTTTGGCGAGCCTGGGGAGCGAGCTCGGCATTCCGGTCATCGTTCTGCCGCCGGTGCTGGTGGAGGGAGAGCCTGCCTCTTCGTCGCGGATCAGAAAGGCGCTGTCGGCGGGTGACATGGCGGCCGCCAACCGCCTGCTCGGCCGGCCGTGGAAAATCCGCGCCGTGGTCGCCCATGGCGACAAGCGCGGCCGGCTCCTCGGCTATCCGACCGCCAATCTCCTGCTCGAACGGAATGCCGGGCTGCGCTACGGAATCTATGCCGTGCGTGCGGTAATCGGCGGCGTCACGCATCAGGCCGTGGCGAGCTTCGGCAGCCGGCCGACCTTCGATAATGGCGCTCCCCGCCTCGAAGTGCATCTCTTCGATTTCGCAGGCGATCTCTATGGCCAGACGATGGATGTCGATTTCATCGGCTTCATCCGTCCTGAGTTGAAGTTCGACGGCGTCGAGCCGCTCATCCGCCAGATGGATGAGGACAGCCGGCTGGCTCGCGAGATGTTGAAACGATCCGGCGCCCACCCCGTCTGATTCCGCTCGACGCGGCGGAATTCCGCGCTAACCTTGCATCAAGGTTGTTTCCCATGCAGGCAACCCGCACGATGGAGTCCGCGCCATGCAGGCCTATACGCCTCCCACTTCGTTCAAGGATCTTCCCTTCACGCTTGTCCGGCCCTTCGTCGCCGCGCGCGCGCTCTGCACGCTGGTCGCCGTCACGCCGGGAGGCCTCGTCAACGCCCATGTGCCCGTCCTGCTCGCCGAGGATGCCGAGGGCAACCCGATCCTCGAAGGCCATGTCGCGCAATCGACAGCGGCATTCGAGGCCGTCACCGGCCTGGTCACCGCCATCGCCATGTTCCAGAAGGAGCAGGAATACGGCCTTCCGGAAGCGGCGCGCATCGCCGATGCGGAGCAGCCTTATGGCGCCGTGCATCTGCACGGCATGCTGGAGATGGTGCGCGACCATGATTTCCAGATGGCCAATATCGATGCGCTCTCGGATCATCACATCGCCGCGCGCATCCACCCCTGGAACGCGCCCGATTTGCCGCGTCCCTTCAAGGAGGTGCTGGCGGACAAGACGATCGGCCTGCGCTTCCGCATCCTGCGCGCCCAGGCCTGCCATGCCTATGCGCCAAAAGGCAAAGGCCGCACGGACGGCATCGTCGAGATCGATCCGCGCGAATTCACGAGCCCGAACTGCCGGCCGCGGGCCTGATCCCGACCCGTTTTGTAATCTGGCCCAGCCAGCCAGCGCTTGCCTTCATTGCGCATATTCGCGAAAGACGTCGCCATGACCGACGCACCGACAACCGCGCCCGCCGGCGCCGTGGATTATTCGAAGACGCTCTACCTGCCGCAGACGGATTTTCCGATGCGCGCCGGCCTGCCCGAGAAGGAGCCGCAGATCCTGATGCGCTGGCAGGAGACGGACCTTTACGGCCGCCTGCGCGAGGGCTCGAAGGGCAAGGCCAAATTCGTGCTGCACGACGGCCCGCCCTATGCTAACGGCCATATCCACATCGGCCATGCGCTTAACAAGATCCTGAAGGATATGGTGACGCGCTCGCAGCAGATGCTGGGCTTCGACAGCAATTACGTGCCGGGCTGGGATTGCCACGGCCTGCCGATCGAATGGAAGATCGAGGAGCAGTATCGCGCCAAAGGCAAGAACAAGGATGATGTGCCGATCAACGAATTCCGCAAGGAATGCCGGGATTTCGCGGCGCATTGGCTCAATATCCAGCGCGAGGAGTTCAAGCGGCTTGGCGTCGTGGGCGATTGGGACCACCCCTATCTGACGATGGCTTATCCCGCGGAGGCGCAGATCGCCCGCGAGATCATGACATTCGCGATGACGGGCCAGCTCTACCGCGGCTCCAAGCCCGTGATGTGGTCCGTGGTGGAGAAGACGAGCCTCGCCGAGGCCGAGATCGAATATCAGGATTACCAGAGTGATATGGTCTGGGTGGCGTTTCCGGTGGTGGCACGGATTAAGGATGGGCAACGGCTGCCGGTAGGCGACCGGTTGAAGAACACGTCGATTGTCATCTGGACAACGACGCCTTGGACGCTGCCGGGCAATCGCGCCATTAGCTACTCATCCCGCATCGAGTATGTACAAATCGAAGTGACCGAAGCGCCAGAAGGAAACTGGGCCAAGGTCGGTCAGCGGTTCATATTGGCGGCAAGACTTGTCGACGATTTTGTGAAGCAGACAAAGATCAATGCTTGGAGAAATCCGGGTGGTGACCTGATTTCCGGGTTTGATGGCATGGTATGCGCCCACCCCCTTGCCGGTTTTGCGCCCATCCCTCCCCCTCGCGGGGAGGGTCCTGAGCGCAGCGAAGGGGGAGGGGGGGCGAATGCGTCCGCCGGTGCCCCCCTCCCGGCTGCTGCGCAGCCACCCTCCCCCGCAGTCAAACTTGTGAAGACTGCGCAGGCTAGTCTTCATGGGGGAGGGATGGGAGCCTACGCTTTCGACGTCCCCCTTCTCGACGGCGACCACGTCACGGATGATGCGGGAACGGGTTTCGTGCACACTGCACCGGGCCATGGCCGCGAGGATTTCGACATCTGGACCGCCGCCGCAACGCAGCAGATGCTTCGCGCACGGGGCATCGATCCCGCGATCCCCTACACGGTCGATGGCGACGGCTTCTACACTGCCGAGGCGCCGGGCTTCGCGGGCCGCCGCGTCATCACCGACAAGGGCGACAAGGGCGACGCCAACGAGGCCGTGATCAAGGCGCTGATCGATGCCGGCAGTCTCGTCGCGCGCGGGCGGCTGAAGCATCAATATCCGCATTCCTGGCGCTCGAAGAAGCCGGTGATCTTCCGCAACACGCCGCAATGGTTCATCCATATGGATATGCCCATCTCTCCCTCTCCCCGCCGGCGGGGAGAGGGGCCGCCCCTCACCCTAACCCTCTCCCCGCAGGCGGGGAGAGGGTTGAGCAATGCGCCGACGCTGCGCGAACTCTCCCTGCAATCCATCCGCGAGACGCAATGGGTGCCGCCCGCCGGCGAGAACCGCATCACTGGCATGATCGAGGCGAAGCCCGATTGGGTCGTCTCGCGCCAGCGCGCCTGGGGCGTGCCGATTACCGTCTTCGTCAACAAGGCGACGGGCGAAATCCTCAAGGACGAACGCGTCAACGCGCGCATCGCCGATGCTTTCGAGGCCGAGGGCGGCGACGCCTGGTTCGCCGATGCCGATGGCGCGCGTTTCCTGAAGCCCGAATACGATCCGGCGGATTACGAGAAGATCAACGATGTGCTCGATGTCTGGTTCGATTCAGGCTCGACGCATTCCTATGTGCTGGGCGATGCGAAGAACTTCCCCGGCCTCGCCGGCATCGTCCGCAAGATCGATGGCGGTCCGGATACGGTGATGTATCTGGAAGGGTCGGACCAGCACCGCGGCTGGTTCCATTCCTCGCTGATCGAAAGCGCGGGCACGCGCGGCCGCGCGCCCTTTGACGTCGTCCTCACCCATGGCTTCACCATGGATGAGAAGGGCCAGAAAATGTCGAAGAGCCTCGGCAATGTCGTGGCGCCGCAGGATATCATCGCCAAATCGGGCGCGGATATCCTGCGGCTCTGGGTCGCCTCGGTGGATTACTCGGATGATCAGCGCATCGGGCCGGATATCCTCAAGAACATGTCGGAGGCCTACCGGAAGCTCCGCAACACCATCCGCTGGATGCTGGGCGCGCTCTCGCATTACGAAAAAGCCGAGCGTCCCGGCAGCCAGGGCATGGAGGAGGTGGACCGCCTCATGCTGCACCGGCTGGCGGAACTGGATGGCGAGATCCGCGATGCCTACCGCAGCTACAATTACAAGAAGGTCGTGGCGCTGCTCTCGGCCTTCATGAACACCGAGCTTTCGGCCTTCTATTTCGATATCCGCAAGGATGCGCTCTATTGCGACCCGCCGTCGAGCGCCAAGCGCCTTGGCTCGCTGGAGGCGATCGAGCAGATCTTCCGCTGCGTCACGCTCTGGCTGGCGCCGATCCTCTCCTTCACCATGGAGGAAGCCTGGCTCGAGCGCTACCCCGAAGTCCGCGAAGCCGGCGGATCGGTGCATCTCGAAACTTTCCCCGAAGTGCCCGCCGCCTGGCGCAACGATGCGCTGGCCGCGAAATGGGAGAGGATCCGCGATGTCCGCTCCGTCATCACAGGCGCGCTGGAGCTGCAGCGGGCCGCCAAGGTCATCGGCTCGTCGCTGGAAGCCGCGCCGGTCGTCCATGTCGCCGACCCGGCGTTGCTGGCGGTGGTCTCGGAGGTCGATATGGCCGAGGTCGCCATCACCTCGGCCATCACGCTCACGTCTGAGCCGGCGCCACCCGGTGCCTTCACGTCTGATCAGGTGCGGGACGTGGCCGTGGTCTTCGCCCCGGCCAGCGGGCGGAAATGCGCCCGCTCCTGGCGCTACACCGATGATGTCGGCTCCGATCCCGCCTTCCCGGATGTCTCGGCGCGGGATGCGCGGGCGCTGCGCGAGCTGCGGGCGCTCGGCCGTCTGGCGCTTTGAACCGGTGATGACGGCTGCGCGCCGCCTGTTCCTGTTCGTTTTCCTGGCGACGCTGGTGCTCGACCAGGCGTCGAAGCTCTGGCTCTTCTTCGTTGTCGATATCGCGGCGCGTCAGCCGATTCAGGTGACCCCGTTCTTCAACCTGATCCTCGTCTGGAATCAGGGCATTTCCTACGGCATGTTCCAGCAGACCACCGAATTCGGCCGCTGGGCGCTCACCCTGTTCAAGGTCGCGGCGGCCATCGGCCTGTCGATCTGGGCCTGGCGGGCGCAGCAGCGGTGGCTCAGCATCGGGCTGGGGCTGATCGCCGGCGGCGCCATCGGCAATGCCATCGACCGGGTGCTTTATGGCGCGGTGCTCGATTTCGCCCATCTCTTCTATGGCGCCTTCTCCTGGTATGTCTTCAACATCGCCGATGCGGCAATCGTTGTGGGCGTGCTGTTCTTGTTGTATGACGGCTTCGTATCGGGCCGGTCTCCGGCCTCTGAAAAACCATGATTTCAGTCCGTGGTGATCCGTCGATCATCCCGATTGGAGGAGCGAAATGGATTTGCGACGACTGACAATGGCCGGTTTCGCCGCTCTCGGCGTCATCACGGCTGCAGCCCCCGCCAAGGCCCAGGGCCTGCTCGATCTCGGGCGCGCCCTGCTTGGCCTTCCCGGCGACGAGGCCCCGCCGATCGATTACCGTGAGCGGCCGCCGCTCGTCGTGCCGCCAAACGCCAATCTGCGGCCGCCTGCAGCTCCCGTCTCGCCGGATCAGCGCGTGGCCAACTGGCCGCAGGATCCCGATGTGCAGGCCCGCCGCAAGGCCGCCCAGGATGCGCGCGCGCCGGTTTCGTTCGACAGCGTGACGCGCGACGACGGGGTGGTGACGCGGCGGATGACGGCGCAGGAGATCAGGGCCGGCCGCATCGCGGGACAGGAGGTGAACCGGACGCCGACGATCGTGATCGATGACCGCGAGCGCTCGAGTCCCTATGGCGGCGCGGCGGCCCTGCGCGAGATGGACAAGCGCAGCGCGCAGGAAGCCAGCGCCCTTGAACGCGCTGAACCACGGCGCGAATTCCTGACCGACCCGCCCGTCGGCTTGCGTGCGCCTTCGGCGAATGCGCCGGTCAAGGCAACGCGGGAAGGCTCGCTTGGCCCGGCGGAACCGGCCTCGCCCTTCGATATCTTCCGGCCTGAGCAGAGGACGCGCTGACATCAGCGCGGCACTTTTGCCGGTGAACGATCAAACCCGCGTTGGCCTCTGGCGGACGCGGGTTTTGCTTGCCATATGGGATCGATGAAACGGAGCAATACCGCAGTGGGAAACGACATGGCTGAACCTTCGATCGCCTCCACCTTCACCCTCGGCAACGGGATGCAGGTGGTCGTCATCCCCGATCACCGCGCGCCGGTCGTAACCCACATGGTCTGGTACAAGAACGGCTCTGCGGATGACCCGGAAGGCAAGTCGGGCATCGCGCATTTTCTGGAGCACCTGATGTTCAAGGGCACGGGCAAGCATCCGAAAGGGGAGTTCTCCAACCTGATTTCGGAGCTGGGCGGCCAGGAGAACGCCTTCACCTCCTATGATTACACCGCCTATTTCCAGAAGATCGCCCGGGAGCATCTCGGGACCATGATGGCCTACGAGGCCGATCGCATGACCAATCTCGTGCTGGCGGATGAGGACGTGATCCCCGAGCGCGATGTCGTGCTGGAGGAGCGCCGCATGCGCACCGACAGCGATCCCTCCTCGCAATTGTCCGAGAGCCTCGGCGCGACGCTTTATGTCAACCATCCCTATGGTCAGCCCATCATCGGCTGGCAGCATGAAATCGCAAGCCTCGATCGCAAGGATGCGCTCAAATACTACAAGCGCTTCTACACGCCCGAGAATGCGATTCTGGTCGTGGCCGGCGACGTGACGGAGCCGGAGATTCGTGACCTCGCCGCGAAAACCTATGGCGAGGCGCCTGCGCTGGGCGCAGCGCCCCGGCGCACCCGCAAGGCGGAGCCGCCGATCCCGGCAGCCAGGCGCGTCGAGCTTTCCGACCCCAAGGTCGAGCAGCCGAGCTTCCAGCGCTATTGGCTCGTGCCCTCCCATATCGGGGCGACGGACAACGAGCCCTATGCGCTCGAAGTGCTGGCGCAGGCGCTGGGCGGCGGTGCCTCGAGCCGGCTGTTCCGCGCGCTGGTGCAGGAGCAGGCGCTGGCGACCAATGCCGGCGCCTGGTACATGGGCGACGCCGTCGACCTGACGCGGTTTGCGGTCTATGCCCTGCCGCGCGAGGGCGTAGAATTGAAGACAATCGAAAAGGCCATCGAGGCCGTCATCGCGCGGTTGCCGGAGGAGCTCACGGAGCGGGAGCTCGCCCGCGCCAAGACGCAGCTCGTCGCCGATGCGATCTATGCGCGCGACAGCCAGGCGACCCTGGCCCGCATGTATGGCGCGGCGCTTGCGATCGGCGGAAAGGTCGCGGATGTCGAGAACTGGCCCGCCCGCATCGATGCCGTCACTCTGGCGGAAGTCGCCGCCGCCGCCCGCAAGCGGCTGCAGCCGCGCATCGCCGTCACCGGCTACCTCCTGAAGGAAGAAGCGGCATGATCACGCTCAGGACAGCGGGCCAACAGCAGGCTTCCACCGGTTCGCGCATCCAGCGGGTGATCTCGCCCGGCGGCGTCGAGGCCTGGCTGATCGAGGAGAAGGCGGTTCCGCTCATCGCCATGGAATTGTCCTTCGAGGGCGGCGCGGCGCAGGACCCGGCCGGCAAGTCGGGACTCAGCCATTTCCTGTCGGGCATGTTCGATGAAGGCGCCGGCCCCTACGATGCCATCGCCTTTCAGGAGGCTGCCGACGAACAGGCAATCGTGCTGCGCTTCTCGCAATCGCGGGATGCGATCACCGCCAGCCTTAAGACGCTGACGCGCCATCGCGGCAAGGCCTTCGAATTGCTGCGCCTGGCGCTGGCCGAGCCGCGTTTCGACGCTGACGCCGTCGAGCGGGTGCGCGCCCAGATCATGGGCGGCATCAAGCGCGGCGCCAACGATCCCAACACGCAATCAGGCAAGGCCTGGTTCGCCCGGGCTTTCGAGAACCATCCCTATGCGAATCCGGAGCCCGGCCTGGCTGAGGGTGTGGGCGCCGTCACGGCGGATGATCTGCGCGCTTTCCATGGCCGCCTTATTGCGCGCTCCAACCTGAAGATCTCCGTGGTGGGCGCCATTGATGCCGCCACGCTGGCCGCCGAGCTCGATCAATTGTTCGGCCAGCTTCCGGCCAGCGCGGCGCTGACGCCGGTGCCCGCCGCCGCCCCGCTCGGCATGGGCGAGCTTCAGGTGATCGACCTTGATATTCCCCAATCGACGCTGCGCTTCGGCATGCCCGGCCTGTTGCGCAAGGATGAGGATTTCATCCCCGCCAGCGTGATGAACCACATCCTCGGCGGCGGTTCGTTCACGTCGCGCATCTGGCAGGAGGTGCGCGAAAAGCGCGGGCTCGCCTATTCGGTGAATTCGGGGCTTTATCCGTTCCGGAGAGCAGGCGTGTTCTATGGCGGCACCGCCACCAAGAACGAGCGGGCGGGAGAAGCCTTGACCGTCATCCGCGGCGAGATCGCCCGGATGGGCAGCGACGGACCGACCGAGGAGGAGCTCGACAAGGCCAAGCGCTATCTCATCGGCTCCTATGCCTTGCGCTTCGACACCTCGACCAAGATCGCCAGCCACCTGACCTCGATGCAGGTCGATGATCTCGGCATCGACTATACCGACAAGCGCAACAGCCTGTTCGAGGCCGTAACGCTTGAGGATGCGCGCCGCGCGGCAAGGCGGCTGCTCCTGCCCGGACAGATGCTCGTCACCGTGGCGGGCAAGCCGCAGGGGCTGTGAGGCCGGTCAGACGGCGCTGATCTGCTGCAGCAGGGCGGCAGGGAATACGAGGCCTGCCGTAGCGGCCTTTTCCCGCAAGGCCAGGCGGCGCATGCCGGAAAGGCGCGCGCCCTGCTGGCTCTCGATCGCCCTGGCGAGAGTAGCCATGCGTTCGGCAAATGCGCCATGGCCGAAACCGGCCGGATCGATGGCGATGATCAATTGTCCCGTTCGCGGCGGACCGCCCTTGCCGTCCAGAAACGAGGACGCCTCGAAGGCGAGATGGCTGCCGACCAGCGCTCCGGCCAGAACCTCAACGACGAAAGCGAGCGCCGCGCCCTTGGGGCCGCCCAGCGGCAGCATGGTGCCGGCGATGCCCCTGGCGGGATCCGTCGTCGGATTGCCATCGGGATCGAGCGCCCAGTCGTCGGGGATCGCCTCGCCCTTCTGCCGGGCGGTGACGAGGTTGCCGCGCGCGACTTTCGACAGCGACAGATCGACGACCACCGGAGCCCGCCCCGCGAGAGGCGCCGCAAAAGCGATGGGGTTGGTGCCGTAAACGGCGGTCTTGCCGCCGGTCGGCGCCATGGCGGCCGGCGTATTCGCGAACAGCAGCGCGACCAGCCCCTGTTCGGCGAGCTTCTCGACGTGGTGGCCCGCCACGCCGCAATGGTTCGAACGGGTGATGGCGGCGGCCGCGATGCCCTGTTTGCGGGCGATCGCCGGCAGCTTCTTCAGGGCCAGATCGATTGCCGGATAGGCGAAGCCGTCGGCGGCGTCGACGACGAGGATTCCGGGCCGCGGCCGGCTGATGGCGGGCTTCGCATCGCCCTTCGCCTTGCCGGCCTTGAGCATGGTCAGATAGGTCGGAACCCGCTGCAGCCCGTGGCCTTTCAGTCCGTCGGCTTCCGCCGCGACCAGCGCCCTTGCGACCGAAATCGCCACCGGGCGCGCCGCGCCGTGCGTCTGGAAGGCGCGGGTGACGAAGCTTGTCGCCTTGTCCAGCGGGAGGGTCTTGTCTTTCATCGTCAGGCCTCCAGCGCCTTCAGCACATTGGCGATCGTCACATGGCTGACGCGGACATTCGATTCCTGCGTCACGCCGGCGATATGCGGCGTCAGGATCAGGTTGGGGCAATCCTTGAAGATCGCGCCGCGCTCAGGCGTCAGCGGCTCCGCGTCGAACACGTCCAGCGCCGCGCCGCCGATCTCGCCGGCCTTGAGCGCCGCCGCCAGCGCAGCTTCGTCGACAATGCCTCCGCGCGCCGCATTGAGCAGGATGGCGTCCTTCTTCATCCGCTTCAGGCGGATCGCATCCATCATGTTCGCCGTCGTGTCGTTGAGCGGCACATGCAGGCTCACGACATCCGCCTCGCGCAGCAGCGGCTCCAGGCCATGGCGATGGGCAAGATGCCACGAAGGGTGATCGTCCGGCAGATAGGGATCGAAGGCCATGCAGGTCATGCCGAGGGCGCCCGCGCGCGTCGCGACTTCGCGGGCGATGGAGCCGAAGCCGACGAGCCCCATCACCTTGCCGGAAAGCTCGCGGCCCATCAGCCGGTTGCGCGGCCAGGCTCCCCCCGCCACTTCCGCCGTTGCGCCATAGGCGCCGCGCAAGAGCATCATGGCCGTGCAGACCACCCATTCGGCGACTGAGAGATCATTGGCCCCGCTCGCAGGATAAACCTTGATGCCGCGCTTCGCGCAGGCGTCGACATCGATGTTGTCGAGGCCGACGCCGAGCCTGCCCACGACCCTCAGCCCGGCCGCCGCAGCGAGCAGATCGCCGCGGACCTGGGTGCGGTTGCGCACGACAAGCGCTTTTGCCGTAGCCGCCTCCTTCAGAAGGTCGGCGGGCCGGTCGACCAGCTTGGGGTCATAGAGAACGCTATGCTTCGGCGGGATGGCCTTGAGGGCATCCTCGTCCATGAATTCGCTGATGACGATATCGGCCATTGATTTCGCTCCCTGGTTCCTTAGCGCAACAGCATGATGCCAACGGTCACGATGGCGAGGATGAGGATTGTCGCCAGCAGAAAGACGGCGACATGCCGCCAGCCCACGGCCAGGATAGCGGACACCGAAGTCCCGAGCCCGAGGGCGGCGATTGAAAGAAGCAGGCCCCACCGCGAAACCTCGTTGAGCAGGGTCTTCACTGGCAGGTAGAGCGGCTGGATGGACGGCATGGCCACCGCGGCGGTGTTGAGGAGCGCGAGCGCCAGAAAGACGACCGCGAAGACCGGGGCGGGCACCTTCGCCTCGCCCGTCTTGGCGCCGCTTCTCGTGAACCACCAGCCAATCGCCAGAACGACGGGCAGCAGCAGAAAGACGCGGAACAGCTTCACGACGACCGCCGTATTGCCGACGTCTTCGGACAAAGCATAACCCGCGCCGACGACCTGCGCCATGTCATGGATCGTGGCCCCCAGCATGATGCCGGTTTCCCTGGAGCTGAGGCCCAGCCACAGACAGAGCGGCGGATAAGCGAGCATCACCAAAGTCGAAATGGCATTGGCCATCACCACGGTGAAGGCCGTGTCTGCATCCTTGGTCTTGTAGTTTGGCACCACCGTATTGGTCGCCAGCGTGGCGGAAGCGCCGCAGACGGCGTTGGCAGCCCCGGCCAGCGCGCCGTAGCCCGCTTCCAGCCCGAACTGGCGGGCGAGCCAGATCGACGCGGCGATCGTCAATGCCATTGAGGCGACCACGAGCACGATGGCGCCGATGCCCAATCCGAGGATGTCCCCCAGCGCGATCCTGAGGCCAAGCAGCCCGATCGCGATCCTGAGAAGCTTCTTCACGCACCAGGTGATGCCAGGCTGGAAGCGGGGCTCGGATGCCAGGCCGTTCAGCGCAATGCCGAAGAAGAGCGCAATCACCATGGCGGGGATGCTGAAGCCGCCGGTCAGCTGCTTCATGAGCGGTTCGGCGAATACCGCCGCGACGGCGACCGCCGCAGAGAGCAGGATCCCGGCCCCATTCTTGCTAATGAATGTCGAAGCAGAGCCTGTCATTGCGCCTGAACCGATCCCGAAGTGAAAAGCCCCGGCCGGGATTGGCGGCCAGGGCTTGATGGTCGAGCCGTAGATTTCGGTCTTGGTCGGCTCAACGCAGGTGATGCGGGAATTGACTCCCCGGCTTTGGCAGGTTGATCCTGCCCTTTGCCCCCCTTCTGACGTGGGGGTATCACCGGTTTCGACCGGTATCCTTGGATCCTTAGCCGCTCAGGCGCTGCGGTAAAGCTTTGTCATCGAATATTCACGATGCCCCAACGCTTCCGCCGCCGTCAATCGTCCGTTCGCCGTGCGGACGATTGATTCGATCAGCATGTCGCCCGCTTCCGGAATGGTGACGTCGCGCCTGAGGATGCCCGATACGTCAACATCGATATGCTCCGGCATCGTGCGCATCGTCTTGGGATTGCCGGTGATCTTGATGACCGGAACGATGGGGTTGCCGATGACATTGCCCTGACCGGTTGGGAAGGTGTGGACAACATAGCCGCCTGCCGCCATCAGCGTCACGCATTCGGCGGCGGCAGAAGACGTATCCATGAAATAGAGGCCCGGCCCCTTCGCCGGCGCTTCGGCCGGCTCGAGGATGTCGATGTATCGGGATTCCCGGCCGATTTTCTCGAGATTCCCGAGCGCCTTCTCCTCGATCGTGGTCAGCCCGCCGGCGATATTGCCCTTGGTCGGCTGGCTGTCGGAGAGATCCGAGGTCTTGTGCGCCTCGATAACGTCGTCCTGATAGGCCTTCCACATCTTGTACCAGCGCTCGCCGACGGCGGGCGTGGCGGCGCGCGCCTTGCAGAGGTGTTCTGCCCCCGTGATCTCGGAGGTTTCGCCGAAGACGCCGTAAATGCCGCGCGGCAGCCATTTGTCATACATGGCGCCGACGGTGGGGCAGGAAGAGAGGCCTGTCGTCGTATCGGATTCGCCGCATTTCGTGGAAACCCAGAGCTCGGAGACGGAGCATTTCTCGCGCTGCAATTCCGAAGACCATTGCACGAATTCCTTCGCCACATAGGAGGCGCGCGCGATGGTCGCGATATCGCCATGGCCCTCAATGCCGAAGCCCACCACCGGCTTGCCGGTTTTGGCGATGCCGTCAACGACGACCTTGGTCCACCCATCCTCGATGCCGATGACGATGACCGCCGCGACATTGGGATTGGCGCCGGTGCCGATCAGCGTGCGGAAATGGAGGTCAAGGTCTGCGCCGAACTGCAGGCGGCCATAGGCATGCGGGATGGCCATCACGCCCTTGACGTTGTTCGCGACCGCTTCGCAGGCGGCGTTCGACAGGTCGTCGAGCGGCAGCAGCAGCACATGGTTGCGCACGCCGACGCGGCCATTCTCACGGCGCCAGCCGTTGAAATGATCCTTCGCGGCGGCGCGAAGCGCCTTCTTTGCGATCGGGCCCTTGAAGGCGGGCGCCTCGATCTTGCGCCCCTTGACGGTTTTCGACGGAACCTTCGACAGGTCGTAATTGGCGACCATCTGGCTGACGGACATTGGGTGTTCTCCTTGACCTGAGCCTGGCCTTACCAGCGTTTCGTTTTGGCGTTGTGGACATGAAGGTGCTCGCCCTTCTTCACATCCGCCTTGATAATTCCGATGTCCTGGCCGTATTTCCAGATCGTATCGCCCTTCCTCAAATCCTTGAGCGCCACCTTGTGGCCGATCGGGATGTCCATCTTCGCCGTCAGGCGGAAATCGGAATTGTCATGGGTGATGACGGCCAGCATCTCAGTGCCGGCCTTCAGGTTCTCGACCACGACAACACCGCAGTTGTCCTTGTGGTCGTGCACCAGCAGGTGCGGAGCGCTCATGGGTCTGTTCCTTGCATTCTGGCGGAGCCAATGTCCGGACGAGGCTTGCGGAACGCGCCTTGCCCCTGTTCCGGCGATCGGTCTTCTATAAGACATAAGACTTGACAGGGTCAATCGCAGCTTGCCTCATGTGTCAACAATTGCGAGACGCCGGCCATGGCAGATTCGGATTCATTGGGATTCAAGCCGCTTTACCGGAAAGTCCGCGAATCGCTGACGCAAAGGATCGCCGACGGCCGCTGGAAAGCGGGTCAGATCGTGCCGAGCGAAACGCAGATCGCGGCCGACCTCAGCGTCAGCCAGGGCACGGTCCGCAAGGCGCTGGACGACATGACAGCCGCCCGGCTCCTGATCCGCCGGCAAGGCCGCGGCACATTTGTGGCCACGCATGATGAAGCGCGGATCCTGTTCCAGTTCTTCAAACTGAAGCCGGATGACGGGGCCGGCGTCTTTCCCGAGAGCGAGGTGCTGGGCGCGGCCACCGCGGCAGCCACCGCCGAGGAGGCTGCGAAACTCGCGATCTTCAAGGGCGAGCCGGTGATCCGCATCCGTCGCCTGCGCTCGCTGGCCGGCACGCGCTGCATCGTCGAGATGATCGTGCTGCCGGGCGCCATCTTCGACGGGCTGCAGGAAGGCGGCATCCCCAACAACCTCTATCATGTCTATGCGGAGCGCTTCGGCGTCACTATCGCGGGCGGCAGCGAAATCCTGAAAGCCGTTCCCGCCGCTGCGGAGGATGCGCGCGATCTCGGCGTGGTCCCCGGTGCGCCGCTCCTGCTGATCGACCGGGTCGCCACCGGACTTGATGGCCGGCCTATGGAATGGCGGGTCAGTCTGTGCGAAACCTCGATGATCCATTACGCCACGGAGTTGCGCTGACATGTCCAGGAGCCGCGTCCTTCTCGTCACAGGCGGAAGCCGGGGCATCGGCGCCGCCATCGCCCGCAAGGCGGCCCATGCCGGGTTCGATGTCGCCGTGAATTACGTGGAGGATGCTGCGGCGGCTGAGGCTGTCGCAAGCGATGTCCGCGCTGCCGGTCGCCGCGCCATCATTGTGAAGGGGGACGTCAGCGACGAGGATGCAGTCGCCGCCATGTTCAGGATTGTGGATGGGGAGCTCGGGCGGCTCACCGATCTCGTCAACAACGCCGGCACGACAGGGCGGAGCAGCCGCCTTGATGAAGCCTCGCCCGCCGTGATCCGCCGCTGCATCGACATCAATGTCACGGGCGCGATCCTCGCGGCGCGCGAAGCCGTGCTGCGGATGGCGCCGCGGCATGGGGGCGACGGCGGCGTCATCGTCAACATCTCGTCGGTCGCAAGCCGGCTGGGAAGCGGCGGCGATTATGTCTGGTATGCGGCCTCCAAAGGCGCCATCGACACGCTGACGATCGGGCTCGCCAAGGAGCTCGCGGCGGATGGCATCCGGGTCAATGCGGTGTCGCCCGGACTGATCGACACCGAGATCCACGAGAAGAGCAGCCACGACGCCGCGCGGGTTGAGCGCTATCGGCCGCTGATCCCGATGGGACGGATCGGCCGGGCCGAGGAAGTGGCCGATGCGGTGCTCTTTCTGCTGTCCAATGCGGCCAGTTATGTCACGGGCGCCAATCTGACGGTTGGCGGCGGCCGTTGAGGCTCCCTATATGGGGGCATGGCCAAAAAGCTCCTTTCCCTCCTCGCCTCCCTGATCCTCGCCTCGGCCGCCATTCCAGGCGCCGCGCTGGCGCAGGATCCCGATCTGATCTTCCGGAAATCAACGGTTTTCAAATTGCTGTCGCCGGACGACAAGCTCGCGACCTACGGCATCGACGATCCGGCGATCGACGGAATCGCCTGTCATTTCACCGTGCCCGAGAAGGGCGGCTGGACCGGCGCGCTTGGCCTGGCCGAGGAGGTGTCGGATATCTCGCTGGCCTGCCGCCAGATTGGCCCCGTGAAATTCAAGGAGAAGTTCGAGCAGGGGGCGGTTGTCTTCCGGCAGTCCCGCTCGCTGTTCTTCAAGCGCATGCAGATCGTCCGGGGCTGCGACGCCAAGCGAAACGTCCTGATCTATATGGTGTATTCCGACAAACTGATCGACGGCAGCCCGAAGAACTCTACGTCCTCCGTGCCGATCATGCCCTGGGGCGCGGCGAGCGAGGCCCCCCGCTGCGGCGACTGGCTGAGCTGAGCCGGCCCGGATATCGTCCTGCCATCGTCATCGAACAGACGCACTGGCAGTTGAAGCTTGCATGTCTCGGTTTCCGGGTCCGAACTCCTCTAGCCGCAGAGTCCGAGGACTGGAACGATTTCGTGGCCAAGGGCGTGGTGCCATCCAACGCCGAAGCCGCGATCAAGGACAAGGTCCGCTTCCGCTGATCGCCTGCTTGTTCACAGAGACAAGAAAGGCCCCGGAGCAATCCGGGGCTTTTTATGTTTCTGGCGCAAACACGCCGTGGCAATGACAATGCATCGACGAAAAGTGGAACATCAACGTGAGCCTGAGCGAAATCCGCGCCCTCGACTACACCGTTCTTCTGTGCAGCAGACTCGAGGAAACGCGCGCGTTCTACCGCGAGGTTATGAAATTTCCCGTCGAAACAGATCGTGAGAACTGGGTCAGCTTTCGGGTCGGTGCAACACTTCTGGCGTTGCGACCGCGCGGTCAATGGTCGGTATGCGATGACGGAAATTCTATTTCCGGTTCGGCGGCGGTCCAACTCGCCTTTCGGGTTTCGCTTCCTGCTGTGGACGCCTGCCACGCGGAACTTGTGGACAAAGGCGTGCCGATCCTGCGGGGGCCGACTGATCTGCCGCATTGGCGTCACCGGACGTTGTTTTTCCGTGACCCCGAGGACAACATCATCGAAATTTATGCCGAGTACTGACGTTCAAGTTCAGAGGATGTTTCGCGTAGCACCTGCATTGCGAAAAACCTTTACACCATCACCCTTCCACCCGTCTCAGCCAGCGCCCCCTCCGCGAGCTCGCAAACGAGCAGCCGCATCGGATCGACCGGACCCGGCATGGTGATCTGCCCCGGGCGCACCCGCTGGAAGCCGGAGCGGCCGTAATAGGCTTCGTCGCCGACGAGAAGCACAAGCCTGTCGCCTTGAGCCTTGGCTGCGGCGAGGGAGGCGTCAATCAGCATCCGGCCAATGCCCTTCGATCGGAAGGCGGGGTCCACGGTCAGCGGCCCCAGCAGCAGCGCGGGTTGCTCGCCGATTCTGATCCGCGTCAGACGGATGGAGCCGACGACCAGCGTGCTGACGCGGGCGATGAAGGATAAAGTGATTTCGTGCGGGTTGCCCTCGCGCAGCCGATAGGCGGTGCGGGCGAACCGGCCGGGGCCGAAGGCCCGCTCCTCCAGCAGATGGATGGCCGCGTTATCCGCCGCCCTTTCGGGCGCGATGATGATCTCCAGTCCTGCCACCGGCTCAGGCCGCCAGTCTGCCGGCCGAGGCCAGGAAACCATCGATCGCGGCATCCTCCGTCTGGTAGGAGCAGACAAACCGGCAGAGCACCTCGCCCTTGCCAGGGCGCTCGGCGGCCGGCATTGAGGCATCGCGCCAGCGGTAGAATTTGTAGCCCTCCGCCAGCAGCTTCTGCTCCGTCGCTTCCGGCATCACCACGAAAAGCTCGTTGCCGTTCACGGGCCAGGCCAGCCGCAACGCATTCTGCCGCGCGATCCCGGCGGCGAGCCGCGCTGCCGCAGCATTTGCCTTCCGCGCGAGCGCAAGCCAGTGATCGTCCTGAAGCCAGCCCATGAATTGCGATGAGAGGAGGCGGCCCTTCGAAATCAGATGACCGCCCCGCATGCGCCGGTAATTCGCCGTTTCGGCCAGCGCCTTGTCGAAGAAGATCACGGCCTCGGCGGCGAGCGCGCCGTTCTTTGTGGCGCCCAGGCACAGGACATCGACGCCGGCCTTCCAGGTCAGCTCCGCCGGCGTCGCCTTGCCGCCCGCCAGCGCGTTGGAGAACCGCGCGCCATCGAGATGAACCGCGAGCCCATGGTGCTTCGCGATAGCGCACAATTCACGGGTCTCATCCGCGCCGTAGGCCGTGCCGCATTCGGTCAGGTTGGTGAGCGACAGCGAGGCGGGCTTGACGGAATGGATGCCGCGCCGCGGCGCTTCAAGCGCGGCCTTCAGCGTTTCGGGCACGATCTTGCCGCCGATCCCCGGCAGCGGCGTGAGCTTGGCGCCGCCGGTCCATTGCTCCGGGCCGCCGCATTCGTCGGTCATCACATGGGCGTCCTGGTGGCAGAATATCTCCCCCCAGGCGGGCGTCAGGCAGGCCAGCGCCAGCCCGTTGGCGGCGGTGCCTGTCGCCATCAGAAAGACGCTCACATCCTTCCCGAAGATTTCGCCCAGCCGCTGCTCGACCTTTTGCGCCAATTCATCATCGCCGTAGGACGTCATGGCGCCGCCATTGGCCGCGACGATCGCCTCGATCACCCTGGGGCTGGCGCCCACCACATTGTCGCTGCCGAAATGCATGTACTCTGCTCCAACGCCGCTCAGCGGTTTCTCAGTGGTTTCATTGACTCGTGAAACTCAACTGGTATCAGACCCCCATATTCCCGCAACCCGGTGCTATTGCTTGGTGATTCCGCGCTGAAGGGTGATTTGTTCACCGCCAATTCAGCGGCCGGGCATTTGAAGCAAACCACCCTGCCGGGCGGCTCCGCCGCCTTTCGGCTTCCACCCGTGAAGGATTTTGTCATGGCGGTCCGCGTCTTCATCAATGGTTTCGGCCGCATCGGGCGCAACGTGCTGCGCGCCATCGTCGAATCGAAGCGCAAGGATATCGCGGTCGTCGGCATCAATGATCTGGGCCCCGTGGAAACCAACGCGCATCTGCTGCGCTTCGATTCCGTGCACGGCCGCTTCCCGGCCGAAGTGACGGTCGAGGGCGACACGATCATCGTCAACGGCGAGAAGATCCTCGTGACGGCGATCAAGGATCCGGCCCAGCTTCCCCATGCGAAGCTCAAGGTCGACGTTGCCATGGAATGCACCGGCATCTTCACCTCCCGCGACAAGGCGGCGGCGCATCTGACCGCGGGCGCGAAGCGCGTCATCGTTTCCGCCCCGGCGGATGGCGCCGATCTCACCGTCGTTTATGGTGTCAACCACGACAAGCTGACCAGCAAGCACCTCGTCATCTCGAATGCGTCTTGCACCACCAATTGCCTCGTGCCGGTGGTCAAGGTGCTGCACGACGCCATCGGCATCGAGAAGGGCATGATGACGACAGTCCATTCCTACACGAATGACCAGCCCTCGCTCGATCAGATGCACAAGGATCTCTACCGCGCCCGCGCCGCCGCCGTCTCGATGATCCCCACCTCGACCGGCGCCGCCAAGGCCGTGGGTCTGGTGCTGCCGGAGCTGGCCGGCAAGCTCGACGGCATCTCCATCCGCGTGCCGACGCCGAATGTCTCGGTCGTCGATCTCAAGTTCATCGCCAAACGCGCGACCACGGTGAAGGAGATCAATGACGCCATCATCAAGGCCTCGAACGGCAAGCTGAAAGGCATCCTCGGCGTCACCGATCAGCCGAATGTCTCGGTCGATTTCAACCACGATCCGCATTCGTCGATCTTCCACCTCGACCAGACCAAGGTGATGGACGGCACGTTCTGCTCGATCCTCACCTGGTATGACAACGAATGGGGCTTCTCGAA
Organism: Methylocystis sp.; assembly: GCA_020252485.1. Taxonomy (GTDB): domain Bacteria; phylum Pseudomonadota; class Alphaproteobacteria; order Rhizobiales; family Beijerinckiaceae; genus JADCCX01. The sequence goes on from JADCCX010000002.1 coordinate 162,881, forward strand.
CCGCATGAGCGATACCGCGGTGGCGCTGGCGAAGCTGATTTGATCCCGTCCTAGAGAAAATCTTCGCTCCCCAGCGAAAGCAAGGGATCTGAGTTCATGCCAGTTCAGGTTCCTCCGAACAATGGTGCTTCCAGGCGCGGCTGTCTTCGCAACTTTCTGATCCGGGTCCGACGAAACCAGCCTGAGGTCGTGAAGATGATCGGTCGCGCGATCAGGGCCCTGGCGCAGCAACATGTCCTATCGCCGGCCATCGATGACGCGCTTCTTTCGGACTGCAGGGTTTTGGGGAACCGATACTCGCTGATCGATCAACTGCCCAAAGGTGGCGTTGTTGGAGAGGTAGGGGTCGATAAGGGCGAGTTTGCGGACCATATCCTGCGAACGGCCAGGCCTTCGGGCCTGCATTTGTTCGACATCGATTTCAGCCGCACGAACCGTGCAGTGACGGATCATCCAGCGGTGATCATGCATCGTGGATTATCGGCCGACAGTTTAGACGTCCTGCCGGCCGATATGTTCGATTGGATTTATGTGGACGGCGACCACAGCTATGAGGGCGTGTGCAGGGATTGTCGGGCTGCCAAAGCGAAAGTGAAGCCCGGAGGCTACCTTGTCTTCAACGACTTCGCGTTGATCGACGTGTATTTCGGGCGCTACGGCGTGCATCGCGCAGTCTCTGAGTTTTTGGCCGTAGAGCGCTGGCCGATCCGTTTCTTCGCGTTTAACACTCATGGTCTTTACGATATTGCCATCCAAAAGCCGCTGCTGACCGACAGCTAGAATCTGTTGGTCGTCCTTGTCTGCTCTGTGTTGGTCCCCGTGACCGGCGCGCATCGGATGCCATTTTCGGCTCGATCCTCATCTGGCATGACAACGAAGGTGCCTTCTCGAACCGCATGAGCGATACGGCGGTGGCGCTGGCGAAGCTGATTTGATAAGGAACTACGATGGTTCTAGCCGACGATGTTATTGAGCGCTTTAAGCGCAAGAAGGCTAATTTGTCATGCCGTGTCTGCGGCGGACCCGATTTTGCGCTTTTTCTTGAAAATGACGACAAGTTGAAGACTTACTTCGAGGTCTTCAACGCGGACCGCCCTCAGGAAGCAGGCTCAGCAAAATTCAGAACAATATCAACGGCTTGTACAAATTGTGGCCATGTTGAAGAATTTCTGCTCGATTTCGTACTTGATAGAGAACTGGGCGAAACCACGTGAGCAGTGGCCAAAACAATGTTTTCCCCATGATCATTAGAGGCGGGAGCGCAGGCGGTTCAGGCCCAGAGGATCCGATGATTGAACGCATCGAGAAATTGGAAGGCAAGATGGACAAGGTTGAGGGCAAGCTGTCTTCAATCGAGGTTTCTCTGGCCGAGATCAAAGGCCAGCTGTCGCAAATGCCAAAAGCAAGCGACCTCGTTCGTTTGTCCGAAGCCGTCGGAAAAATCGATGGACGCATTTCGCAACTTCCGACGAAATGGAATGTGTTTGTTTACGTCGTCGGCGCGGTCATCTCGATCACCCTTCTTATCTTCGGAATAGCCCGTTTCTTCGACGCATGACCTTCCGCACCCTCTCCGACCTTGATCCGCGCGGCAAGCGCATCCTCCTGCGCGTCGATCTCAATGCGCCCTTCGAGAACGGCAAGCTCTCGGATGGCACGCGGATCGACCGCATCATGCCGACCGTCCATGCGCTCGCCGAAAGGGGCGGCCGCGTCATCCTGGTGGCGCATTTCGGGCGGCCTAAGGGTTACGATCCGGATGAGACGCTGGGCCCCGCTGTGGCGGAAGTGGCGAAGCGATTGGGCAAGCCGGTGCCGCTGGCGAAGGATTGCATCGGCGACGATGCGCTCTCCCTCATCGCGTCGATGCAGGATGGCGATGTCATCGCGCTGGAAAACACCCGTTTCCATGCGGGCGAGGAGAAGAACGATCCGGCGTTTCTGGCCGCCCTCGCCGCCAATGGCGATGTCTATGTCAACGATGCCTTCTCCGCCGCCCATCGCGCGCATGCCTCCACCGAGGGGCTGGCCCGCATGCTCCCCGCCTATGCCGGCCTCACCATGGAGGCGGAGTTGTTGGCGCTGGACAAAGCGCTCGGCAACCCGAAAAAGCCGGTGGCGGCGCTGGTCGGCGGCGCCAAGGTTTCCACGAAGCTCGCGCTTCTCGGCAATCTCGTTTCCCGCGTGCAAATGCTGATCATTGGCGGCGGCATGGCCAACACGTTTCTGGCGGCGCGCGGAATCAATGTCGGCAAATCGCTCTGCGAGCATGATCTGCTGGACACCGCCCGCGAAATCGAAGCCAGGGCGAAGACAGCTGGCTGCCGCATCATCCTGCCCGTCGATGCCGTCGTGGCGAAGGAATTCAAGGCGGGCGCAAACCACCGCATCGTCGATGTCCACGATGTCGCTGCGGATGAAATGATTCTGGATGCCGGCCCCAAATCCGTGGCAGCCGTCAACGCGGCGCTGGCGACCGCCAGGACGCTCGTCTGGAACGGGCCGATGGGCGCTTTCGAGATCGCGCCATTTGACACCGGAACCATCGCTGTCGCTCGCGAAGCGGCGCGGCTGACGCGAGCCGGGACATTGGTCTCCGTTGCTGGCGGCGGCGACACGGTCTCGGCGCTCAACCACGCCGGCGTGGCCGAAGCCTTCACCTATGTCTCGACCGCCGGCGGCGCTTTCCTTGAGTGGATGGAAGGCAAGGAGCTCCCCGGCGTCAAGGCTCTGGGCTAGAAGCCTCTTTCCACAAGCCCTGGCTCCCCTATAACATTTCTTCAGAACAAAAGGTTGGGGGAGGAACGGTTTGGTGAACATGCATGCGGCGCCGTCGGGCGGGGTGACGGGCGCCATCGGCGATATCGCCAGCGAGGCCGCCCGGCGCTTCGGTGCGAAGACCGCCTATACCGTCGTGATGCCGAACGGCATGTACGGCAAGCTCACATTCGAGGATGTCGACCGGCTCTCGGATGATTTTGCCGTCTATCTCCGGGAGCGGTGCGGGCTTGCTGCCGGAGACCGCGTGGCGCTGCAGACACCCAACTGTCTCGCCTTCCCGGTCGCCGCTCTGGGTATCCTCAAGGCCGGCTGTGTTCTGGTGAACACCAATCCGCTCTACACCGCTGACGAAATGGAGCGGCAGTTCGCTGACGCTGGCATCAGCGCCATCGTAATCGTCGACATGTTTGCGGACAAGCTGGCTGATGTCGCCAGCCGCATGCCGCTGAAACACATCATCGTTTCGTCGGTCTCGGAATTCATGCCGCGCGCCGTCGGCGGCGTCATCCGTCTTGTGCAGCGCTTCTGGGACCGCTCGCTTCCGCCCGTGACGATACCGCACGAGCGTTTCGCAGCAGCGCTGCGGGAGGGCGGCGAGATCCGCAAGGCGCGCGGCGTCACCGTATCCGGCTATACGGCGGGCATGGGGCCGGATGCGCTGGCCTGCCTCCAATACACCGGCGGCACGACGGGCGTTTCGAAGGGGGCGATGCTGACGCACGGCAACATCCTCGCCAACATCGCCCAGGGCGAAACCTGCTTCGCGGGCAATATGCGGCCTGGCGAAGAGGTCATGCTGACGGCGCTGCCGCTCTATCACATCCTCGCCTTCACCGCGAATTTCCTGATGTTCCACAAGGCTGGCGCGAACAACATCCTGATCCCCAACCCGCGTCCAATCTCCAACCTCAAGCGCGCCTTCGAGAACCACAACATCACCTGGATGACGGGCGTTAACACGTTGTTCAACGCGCTGAACAACGAGTTCTGGTTCGCCGAGAGCCCACCGAAGACGCTGCGCGGGGCGGTGGCTGGCGGTATGGCGCTGCAGCAGGCGGTCGCCGAGCGGTTCAAGGCGATTACGGGAGCGGACGTCTTTGAGGGCTACGGCCTCACCGAGACATCCCCGATCGTGACCTTCAACGCGCCGGGCAAGGCGCGGCCCGGCAGCATCGGCCTGCCCATGGGGGCCACTGAGGTCGCGTTGTTCGACGACGAAGGACGCAGCGTTCCCGATGGCGAGCCGGGAGAGCTTGCGGTGAAGGGTCCGCAGGTGATGAAGGGCTACTGGAACAAGCCGGAAGAGACCGCCAAGGCCATCCGCGCCGGATGGTTCCTCACCGGCGACATCGCGACCCGCGACGCCGATGGCTATCTGCGCATCGTTGACCGGAAGAAGGACATGATCCTCGTCTCCGGCTTTAACGTCTATCCGAACGAGGTCGAGGACGTCATAGCCCGCCATCCCGGCGTGCTGGAATGCGCCGTCATCGGCATGCCGGACGGCGCGTCGGGAGAGGCTGTCGCGGCCTATGTGGTGCCGCGGGATGGAAGCCTCACGGCAGACGCCTTGCGCGAACACTGCAAGGCGCACCTTACGGGTTACAAGACGCCCAGGAGCGTCACCTTCCGCGAGACGCTGCCGAAATCCAATGTCGGCAAGATCCTGCGCAAGGATCTGCGCGCCGAAGTGCTGGCGGGCAAGTGACGTACGAGGGGAGCTGAGCCATGGTCGGCGGTTTTGAACAGGCGGTGCTTGCCGCCATGATCTTCGTCATCATGCTGGGCATGGGAGCGGCCCTGACGCCGCGCGATTTCGCGCTCGCCATCAAGCGGCCTTACGCAATGCTGATCGGCCTTGTCTCTCAATACGGCTTCCTGCCCCTGATCGGCCTCGGACTGGCTCTCGCCCTTCCTGTTGCCGATCCCGTCAAGATCGGCATCGTCGTCATGTCGTGCATGCCGGGTGGCACGACATCGAACATCTTTACCTACTTCGCCAAGGGCAATCTGGCGCTCTCTGTGCTGATGACGATCAATTCCACGATCGTCGGTGTTATCGCTATTCCCATCCTCGTCGTCGCGTCGCTCGCGGTTCTGACGGCGACCGGCAACCTCGAGGTCGTCGTCCCGACGCAGAACATCGTTCTGACGCTGGTGCTGCTGCTGGCGCCTGTGCTGATCGGCCTGGCGCTGCGCAAATGGAATGCCAACGTCGGCGCCCTGGTCGAGCTCGTGGGCGGAGCGCTGGGAATTATCTTTATCGTTCTGCTGCTCGTGACATGGGTGCCGCGCAACTGGGGGTTCCTGACCGAGACGCCTCCGGTCGTCTTCCTCGGTGTCATCAGTCTGGGCTTGCTTGGCTTCCTCGCGGGCTATCTGTTTTCGATGGCGCTGAAGCTTGGCCGATGGAATGCGCAGACGATCGCGATGGAGGTCGGCATTCAAAACGGCCCGCTGGCAATCGCCATCGTCGTATTCACCTTCGTCGGTCCACTGGCGCCGCTGCAGCAGCAGGTGCTGGCGGTACCGGCCCTCTATTCGCTCTTCATTGTCATCAGCGCTACCATGTTGACCCTCTGGTTCCGGCGCACCAACGCGGCGGACGACCAGAAGATGCCGAACGCATTGCTCTAGCGCTGAGCCCCGCTCACCTGCCATTCACGGGAAGTCTGCTTTTCCCTCAGCTTGCACCGCGCTATATCGGCGTACATCGCAGGAATCGTCCCGAGGAAGCCCCATGGCCCGCATCACCCTTCGTCAGCTTCTTGATCATGCCGCCGAGCATAGCTACGGCGTCCCCGCCTTCAACATCAACAACATGGAGCAGGCGCTGGCTATCATGGCGGCGGCGAGTGAGGCGGATGCGCCCGTCATCATCCAGGCCTCGCGCGGCGCCCGCAGCTACGCCAACGACATCATGCTGAAGCACATGATGGATGCTGTCACCGAGATCTATCCGCAGATCCCCGTCTGCGTGCATCTCGATCATGGCAACGAGCCGGCCACCTGCATGACGGCGATCCAGGCCGGCTTCACCTCGGTGATGATGGATGGCTCGCTGAAAGCCGATGGCAAGACGCCCGGCGACTGGGATTACAATGTCGGCATCACGAAAACAGTGGTCGACATGGCGCATCTCGGCGGCATCTCGGTCGAGGGGGAGCTCGGCGTGCTGGGCAGCCTCGAAAGCGGGATGGGCGAAGCGGAGGATGGCCATGGCGCCGAAGGCAAGCTCAGCCATGACCAGCTCCTCACCAATCCGGATGAGGCGGTCAAGTTCGTGGCCGAAACCCGGGTGGATGCGCTCGCCATCGCCATGGGCACGTCGCACGGCGCCTACAAATTCTCCCGCAAGCCGGATGGCGCGATCCTCGCCATGCATGTCATCGAGGAAATCCACGCCAAGCTGCCCAACATGCATCTCGTCATGCATGGCTCCTCCTCGGTGCCGCAGGATTTGCAGGACATCATCAATCAATATGGCGGGAAGATGCCGCAAACCTGGGGCGTGCCGGTGGCGGAAATCCAGCGCGGCATCAAGCATGGCGTGCGCAAGATCAATATCGACACCGACAACCGCATGGCGATGACCGGGCAAATCCGCAAGATTCTGGCGGAGCACCCCGGCGAATTCGACCCGCGCAAATATCTGAAGCCGGCTATGGATGCCATGCAGAAGCTCTGCAAGCAGCGGCTGCAGGAGTTCAATACGGCAGGACAAGCCAGCAAGATCAAGCGTGTGCTGACCACGGCCGAGATGGCGAAGCGCTACGCCAAAGGCGAGCTCGACCCCACCTTCGCGGCGAAGCAGGCGGCTTGAAAGGCAATCTGATATTGCCTTAACCCGCTGGCGAGGAAATCGACATGGACATGCAGATCGAGGGATTGCGGGTGCTGGTGACGGCCGGCGCCGGCGGCATCGGGCTGGAGGTGGCGCGCGCCTTCACGCGCGAGGGGGCCAAAGTCTATGTCTGCGATGTCGACGAGGCGGCGCTTGCGGCGCTTAAGGTCAGCGATCCGAAGGTGAAGGGCGTCACCTGCGATGTGGCGGAAAGGGCGGCGGTCGCCCGCATGTTCGAGGATGCCGTCAGCTATCTCGGCGGCCTCGATGTGCTGGTGAACAACGCCGGGATTGCCGGCCCCACGGCGCGCGTGGAAGATGTTTCGTTTGAGGATTGGGACCGCTGCATCGAAATCTGCCTCACCAGCCAGTTCACCTGCGCCCGCCTCGCCGTGAAGCATCTCAAGGAAAGCCCGAACGCCTCGATCATCAACCTCTCCTCGGCGGCGGGCAAGCATGGCTTTGCGCTCCGCTCGCCCTATGCGGCGGCGAAATGGGGCGTCATCGGCTTCACCAAATCGCTGGCGATCGAGCTTGGGCCTTTCGGCATCCGCGTCAACGCCATCCTGCCCGGCCTTGTGAAGGGGGACCGAATTCGCCGCGTGCTGGAGGCGAAAACCCAGCAATATGGCGAATCCTTCGCGGCGGTCGAACAGCGCGCTTTCGCCGCGACATCGATCAAGGAATATATCCTGCCGCAGGAACTCGCCGACCAGATGGTCTTCATCGCTTCGCCGCGCGGGCGCACGATTTCCGGTCAGGCGATCTCTATCGATGGCGACACCAAGATGCTGATGTAGAGCAAGGCTTGAGGCGTCTGATCGGGCAGGCCGGGGTTGCGCAAACAGCCCGCCTCTGTTTGAGAAATGTTCATGCCGAACGCCAGTCTTTGCCTCATCACGCCGCGCGTTGCCGATCCCGCCGCCTTCCGGCCGCTGCTGGAGGCGGCTCTGGGAGCCGCCCGCGTCGATTCCGTCCATCTCCGGCTGGCAGTATCCGACGAGCACGATGCCAGGCGCATCATCCAGGCGCTTGGCCCTGTGGTGCAGGATCGCGGCGCGGCGCTCATCATCGATCCGCCGGCGGATTGGCGCGAGGTGGCGCGCTGGGGCGCCGACGGTGTCCATGTCGGCGATCCCGATCAGCTGAAGGATGCGCTGCAGGCCCTGAAGCCGGACCGCATCGTGGGGGCCGGCGGTCTGCGCTCGAAGGATGCGGCGATGGGGGCTGGCGAGGCTGGCGTTGATTATGTGATGTTCGGCGAACCCCGCGCCGACGGTACGGTTCCGCCCGCCGGACAGGTGACCGACCGCTGCCAATGGTGGGCGGAGGTCTTCACCACGCCCTGCATCGGCTATGCCGCCGGGCCGGACATGGTGAAGCCGCTGGCGGCGACGGGAGCGGAATTCGTGGCGCTCGGCGAATGGCTCTTCAGCGGCTCGCCGGCCGAGGTTGCGGAGCGGATGCGCGCGGCGGCGGAGGCTGTCATAGCCTGACCGGCTGGTGTTTTCGCCTGCAAGGCGGCGTCGAATTTCTGCGCATAGCCGGCGATGACGCTGGCGCGATCCAGTCCATTGACGATCCGCCGCGCCTGCTCCCATTGCGCCCCCTCTGCGGTGAAACAGTCACTGAGCTTTCGCCCCGTGAACCAGCCCTCCTGCATGCCGCGCACCAGAATGAGCGCCGCAATGGCCGGTTCGAGCGCCTTGTCCGGCGATTCAACGAGATCGATGCCCAGAAGATCGCCGATGCGCCGGTAATTGCTCCGCCACGTCAGCTGCACAAAGCCCCGGCCGGCATAGCGGATGCCGTCGCCGGGCCGCGTGTTGCCATTGGCCCGCGCGCGCTTCGGGTTTGCGCCAAGCACATCGTAGTTCCGCGTGAGATAGGCCTTGCCGCCCCTCTCGCGGATCGGCTGCATCGTTCGGCCGGTCTCGTGATAGGCGGTCGCCAGCACATAGGCGAGCGCCTGCCGCGCGCCCGCGCCCGCCAGAACCTCCTGCCCCCTGTCGAGGATGAGCGCGAGGCCCTGCCGCTGGCCGTCTGACAGGGCGCCGTCGAACAGCGTTCGGCGGGCGTGTTCGAAGAAAGCGGAGTGATCGATCATGGCGGACACCTCTTGACAGACGAAGGAGCCGCGGCAGTGTACTAGGAATTAAGTCTTAGTTATGACCTGAGGCCTATGGCTTTCCTGTCTGGCGCCAGCCGTAAGCAGGGCGACCTGTTCTTGACCAAAGCGGTCATCCAGCGCAGGAGATGCCGGCGCGCCCCGCCGCGTCCCGCTGTTTCTCCGCCCGAAGAGCCTCGAAGATGATCCGCACCCCGCTGATGAATGTCATGACTGCCGCCGCCATGAAGGCCGCGCGGGGGCTGAAGCGCGATTTCGGCGAGGTCGCCATGCTGCAGGTTTCACGCAAGGGTCCGGCCGACTTCGTCTCCGCGGCCGACAAGAAGTCCGAGAAGGTGCTGTTCGAGGAGCTGTCGAAGGCGCGGCCCGGCTACAGCTTCAAAATGGAGGAATCAGGTGTCGTCGAAGGCCGGGACAAGACGCATGTCTGGCATATCGATCCGCTTGATGGCACCACCAATTTCCTGCATGGAATCCCGCATTTCGCGATCTCGATTGGGCTGGAGCGGGATGGCCAGCTGGTCGCCGGATTGGTCTATAACCCTGTCACGGATGAAATGTATGTCGCCGAGAAGGGCCAGGGCGCCTATCTCAACAACCAGCGTCTGCGGGTGGCGCAACGCACCGTGTTGAACGAGGCGGTGGCCGTCTGCGGCATGCCCAACATCGGACGCGGCGATCATAAGCAGTTTCTGAGCGAGGCGGCCCAGGTTATGGCTCAGGCTGCGGGCATGCGGCGCTTCGGCGCCGCCGCGCTCGACCTCGCTTACATCGCCGCCGGCCGCTTCGACATCTACTGGGAGCGCCAGCTCAGCACCTGGGACATGGCGGCGGGCGCCGTGCTCGTGCGCGAGGCCGGCGGCTACGTGTCCGATATCACCGGCCATGCCGGCTTCATGGAGTCGGGCAATGTTGCCGCTGGCAACGAGACGTTGCAAAAGGAGCTGATCGCGCTGATCAGGAAGGCGCAGGCCGCCTGATGCGAGAAGGGGCTGGACGCCGGGTCGAACTCTTGATCAACTCTCTCCGGAACGGTCCAGTTCGATAAGGGCCGGTCCACACGCATTCCGGGAGAGGTACCAATGCTGAAGATGATCCTGATGGCTGGCGTCGCCGCAATTCTTTCCCTCTCGGGCGCTGAAGCGCAAACCACGCCGCCGCAAGCGCCGCCCCCGCTCATCGTCGAGAAGAAGACCTTCGAGATGCCGAGCCTGACGACGCTCGGCGGCCAGACGATCAGGCAAGTGAAGGTCGGCTGGCAATCGGCGGGCGCACTGAACGCCGATCGCTCCAACGCCATTCTGATCACGCATTTCTTCTCCGGCAACAGCCATGCCTTCGGCAAGTACAAGGCTGAGGATGCGGCCGCCGGCTATTGGGACGCGATCATCGGTCCTGGCAAGGCCATCGACACCAACAAGTATTTCGTCATCGCGTCGGACACGCTCGTAAACCTCAACACCGGCATCCCGAGCGTGGTGACCACCGGTCCGGCAAGCATCAATCCCGACACCGGGAAACCCTACGGCATGGATTTCCCGGTCGTCGGCATCGGCGATTTCGTCAATGTCCAGAAGGCCTTGGGTGAAAGCCTCGGCATCCGCAAATGGCATGCGGTGATGGGCGCCTCCATGGGCGGACTGCAGGCCTATGATTGGGCGGCGCGCTATCCCGAGATGGTGGACCGCATCATTGCCGTGATCGCCCCGGCGGAAGCGCCCGCGTGGCTGATCGCCTGGCTCGATGTCTGGGCTTCGCCGATCCGGCTCGATCCGAAATGGAATGGCGGCGACTATTATGGCAAGGAGCCGCCGAATGCGGGCCTGGCTGAGGCGCTCAAGATCGTCAGCCTGCAATCCAACCATTGGGAATGGGCGGACAAGGTGACGGGCCGCGCCTTCGCCGAAGGCGGCAAGGATCCCGCCGCGGCGATGGGGAACCGCTTCCGCATCGAGACGCTTCTCGCCAGCGGCGGCGCGGCGCGGGCGAAGGTCTCGGATGCCAACCACTTCCTCTATCTCGTGAAGGCCAACCAGACCTATGCGCCGGGCGGCGCACAAACGGCCGAGGAAGCCGCCAAAAAGATCAAGGCGAAGACGCTGCTCCTCTATTCGCCGACGGATCAGGTGTTTCCGGCCGCCTGGGTGAAGGCGACGGAAGCCGCGCTCAAGGCCAACGGCGTCAGCGTCGAATCGGCGGAGATCGCCGGCCCCAACGGCCATCTGAACGGCGTCATCGGCCTCGGGCCCCATGGCCCCCGCATCACGGAGTTCCTGGCGCGTTGAGGGCATTCCCGGCGGGACTGCCATGTTTCTGTCAAGGATTGCGGCGCATTTGCCTTGATCGGCTCGTACGCCTATCCTTGGGCTGGAAACGTGGAATGAAACAGGAAACCGGCTGAATGTCTGACACCACCGAGCTTGGCTATGATCCCCTGCGGCTCACGACGCCGCGCCGGTATCTGGTCCGGATGGTGGTGTTCCTGCTGCTGGCCGGCTTCCTGCTGATGATCCTCGCCAAGGATCTGCAGACGGCCTTCATGGCCAATCCGGGCCTCAACGGGTTGATCATCGGCTGCCTTGCGGTGGGCATCCTCCTGTCGCTCTGGCAGGTCATCCGGCTTTTCAGGGAAGTGCGCTGGATCAATGAATTGCGCGGGGCGCGGCCCGATCTCGCGTTGCAGGCCACGCCCTCGCTGCTCGCCCCCATCGCCACGCTGCTGGGCGACAAGGCGGGACGGACGGCGATCTCCACCAGCACCTTGCGCTCGGTCCTCGATTCCGTCGGCATGCGGCTTGACGAGATGCGGGATGTTTCCCGCTACCTCACGGGCCTTCTCGTCTTCCTCGGGCTGCTCGGCACCTTCTGGGGTCTGCTGGAGACGGTCGGTTCGGTCGGCAAGGTGATCGGCGCGATGCAGACGGGCAAGGACGCCGCCGTCCTGTTCGATGAACTCAAGGCCGGGCTCCAGGCGCCGCTCGTCGGCATGGGCATTTCCTTCTCCTCGTCGCTGTTTGGGCTTGCAGGGTCGCTTGTGCTGGGTTTCCTCGATCTCCAGGCCGGACAGGCGCAGACCAGGTTCTACACCGAGCTCGAGGATTGGCTCTCGACCACGGCCACCGATGCTGCTCCGGTCGAGATGGGAGACCTCTCCGGTGCGCTGGACAAGCTCAACCGGCTCATCGCCAGCCAGACCGGCAGCGCCGTCACCAACAATTCGCTCGCCAGCCTCGCTGAAGGCATCCAGCAGCTGGTGCAGCATATGCGGCTCGAGCAGCAGCAGATCCGCGACTGGGTGGAGGCGCAATCGGAGAGCCATGAGGACGTCAAGAAGCTGCTCACCAATCTCATGGCCGAACGGGAACGGAACTGATGGCGATCGCGCGCTACCGCCGCCGTCATCAGTCGGTCGATTACTGGCCGGCTTTCGTCGATGCGCTGTCGACGCTGGTGCTGATCTTCGTCTTCCTGCTGGCGGTTTTCATGCTGGCGCAGTTCTTCCTGTCGCGGGAGGTGACCGGCCGCGACGACGCGCTGGTGCGGCTGAACCGGCAGATCGCTGAACTCACCGATCTTCTGGCGCTGGAGAAGACGACGGGCCGGGGCCGCGAGGAGGCCATCGCAGCGCTCACGACGACGCTTGGCAATGCCGAAAGCGAGGCCGCACGGCTGCGGGCGGAAGCTGGAGCCCTTGGCGGCGCAGCGGCCGGCGCCGCCAGCGCGCAGAGGGCTCTGGACAATGAGCGGGCGCTCTCTGCCCGCGCGGCCGCGCAGGTGGAAATCCTCAACCAGCAGATCGCGGCGCTGCGCCGCCAGCTCGCCGCTCTTGAAGAAACGCTTGGCGTCTCCGAACAGAAGGACAAGGAAGCCCAGGCGCGCATCGCCGATCTCGGCCTGCGGCTGAATGTGGCGCTGGCCCAGCGCGTACAGGAACTCACGCGCTACCGATCGGATTTCTTCGGCCGTCTGCGCGATGTCCTGGCCAGCCGGCAGGAGTTCCGGATCGTCGGCGACCGCTTCGTCATCCAGTCCGAAATCCTCTTCGATGCCGGGCAGGCGTCGCTCAATCCGGCCGGCTTGCCGGAGCTCGACAAGCTCGCCGCAGCGCTGCTCGATGTCGCGCGGGAGATCCCGCCCGATATAGCCTGGGTGCTGCGGGTGGATGGGCATACCGATGCAAGGCCCATACGCTCCGCCCAATTCCCGTCGAACTGGGAATTGTCGGTGGCGCGCTCGATCGCCGTCGTCCGTTACCTGATCACGCGCGGCATCCCCGAGAACCGGCTCTTGGCCGCCGGTTTTGGCGAGTTCCAGCCGCTGGAGGTGGGCGACAGCGATGAAATCCTGCGCCGCAACCGCCGCATCGAGCTCAAGCTCACCGAACGCTGACCGTGCGCCTTACCTTTCAGGATTATGCTGGCGCGGATGAGGCGGCGCTCATCGATCTCTGGGCCGAGAGCTGGTCGGAGGTCTATGCCGATATCGATTTCAATGCGCGAAGGCCCTGGTTCGCCGGGCATCTGGCGGCATGGCAGAAAGGCGGCGACGCGATTCGGCTGGCGATGGATGACATGGGCCGCGTCCTGGCCGGCTTCATTCTCATCAGCCCTCGCTCAGGCTTGCTGGACCAGATCTGCGTGGCGCGGACCCTGAAGGGCAGCGGCGTGGCCGAGGCCCTGTTGACGGAGGCGCGGCGGCTGTCGCCCACGCGCATTATCCTCGACGTCAACCTGATGAATGCCCGCGCCATCCGCTTCTACGAAAAGCAGGGTTTCCTGCGGACGGGGGAAGGCATCAACCCGCGCTCCGGCTTGCCGATTTACCACTATCGTTGGCAGCCCTGATCGCCGCATCGAACTGCAGATGCGCGAGGCGCGCGTAAAGGCCGCCCTTCTTGCGCGAGAGCGACTGGTGCGACCCCTCCTCGACGATCATTCCTCCGTCCATCACCAGGATGCGGTCCGCCTTGAGCACCGTCGCCAGCCGATGCGCGACGACGATCGTCGTGCGCCCCTGCATCAGCACATCAAGCGCGGCCTGCACCGCGGCCTCGTTCTCCGCGTCGAGCGCCGAGGTGGCTTCATCGAGAAGAAGAATGGGCGCGTCCTTGAGGATGGCGCGGGCGATGGCGAGCCGCTGGCGTTCGCCGCCCGACAGGGTGACGCCGCGCTCGCCGACCCGGGTGTCAAAGCCGTTCTCCGTGGCCATGATATAGTCGAGCGCCGACGCCTGTTCCGCTGCCGCACGCAGCTCATCGAGGGTCGCGTCCGGCTTGGCGTAGCGAAGATTCTCCGCGATGGTCCCCGAGAAGATCACCGGGTCCTGCGGGACCAGCGCGATCCTGCTCCTGAGGTCGTCCAGCGCCACGCTGCGGATATCCGTGCCGTCGATCAGGACGCGGCCTTCGGTTGGATCGTAGAAGCGCGCCACAAGCTGCACGAGCGTGCTCTTGCCCGCCCCCGACGGGCCGACGATCGCGATCCTTTCCCCGGGTTTGACGCTCATGCTGAGAGGCCCGAGAGACGGATGATCCGGCCGCGAGGGATAGGCGAAGGAAACCGCTTCGAGCGCTATCGCGCCGGTCGCTGGACTGGGCAGCGGCTTCGGGTCAGCAGGCTCGGCAACCATCGGCTTCGTTTCGAGAAGCTCGGCAATGCGGGAAGCCGCGCCGGCAGCGGCCGAAATCTCGGTCCACACCTCCGAGAGCTGGCTGAGCGAACTTGCGGCGAAAACGGCATAGAGGATGAACTGCGAGAGCCTTCCCCCCGTCATGGTGCCTTCGATGACCGCCTGGGCGCCGAGCCAGAGGATGCCGATCACGCTGGCGAAAATGAAGAAGATCGCGACAGCCGTCAGCAGCGCCCGGGCTCTCAGGGAATCGCGGGCGGTGTCATAGGCCGTCTCGACGGCGCGGCTGTAATTCGCCCGCACGCGGCCGCCGGCGCTGAAAATCTGCATCGTGCGCGAGGCGCCGATTTGCTCGGTGGCGTAGGCGGAGGTTTCCGCCAGCGCATCCTGCGCCTCCTTGGACCGTCGCCGCACAGATCGGCCGGCGCCGATCAAGGGCAACACGATCAGCGGAATCGCAACCAAAACCAGCGCCGACAGTTTTGGGCTGGTCCAGACCATCATCACGGTCGCGCCGAGGAAGAGGACAAGGTTGCGCAGCGCGATCGATGCGCTGGCGCCGAAGGCGGATTTGAGCTGCGTCGTGTCGGCGGAGAGGCGCGACACGAGTTCGCCTGAACGCGACCTGTCGAAGAAGGCGGCGTCGAGCCGCGTCAGATGGTCGAAAACCGCCGCGCGCAGATCGGCGACCACCCGTTCGCCGAAGGTCATCACGAAATAGTACCGGAGCGAACTCGCGATCGCCAGAATCGCGACAACCCCCAGCAGCACCCCGAAATAGCGGCTGATGAAGGCCGCATTCTCGGCCGTGAAGCCGAGATCGACCACGCGCCGCACCGCGACGGGGATGATCAGCGTGGCGGCGGAAGCCGCAGCCAGGGCAAGGATGGCGGCCGCGATCCGGCCCTTGTGCGCCATCGCGTAGGGAATGAGCGGCAGCAGATTCCTGAGCGAGGTCTGCGTGGCGGATGTCTTGCCGTTGGACGCCATCGTGTGTCTGGCCTTCTTTCGCGCAATGCGTGGCTATGCCGTGCCATAGATTGAGCGGGCTCGAAAGGGAATTGACTGCGGACAAGCGCCGTAGTTCCGGGCCGGCGCTTTGCGGGCGGCGCGTTTTGTCGCGGAAATCGGCCTGCGGCGGCTTGATATAGCGGCACCGAGACTGCATCTCCGCAAGATGGCCGATTCCGGGGCGCCGACGCTGGTTCTCGATATCACGGGCATGCATTGCTCGGGTTGCGGCGGCGTCGTGGAGAAAGCGCTGGGGCGCATTCCGGGCGCGGGCGACGTCCGCGTCAACGTCGCGCTGGAGCGGGCGGACATCGATGGATCGGTCGATCCTGCGGTGGCGGTGGCCGCCGTCGAGGCCGCCGGATACGGCGCGAGCGCCCGCATCGGAACGCCCGAACAGCGCCGCCTTGCCCGCGAACGCCTGGAGGCCGACCGCCGGGCGGACGAGCGCAGGCTGTTCGTCCTTTTCGTTCTCTCTCTGCTGCTGTTCCTGCCGTTTATGGCCGATATGGCGGCAAGCTGGCTTGGCTACGGACATGGCGCGCTCTTGCCGCCCCTGGTCCAGCTGGCTCTCGCGACGCCGATCCAGTTCATCTGCGGCTGGCGATTCCTCCGGGGCGCGTTCGACAGCCTGCGGCTGGCGCGTCCAAGTATGGATGTGCTGGTCGCGATCGGCACGCTTTCCGCCTACGGGCTCAGCGCCTGGCGCGTTTGGGCAGGTCAGGGGAGCGAGGCGCACGCGGCTCATGCGCTCTATTTCGAAGGATCGGCTGCCGTCATCACCTTCGTGCTTCTGGGCAAGGTTCTGGAATCCCATGCGCGCTCGGATACGGGCGATGCCCTGGCCGCTCTGGCGCGGGATCAGGCGGCGTCGATCCTCATCTTTCGTGACGGCGTGTGGTCGGAGCTGCCGTCGGCCGGCCTGCGCCCGGGGGAGCGCTTCGCCGTTAGGCCTGGGCAGCGGGCGGTGGCGGACGGGATCGTGGTCGATGGCATCGGCGACATGGACGAAAGCGTCATCACCGGGGAAAGCCAGCGACAGGCGAAGAGCCCGGGCGCAAAGGTAATCGCCGGCTCCCTGAACGGGGCGACGCTGCTGACGGTCGAGGCCAATGCCGTTGGCGAGGATTCAACGCTTTCCCGCATCGCCCGCATGGTGGAAACAGCCCAGCTCTCGCGCGCGCCCGAGCAGCAGCTGGCCGACCGGGCCGCGCGGATTTTCGTGCCGGCGGTTCTGATCATCGCCGCGCTGACGGCTCTCGCCTGGTGGCGGCTCGGCAACAGCGAGATGGCGGTGGTGGCGGGCATTTCGGTGCTGGTCATCTCCTGCCCCTGCGCGCTGGGTCTCGCCACGCCGCTGGCGCTTGTTTCCGGCATGGGCGCCGCATCGAAGGCAGGCATTCTCGTGCGGGATGCCGGCGCGCTGGGATTGGCCGCGGACATCGACACGATCGCTTTCGACAAGACGGGCACCTTGACCGAAGGCAAGCCGCGCCTCGCGGCGATTTCGGCGCCCGGTGTCGGGCCGGAGGATGCCCTGAAGCTGGCGCTGTCGCTCTCGCTGGGCGCCAGCCATCCGTTGGGCGAGGCGGTGCGCGCTGCGGCCATCGACCGCGATGTGACAGCCGAGCCGGCCGAGGGCATCGAGGTTGTGCCCGGCCTCGGAGTCAAAGGCGCCATCAACGGGGTTTCGGCCATGTTCGGCTCGGCGGAGTACATCCGCAACGCCGGCATTTCGCTGGGCGTTCTCGAGCAGGCGATCAGCCGGGATCCGGATTTCGGCGAAGCGCAATCGGTGTCCTGGCTGGCCGGCGCCGGCCGGGTGATCGGGGCTTTCGCCTTCGTCGATGGCATAAGGCCGCATGCCGAATCCGTGACGCGCGCGCTGGCTGCGGATGGCTTGCACCTGGTCATGCTTTCGGGCGACCGCGCCTCCGCTGCCACAGCGGTCGGACGGGCGCTCGCCATCTTGGATGTTCGCAGCGGGCTGAAGCCTGCGGGCAAGGTCCAGGCCCTCAAGACCCTGGCCGCGGAAGGCCGGCGCGTGGCTATGGTGGGCGACGGCATCAATGATTCGCCGGCGCTTGCGGCAGCCAGGCTCGGCATCGCGATGGCTTCCGGCACGGATGCGGCGCGGGCTGCAGCCGGCATCACCCTGATGCGGTCGGATTTGCGCCTGATCCCGCTGGCGCTCACCTATGCGCGGCGGACGCGCGCCGTCATCCGCGAGAACCTCTGGCTGGCGTTCCTGTTCAACAGCATCGGTATCCCGCTGGCCGCGCTCGGCTGGCTCACGCCGGCCTTCGCCGGCGCGGCCATGGCCGCCTCGTCTGTTGCTGTGGTCCTGAATTCGCTCAGGCTTGCAAAGACGCCTGGCCGCTGATCGGGGCGGCGTGTCCGGCCGGAATGCAAGAGCCGGCCAAACATCTGTTCCTGACTGCTGACAGGCATTGCTGCGCAGCGGCGGTTCTCCCGATTTACCCTGTTGCGCTTGTCTGATTGCATATCGGCGGCGCAAAAGGGATACATCGAAGGTCTCGGGCTGTCTTTGCCGCCTCTTGAGGGCTTATCGGAGTGAATGCCATGCGTTCCTGCAGGGCGATTTTGTTTGGGCTTGGCGCGCTGCTCTCGATGCTATCGGCCGCTGAAGCAGGTGCGCCCTGCCGCAACTGCTTCGAAAAGGTCGATCATCCGCCCGTCTACCGCAATGTGGAAGAGAAGGTTCAGGTCCGTCCGGCCCAAACGTTTTCGCGTGTCATCCCCGCGCAGTATGGCGTCGTTTACGAAACAATTGAGGTCCGTCCTTCCTATACCGTGACCCGGGAGATCCCGGCCCAGCTCGGAACCGTCTCGGAACAGGTCATGGTCGCGCCGCCACGCAAGGAATGGCAGGTCACGGTGGATGCCCATGGCCGTGAGATCGGATGCTGGGTGCAGGTTCCGGCCATGTATGCCGTGCGTCACCGCACGGCCGTCGTCGTGCCCACCAGGTTTCTTCCTGTGACGGTTCCGGCGGTCTATGAGACGCGGGCCCGCAAGGTGCTGATCTCACCCGAGAAGGTCCAGAACGAAGTGATTCCGGCGCAATACGAAAAGCAGGTCCGGCGCGAGATGGCGCAGCCTGCGAGCAGCAGTTGGCAACCGCTGGGCGGCGGGCGCGCCCTGCCGCGTTAGGCGGCGTCCCATTCCACCCATCTGTAAGACCCGGAGACTGCCCGGCCATCATCGTTTCAAGGCGCCTGGCCATCCGGATGAGTGATTGATCGCCTGCGAGAGTTTGATTGTTTGCTGCCGGCTTTGTGTCCTATCGTGCATCCACACGAAGAGACCGGGGACCGCTTATGTCTGCTGCCGTGACCAGGACTGCCTATTCCGCCGGCGTCATCATCGCGGCGGGCTGCGCCATCTCGCTGATGGGGTTTGGGCCGCGCTCGGTGATGGGTTTCTTCCAATTGCCGATCATTACGGAGAATGGATGGGGGCGGGATGTCTTCGGCCTCGCCATCGCCGTGCAGAATCTGTTCTGGGGCATCGGTCAGCCATTCGCCGGTGCGGTCGCCGATCGTTTTGGCGTTATGAAGGTCCTTATTGGTGGAATCCTGCTTTATGCAGCGGGATTGGCGTTGATGACGCTGTCCAGCTCGCCAGCGGTGTTCACTATCACTTCGGGTGTCCTGATCGGGTTCGGTCTGTCGGGCTGTTCATTCAATCTTGTGCTGGCGGCATTTGGCAAACTGTTGCCGCCCGAGAAGCGGCCAATGGCGCTCGGCTTTGGCACCGCCGCAGGTTCCTTCGGACAGTTTCTTTTCTCGCCGCTGGCCGTTGGGCTGATCAATGGGGCGGGATGGAAAATGGCTCTGCTGGTTTTCGCCGGGCTGATCCTTGCGACCCTCCCGCTGACGATCTTTCTCGCCACCACGCCCCGCTCATCAACACAGGAGCCAGAGGCCAACAGGCGGACCTTGATGCAGACCCTGTCGCAGGCGTTTGGCCACACCAGCTACATCCTGCTCATCCTCGGTTTTTTCACCTGCGGCTTCCAGCTTGCCTTCATCACCATCCATCTTCCCGCCTATCTCAAGGATGTCGGTATTGATCCGAGCATTGGTCCATGGGTGCTGGCCCTGATCGGCCTCTTCAACATCGTGGGCTCGATCGGCTCGGGCTATGTGATGACGCGGATGCCGAAGCGCTATCTGCTGGCGCTCATCTACGCGCTGCGCTCGGTCGCCATTATCGCGCTTCTGGTGTTTCCGCCGTCGAATGTCCTGGTGCTGGCGTTCGGCGCCGCCATGGGTCTGCTATGGCTATCCACGGTGCCGCCCACTTCCTCGCTGGTCATGACGATGTTCGGCACGCGGGACATGGCGATGCTCTATGGTTTCGCCTTCTTCAGCCATCAGGTCGGCGGCTTTCTCGGCGGCTGGCTGGGCGGCGTCTTCTACGAATGGTACGGCAATTACGACCTTGTCTGGTGGGGGTCGATTGCGCTCGGTTTTGCTTCGGCGGCGATCAACCTGCCGATCGTCGAGAAAGCCGCGCCTTTGAAAGCCGTGCCGCAGCCGGGCTGAAAAGGGCTTACCCTGCTTGTCGAACGGGCGGTGGCGTTGCATGGTCGGCGCGCAACCTGTCTGCGGGCGCGTGTGGGTCTTTGGTGAGTGATGAGGGTATAATGGGCGGTTTCCGTGCGTATGTGATCGACAAGCAGGACGGGGCCTACAGCGTCGGCGTGAAAACGCTCACCGAGGCTGATCTGATGGACGGCGATGTGACGGTCCGCGTCACGTATTCGACCGTGAATTACAAGGATGGCCTGGCGCTGACCGGCAAAGCGCCCGTGGTGCGCAAGTTCCCGATGATTCCGGGCATCGACCTCTCGGGCGAGGTCACGGCCTCGCAAAGCGCGGATTTCAGGCCCGGTGATCGGGTTGTGCTGACCGGTTGCGGCGCAGGCGAGGTCCATTACGGCGCCTATGCCGGCATGGCGCGCCTGAAGTCCGAATGGCTGGTGCCATTGCCTGCCACACTGTCGCCGGCGCAGGCGATGGCCATCGGCACCGCAGGCTTCACAGCCATGCAATGCATCATCGCGCTGGAAAGGCACGGCGCCAAACCTGAGGACGGGCCGGCCGTGGTTACCGGCGCTGCCGGCGGCGTGGGATCCGTGGCGGTGGCGGTTCTGGCCAGGCTCGGCTGGCAGGTCATCGCCTCCACCGGCCGCCCGGCGGAGGCCGATTATCTCAAGGGCCTCGGCGCTGCCGAAGTCATCGACCGGTCGGAGCTTTCCGGGCCCGTCAAGCCGCTGGCGCGGGAGCGCTGGGCCGCCGGCGTCGATACGGTGGGCTCGACGACGCTCGCCAATGTGCTGTCGATGACGAAGCACAGCGGCGCCGTTGCCGCCTGCGGCCTTGCCGGCGGCATGGATCTGCCGACCAGTGTCGCCCCGTTCATCCTGCGCAATGTCGCGCTGCTGGGTGTTGATTCGGTCAGCTGTCCGCGCTCCTTGCGGCTGGAAATCTGGCGTCGCCTGGCGCGCGATCTCGATCTCGCCAAGCTCGACGCCATGACCAGCATGATCGGCTTCGACGATCTGCCCGCCACGGGAGCCGCGATCCTCGAAGGCAAGGTCAAGGGCCGCATCGTTGTCGAGATCGACGCCTGAAGCGCGTCAACCCATAGGCGTGCCATGACACTGAAATCCCGCACCGGCGGCCAATTGATTGTCGATCAACTGCTGGTCCATGGCGTCACGGATGTCTTCTGCGTGCCGGGGGAGAGCTATCTCGCCGTGCTCGATGCGCTCCATGACGCGGATGTGCGCATCACCATCTGCCGGCAGGAGGCCGGCGCCAGCATCGCTGCGGAAGCCGTGGGCAAGCTGACGGGCAAGCCGGGCATCTGCATGGTGACGCGCGGGCCAGGCGCGACCAATGCAGCGCATGGCATCCATGTCGCCATGCAGGATTCGACGCCCCTCATCATGTTCGTCGGTCAGATCGAAACGGGCATGCGCGAGCGCGACGCCTTCCAGGAGCTCGATTACCGCAAGGTCTTCAGCGGGCTGGCGAAATGGGCGACCGAGATCGACGATCCCGCCCGCATTCCCGAACTCATCTCCCGCGCCTTCCATGTGGCGGCGAGCGGCCGGCCAGGGCCGGTGGTGATCGCGCTGCCGGAGGACATGCTCGTCGCAGCCGCGATGGTTCCCGATGCGCCGCCTTTCCGGCAGGTGGAGACGCATCCTGGCCTGACGGCGATGGCGGAGTTGCAGAAGCGGCTCTGGGCGGCCGAACGGCCGATCGTGCTCGTCGGCGGCAGCCGCTGGAGCGACAAGGCCGTCGAGCGGATGATCCGCTTCGCCGAGCGGTTCGATCTTCCGGTGGCGACCACCTTCCGGCGGCAGGCGCTTTTTCCGGCGACGCACGCCAATTATGCGGGCGATGGCGGGCTTGGCATGAGCGCTGGGCTATCGAAGGCGATCAAGGAGGCTGATCTTGTGCTATGCATCGGCGATCAGCTCTCCGAGGCTTCGACGCAAAGCTACACGCTGCTCGACATCCCGGGCGACGGAAAGCGGCTGATTCATGTCCATCCCGATCCGCAGGAGCTGAACCGCACCTATGCGACCGCGCTGCCGATCAATGCCTCGCCCGAGGCCTTCACGGCGGCGGTCGAGGGGCTGCAGCCGCCCAATGCCATCCGCTGGCGGGAATGGACCAGAGCGATCAACCAGAATGCGGTGGCGCAATCGGCCCAGCCGACACGTTCGCCCGGCGATCTGCAGATGAGCGAGGTGGTGATCTGGCTGCGCAACCATCTGCCGGAAGACGCGATCATCACCAATGGCGCGGGCAATTACGCGATCTGGCTGCACCGCTTCTATCATTTCCGCAAGTTCGGGACACAATTGGCGCCGACATCCGGTTCTATGGGATACGGCGTGCCGGCCGCGGTGGCCGCCAAGCGGGTGCTTCCGGAAAAGCAGGTCGTCTCCTTCGCGGGCGACGGCTGTTTCCTGATGAACGGTCAGGAATTCGCAACCGCCGTGCAGCATGATCTTCCGATGGTGATCATCGTGGTCGATAACGGCATGTACGGCACGATCCGCATGCATCAGGAACGCGCCTATCCCGGCCGCGTCTCGGCCACCGGCCTCAGGAATCCGGATTTCGCAGCCTATGCGCGGGCTTTCGGCGGCCATGGCGAAACCGTGCGGCGGACGGAGGAGTTCGCCCCCGCCTTCCTGCGCTGCGAGGCCTCGGGGAAGCCTGCGATCATCCACTGCATTGTCGATTCCGAGGCGATCACGCCCGGCAAGGCGCTCAGCGACATTCGGAAAGAGGCGATAGCGCAGGGGCGCTAACCATCATGACTGGTCCTCCGCCTCGGCATCCACCTGTTTGCTGCAGCCCCAGCGGCGCAGCGCCGCATCCGTCTCTTCAAGGACGAAATGGCGGGCGGCATCGCGGTCGTAGCCTTCGGCGAGCAGGGCGTCGTAGCCTGTGTAGCGGTGACGGATATGGGTGACCATCGCGAGCCACAGGGCGGCGCCGGGCGTGAGGTTCTGACGCATCAGCTTCGCTGCCCGCTCCAGCACCGGTTCGCTGTCGGCAAGCGGGATCAGCGGGGCCAGGGACCGCAGGTGGCGGCGAAGTTCGAGATTGCGCTGGGTGGGAGGGAGATTCATCATGCAGAAACGATCAAACAAAGCGCCAATCCAGCTGCGCCGGGTTGAGCGGCAAGGGCAAGTCTGCCACTTTCGCCGCACCGGAGTCCATTGATGCCAGATCTTGCTGATCTTTTCCCAGGGTTCGAGAGCCATTGGATAACCGCGCCCGCGGGCCGGATCTTCGCCCGCAGCGGCGGCTCGGGAGAACCGCTGCTGCTGCTGCACGGGTTTCCCGAGACCCATGTCATGTGGCACCGGCTGGCCCCGTCGCTCGCCCGCACCCACAAGGTCGTCTGCATGGATTTGCGCGGCTACGGCTGGTCAGGCGCGCCGCATGCCGATCCCCTCCACGAAACTTATTCCAAGCGCGCCATGGGCGAGGATGTGCTGGCCGTTCTCGATCATTTCGGCTGGGTTCGCGCCGCAATGGTGGGCCATGACCGCGGCGCGCGGGTGGCCTATCGGCTCGCGCTCGATCATCCCGGCCGTGTGACCCGCCTCGCGGTCATCGATATCGTCCCGACCGCTGCGATGTGGGGGATCATCGCGCAGAGCCACGGCGTGATTGCGCCACACTGGACCTGGATGTCGGACCCGGCGCCCGCGCCGGAAAACCGGATCAAGGTGAAGCCGGCCGCATTGATCGACGATCTGATGGCGAGCTGGACCGCCAGCAAGGATCTCAGCGCCTTCGACGGCAGGGCGGTGGCCCATTACCGGGCCTTTGTGCAGGATCCCTCGCGCATCACCGCGATGTGCGAGGATTACCGGGCGGGCGCCACGCTGGATCGCGAGGCGGACGATGTCGACCGGGCGGCGGGCCGCACCATCACCTGTCCGGTGCTGGCGCTGTGGGGCGATGTCGGCGTTCCCTCGGCCAGCCCCGATCCGCTGGGCCTCTGGAAGCCCTATGCGCCGGGGATCACCGGCCGGTCGATCGTGGGCGGCCATTTCCTGCCCGAAGAGAATCCGCAAGACACCGGCGCGGCGCTCGCCGCATTCCTGGCCGCGTGATGCCGGCTGCTGGCGAAGACATCATGCCGCTGCGCATCGGACTGGCGCTCGGCGGCGGCGGGGCCAAGGGTCTCGCCCATGTGGTGGCGCTGGAGGCCTTCGATCAGGCGGGCATCCGCCCGGTTGCGATCGCCGGAACGTCGATCGGGGCCATCATCGGTGCGGCTTATGCGGCCGGTTACTCCGCCAAAGCGATTCGCGAGCATGTCCTCAAGGTCTTCCGGGACCGGGCCGACGTGATGGCCAAGGTCTTCCGCGCCCGCAGCGGCTCCTTCTCGGATATCTTCTCGGGAGCCTTCGGCAGCGTCGTCCAGGTCGATGGCGAGGTGCTGCTGAAGGAATTCTGGCCCCCCTCGATGCCCGAGCGTTTCGCGGATCTGAGGCTGCCCTTCGTGGCCGTCTCCACCGATTTCTACGCCAAGGTCGAGAATGTGGTGAACGAAGGGCCTCTCGCTCCCGCGGTCGCCGCATCGATGGCGCTGCCCGCGCTGGTGAAGCCGGTCCTGATCAACAACCGGCTGCATCTGGATGGCGCCGCTGCCAACCCCCTGCCGTTCGACCGCATGCCGGTCCCCTGCGATATCATCATCGCGGTCGATGTGGTGGGTGGGCCTGAATCGGAGAATGCCGCCATGCAGCCAACCGCTTTCGATGCGACGCTCGGCATGTCGCAGATCATGCAGAGGGCGATCACCGATGCGAAGCTCGCCAATGCCTCGGCGAAGGTTCACCTGTTCCGGCCGAAGATCGGCGGCTTCACGGCGCTCGATTTCTTCGCGGCGAGGCGGATCCTGCTTGCGGCGGAACCTATGCGCACCGAGATCGCGGCGCTGCTGGAGTGATTCCGTTCAGATCCAGCCGGACAATTCGCGCAAAGCGACGTTCTTGATCACCTTGATGCCGAGATCACTGTCGTTCAGGCACGGGATGTACGAGAAATGCGTGCCGCCGTTGTGCTCGAAGATCTCGCGGTTTTCGACATCGAGCTCTTCGAGCGTCTCGAGGCAATCTGCCGAGAAGCCGGGCGCGATCATGACCATGCGCCTGACGCCTGATTTGGCGAGGCTTTCCACCGTCTCATCGGTGTAAGGTTTCAGCCATTCCTCCGGCCCGAAGCGGGACTGGAAGGTCTGCACGAATTTGTCCTTCGGCCAACCAAGCGTCTCACGCAGCAGCCTTGCCGTCTTGACGCATTGGCAATGATAAGGATCGCCCTTCATCAGGTAGCGCTTCGGCACGCCGTGGAATGAGGCGAGGATCACCTCCGGCTCGAAATCGAGGCCGGCGATATGCTCGCGGATGCTGTCGGCCAGCGCATCGATATAGACGGGATCGTCGTGCCAGGGCGGCGCCACGCGCACGCTCGGCTGCCATTCCATCTTCATCAGCTGGCGGAAAGCCTGATCGGCCGCTGTCGCCGATGTCGCGACGGAATATTGCGGATACATCGGCAACAAAAGGATCCTGTCACAGCCCTGCTTGAGCAGGTTCTCGATCGCCGGTCCGGTCGGCGGGTTGCCGTAGCGCATCGCGAAATCGACGATGATCCTGTCGGACAGCATCGAGAGCTCCGAGGCGAGCTTCTCCGCCTGGCTGCGCGTGATCGTCAGCAGCGGGCCTTCGTTCCGCTCCTTGTTCCAGATCGTGTCGTAATCCTTGCCCTTGCGGCCGGGCCGGATCGACAGAATGATGCCCTGCAGGATCGGTTGCCAGACGGCGGCCGGCCAGTCGATCACGCGCTTGTCGGACAGGAATTCGGAGAGATAGCGCCGCATCGACCAGTAATCGGTGCCGTCCGGCGTTCCAAGGTTGAGGACCAGCACGCCGATCTTGCCGCCCATGACGCGCGGATGATCGCCCGGCAGCTTGAAGGCCCTGTTGGCCTCCTCGCGCGGGTCACGCTCTCCTGTGCGGATCATCAGATTCATAGGCTATCCGGCCTGCCGTTCGAACTCGCTCATTACAGCCGGTGTTCCGGCCTGTCGAGCGCACAGGGCGTCACAGGCTTGCATCGACCCTATATGATACGTCATTATGCGTGATATGGATGATTGAATGTTGGCTCGGAGCAAAGCCGGGGCCATAGGCCCGATCTTGGGGGTGTGCTCTTCGGCGTCCGGTCTTGCGCCGCCCCTTGCCTCTCTCCATATCCGGGATCGGAGCGCCGGAGGCCGCCCATACCAGGGGCCTTCGCGGGCTCCGTCCGTTCGAGGCGCCGCTGAGGGTCAGAACCCGATGGGCTTCGGAGGTGAGTGATGACCCGCGTGCCGACGTTCAATTCTCCCTATCTTCTCGGCTTCGACGAGATCGAGCGTGCGCTCGATCGTGTCGCCAAGGCGTCGGGGGATGGCTATCCGCCCTATAACATCGAGCGGCTTGGCCAATGCGAGAACATGCCGGAACGCCTGAGGATCACGCTGGCGGTAGCGGGCTTCACCCGCAACCAGCTGGAGATTCTTCTGGAGGAGGGCCAGCTTGTCATCCGCGGCCGTCAGAATGACGACAAGACGCGGCAGTTTCTGCACCGGGGCATCGCCGCGCGCCAGTTCCAGCGGGTTTTCCTGCTGGCCGAGGGCATGGAGGTGCTTGGGGCCGATCTTTCGAGCGGATTGCTTTCCATTGATCTTGTGCGTCCTGAGCCGGAGCGCATCATCCGGCGCATCGATATCGTGGAAAGGGATTGAACCTGCGGAGCCGCGTTTTTCCGTTAAGGTTTTGGCAAGCAACCGGGCGCAGCATGCTGTTGCCGGGTGCGATCCGGCCTTGCGGAAGACAAGTGGTCCGTGAATTGCTTGGTATCGCCAGGCGACCAGAGCTGCCAGAAAGGGGCTTTGAAATGACCGGAAGAACGAAGTCTGATATCCGCCGCGCACCTGGCGTGCCGGCATCCGTGACCACCATGACCGCTGCGGAACTCGCCCAGCTGGGAGAAGGCGAAGTCGCCTATCTCAAGATGATGAATTCCGAGGATATCCGGAAGGCCTTTCCGCAGGCTCCGGAGCTGGCCCCCGGCCTGCAGCTGTTCGCCTTGTTGTCGGCGGACGGCTCGCCGATCCTGCTGGCTGATTCCAAGGCGGCGGCGCTCGCCAATGCCTGGGAGCATGCACTGCAGACCGTCAGCGTCCACTGAAGGCCTAATCCTCATCCTCCGCCGCAGAAATCTGCGGCGGCTCGGGTGGACCTTTCCGGGCAATTGCTTGGGCTGATGCTTTTGGCGGCAGCCGCGCCGGCGGGGCGGCATCCGCGCCCTGGTGGGTCAGCGTGCAGAGCGCCTTCAGACCGGGAGTTTCAGTTGGAAGCTCGAGCTTCCTGGCGGCATCCGAGCAGGTGATCCAGTCGGCGCGTCTGCCGAGCATATAATCAATCCGCGCATAAAACAGCCGGAAGCTGCCCACATAGGATTCATTCTCGCGGAAGCGTTCACTGAAGCGTCCGGAACTGGCGACTCCACGTTGAATGATCCGCACCGAGGCGCTGGCGCCCTCGCTGTTCTCCGAGGCATGGAACGTCCAGCGGTCCTCGCCCTCGGCGGTCGCCAGCACCGCGTAGAGGAAGAACTTGCGGCGCGCCATGAAGCCCTGCCGCGAATATTCGAGCTGGATGTCGCGCGGGTCCGATTGCTTGACGACAGCCTCCGCCGCTGCGATGACCCGCGCCTTGGTTTCGCCAGGCCAGATCCGCGTGGCCTCCTGCATCCAGGCCGCGTGGGACATGGTCCGCTCCGGCATGGCGCAGGCCGGCAGGACCAGCATCGCAGCAACAATCGCCCACGTTTGGATCATGCGCCATTGAAGCGCGGATGGCTGACTATCGTAACTCCGAGAAATCGGGGGGGCGGGTGGGGATATGGGCAAAAGCGCCCGGATCGCCGCCTACATGCGGAAATCTTCGCCCAGATAGAGCCGCCGCACGTCAGGATGGTCGATCACTTCCTGCGGCTTGCCTTCCATCAGCACCTTGCCGGAGTGGATGATATAGGCGCGATCGGTGAGCGAGAGCGTCTCGCGCACGTTATGGTCGGTGATCAAGACGCCGATATCGCGCGCCTTGAGATGATGCACGAGGTTCTGGATATCGCCCACGGCAATCGGATCGATGCCGGCGAAAGGCTCGTCGAGGAGCATGAACTTCGGCCGTCCGGCCAGCGCGCGGGCGATCTCGCAGCGCCGGCGTTCGCCGCCCGAAAGCGCGATCGAGGGCGATTTCCTCAGCCGTGTGATCGTGAATTCCTCCAGGAGCTGGTCGAGCTGCTCCTCGCGCTTCCTGCGGTTCGGCTCCACGACTTCAAGCACCGCGCGGATATTGTCCTCCACCGTGAGGCCGCGAAAAATCGACGCTTCCTGCGGCAGATAGCCGATGCCCAGCCGGGCGCGGCGATACATCGGCAGCGGCGTGATCGTGTTGCCTTCAAGAGTCACTTCGCCTTCATCCGCTTCAAGCAGACCGGTGATCATGTAGAAGGCCGTCGTCTTGCCGGCGCCGTTCGGGCCGAGCAGGCCGACGGCTTCACCCTTGCGGACGTTCAGCGTGACGCCATTGACGACCCGGCGCCCCTTGAAGCTCTTGACGAGGCCGAAGGCGGACAAAGTATCGGGTCCGCTGAAGGCGGATGATGGCGCTCCCGCCTGAGGCTGAACGTTCGCAATGGCGCCATCATGTCGGCGCAACATCGCTTCCAGCGCCGCATCGTGCACCTGCCGGACAGGGCTTTGCGCTGCGGCTCGTTTCCAGAATGGAAAATTCACGATTGCTGGTCCATTTCGCCTGAGCGCCTTTTTGCTCTAGCGCGGAGCCTCATGGCATGCAAACCCGGCGGAGACGCGGCGAGGGCTGCCGCCTTGAGCCCTTGCTTTCAGTTCTTCGGCGCCTGGCCGGCGCGAGGCGGCTGCTTCTTCTTGTCGTCCTCCTGGCTTCCCGGCGTGAACTCGCCCTGGACCCGGCAGGGCGGCTTAGCGCAATTGGGGCTGGTGATCGTGGCGACGCCAGCGTCGGTGTTGTAGGTCATCAGCTCGCCCCGCTGGATGTTCGGTCCATCGGTCACGACCGCATTGCCTTTCAGCGTCACGGTCTTGGCGATGGCGTCATAGATCATCTCTTTGGCATTGGCCGTCTGCGTGCCGTTGACGACGCTGACCGGCCCGCGGAACTCGATCCGCCTGAGGGCGCCGTCCTGGGGCGGCTGGGCGCCTCCGGCGGCGCTCTTCACCGCGCCTGCCGTTTCCGGCCGCTGCTCCTGCGATTTCTTGTTGTCGTAATAGATGGTCATGACACTCGCGCGCGTCACCGTCGTACCCCTGACGGCGACGACATCGCCGCTGTAGACGGCCTTCTGCTCCTTGTCGAAAACCTCAAGCTTGTTGGCGTCGATCCGGATCGGCTCCTTGGAATTCGCACCGAAGCCGCCGAAGGGATCCGCACGTTGCGCCGCGGCCGCTTTCTGGGCCTGCGCCGGGACAGGCTCTTGAACGCCGATGATGACGGTGAAGGCGAGGGCGGTCGCCAGGAGGATGGTCGCTTGCTTGGTCATGGGGTTTTCGTTTTGGCCGGAACCGCCGGCTCCTCGTTGTGGATGAACACGGAGCGCACGCGGCCTTCGAAGATCGCCTGCTTGCCGTTATCGCGGACTTCCATCCGGTCGGCGCTGACCGTGCCCGTCAGCGAGCGGACGGTGACCGGCTCGTCCGAAACCAGATCGCCGCTCTTGATGTTGACGCGCGCGGAAAGCAGGTCGGCCTCATAGCCATTGTCGGTTCGCACACGCACGGTCCCCCTGAGGTCGAGCCGGTCTGCAGCCTGATCGAAGCGGCCCCAGTCCGAGGTGAGCCGCGCGAATTTCTTGTCGTCCTGCTCCATGCGGCCCTTCAGATCGTTCAACTCGACCACTGAAGGCTGCTTGAGATCCTGCACGGCGCTGGTCGCGGTCAATTCATAGGCCTTCTGGTCTTTCTTGAAACCGGAAAGCTTCGGCGCCTCCATCGTCACCTTGCTGCCCGAAACGGAAATCGGCCCGACCTTGACGTCGATCCCGGTGCGGGCGAAAGGCGCGATGATCCCCCACGCGATCGGGCCGGCCACGGCGGCGATGCAGGCCGTCGGAATCGCCTTGCGCAGGAAGCGCACGCGGCGGCTGTGGCGCATCGCCTCATCATAGGTTCCCGAGAGGGCGGCCGCAGCGGCAACGCCCGGCTGCGGGCCGGCTGGCGCCGCCTGCTTACCCCTGGCAAAGGCCTTGAGCGCAACCCCGAGCATTATTCTCTTCCGGTTGAAATGGTCCCGAACAACGTCCTGACCGGCATGGCGAAGTTATGGCAGAAGTATTGAATGTCTGTCACGTTCTTCAAGGGGAGAACGGATATTCCTGAGGTCATTCAGCTGTGGGCGAAGATATCAGCCTCCGGCCAGCCCAGCAAATCGAGCTCCGCCCGGGCGGGCAGGAACCTGAAGCAGGCCTGCGCGATCTCCGCCCGCCCCTCGCGGGCCAGCATGACATCAAGACGTCTCTTCAGTTCATGCAGATAGAGAACGTCGGAAGCAGCATAGGCAAGCTGCGCTTCGGTGAAGCTGTCCGCGCCCCAGTCGGATGATTGCTGCTGCTTGGAAAGCTCCGCGCCGGCAAGCTCCTTCACGAGGTCCTTCAGACCATGCCGGTCGGTGAAGGTGCGCGTCAGCCGCGAGGCGATCTTGGTGCAATAGACCGGTCCCGTGACGACGCCGAAGGCATGGCGGAGGACGGCAACGTCAAAGCGGGCGAAATGGAAGATCTTCGTGACCTTCCGGTCCTTCAAAAGCCGCACGAGATTGGGGGCCTTGCGCTGGCCGGCCATGATCTGCACGACATGCGCCTCGCCGTCTCCCGCCGAAAGCTGCACCGCGCAAAGGCGGTCGCGATGCGGATTGAGGCCCATCGTCTCCGTATCGATGGCGACGGAGGCTCCGAAATCGACGCCGTCAGGCAGATCCGCGCGGTGATAATGGACGGTCATGGGAATGCGCTACCTCGCTGGTGAGTGACTTCGTCTAGACCATGTCGGGACAGGACGGAAACTGCCGATGTACGCTTTGGCCTGTCTATTCAACCGCCCATTCCCTCTCGCGCGCCAGATGATCGTAATCGCCGCTGTCGCCGGATTTCTCGATTCTCTGGCGGGAGAGGAAGCCCGTCTGCTGGCTGCGCAGCCGATTCAGCACCAGTTTCAGCCCCTCGACATGCTTCACCATCCACTGCGCGACGTCTTCGGCCGATACCGGAATCCGTTCGATTTTCGGGATGATCTCTGCGGATTCGGAGGCAAGCCGGACATGTGCGATGGCGGCGATCGGCCCGGCCGGAACGTCCGCGAAAAGGCCCTGACTGGCGATATGCGCCATCAGCGTCAATTGGGGATCGAGCCCCAGGGCGATCTGTTTGCCGGAGGGAGGTTTGCCGGTCTTGTAATCGAGAATCACCAGCGATCCGTCCTGCAGCTGGTCGATGCGGTCAGCGCGCGAGCGCAGCTTGAAACTCGTGCCGTCGGCCAGCGGAAACACCAGGGAACCGGCGGTCTCGACGGCGCTCGCCGCAATGCCGCCCCGCCGGCCTTCCTCCCAATCGACGAACCAGGCGGCGACGCGTTCGAACACGGGCCACCAGAAGGCGCTGACCGATTCGATATGCGCGTAGGGAGCGAACCTCCTCCTCCCGATCGCGATCAATGTTGAGAACGGATCGGCCGGCCAGTCGGCCTGGGCTGCCGAAACGAACTCGGCCAGCGCATCGTGGATGATATTGCCCCTGTCCCTCACGTCCGCCACCGCCTCCAGCGGATCAAGCGGCTGCAGGCCGAGGACATGCCTTGCGTAGATCGCATAAGGATCGCGCATCAAGGTGCGGATCTCCGTCACCGACAGGCTGGTCGGCTGTTTCGCGGCGTCGGGCTTCGGATTCGGGCGGGGCGCAGCCGCGGCGGCAGGCGCGGCGTCGAGCGCGACGGCGGCATCGATCAGAAAACGGCCACGGCCGCGCATCGCCTTGGCCGCATCGGCGCCGACGAAGCCGTCGAGCCGCCGGAGGAAGCGCGAGGCCACCATCGGCGTGCCCTCGACAGTCCTCGCCCGCACCATGATCGCTTCGGGGGAAGCCAACGCCAGCGCGAACTCATGGGCGCTCTGCCCGATCCGCCGTTCGGGCGGCGGCAGCCCCAGTTCGGCGCGCATGGCGCGGTTCAGGAAAGGGTCGCTGCGCGTCTCCGGCGGCCAGATTGTCTCATTGAGACCGCCCAGAACCACGCGGTCCGCCGCCATCAGCCGCGCTTCCAGAAGGCCCCAGATCTTGATCCGCCCCTGCACCGGCTGCGCGGGAGCGATGGTCTCTTCCGCCAGCAGCGCATCGAACAAGGCCGCGTAATCCGGGAAGGAAAGGACCGGTTGGGCGCTGGTCGAGGCGATGCGGTCGAAGACCTTCGCGAGCGCCAGCGCGTCGGCGCCGCTGACGGCCCGCTCACCCGCCAATCCGTCGATGGCGGCCTGATGAGCGGCTGCGATCGCGGCCATGCGGGACGGCTTGACTGCCAGTTCCGCCAGCGGCTGGAGCGCACTCACCAACGCGCGGAGCAGAGCCCGCGCGTCGGCCAGCGCCGCCGGCTGAATCCGCCGCAGCGGGACCCCGGCGCGGTGATCGCCGATGCGTTCTTCCGCCCGGTCAAGCCGGGTCGCCAGGCCAGCGATGCCGATGGCGGCGTCCACCCCCCGCATGCCGGCGATCTCGAGTGTCTGGATCGCCGCAGCCGAGGCGATCGAGAGGCAGGGATGCGAGGCGATCGCCATCGTCGCCGTCGCCGAAAAGTCATGGAGGACGGCGTCGTTCAGCAATCGCGCAAAACCGCCGAGCGGTGATTCCGCCAGAGGCGTGCCTGCTGAATCGTCCGCGAGCACGCCCCAGCGGCAAAGCTCGGTCGAGACGCGCCGCGCCAGAGCCCGGTCCGGCGTCACCAGGGCCGCCGTCTTGCCCTCCGTCTCCAGCACCTCGCGCAGGGCGACGGCGATGGCGAGCGCCTCCAGACGTTCGTCGGGCGCCTCGACGACGCTTACCTTGGCCAAAGCATCGGCAGAGAGGCCGGCCAGCGCGCGCCGGAGCGCGGGCCAGTCATCGGTGGCGGCCGCCGGACGCGCGGCGGCGTGGATCATCGCCGTCCGGGCAGCGAGCGCCGGCTCCACTTTGCCGATCTCCTCGACACTTTCGCGCTCGATGCCGAGTTTGCCGAGCAAGCGTTTCAGGGCGGCCTGGGGATGTCCGGGCTGGACCTCCTCCCCGGCCTCGGCCCGGTCGGCGATCAGGCTCCAGCCGCGTTCGTCCATCGTCAGATCCAGTCCGGGCAGGACCACCGCCCCGTTCGGCAGCCGGGCAATGGCGGCGAGCAGCGCCGCTGTGGCCGGAACCGTCCCGGTCGAGCCCGCTGCGATCACCGGATGCGTTGGCGGATCCGCTTTCAGGCGCTCGGCCTCCGCGCGGAGCAGCCGGTTCCGGCGCTCGGCCGGATCGAGCAGACCCCGCTCGGCCAGAACCTCAGGCCAGGCGGCGCCGGCGATCTCCAGGAATTCCCGCGTCAGCGACCAATATTGATCGAACTGCTCAGGGACGAGGGATGCGATGCCGCTCCAGGGCGTGCCCTCGATGGCGAATTCGTCGATCAGCGCGGCGAGATCGGCCGCAAGAGCGAAGCTGTCCGCGAAGCCGCCGCCGATCGAGAAGCCGTCGCCGCTCGCCTGCAGATCGACGAGACCGCGGCTCGTCCGCCATGTTTCGATCAGGCTGGTTAGCAACAGGCGGCGATCGAGATCACCGATCGCAGGCGGCGTATCGATATCCGCCGCCGCCTCGGCGCCCGTGAGGATCGCGCGCTCCTCGAGATCCAGGGGATCGCCCAGCGGGATGATGCGCGGCAGGAGCACGGCCCTGGGGTTCAGAGCTTCGGCGAAGGCATGGGCCAGCGCCCGCGCGGCGCGGCGAGTCGGCACATAGATCACGGCGCCGGAGTAATCGCGGGCATCCGCGCCGAAGCCGACGCCAAGGCCGTCGTTGATGCAGGCATTCACGAGCGTTGGCAGGAAAGGGGCGCCGGGCGCAATCGTCCTGACATTGATCCGCCCCGGCCGCCGGCTCATCGGGCGCTCCGTCCGATCGCGTCCTCGGCCTCGCCGATCGCTTCCGGCGTACCGACATGCATCCAGACACCGTCGAGCCGCAGGCCATGCAGGCGGCCCTTTTCCGCGGCCTGATCGAACAGGCGGTTCAGCGAAAACACATTCGGCTGCCCTTCGAACAATTCGGGCTTCCAGATGCCGGCGCCCGCATAGACGAACGGGGTCACCTCGTTCTTCGCAGCCCGCCGCAGCCGGCCGTTCTGGTCCATGGCGAAATCGCCCCGGTTGCCCCAACCAGTCGCGCTCGATGAGGCCGCCAGCAGCAACAGGATGTCCATCGTTTCGGGGTCCCAGTGCTCGCGCAGGCGGCCGAGGCTCGGCTGCGGACCGTCGATCCAGATGGCGTCTGCGTTGAGGACGAAGAACGGCCCCTTGCCCAGATGCGGCAGCGCCTTCTTCACGCCGCCGCCCGAATCAAGCAGGCCTGCCCGCTCATCGGAGAGCGTGAT
This sequence comes from Methylocystis sp., assembly GCA_020252485.1. Taxonomy (GTDB): domain Bacteria; phylum Pseudomonadota; class Alphaproteobacteria; order Rhizobiales; family Beijerinckiaceae; genus JADCCX01. The sequence continues at coordinate 197,584 of JADCCX010000002.1, forward strand.
GCGCGGGCTGGCGACACCCGCCACATGATCCTCGATCATCTCCGCCAGATAATGCACGTTGACGACGGCATCGGTGACGCCGCCCTCGCGGCAATAATCGAAGATGTAATCGATCAGGGCCCGGCCCCCGACCTTGACCAGCGGCTTGGGGCGGCTGTCGGTCAGCGGCCGCATGCGCGTGCCAAGCCCGGCGGCGAGCACCATGGCGTGGGTGATGGCGGTTTTGCCGGACGCGCTTGGCATGGCCTAACTGAAGAGGTCCGACTGGAGCGCCGGTTTGGCGGGCTTGGCGGATGATGCCTTGCCGGGCGATGTCTTGGCCGTTGGCTGGCTCTGCCCTGCAGCCGAATCCTCGCCGGTGACGACAGCGCCGAATGCGCCATCCGCCACCCTCACGGTCACCGCCATGCCGGCGGAAACGGCGTGGGTGGTCCTGACAGGATGGCCGGCATCGTCGAGCACGAGCGCGAAGCCGCGATCCAGCACGCCCTGATAGCTGTAGCCCTTCAGCAGCTTGGCGGCATTGTCCAGCCTTTCCTGCCGGCGCTGGAACTGGCGGTGCAGGGCGGGCAGCATGCGGTTCGTCAGCCCATGCAGCCTCTCGTGATCGCGGGTGATCTCGCTGCTTGCGCGATTCAGCCGGCCGGTCAGCGCATTGGCCAGCCTGTCGGCGACCGATTCGAGCCGGCCGCGCCTCCGGGCCAGTTCGGCGCGGGGAGAGCGGCCCTCCAGCCGGTTGGCGAGCCGCGACAGCGCGATGCGGCGGGCATCGAACCCTGCCCTCAATCCGCCGGGCAGGCGCTGGCTGGCGAGATCCAGCCGCTGCCTTGGCTGGGCCAGCAGGTTTTCCGGCGAAGGAAGCGCCCGCACGGCCCCGCGAAGCTCCGTCTTGCGCCGCTCCACCAGCCGCCGCAGGCCGCCGGCAAGCCGCGCCGCGAGATCGCCGTTCGCAGCCAGAAGTTCGGCCCTCACCGGCACGATCATTTCCGCCGCGCCCGTCGGCGTCGGCGCGCGAAGGTCGGCCGCGTAGTCGATGAGCGTCGTATCCGTCTCGTGTCCCACCGCGGAGACCAGCGGAATCCCGCTTTCCGCCGCTGCGCGCACGACGGCCTCGTCGTTGAAACCCCAGAGATCCTCGAGCGAGCCGCCGCCGCGCGCCACGATGATCACGTCGGGCCGGGGGATGGCGCCCAGGCCATCGATGGCGTTGAAGCCGCGGATTCCGGCTGCGACCTCCGCCGGGCTGCTTTCCCCTTGCACCCGCACGGGCCAGACGAGCACATGCAGCGGAAACCGGTCCGCGATGCGGTGGATGATATCGCGGATGACGGCCCCGGTCGGCGACGTCACGACGCCGATCACGGCAGGCAGATAGGGCAGGATCTGCTTGCGCGCCGGGTCAAACAGCCCTTCCGCCTGCAGGCGCTTGCGGCGCTCCTCCAGCTGGGCGAGCAGCGCGCCGACACCTGCGGGCTCCAGGCTTTCGACGATGAGCTGATACTTCGACGAGCCGGGAAAGGTCGAAACCTTGCCGGTGGCGATCACCTCCAGCCCCTCTTCGGGCCGCGTCTTCATACGCCCGAAGACGCCCTTCCAGATCACGGCATCAATCTTGGCCGATTGGTCCTTCAGCGCGAAATAGACATGACCGGAGCCTGCCGGCCCGCGGTATCCCGAAATCTCGCCGCGCACGCGGACATAGCCGAACGCATCCTCGACAATGCGCTTGATCGCGCCGGAAAGATCCGAGACCGAGATTTCAGGCAGGTTGCCGACAGCGTCCGACATGGTGGCTCCACCTGTAGAACGCGGAGAGATTCGGTGCTAGGTGCGCCAGACAAAGTCACAGGCAATATCCATGAAAGTCCTCCTGATCGGCTCCGGCGGCCGCGAGCACGCCCTGGCCTGGGCCATCGCCAAAAGCCCGCTGCTGACCAGGCTCTTCATCGCCCCCGGCAACCCCGGCACGGCGTCCGCTGGCGAGAATGTCGCGCTCGAAATTGCCGATCACGCGGCGGTGCTCGCCTTCTGCCGCCTCATGGATATCGCCTTTGTGGTGCTGGGACCTGACGCGCCCATCGTGGCCGGCATGGCGGATGATCTCTGCCAGGGCGGCATCAAGGTGTTCGGCCATTCGAAAGCTGCGGCGCAGCTCGAAGGCTCGAAGGCCTTCACCAAGGCTATCTGCGACGAGGCCGGCATCCCGACCGCCGCCTACAGCCGTTTTCGGGACGCCGCCGCCGCCAAAGCCTATGTGCGCCAGCAAGGCGCGCCGATTGTTGTGAAATACGACGGGCTGGCGCTGGGGAAGGGGGTGGTCGTGGCGGCGACGCTCGCCGAAGCGGAAGCCGCGGTCGACGACATGTTCGCCGGCCGGTTCGGCGGCGACGCGCAAGTCGTGATCGAGGCGTTTCTGGAGGGCGAGGAAGTCAGCTTCTTCGCGCTGGTCCATGGCGAGCAGGTGCTGCCGCTGACCAATGCGCAGGATCACAAGCGCGTGGGCGACGGAGACGCCGGCCCCAACACCGGCGGCATGGGGGCCTATTCCCCCGTTCCGGTCTTCACGGAGGCTCTGGAGGCTGAGGTGATGGAGCGGATCATCCGCCCGACTGCCAGGGTGATGGCGGCGAGGGGAACGCCCTGTTCCGGCGTCCTCTACGCGGGGCTGATGCTGACGAAGGATGGTCCCAAGCTCATTGAATACAACGCCCGCTTCGGCGACCCGGAATGTCAGGTCCTGATGCTGCGGCTGGAGAGCGATCTGCTGGCGCTGCTGCTCGCCTGCGCCGAGGGCAGACTTGATGAGGTGCAGGCGCGCTTCCGGCCGCAACCTGCCTTGACGGTGGTGCTGGCGGCCAGAGGCTATCCCGGCGATCCCTTGAAGGGCACTGAAATCTGCGGCATCGGCAAGGCTGCGGCCCTCGATGGCGTCACGATCTTCCACGCCGGAACGAAGCTTGCCGCCGACGGGCGGCTGCTTGCCAATGCGGGCCGTGTGCTGAACATCTCCGCCACCGGCGCCACGCTCGGCGAGGCGCGCGGCCGGGCCTATGCGGCGGTGGAGCTGATCGACTGGCCGGAGGGGTTCTGCCGCCGCGATATCGGCTGGCGGGCGTTGCCTTAGGAAGCTTGAGGCCCGCCTCTTCCAACCGGCCTGCCGGCTTCCTACATGCGATGGAACCGGATGCCTCCAGGAGGGTCCGATCGGCAGCAACTTCGCCTTGAGAGGGAAGCCATGAATTTCGAGAAATACACCGAACGCTCCCGCGGGTTCGTTCAATCCGCCCAGTCGCTCGCCCAGCGCGAGAGCCACCAGCAATTCGCGCCCGAGCATCTCCTCAAGGTGCTGCTCGATGACAGCGAAGGTCTTGCCGCGGGCCTCATCAGCCGCGCTGGCGGCGATTCACGTCAGGCCCTGAAGCTCACCGAGCAGGCGCTGGCCCGCATCCCGAAGGTCTCCGGCTCCGCCCCGAGCCAGGTCTATGTCACGCCCGCGCTGGCCCGCGTCTTCGATGCGGCCGAGAAGGCTGCCGAGAAATCCGGTGACAGCTTCGTCACGGCGGAGCTGCTGCTTCTCGCGCTGGCGCTGGAGAAGGACAGCGAGGCCGGCAAGGCGCTGGCTGCTTCCGGCGTCACCGCGCAGGGCATCAACTCGGCCATCGCCGCCATCCGCAAGGGCCGCAAGGCTGATTCGGCCACCGCCGAGAACGCCTACGACGCCTTGAAGAAATACGCCCGCGACCTCACGGAAGCCGCCCGCGAGGGCAAGCTTGACCCAGTGATCGGCCGCGACGAGGAAATCCGCCGCACCATCCAGGTGTTGTCGCGGCGCACCAAGAACAACCCCGTCTTGATCGGCGAGCCCGGCGTCGGCAAGACCGCCATCGTCGAAGGGCTGGCGCTTCGCATCGTCAATGGCGACGTGCCCGAAAGCCTCAAGGACAAGAAGCTGCTGGCGCTCGACATGGGCTCGCTCATCGCGGGCGCCAAATATCGCGGCGAGTTCGAGGAGCGGCTGAAAGCCGTGCTGAGCGAAGTGACCGCAGCCGAAGGCGGCATCATCCTCTTCATCGACGAAATGCACACGCTGGTGGGGGCAGGCAAGGCGGACGGCGCTATGGACGCCTCGAACCTGCTGAAGCCCGCTCTCGCACGCGGCGAATTGCATTGCGTCGGCGCCACCACGCTCGACGAGTACCGCAAGCATGTCGAGAAGGATGCCGCGCTGGCGCGCCGCTTCCAGCCCGTCTTCGTCTCCGAGCCGACAGTCGAGGATACGGTCTCGATCCTGCGCGGCCTCAAGGAGAAATACGAGCAGCATCACGGTGTCCGCATCCAGGATTCGGCGCTGGTGGCCGCGACGACTCTCTCCAACCGCTACATCGCTGACCGCTTCCTGCCGGATAAAGCGATTGATCTGGTCGATGAGGCCTCGGCCCGGCTGCGCATGCAGATCGATTCCAAGCCCGAGGAGCTCGACAGCATCGACCGCGAGGTGATCCGCCTGAAGATCGAGGCGGAAGCGCTGAAGAAGGAGACCGATGCCGCCTCAAAAGACAGGCTCGGACGCCTGCAGAAGGAGCTTTCCGAACTCGAGGAGAAATCCGCCGCCATGTCCGCCCGCTGGCAGGCCGAGAAGGACAAGCTTGGCAAGGCCGCCGACATCAAGAAGAAGCTGGACGATGCCCGCACAGAGCTCGCCCGCGCCCAGCGCGACGGCCAGTTCCAGCGCGCCGGCGAGCTCGCCTATGGACTGATCCCGGGCCTTGAGAAGGAGCTGAAGATCACCGAGGAGGCCGGTGACGGCCTGATGGAAGAGGCGGTGACGCCCGATCATGTCGCCCAGGTCGTCTCGCGCTGGACCGGCGTTCCCGTCGACCGCATGCTGGAGGGCGAAAAGGACAAGCTGCTGCGCATGGAGGAGACGATCGGCCGCCGCGTCGTCGGCCAGGCCGAGGCCGTCCATGCCGTCTCGACCGCCGTGCGGCGCGCCCGCGCCGGCTTGCAGGATCCCAACCGCCCGATCGGCTCGTTCATGTTCCTCGGCCCCACGGGCGTGGGTAAGACCGAACTGACCAAGGCGCTGGCGGCCTTCCTGTTCGACGATGAAACGGCGCTCGTGCGCCTCGACATGTCGGAATACATGGAGAAGCACTCGGTCGCCCGCCTCATCGGCGCGCCTCCCGGCTATGTCGGCTATGAGGAGGGCGGCGCGCTGACCGAAGCCGTCCGCCGCAGGCCCTATCAGGTCGTGCTCTTCGATGAGATCGAGAAGGCGCATCCGGATGTCTTCAATGTGCTGCTGCAGGTGCTGGACGACGGCCGCCTGACCGACGGGCAGGGCCGCACGGTCGATTTCCGCAACGTGCTGATCATTATGACGTCGAATCTGGGCGCCGATTTCCTCGTCAACCAGCCGGAAGGCCAGGATACGGATGTGGTGCGCGACGAGGTGATGACCGTCGTGCGCGGCCATTTCCGGCCGGAGTTCCTGAACCGCGTCGATGAAATCATCCTGTTCCATCGGCTGCAGCGCTCGGAAATGGGCGCCATCGTCGATATCCAGATGGCGCGTCTGGCGAAGCTGCTGGTGGACCGGAAGATCACGATCAATCTCGAGCCGGAGGCCCGCCAGTGGCTCGCCGACAAGGGTTATGATCCCGCCTATGGCGCAAGGCCACTGAAGCGCGTCATCCAGAAGCACGTGCAGGATCCCCTCGCCGAGATGATCCTTGCCGGCAGCATCAAGGATGGCGAGACAGTGCCTGTCGCGGTCGGCCCCGGCGGGCTGATGATCGGGGATGTCACTGTCGGCGCGGAGAAGCGTCCGGCGGGTGTCGCGTTGAATTGATCCTGGAACCGGTAAGGAGGGGCGGCGGCGACGCCGCCCTTTCCACATGCGACCCGTTCCTTTAATCACAGGCCCTGAAAAAGCTGAAGCCGAGCCCCGCCTTGACCCTCTCCAATCCCGTCCTTGATGCCATCCGCAACCGCAAGCACATGGGCGCGCTCATGCTGGAGCGGCCGGGACCGGATGCGGCCCAGCTGGACGCGATTCTGGAGGCCGCGGCCGCCGCGCCGGACCATGGCAAACTCGTGCCCTTCCGCTTCATCGTGGTGCCGGATGCGGCCAGGCCCGCCTATGTCGCGGCATCGCTCGCGGCCTTCCGCGCCGCGGTGCCCGATGCCGATGAGGAGGGCTTGCGAAAGGTGCGCGCCAAGGCGGAGCAGCCGCCCGCCGCCGTGGCGCTTGTCGCGCGCATCGATGCCGCGCATCCGAAGATCGTCGCTTCCGATCAATGGCTGACGGTTGGCTGCGCTCTCCAGAACCTCTGGCTCGCGGCGGAAAGCCTCGGCTTCTCCTGCGGCGTTTCCTCCGGACGGCTGATGGACACCGGGCCGATGCGCGATGCCTTCGGACTGGCGGCCAGTGAGTCGCTCGCCTCCATCATCTCCATCGGCACGCCGAAGGAGCGCCAGCCGCCGCGCCCCAAGCCCGCGCTGGCGGATATCGTCAGCCGTTTCGGCTGAACAAAGATGCGCCTGAAGCCCTGGGATGCTCTGGCGCGCGAGATCGCCGGTCTCGCGTCGCCGGTTGCCGGGACAGAGCAGGTCTCGCTGCATGGCGCTTCGGGCCGGGTCCTGGCCGAACCGCTGCTGGCCGCGCTGCCGCTGCCCGGCAAGACCCATGCGGTGATGGATGGCTATGCGCTCGGCGCGCCGCCGCCGGGCCGCTACAGACTCGCGGCTTCACCGGCGGAGAGACTTGCCGCCGATGAGGCTCTGGCGGTCAGTTCCGGCGAGCCTGTCCCCGCCGGGACGGCGAGCGTGGTGCTGGCCGACCGGGCGCTCGTGAAGGATGGCGAAATTGCCGTTTCCGAGGCGCAGGCGAAGGATAACATCCGCCGCAGGGGCGAGGAGGCGGAGCCGGGGGCGATCCTCGTTCGCGCCGGCAAGCGCCTCGATGCGCGCCATCTCGCGCTCGCCGCCGCTGCGGGGTTGCGGTCGGTTGAGGCCCGCCGCCGGCCGCGTCTCGCCTTGTTGGCCATCTGCGATGCCGAAACCGCCCTGCCGCATCACGGCATTTTCACTGCGCTGCTGGGCAGCCGGTCCATCAGCGTGACGGATATCGGCTCCGTCCGGTCGGCGATGCTGGAAAGCGTCCTCCTGAGGGCCGCCGCCAGCCATGATGCCATTGTCGTCGTCGCCGAGAGCCTTGACGGCGAAGAAGGGCTTCTGGCGAAAGCCCTTGCCGGGATCGGCGGCGAGCCCGTCGTCCTGCGCGGGGCGTTGAAGCCGGCGAAGCCGATCATCACGGGCCGGATCGGCGCTGTGCCTTTGCTCGGTCTGGCGGGGACCGCCTATGCGGCGAATGTGGCGGCGCATCTCTTCCTGCGCCCTTGGTTGATGAGCCTTGCCGGTCTGGCGGCGGATGATCCGTTTCTGCCAGCCGTCGCCGCTTTCTCCCGTTCGCGCGGGCAGGGCCGCGCCGAGGCACTGCCGGTCCGTATGCGGCGCGAAGGTAACCAGCTTCTGCTTGATCCGGCGGGACGATTCGGCCAGCTCAGCGCGCTCGCCGCCATGGATGGCTTCGCGCTCGCCGGTGCTGATCAGGGCGCGCTGGAGCCCGGCGTTCCGCTTCCCTATCATCCCCTGTTGATGCCCCTGATCTGAATTGTTTTCGGGCGGCTTTCCGCCTGCAACCATGCTATCCCGCCGCCATGGCCATCCGCCGACTCGACCCTGTCCTGATTGATCAGATCGCCGCCGGCGAGGTGATCGAGCGGCCTGCCGCCGCCGTGAAGGAGCTTGTCGAAAACGCGCTTGATGCCGGAGCCAGCCGCATCAGCGTCGAGATCGAAGGCGGCGGGCGCCGCCTGATCCGCATCACCGACGATGGCGCGGGCATGAGCGCCGCCGACCTCGATCTCGCGGTCGAGCGCCACGCCACCTCCAAATTGCCGGCGGGCGATCTCATGGCCATCCGGACGCTCGGGTTCCGTGGCGAGGCGCTGCCTTCCATCGCCTCGGTCTCGCGGCTCGAAATCCTGACGCGGCAGGCGGGCGGCCAATCGGGCGCGTCCATCCGTGTCGAGGGCGGCATCAAGCAGCCGGTGAAGCCGGCGGCCATGGCCAAGGGAACCCGCATCGAGGTGCGCGATCTCTTTTTCGCGACGCCCGCGCGGCTGAAATTCCTGAAAGGCGACCGCGCCGAGGGTCAGGCGGTCGCGCAGGTGGTGAAGCGATTGGCGATGGCCAATCCGCAGGCGCGATTCGCCTTCACCGGCGAAGGCGCCGCCAATTTCGAATATACGGCCTCGGGTGACGATGCCGGAGGCAGGCTTCTGAGGCTTGGGCAGGTGCTGGGCGCCGAATTCCGGGATAATGCCGTGGCGGTCGAAGCCGCGCGCGAGGGGCTGGCGATCAGCGGTTTCGCCGGGCTGCCGACCTTCCACCGCGCCACTTCGCAGGAGCAATATCTCTTCGTCAACGGCCGCCCGGTGCGTGACAAGCTCTTGGTGGGGGCGGTGCGTGCCGCCTATGCCGATTACCTGCCCGGCGACCGCCATCCCCTGCTGGCCTTGTTCCTCGATATCCATCCGGCGGAGGTGGATGTGAATGTGCATCCGGCGAAGACGGAGGTTCGCTTCCGCGATGCGGGGCTCGTGCGGGGCGTGCTGATCTCGGCGCTGAAGCAGGCGCTGGAGCAAGGCGCGCAGCGGGCCTCGTCCACCATCGGCGAACGGACGCTGGCGGCCTTCGCGGCCGAGCCGATGCTGCCGCGCCGGTTTTCGCCCGGCTATGCGCCGCAGCGGCCGGTGAACGGCGACTGGCGGCACTCCTGGGCCGCGCCGCAACCGGGTTTCAGCGACGCGCCGCAGGCCGCCTTCGACGCCTCGGGCCTGCCCATGGCGGACCCGCGGGCGCATCTGTCTGACGCCTCGCCGGACCTGTTGGCCATGCCGCTCGGCGCGGCGCGGGCGCAATTGCACGACAGCTACATCATGGCCCAGACCGGGGATGGAATCGTCTTCGTGGACCAGCATGCTGCGCATGAGCGGCTCGTCTATGAGCGCCTCAAGCGCCAGCGGGCGGAGAACACCATTGCCCGGCAACTCTTGCTGATCCCCGAGGTGATCGAACTTGATCCCGCCGATGCCGCGCGGCTGGCGGAAGCCGCGCCACAACTCGAGAGCCTCGGGCTGGCGCTCGAAGCTTTCGGTCCGGGCGCCGTGGCGGTCCGTGAGGTGCCGTCCGCCATCGAGAACGGGGACATTCGCGGCCTCGTGCAGGATATCGCCGACAATATCGCCGAATGGGGCGGGCCACTGGCGCTCGAGCGGGCGGCGGACCATGTGCTGGCGACCTTCGCCTGCCATCATTCGGTGCGGGCAGGGCGGCGCATGAAGCCCGAGGAGATGAACGCGCTGCTGCGCGAGATGGAGCGGACGCCGGGTTCCGGCCAGTGCAACCATGGCCGCCCGACCTATGTCGAGCTGAAGCTCGCCGATATCGAGCGGCTGTTCGGACGCCGCTGAGACAAGACCTTACCCGGCCGGCAGCATCCCGATCAGGATCTGCCCTTCGCCGGCTGCCCTCTGATCGAGCCGAACAAGCGGTTCGGGGAGGACGATCTCCAGTCCGGCGCGTTCCTCCAGGATGACGATGGCGCCAGGCGCGAGCCAGCCGCCGTCGAGCGCCGAGCGGAGCGCCCGCTCGCCGAGCCCTTTGCCATAGGGCGGGTCGCAGAAGGCCAGCGTGAAGGGCTCGAAGGGCGTCACCGGACCGAGCTTCGTGGCGTCACGGCGCAGAATGCGGCAGATGCCGCCGAGCCCCAGCGCCTCCACATGGCCGCGCTGCAGGCCGCGCGCTTCCGTCCCCTCATCGACCAGCACCGCATAAGCCGCGCCGCGCGACAGCGCCTCGATCGCCAGCGCGCCGGTGCCGGCGAAGAGGTCGAGCACACGGGCGCCGGTGACCACATCGCCCTCGATCCCATGCTTGCCCAGCCCATGGGCGAGAATGTTGAAGATGGTTTCGCGCAAGCGGTCGGAGGTCGGGCGAATCGCATCCGAGCGCGGACCCTGCAGCACGCGGCCTTTCAGCCTGCCGCCGACCACGCGCATCGATCAGCCGCCGCGGCGGGGACCGCCGGGTTTCGGCCCCCGGGGCTTGAAGCCGCCGCCGCCGCCCGGCTTGCCGCCATAGCCGCCGCCGGATCGTTCACCCGAACCCTCGGAGCGCGAACCGCCAGACTTGAACCCGCCCGATTTGAATCCGCCGGATTTGAAATCGCGTGAGCGCCTGCCTTCCGGCTTGCCGGCAAAGCCGCGCTTCTCGCCATAGGAGCGGCTTTCGCCGCCGTTCCGGTCGCGGTCGCGCGGCGGCGGGCGGTCGCCATCGCGCCCTGGCGGACGGTCCTCGAAGCGCCTGGGCGGCTTGTCATCGCGGTCGCGGAAGGAGCGTTCGCCATCCCTCTCGAAGCGCCTTGGCGGCGGCCGGTCGCCCCTGTCGCGGTCGCCGAAGGCCTTCTTGCCCTGATAGCCGCCGCGATCCGGGAATTCACGGCGTGGCGGGCGGCTGTCCTCGACGGGCGGGCGATCGGTCACGATGCGCTCGACGCGCACCTTGCGGCCCTCACGGTCGGCGGTTTCGCCCCGCGTCACCTTTAGCGCCTTGTCCTCGCCGGCATAGGCGGCGCGGCGGCGGGCCTGGAATTCATCTTTGTCGAGCCGCTTGTGGCGCGGCTTCAGGGGTGCGTCGGCATCGCGGTAAACATTGCGTTCCGCCGGCCGCTCCGGCCGCACACCGGGCGGCGGCGCATAGGGATCGGTGAGATCGCCCAGCACGCGGCCGCGCGGCGCCTCCTCCTGCTCGCCGACAAAGCGCTTCGGCGGCCTGCGGTCATCCCGGTCGCCGGAAGGCCGGCGGTCGCTGAATTCCCGCCGCTCCGGGCGGTCAGGCCTTGAGGCCCTGTCGGGTCTTGAACCCCGCTCAGGCCGCGCATCCCGGTCAATCCGGGCACGTGGGATTTCTTCAGGCTCAGGCTCGAGCTTCTCGCGGCGCGGCCCGTCGAAATCGGCGCCGGCTTCAGCGGCAAGCCGCTCGCCCAGCTGATCCTTGAGCATCCGCGAGCGGATTTCCTCCGCAGCGCCCTCGCGCAGGTCGCCCAGCTGGAACGGGCCGAAGGAGATTCGGATCAGCCGGTTCACCATCAGGCCCAGATGCTCGAGCACCACCTTCACTTCGCGGTTCTTGCCTTCGCGCAGGTCGAGCGTCAGCCAGGCATTGGTCCCCTGTGTGCGGTCGAGCGTGGCGAAGATCGGCTCGTAATCGATCCCGTCGATGCTGACGCCGTCCTTCAGGCGGTCCAGCGCCTCCTGCGTGGTCGCGCCATGCGCTCTGACGCGGTAGCGCCGCAGCCAGGCGGTATCGGGATGGGCGAGCACCCGGGCGAGGCCGCCGTCGTTGGTGAGCAGCAGCAGCCCCTCGGTGTTGATGTCGAGGCGTCCGATGGAGACGACGCGGGGGAGGTCTTCCGGGAGGTTGTCAAAGACGGTCGGGCGGCCCTCCGGGTCGCTCTCGGTCGTCACGAGGCCGGCCGGCTTGTGATAGAGCCAGAGCCGCGTGCGCTCGCGTTCTGGCAGCGGCTCGCCATCCACGACAACCTTGTCGGCGGCGGTGATGTTGAGCGCCGGGCTGTCGATCACCGCACCGTTGACGCTGACGCGGCCTTCCGCGATCCACTCCTCCGCATCGCGCCTGGAGCAGAGGCCCGCGCGCGCCATCACCTTGGCGATGCGCTCGCCATCGGGGTTCCAGGCGGCGTCATCACGGGGTTTGGGCCGGGGGCGGAATGTCCGTTCACCCGCAGGGCGCTCCGGGCGGGGGCCGTCGAATTTCGGCCGGTCAAATCTGGGCCGGTCGCCATCCCTGTCGAAACGGCGCGGAGGGCCACGGTCGGAGAAACTGCGTTCGCCACCCTCGCGCTTGGCGAATGGCGGACGATCCCCGTCCCGCTCGAAACGGCGCGGGGGGCGATCGGAGAAGCTGCGCTCGCCCTCCTCGCGTTTGCGGAATGGCCGCTCGCCGCCGCCGGGGCGCTTGCCGGAGGCAGGACGGAAAGGCTTGTCGCCATCCCTGCGAGGGGGACCGCCGCGGCCGCCCTGGCGGGGCGGACGGCCTTGATGTCTATCGTCGCTCATCATGCCCTGATAACAGCATGACATGGGCAAGGCGAGCAGCGTTTCCGGCCGCGATGGCAGAGATGCGATCTGGGAACTGGCCTTCGCGGAGGCGAAGGCCGCCGCAGCGCGCGGCGAAACGCCTGTCGGCGCGGTGATTGTGCAGGACGGCGCGGTGCTCGCCGCCGCAGGCAACCGGACGCTTGAGCTGAAGGATCCGACCGCCCATGCGGAGGTTCTCGCCATCCGCATGGCCTGCGAGAAGGCCGCAAGCGAGCGGTTGCCCCATGCCGATCTCTACGTCACGCTGGAGCCCTGCACGCTTTGCGCAGCCGCCATCTCCTTCGCAAGGCTGCGCCGCCTTTATTACTCCGCCAGTGATCCCAAGGGCGGCGGGGTGGAGAATGGCCCCCGCTTCTTCAGCCAGCCGGCCTGCCACCATGCGCCCGAGGTCTATGGCGGCTTTCGGGAGCAGGAGGCCGCTGCATTGCTCAAGGCCTTCTTCCGGGAGCGCAGGTCAGGCGGAAGATAGCCTTCAGATCTCGATCCTGAACGGCACGCCCTCGTAGCAATCCGCGCCCCGGCCGATCCGTTCGGCGGCGGCCATCATGCGGCCGTTGCGCTTCAGGATGGCATCCGCCACGGCCACCAGCCGGAGGTTGGGCGTCGCTGTCGGCGAGCGGGCGCGAATGAGATCCGCCACCGCCTGTTCGTCCCGCGCCGGATCGAGCGCGCAGGTGGTGATGAGCGCCGCAGCGGTCGAGCGGCTGACACCGGCGTAGCAATGCACCACCATCGGACGCTGGCGATCCCATTGGCGGACGAAACCGAGCAGTTGGCGCACATGGCCCTCGGCGGGGGTGATATGTCCGTCCAGCGGCTCGATGATATCGCTCATCGCGATATAGAGGTGCCGCTCGGCGGCAATCGAGGGCGGACGCGTCACGGGCGTCTGGGCGTTGATCAGGGTCAGCACATGGCTGGCGTCGATTTCCGCAACCGTCTTGCCGAGCCGCGCCAGGGAGCAGACCTGAAGATAAGGCATCAGCTATTCCCCCCTATGCCGCCTTCGTCACCGGCGAGCGCCGCGAACCGCGCAAGAAACGCGCTTTGCGCCTTTTCCGTCGTCCACGGATCGAGCAGGGCGAGAATAGGCTTCGGCAGGCGGACTGGTCTACCGAAAAACCGTTCCGCCTCTTCGATGGAGAAACCGGCAAGCGTGGTTGCCTCGTGCCAAGCGGCGATGGCGTCGGCATCCTTCGTCAGCCGCCTGACCGCGCCCTTGATTTCCGGCGGCAGACCGAAGCGGAGCATGACCGCCGCCAGGATGCGGGCCTCGACGCCCTTATAGGCGTCGCCGAGCACCGCCTTGAACGGCGAGATGATGTCGCCGATCACATATTCCGCCGCATCATGCAGCAGGACCACCAGGGCCGTTCTCGGGGACAATTCGAGCAATGTATGCTGGGCGATGGCTTCCACCAGCAGCGAATGCTGGGCGACCGAAAAGGAATGGGGCCCTATGGTCTGGCCGTTCCAGCGCGCGACGCGGGCGAGCCCATGGGCGATATCCTCGATCTCCACATCGAAGGGCGAGGGATCGAGCAGATCCAGCCGCCGCCCTGACAGCATGCGCTGCCAGGCGCGCGGCGGCGTGGCCTTTCCGCTTCGGCTCACCGTTTCACGATCCGGACATGCTGCGCGAGTTCCGCCACCTCGGCATGCCGGAAGCAGCCGGTGAGGTGGTCGTTCACCAGGCCGCAGGCCTGCATGAAGGCATAGACGATGGTCGGCCCGCAGAAGGTGAAGCCGCGGGCCTTCAGGTCCCGCGCGATCGCCTGGCTGACCTTGTTTTCCGCGGGGACAGCCGAGCGGCCCGTGAGATTGGATTGAACCGGCCGGCCATCGACGAAGCTCCAGAGGTAATGCGCGAAGCCGCCCTTTTCCTGGAGATCGAGGAAGACCCTTGCCGAAGGCACAGTGCCCGCGATCTTGGCCCTGTTGCGGATGATGCCCGCATCCTGCATGAGCGCCTCGATCTTCTCCGGCGTGTAGCGCACGATCTTTCCGGCGTCGAAGCCATCGAAGGCGCGGCGGAAGTTGTCGCGCTTGCGCAGGATCGTGATCCACGAGAGCCCGGCCTGAAAACCGTCGAGCAGCAGCTTTTCAAAGAGCGCGCGGTCGTCGGTCTCCGGCACGCCCCAGTCGGTGTCGTGATAGGCGACATAGAGCGGGTCTATGCCCGGCCACCAGCAGCGGGTCCTGCCATCGGCATGGGTAATGAGGCTTACGGGTTCGGACATCGGGCGCTCATGAATCGGGCCGGAAGCTTAACCCGTTGCGCCGGGCTTATGGAAGCGGCCAGTCCGCCCGCCACCAGGCCGGCTTGACAGGGGTTGCCGCATGGCCGCCCGTCGTGATGGGAATACCCGAGGCCATGGCATCCGCCGCGCGGTCCAGCCGCAGCATGGCGAGGCCGATGTCTGCCGACGCCGTGCCCGTCGTGCCAAGCGGCTTGTCGCCCGCCATGACCGGGCAGCCCTCGGGCGCCGCGAACCCGTCCGGATAAGAGAGCTGCACCAGCCGGGTGCGGGCGGTGCCGCGGTGCTGCATGCGCGAGACGACCTCCTGCCCGATGTAGCAGCCCTTCCTGAAATCGATGCCGCCAAGCTGGTCCATGTTGATCTCATGGGGAAAGGTCTCGCCAAGGGTGAAGTCCAGCCCGGCCTCGCCGATCCCCAGGCCGGCGCGATGGGCGTGGTAGTCCGATCCCTCCACGGCTGCCGCCCCCAGCGATTCGATCACCTCTTCGGTCTGGCTTCGGTGGGCGATCACCCGCAGGCCGAGAGCGGGCAACCTCGGATCAGCGAAGGCGATCCCGAGTTCGGCCGGGTCCGCCGCGCCGCCATAGACGGCCACGACGCCCAGTTCGTCCGATAGCTCTTCGACGGCGACCTTGGCGCGCAGCTTGTAGAAGCCGAGCCGCCGGGCCAGTTCGGCAGCCGCGAGCAACGGAACGTCGCAATAGAACCCGCCGCCATCCTCCACCGTGGCTTCTGTCACGAAGAACTCGGCGATCAGCTTGCCCTGCGGCGTCAGCAGCGCGGTATGGACCGCGCGGCCGGGCGCGACATGCGCCATGCTGTTGGTCAACAGATTGTCGAGGAAGCCCCGCGCATCCTGGCCGGTGATCCTGACGACGCCCCGGTTCACCAGACCCACAGCTTTCAGTCGATCCGGCATGACGAGGGGGTCTCCGCGCTTGAGGTCTATCTCCCCGTTACGTAAGGCTTGGGCGGCAAGGCCACAAGCACAGGCGATCCGATGGCGCAAACATTCGACATGATCCTCAAGGGCGGCGCCGTCGTGAACCATGATGGCACCGGGCTACGGGATGTTGGCATTACGGCGGGCCGCATCGCCGCCATCGGCAGCCTCACGGGCGCGAGCGCCGGCGAGACGATCGATTGCACCGGCCTTCACGTGCTGCCCGGCGTGATCGACAGCCAGGTGCATTTCCGCGAGCCCGGCCTGACCCATAAGGAAGATCTCGAGACCGGCTCGCGCGCGGCGGTGCTGGGCGGCGTGACGGCGGTCTTCGAGATGCCGAACACCAACCCGCTGACGACATCCGCCGAGGCGCTCGATGGGAAGCTGAAAGCCGCGCATCACCGCATGCATTGCGACTTCGCCTTCTGGGTTGGCGGCACGCATGAGAACGCCAGGGACGTGCCCGAACTGGAACGCCTGCCCGGCACGCCAGGCATCAAGGTTTTCATGGGATCTTCGACGGGCTCGCTGCTGGTCGAGGATGACGAAGGCGTTCGCCAGATCCTCAAACGCACGCGGCGCCGCTCAGCCTTCCATTCGGAGGACGAGGCCCGGCTGCGCGAGCGCATGGGCGAGCGTGTGCCGGGCGATCCCTCCTCCCATCCGGTCTGGCGGGATGTGGAAACCGCCTTGCGCTGCACGCGGCGCCTTGTTGCCATCGCGCGCGAGACAGGCGCGCGCATCCATGTTCTGCATATTTCCACCGCAGAGGAGATCGCCTGTCTCGCCAAACACAAGGATGTGGCGACCTGCGAAGCGACGCCTCACCATCTGACGCTGGTCGCGCCGGATTGCTACCAGCGCCTCGGCGCCTATGCGCAGATGAACCCGCCGGTGCGGGATGAGACCCACCGCAGGGGCATCTGGGCGGGTGTCCAGCAGAGCGTGGTCGACGTGCTGGGTTCGGACCACGCGCCCCATACCCGCGAGGAGAAGGAGCATGCCTATCCCGCGACCCATTCCGGCATGACGGGTGTGCAGACGTTGGTGCCCATCATGCTCGATCATGTGAACGTCGGCCGGCTGACGCTGGAGCGGTTCGTCGATCTCACCAGCGCCGGTCCCAAGCGGCTTTTCGGCATCGCGCGCAAGGGCCGGATCGCGGTGGGATACGATGGCGATTTCACCATCGTCGATCTCAAGCGCCGCCAGACCATCCGCAACGAATGGATCGCGTCGCGATGCGGCTGGACGCCTTACGACGGCGTCGAGGTGACCGGCTGGCCTGTCGGAACCATCCTGCGCGGCCGCCGCGTGATGTGGGAGGGAAGCCTCTCGGAGCCGTCCGCCGGCGAAGCCGTTTGCTTCGAAGAGGCGCTGTCGCCGTAGCGGTCCAGCTCCAATGCCGGCTGAACTTTTTTTGCCGCAATCCGAGTCAACGGCCTTGACTCCGTTGTTTGCTCCCTTTGCTGCGGCGGCTAACGGTTCGCTCAGAAAATTACATTTCAGATCAGAGGCTTGCTTGGTAAGCGCCTTGTCATTAACCGGTTAACGAATCTTTACGAATTTCTCCAAACGCCCTGATTCCAATCGTTACACTTACGTAATGATCAACGGCCGTTTTTCAGTCTGATCTCCTTTCGCAAGGTTTTTCAGCCGGTTAGATCGGCGTCAACAAGCTGTGGAAAACCGGCGGTTCCGCTGGCCCGCCCCCGCACAATTTGGGGTGCCGAGAAAAGCTGTTGATGGCCGTCGAAGGGCCTGTGTAGAGAAGTGGAGGACGGTTTGCGGGCCGTCTCATCACCAGCAGCTGGATCGTTTCCAAACGGCAGGCCTTGCTCACTGCTGCGTGGGCGGCGCTGTCTTGAATAGGAGGAAGCGGGTGATGCGCCGGGGCTGTTTTTCGCCACGGGTTACTGGACGTTACAGGATTGAGGGGCCGGACATGTATCGCGATGCTTTTGGACAGATCACGCCTTTGGGAAAGGGGTTCGTGGCTGGGTTATCAGTGGGGGAGGCCTGTCTGGGCCGGGAGGCGCCGCTGAGTAACGGCCCCGGGTCCGACGAAAGGGCCCATTTGCGCCGATGAACTTTACACCATTGAAATATCAGCCATTTCTCAAGCATAGCGAGATTGACGATGTACTCCAAGAAGCCCCAGGTCATGGGCGATAGTTTTCATGAGGATCGCGACGGCCAGCACGACGCCCCGACCGATACGCCGATTCAGAACGAGGAGAGCGTGGCGGCGGTCTGGATGCGGCTGCGCGCCCGGCTGCGCGCCGAAGTCGGCGAGGATGTTTTCAACAGCTGGTTTCCGCGCATGGAGCTTGTCGAAGCGAGCGGTGGCGTTGTCCATCTCAGCGTTCCCACGAAATTCCTGAAAAGCTGGGTGAATTCGCATTATCGCGAGAAGCTGCGGCGGCTGTTTCAGGAGCAGAATTGCGGCGTCGAGGATGTCGAGATCATCGTGCGCGTCACGGGCCAAAAGACGCTCGCTCCGCGCGCAGGCCGGCAGGCAGCCGCGGAGGCAAGCCCCGAGCCGCAGCGCGCATCGGACCGGGCGGCGCCAGCTGATCGGGCCGCGCCTGCGGCTGATAATGCCGGTTTCGTCGGCTCGCCGCTGGACCGCCGCCTCTCCTTCGAAACCTTTCTCGTCGGACAATCGAACGCCTTCGCCCATGCAGCCGCCATGCAGGTCGCCCGGACGCAGGCCGGCGACAAGCCCCTCTACAATCCGCTTTACATCCATTCATCGGTAGGCCTAGGCAAAACGCATCTGTGCCAGGCCCTCGTCCAGCCCGTGGAGGATTCCGGCCGCCGTATCGTCTATCTGACGGCCGAGCGTTTCATGTACGGCTTCGTCGCCGCGCTGAAATCGCAGACGGCGATCGCCTTCAAGGAGAAGCTCAGGGCCATCGACGTCCTCGTCATCGACGATGTGCAATTCCTCACCGGCAAATCGATCCAGCAGGAATTCTGTCACACGCTGAATGCCCTGATCGATGCGGGAAAACAGGTGATTGTGGCGTCCGATCGACCGCCCTGCGACCTCGAATCGATTGAGGACCGCATGCGGTCGCGCCTGCAGGCGGGGCTGGTCGTCGAAATGGGCACGCTGGATGAGGCGCTGCGCGTCAAGATTCTCGAGGCGCGCATCGCGCTGGCCCGGTCGCATCTGGCGAGTTTCGAGGTTCGTCCGGAAGTCGTGGCCTGGCTCGCCCGCAACCTGACGGCGAACGGACGGGATCTGGAAGGGGCCGTCAACCGCATGCTTGCTCATGCGACCCTCTCCGGCGCGCCGCTCGATCTGGCCACGGCGGAGGCGGCGATCAAGGATCTGATCCGCACGCGCGAGCCGCGCAAGGTGAAGATCGAGGACATCCAGCGTCTCGTCGCCAACCACTATAATGTCAGCAAATCGGATATCCTTTCCTCGAGGCGGACCGCCACTGTCGTGCGGCCGCGGCAGATCGCGATGTATCTCTCGAAAGCGTTGACGCTGCGCTCCCTGCCGGAGATCGGCCGCCGCTTTGGCGGCCGCGACCATACGACCGTGCTCCATGCGGTCCGCAAGATCGAAGGTCTGACCGGCCAGGACCTTGCGCTGGCGGGCGAGATAGACCTGCTGAAGCGCATGTTGCAGGAATAGGCAGGCGTCCCCCGCATGTCAGGCGCAGGCGCCGCATTTGGCCCGCGCCGCAGTTGCCGCAACTTGTGGATGACCCGTTCCCCGGACGGTCGCAAGACCTGATCAGCTGCCGAAAGGCTTGAGTTTTGCCGCCGGGCGCGGCAACGTCCAAGGCCATTCCCGTGTTCGCGTCTGCAGCCTCCGTCACGGCCAGCCGGATCGAACCTCGCATACCAAGGCCAAGCGTCCCATGAAGGTCACCGTTGAACAATCCGCGCTCCTGAAGTCGCTGGCCCATGTGCATCGCGTCGTCGAGCGCCGCAACACGATCCCGATCCTTTCCAACGTGCTCTTGAAGGCATCGGGCGGGAGCTTGCAGCTGAAGGCGACTGATCTCGACATCGAGATTGTCGAGACCCTCCCGGCGGACAGCGCTATGGATGGCGCCATCACGGTTCCGGCCCATACGCTCTATGATATCGTGCGCAAACTCGCCGAGGGTTCCCAGGTCTCGATCGAGACGGGCCTCGACAGCGGCCAACTTGTCATCAAGGCAGGCCGTTCGCGCTTCTCCCTGCAGGCGCTGCCTGAACAGGACTTTCCGGATATGGCGGCAGGCGATCTGTCGCATCGCTTCGTCATTCAGGCCAAGGAGCTGCAGCGCCTGATCGAAAAGACGCAGTTCGCGATCTCGACCGAAGAGACCCGCTATTACCTGAACGGCATCTACATACACACTGTGGACACGGATGCGGGCGTGATGCTGCGGGCCGTCGCAACAGATGGGCATCGTCTGGCGCGCTCGGAGCTTCCGGCGCCTGCGGGCGCGGCCGGGATGCCGGGCATCATCGTGCCGCGCAAGACGGTTGCCGAGGCGCTGAAGCTGGTGGCCGACCATGAGGGAACCGTATCGGTCGAGCTTTCCACCGCCAAGATCCGCTTCGTCATCGGCGGCGTCGTGCTCACCTCCAAGCTGATCGACGGCACCTTCCCGGATTATACGCGGGTCATCCCCATCGCCAATGACAAGAGGCTCGTGGTGGAGCGGGCGGATTTCACCCGTTCCGTCGACCGCGTCTCGACCATCTCGTCGGAGCGGGGCAGGGCGGTGAAGCTGTCGCTGGCCGACGGCAAGCTGACGCTTTCCGTCAACAATCCGGATGCCGGCAATGCGGTCGAGGAGCTTGAGGTCGATTATGATGCGGGCGGCATCGATATCGGCTTCAACGCCCGCTATCTTCTCGATATCGCCAGCCAGCTTGAAGGCGATACGGCGCTGTTCAAGCTTGCCGATCCGTCGTCGCCAACGCTGATCCAGGACCGTGAAGGCGCCTCCACGCTTTACGTGTTGATGCCGATGCGCGTCTGAGTCCCCGTGTCCGCAATACGGCGTCTCGTCCTCTCGGATTTCCGCAACTACACCCAACTCGACTTCGCCCTGGATGCGCCCATGATCGCCCTTTGCGGCGAGAACGGCGCTGGCAAGACCAATCTCCTTGAGGCCATCTCGCTCTTCTCTCCCGGCCGCGGCCTGCGCCGGGACGAATTTTCGGTGATGGTGAGGGCGGGCGGCGAGCGCGGCTTCGCCGTTTCGGCCGAGGTGACCGGCGCGCATGGAGCCGTCCAGATGGGGGCGGGCTTCGACCCTCAGGCCGAAGGCGGGCGGCGCTGCCGCATCGATCGCGAGCCCGTGTCCTCGCCAACGGCCTTCGCCGATCATTGCCGCATCCTCTGGCTGACGCCCGACAGCGATTCGCTCTTCAGGGGCCCGGCCGGGGACCGCCGCCGATTCCTGGACCGTCTCGTGCTCGCGACCGACAGCACGCACGGCGCCCGGGTCAATGCGCTCGAAAAGGCGCTGCGCTCCCGCAATCGGCTCCTTGAAGAGCCGCGGCCGGATGCCCAGTGGCTGGATGCTGTCGAGCGGGAAGTGGCGGAGACGGCTATTGCCGTGGCGGCGGCGCGGCGGGAGACGGTGCAGCGGCTGACGGCGGTCATTGCTGCGGGGCAGGACGCACCCACTCCGTTTCCCCAGGCGATCCTCTCTCTCGAAGGCGATATCGAGACGGCGCTCGAAAATGCGACGGCGCTTGCCGCCGAGGAATGGTACCGGCAGATCCTGCGCGACAACCGTTGGCGAGATCAGGCCGCCGGCCGCACGCTGATCGGGCCCAATGCCTCAGATCTGGCTGTCCGTCACGGGCCCAAGGATATGCCGGCCGAGCGCTCGTCGACCGGCGAGCAGAAAGCGCTGCTGATCGGGCTTGTTCTGGCCCATGCGAGGCTTGTGCGGCAGATGTCCGGAATGGCGCCGATCGTGCTCCTTGACGAGATCGCCGCACATCTTGATCCGCCCCGCCGCGCGGCGCTCTTCGGGCAGCTCGGCGGGCTTGGCGGCCAGATCTGGATGACCGGGACAGACAGGGTGCTCTTCGAAGGTTTGCCGGAGAGTTCCATGCTGATCAAAGCGGATCAGGGGCGGCTTGCGCCGATTTGATGGATTTCAGGGCGCTTCTTCCACCTTAACATCATCCTGAATTCCGCAGGAGAATGTACCTCCTTATGGATGTTTGAATTCGACGTGGTTATCGTTAAAATCGGTTTCACAACGTCATCACTCGGAAAGATCATCAGGCGTAGAGGGTGCGATGCAGCGGGCGATGCAGAAAAAAAGACCGGCTTCAGACCTACTGAAGTCGATGAGGTCCAGCTTTCTTGGAATCGGCCTCTTCTCCGGCTGCATCAGCGTTCTGATGCTCACGGGCTCGATCTACATGCTGCAGGTCTATGACCGGGTGCTGTCGAGCCGCTCCATTCCCACCCTCATCGGGATTTCCCTGATCGTCCTGGCCGCCTTCGTCCTGCAAGGCTTTCTGGATACGATCCGCACCCGCATGCTCGCCCGCACCGGCGCGCAGTTCGACGAAGCGCTGTCGCCCACGGTCTTCGATATGGTCCGCAAGCTGCCGCTGCGGGGCGCGCGCAGCGAACAGGCGATGCAGGGGGTCCGCGATCTCGACACCATCCGCGGGTTCCTCGGCAGCATGGGGCCGACGGCCTTCTTCGACATGCCCTTCATGCCCATCTTTTTCGCAGCTTGTTTCCTGCTGCATCCCTCGATCGGAGTTCTGGCGCTGTTCGGTGGCGTGGTGATCGTCATCCTGACGCTGATCACCGAGCGGGTGACGAAGACGGGAACCAAGTCGCTGACGAGCGTCGGAGCCGAACGGATGCAATTGGCGGATGCGAGCCGCCGGAATGCGGAAGCGTTGCAGGCCATGGGCATGGGCCCGGCCTTTCGGGAGCGTTGGCGGGAGGTGAATGATCGTTTCGTCGGCATGCACCTGAAGGTTTCGGATTCGAGCAACAGCCTCGGGTCGGCAGCCAAGATCTTCCGCATGGCCTTTCAATCGGCGGTGCTGGGCTTCGGCGCCTATCTCGTGATCCAGCAGCAGATGTCGCCGGGCGCCATGATCGCCGCTTCGATTCTGACCTCGCGCGCGCTCGCCCCGATCGAGACGGCCGTCGCGCATTGGAAGAGCTTCGTCGCGAGCCGACAGTCCATGGAGCGCCTGAATGACCTCCTCGCCTTGGCGGCCCAGGAACAATCCCGGACAATATTGCCAGAACCGACACGGCATTTCGCCGCCGAGGAACTGGTGGTCGGCATCCCCAATCGGCCGGTTCCGCTGGTTGTCGGCGCCAACATTTTCCTCAAGGCCGGCGAAGGCCTCTTGATCCTCGGGGCCAGCGGCAGCGGCAAGTCCACACTGCTGCGCTGCCTCACCGGTGTCTGGCCTGTGATTCGTGGCAATGTGCGGCTGGATGGGGCGGCGCTCGACCAGTGGGATGCTTCGCAGCTCGGCCGCCAGATCGGCTACATGCCGCAGGATGTCGAGCTGTTCGAGGGGACGATCGCCCAGAATATCGCCCGCTTCCTGCCGGATGTCGACGATAACGAGATTATCGCCGCCGCCCAGGCAGCCGGCGCGCATGACCTGATTCTGAAGCTGGCCGATGGCTACGGCACCCGCCTCGGCGAATCGGGCATGACGCTTTCTGGCGGCCAGCGCCAGCGCGTCGGTCTGGCGCGGGCGCTTTTCCGTAATCCTTTCCTGCTGGTGCTCGACGAACCTAATTCCAATCTCGACAACGATGGCGAGGCCGCGCTCATCCAGGCGGTTGAAGGCGTCCGCGCGCGCGGCGGCGTCGTCATCATCGTCTCTCACAAGACGAGCCTTCTGAACGTGATGGACTTTGTCGGCCTCGTCCGTGACGGGCGGCTGCATGTGATCACGCGTTACGAGTACCGCCAGAACATGTTGAAGGCGGCGCAGACGTCCAAACCGAAGGAGGCGTCGGCGCTCGGCTCTTCCGACGCCAAGCAGCAGGTGAAGCTGCTTGAAGCCGCCGTCACCGGCCGCTTCGGTGACTCCTTCCCGGCCAGAAAGGGAGCATCGTCATGAGTGAGCCTAAGACACCCGGTCCCGGGAAGGCGTCCACCGCTTATGCCGCTTCGGCGCGCCGCGCCTTCCTTGCAGGCGTCGCCGGGCTTGCCCTCTTCGGCGGCACCATCGGCTTGTGGGCGGCCGCCTCCCCGTTGGCGGGCGCTGTTCTGGCGCCGGGTCAGTTCGTCGTCGATTCGAACGTGAAGAAGATCCAGCATCAGACCGGCGGTATCGTCGCTGCGCTGCATGTGCGTGAGGGGCAACGGGTGAACGCCGGCGATATCGTCCTGCAGCTCGATGAAACGATGGTGCGGGCGAACCTGCAAATCATCGTCAAGCAGCTGGATGAGATTATGGCGCGTCAGGCCCGGCTCGAAGCCGAACGCAGCGGCGCGCCGGCCATGACGCTGCCGCCTGTGCTGCAGGAGCGGGCCCAGCTGCCGGAGGTTGCCAAGTCCATCGCCGATGAGGAGACGCTGCTCAAGACCCGCCGCTCGCAGCGCGATGGCCAGCGCCAGCAGCTGACCAAGCGGATCGAGCAGTTGCAGGAGGAGATCGTCGGCATCAAGGCTCAGGTCTTATCGCGGGACGAGCAGGTGCGGTTGCTGGGCCAGGAGCTCGACGGGCTGCGGGATCTCTTCAAGCGCAATCTCGTGCCGATGACGCGCATCATGCCCGTTGAGCGCGAGGCGGCCAACATGCTGGGCCAGAAGGGGCAGCTTGTCGCCCAACTCGCGCAGACCGAAGGCAGGATCGCCGAGACGCGTCTGCAGTTGCTGCAACTCGATATCGACATGCAGAGCGAGACGGGCAAGGAGCTGCGCGAGCTGCAGGCCAAGGCCATCGAGCTTCAGGAGCGCCGCATCGCAGCCGACGACGCGTTGAAACGGGTCGAGGTCAAGGCGCCCATCGACGGCTATGTCCATCAGCTGAATGTCCATACCGTGGGCGGCGTCGTCTCGCCGGCCGAGCCCGTAATGCTGATCGTGCCGCTGAACGAGGAATTGCAGATCGAGTCGCGCGTCGCGCCAACCGATGTGGATCAGCTGTTCATCGGGCAGAAGGCCGTGGTCAAGGTGATGGCCGGGAACCAGCGGACCACGCCGGAGATCGAGGGCAAAGTGGCGCGTATTGCGGCGGATGTGACGCGCGAACAGCAGACCGGTATGGTCTATTACCTTGTGCGCATTGCCATGCCTGCTTCGGAGTTGGCGAAGCTGGGTGACCTCAAGGTCATGTCGGGCATGCAGGCGGAGGGATACATCAAGACGGGCGAGCGTACGCCTTTCCAGTATGTGATGAAGCCGTTGCTCGATCAGTTCCACCGCGCCTTCCGCGAACGCTGAGCCTGCCCCGGGGCATCGTGACGCCGTTGCAGTTTCGCGGCTGAAAGCCTAACTCATGCTGCGATGACAGACACGTTCTATACGCTCGCCAACCCGCAGCGCTTCACCAGGTTCGCGGATCGCCTGCTGCCATGGCTTGCGGTTGCGACGCTGCTGGCGCTGGCCATAGGCCAGTATGGCGCCTGGTTCGTGGCTCCCCCCGATTATCAGCAGGGCGAGACGATCCGCATCAAGTATATCCATGTGCCGGCCGCCTGGATGGCGCTGTTCGGCTGGACGATGATGGCCGTCTCGGCGCTGGGCACGCTGGTCTTCCGCCATCCTCTCGCGGATGTCGCCCAGAAAGCCGCCGCGCCCATCGGCGCCGCCTTCTGCGCCATCTGCCTCATCACCGGTTCGCTCTGGGGCGAACCCATGTGGGGAACCTGGTGGGTCTGGGACGCCCGCCTGACCTCGATGCTCGTCCTGCTGCTGATGTATATCGGCGTCATGGCTCTCTGGCGGGCGATCGAGGATCAGGGGCAGGCCGCCAAAGCCGTTTCGATCGTCACGCTCGTCGGCGCGATCAACATACCGATCATCAAGTTCTCGGTCGACTGGTGGAACACGCTGCATCAGCCGGCCTCGGTGCTGCGGCTGGACGGGCCGGCGATCCATCCGTCAATGCTCTGGCCGCTGCTCGTCATGGGCCTCGCTGCGGGCCTTGGCTTTGCGACGCTGATGGTGCTGCGCATGCGGACCGAGCTGATGGAGCGGCGGCTGCGCCGGCTGGCGCTCAACGCGGCCCGGGAGCATCTGTGATGGCCCCGATCATGGAGATGCTGGGGCGCCACGGCGGCTACATTCTCGCGAGTTACGTCGCGACGGCGCTGATCCTGTCGGGCCTCGTCTGGCAGACCTTGAGCCGTTACCGGGCTGCGGCCCGCGAAATAGCCAAACGGACGGGGTCGGACCATGGCTGACGCTGCGGCCGCGCCACGCCGTTCCCTGCTGGTGATGCTGCCGCTTGCCGTGTTTCTTCTGCTGGCCGGGCTCTTCCTCGCAGGCCTGTTCGGCGGCAGCGGCGACAGGCTGCCCTCCGCATTGATCGGACGCGCCGCGCCGGATTTCGCGTTGGGGCCGCTGGAGAGTCTGCAGCGGCAGGGCGTTGCCGTGCCTGGTTTCGGCAAGGCCGATCTGACGCAGGGGCAGGTGACGCTCGTCAATGTCTTCGCCTCCTGGTGCGCGCCCTGCCACGCGGAGCATCCGCTCCTCATGGAGCTCGCCAAGGACGGCCGCTTCCGCCTTATGGGCATCAACCAGAAGGACACGCCGGAGAATGCCCGCCGCTTCCTGGCCTCGAAGGGCAACCCCTATGCGGCGGTCGGCGTCGATCCCAATGGCCGCGCCTCCATCGAATGGGGCGTTTACGGCGTGCCGGAAACCTTCATCGTGCGGGGCGATGGAACCATCGCCCACAAGCTGGTCGGGCCTCTGACGGAGGCCAATCTCCCTTCCTTCAGGGCGGAGATCGAGAAGGCGCTGCGATAGAAGATGGCGCCGCAGGAGCGTTTCCGCTGGTCGCTCTGGCCGATTTCGGTGGGCTGGCTGCTGGCGCTCTGGCTGGCCTGGGACGGTTTTGACGATCTGAAGCGCCTGCTCGCCGGCCTCTACCCCTGGCGCGGTTTCGTTTTCGGCTTCGTGTCCGGCTGGCCCTGGGGATTTCAGGTCGCGCTGGCGTTGGCGCAGATGGCGTTGCTGCTCCTGGCGCTCCCCTCCTTCATCGGCTGGGCGACACGCCGCACCCTGCTGACGATCGGCGCCAGCGGCCTGACTTTCGATCGCTGGATCGGATGGCGGCGAATCGGCTGGGAGGAGATCGTGCGGCTCGAATTCTCCTTTGGCGACGCCGTCTTCCATCTGAGGGACAATGGCCGCCTCTCAACCTTCCGGTTCAGACCCTGGACCATCGGCTTCGACAGTGAGGGCTTCCGCGACCTGATCGAACGCCATCAGCCGCGTCTGACGCCCGACGAGGACGAGGGTCAGCCCTGGGGCCGATCCTCCTCGTTCAAGGCATAGCGTTGCAGCAGGCCCACCTGCGCCATCGCAAAGATGATCGTCAGCGGCATGACGCCCCAGACCTTGAAGGCCACCCAGAAATCGGTCGAGAACATCCGCCAGACGATCTCGTTGATGGCGGCCAGCAGGAAGAAGAACAGACCCCAGCGCAGCGTCAGCTGGCGCCAACCCTCGGCGGTGAGCTGGAAAACGCTGTCGAGCAGGTAAGGGAGCAGCGGCTTGCCCAAGGCGAGGCCGCCCAGAAGCACGCAGCCGAACAGGGTGTTCACGATCGTCGGCTTCAGCTTGATGAAGAGATCGTCCTGCAGCCAGAGCGTCAGGCCGCCGAAGACCAGCACCACCACGCCCGAGACCAGCGGCATGATCGGCACCTTGTGAAGGAGGAGCCGCGTCAGGACCAGGGAAAGGAGCATGGCGACCATGAAGACGGCGGTGGCGATGAAGATCGAGCTCTGCGGTCCGTCGGTCAGAGCCGCAGGGAGGAACGACCTCAGCAACGGACGAAACAGGTCCGGCTTGTTGTTGGCGAGGAAGAACAGCATCAGGGGCCCCATCTCCAGGGCCAGCTTCAGAAAGGGGTTCTCGGGCGTCTTGACAGGAGTGCCGGCGGGTGGCGGAGCGGAATTCATGATCGGGGCATATAGCGAAGCCGCACCGGAATCATAGCCGTTTGATCGATGTAATCGGCCCGTAGCTCCTGGCGAGGATGCGGTCGGCGGCGGCCTTGAGCGTTTCGCTCGCCACAATCATATGATGCCCGTTGGCATGCAGCAGCGTCTCTTCATCGCGCATGATGCCGACATGCCCCTTCCAGAAAACAAGGTCGCCCCGGCGCAGCCCGGCAAGGTCAGCCGTTACCGGGCGATCCCCGCGAAAATGCTTCTCCTGCAGGTCGGTGTCGCGCGGCGCGGCGATGCCGGCGGCGGCAAGCGCGTTCTGCACAAGGCCGGAGCAATCGATGCCGATGCTGGTCCGCCCGCCCCAGAGATAGGGCGTGCCGAGATAGGCTTCGGCCACGGCGACGAAGTCGGGCGCGGTCTCCCCGACGGGCGCGAGATGGCCGGCATGGACATAACCGCCCGAAGCGAGGGCCGCGAAATCCCTCTCGAAACCCGCCACCCGGCACAGCGCCCCCTGCGGCAGCATCCGTGGATCGGGAATCTTGATGCTGGGGCCCGCGTAAAGGAAGGTGCGGAGCGCCGTGACGCGATGGGTCGCCGGTTCGTCCGCGGGCTGCAGAGCGTTGGCCGACAGATAGCCCACATAGCCGTCGCGATCGGCCTGGGCATAGGCCCAGCCCTCCATCTCGTCGAAAACACGCAAGGTTTCGCCGAAAATCACCTCCGTATCGATGCCGGAATCCGGCGAGGGCTGCGGGCGCAGCGCCGCATGGCCCTCGCGCACCTGCATCAGGCGCGGTGTCGTTCCTGCCGGCACATTGGGCGTCAGGCGGCGGTCGGCGATGGTGTTTGTCATGGAGCTTCAGGGTTGGAGCGCGCGGGCATTGGCGACGACGAGGTCGCCGAGCTTTTCCAGAAACAAAGCGCCCTGAACAGTCCTTTGCACGATCACATTGCGGCGGTCGGCGGGATCGCGCCGCCGCGCCACCAGATCCATGTCGCCCATCGCGTCGAGCGCGCGCGTGATGACCGGCTTGGTCACGTTCAGCTTCTGCGCCAGCCCCCGGACCGTGTGGGGCGGCAGCTCCAGATAGATCGTCAGCAGGATCGACATCTGCCGGTTCGAAAGATCGACGCCGCCGTCGCGCACGAGCTGCAGCGACACGTCGTGCAACAGGCGCAAGGCTTGCGAATGACCCAGGTCCACCGGCATGGCGTCACCATGCCATTAAATCGTTACGGTTCCGTATCGAAGGCCGAAAGCGGCTGATCCGGCTGGCGTCTCAGCTCTTGCTGGCCTCGTAGCGGGCCCTGGTCTCGGCATTCATCGGGTAGAGGCCGGGCAGCGGCAGGCCCTTGGCGACCTCGGTCATGATCCAGGCCTCCATGCGCTCCTGTTCGGGCGCGGCCTTCAGCACCTCGCCGAGCAGCGCCTGCGGAATGAGCACCGCGCCGTCCTCGTCCACAACGACGATGTCGTCAGGGAAGACCGCGACACCGCCGCAGCCGATCGGCTCCTGCCAGTTGACGAAGGTCAGGCCCGCTACGGAGGCGGGCGCGGCGACGCCCTGGCACCAGACAGGGAGGCCCGTGCCCATCACACCGGCGTAATCGCGGATGACGCCGTCCGTCACGAGGGCGGCCACCTGGCGCTGCGCCATGCGGGCGCAGAGGATGTCGCCGAAAATGCCCGCATCCGTCACGCCCATGGCATCGACGACGGCGACGCAGCCCGCAGGCATCGCCTCGATGGCGGCGCGGGTGGAGCGGGGCGACGACCAGCTTTCCGGCGTGGCGAGATCTTCCCGCGCCGGCACGAAGCGCAAAGTGAAGGCCGGGCCGACGACGCGCGGCTGCCCGGGCCGCAACGGCTTCGTGCCGCGCATCCAGACATTGCGCAGGCCCTTCTTCAGCAGCACCGTGGTGATGGTGGCGGTCGAAACCTGGGCCAGCGTTTCGCGGATGGCGGGATCGAGAGGCATTCGGGCTGTTCCTTGCTCGGGCGTTTGCGATAAGGAGGAGTGATCGGACAGGACGCCGCCAAAGACATGAGCCGGGGCGCGCCGTCAATCGGGAGAAAACTGCGATGAGCAAAGTGGCGCTGGTGACGGGTGCAGGAACAGGTGTCGGCAAGGCGGCGGTGCTGGCGCTGGCCGCCAAGGGCTACGCCATCGCGCTTGTCGGCCGGCGGGTGGCGCTGCTGGAGGAGGTTGCGGCCGAGGCGCAGGCTCTTGGGGCCAGGACGCTGGTCTGCGCGGCCGATGTCGCGAGGCCCCAGGAGGTGCGCGAGGCGTTTGACGGCACGGTCGCCGCCTTCGGCCGGATCGATCTCGTCTTCAACAATGCCGGCGTCGGCGCGCCCGCCATTCCGCTGGAGGATCTCACCTACGAGCAGTGGAAGACTGTGGTCGATATCAACCTCAGCGGCGTCTTCGTCTGCATTCAGGAAGCCTTCCGCATCATGAAGAGCCAGAATCCGCAGGGCGGCCGCATTATCAACAACGGCTCGGTGTCGTCCTATGCGCCCCGGCCGAATTCGGCGCCCTACACCGCCACCAAGCACGGCGTGCTGGGCCTCACAAAGGCGGCCTCGCTGGATGGCCGGAAATACGATATCGCCGTCGGCCAGATCGACATCGGCAATGCAGCCACCGAAATGGCGATGAAGATGGCCTCGGGCGTGCCGCAGGCTGACGGCTCCATCAGGATCGAACCGCTCATGGATGTAAAGCATGTCGGCGACACCATCGCCTACATGGCCGAAATGCCGCTCGACGCGAACGTGCTCAATGTGACGGTGATGGCGACAAAGATGCCTTTCGTGGGACGCGGCTAGTTCCCGCCATGATTCCGGCCGGTTTGCGTGTCGGGGACCAAGTCCCTATGTTCTCAGCAAGCCGAGGCCGGAAACATTGTGCTTGATCGCCCGTCCCAAGAACCGCTGAAGCCGGCAAACACCACGGATGCCGCACCGGAACGCGCCGCTGATGGCTCCGGCGCCAGATCCTTGGCCTTCCGGCTGGATTTCCGCCGGATCGGGCGGCTCATTTCGCGGCGTCTGGGCTCCAGCCTGGTCCGGCGGATCGTGCTGCTCAACACCTTCGGCCTCATCGCCATGCTGGTCGGCTTCCTCTGGATGAACCAGACCCGCCCAGGCGTGATCGAGGCGCGGGTGCAGAGCTTGCAGGTGCAGGCTGCCATCATCGCCGCGGCGATCGCCGGCACGGCCGTCGTGGACGGCGGCTCGATCATCATCGATCCCGAGCGCCTGCTTGATCTGCAGACCGGCGAGACGACGCAGGAGGATCATCTGGCCTTCGAGTTCTCCCTCAATCCGGAACGCATCGCACCGGTCATCCGCCGCCTCGTCAGTCCCGCGAACCTGCGCGCCAGGGTTTATGACCGCGATGGCACCTTGTTGCTCGATACGCGCAGCTTCTACGCCCGCGGCGACATTCAGCGCCTCGATCTGCCCCCCGCAGGCGAGACGACGCTGTTCGAACGCTCCTGGTCATCCTGGAAACGGCGCTTCGGCCGGACCGGATTGGGCGGCGTCGAGGATGCGGCAGCCGGGCGATTGCAGCAGGAAGTGCAGCGCGCGTTCACCGGCGTCAGCAGTTCCGTCATCCGGGTCACCGCTGCGGGCGACACGATCGTTTCTTACGGTGTTCCGATCCAGCGCCTGAGGGTGATCCGCGGCGCGCTTCAGCTCTCCACCGAGGATGGCGACATCGACGAGGTCATCGCTGACGAGCGGCTGATGATCCTGATGCTGTTCGGCGGCGTTTTCGCCATCATGGCGCTGCTTTCGCTGCTGCTGGCCAACACGATCGCCAAGCCGGTCGAACGGCTGGCGATCGGCGCGGAGCGCGTGCGCCGCAGCATCAAGTCGCGCCAGCAGATCCCGGATTTCTCCAATCGCTCGGATGAGATCGGGCATCTCTCCATCGCGCTGCGCGACATGACCAATGCGCTCTACAACCGCATCGCGGCCATCGAAAGCTTCGCGGCCGATGTGGCCCATGAGCTGAAGAACCCGCTCACCTCCTTGCGCAGCGCTGTGGAGACGTTGCCCATGGTCAAAAGCGATGAAGCGCGGGGCCGTCTGCTCGGCGTGATCCAGCACGATGTCAGGCGGCTGGATCGCCTGATTTCGGATATCTCGGACGCCTCGCGGCTCGATGCGGAGCTTGCGAAATCGGATGCCGAGCCCGTCGATGTCGCGGCCTTGCTTGAGGCGGTCGCCTCGATGGCGAACGACATCAGCAAGCCCAACCAGGCGGCCGTCGTCCTTGATGTCCGCCGGCCTCCCGCACGTCGCAAGGCCGCCGGCGGGTCCGGCAAGCCGGCGGCAACCGGTCAGGCGCGGCCCTTCATGGTGCTCGGTCACGACAGCCGCCTTGGCCAGGTGTTCACGAACCTGCTCGACAATGCGCGGTCATTTGCGCCGGCCGGCACCTCGATCACCGTCCGGCTCGAAGAGGACGAGCATTTCGTCATTGTGACGGTGGAGGATGAGGGGCCGGGCATTCCCGAGCATGCGCTGGAGCGCGTTTTCGAACGTTTCTATACGGATCGCCCTGCGGAGCATGGCTTCGGCCAGAACTCCGGCCTCGGCCTTTCGATCTCGAGGCAGATCGTCGAGGCTCATCGCGGCGTCATCACGGCGGCGAACCGGCCCGGCGGCGGGGCGAGCTTCACGGTCAAGCTGCCGCTGGCGACGGCGGACGCCTAGAGGCGAGGCGGCCTTGCACCCTTCCGACCCTGCAGAAACGCGTGAGAACCGTCATGGCGTTGCTGTCGCCGTCGGCGACCTCGGCTTGCTGATCCTTGGCGATGGCGGGGCTGGAAAGTCCTCCCTCGCGGCGCGGATGCTGGCGGAATGGCCGGAGGCGGCTGTGCGGCTTGTGGCGGATGACCGCGTTCTCATTCAGCGGGCGCATGGCCGGCTTCTGGCGCGTCCGCACCCGGCGATCGCCGGCTCGCTCGAGCTGCGCGGCGAGGGCATCGTCCAGCCGCCGGGCCTCAATGCGGTTGTCCTGCGGGGCGTGCTGCGGCTGACGCGGGATCAGCCGGAGCGTTTGCCGTCGGCGCCGGCGCAGGAAAGCATCCTCGGGTTGCCGCTGCCATGCGCGATCCTGCCTGTTGGCGAAGCCGCCTTTGGCCGGCTCATAACGATTTGGCCATATTTTCGTGGCTATATCGCTGATGAGCGATCAATTCTTGATCGCCCACCTTGAATGATGCACTGCTCTGCATCATTAAAGAGGCCCGAAGGCGGGAGCTAGAAGCCCTCCGCTAACAACGATAAAAAACATGATTGGCATGGTACTGGTCACCCACGGGCGTCTGGCGTGCGAATTCCGCTCTGCGCTTGAACATGTGGTCGGCCCCCAGCGGCAGCTCAACGTCATCACCATCGATCCCGATGACGATATGGACGGGCGGCGTCAGGACATCATGGACGCGATCCACCAGGTCGATACCGGCGAGGGCGTCGTCGTGTTGACCGATATGTTCGGCGGCACGCCGTCCAATCTGGCGATCTCGGCGATGAATGGCTCCAATGTCGAGGTGGTGGCCGGCATCAACCTGCCGATGCTGATCAAGCTCGCCTCGGTGCGCGACGAGGCGAAGCTTCAGGACGCGGTCATCCAGGCGCAGGATGCCGGGCGCAAATACATCAATGTTGCAAGCCGGGTGCTTTCGGGCAAATAATACACCGTCGAAGCGGGAAAAGCGGGCGGTCCATGGCTGAAGTCGGAACTGACCCTGGCGCCCTCATCAGCAGGGAACTGCCGATCATCAACCGCAAGGGGCTGCATGCCCGGGCGACGGCCAAATTCGTCCAATGCGTCGAGCAATATGACGCCGCCGTCACCGTGTCGCGCGCGGGCGAGACCGTGGGCGGCACCTCCATTATGGGCATCCTGACTCTGGGCGCCGGGATCGGCAGCAGCATTATCGTCACGACATCGGGCGCCGACGCGCAGGAGGCCATGGACGCAATCGCGGCGCTCGTCGCCAACCGCTTCGGCGAGGACGAGTAAGCCGCCTTCCGGCGTTCCCGTTCAGGCGCTCTTGCGCGCCGCCATCGCGCTCTGGCGCCCCTCCTGCACCGCGTGGCAGGCGACGCCGTCGATCGCCAGCGGGGCCTCGGCCCGGCAGCGGTCCATCACCAGCGGGCAACGCGGATGGAAAGTGCAGCCGGACGGCGGATTGATCGGCGAGGGGATCTCGCCCTGCACGGGAATGCGGGCGCGGCCCGACATGCCGAGATCAGGCACGGCGTCCAGCAGCATGCGCGTATAGGGATGGCGCGGGTTGCGGAACATCTCCTTGGCGGGCGAGACTTCCGCGAGCCGGCCGAGATACATGACGCCGATGGTCGACGCCATATGCCGGACGACCGCGAGATTATGGCTGATGAAGAGGTAGGTCAGCCCCATCCGATCCTGCAGATCGCGCATCAGATTGAGGATCTGCGCCTGCACCGAGACGTCGAGAGCCGATGTCGGCTCGTCGCAGACGATGAATTCCGCATTGGAGGCGAGCGCCCGCGCGATCGCCACGCGCTGCCGCTGGCCGCCGGAGAACTGATGCGGGAACTTCACGCCATCCAGCGGGGAA
Source organism: Methylocystis sp. (assembly GCA_020252485.1). Lineage (GTDB taxonomy): Bacteria > Pseudomonadota > Alphaproteobacteria > Rhizobiales > Beijerinckiaceae > JADCCX01. Next base: position 231,775 of record JADCCX010000002.1, read on the forward strand.
AGGCCGACCAGCGTCAGCAATTCGCCGACCCGGTCTGCAATATCCTTCTGCGAGGACAGCAGATTGAAGGCGCGGATGGGCTCGGCGATGATGTCCTGCACCCTCCAGCGGGGGTTGAGCGAGGCATAGGGATCCTGGAAGATCATCTGGATGCGGCGCCTGAGCTTCTCGCGGGCCGCCGAATTGGCCGTTTCGGTCATCGAGATGCCATCGACCATGACGGTGCCGTCAGTGGCGGGCAGCAGTCCGACCACCATGCGGGCCACCGTCGACTTGCCGGAACCCGATTCACCGACCAGCGCGAAAGTTTCGCCCTTGCGGATATCGAAGGTGACACCGTCGACCGCCTTCAGGAATTGTTTCGGCGCGCGTTCGATCGTGCGCTCAAGCCAGGGTTTCGATACATCGAACACCTTACGGAGATCGCGGACGGTGACGAATGCATCGGGGGGCTGCGTGGTCATGCGGCGGCCTCCTTCCCGTATTTGTAGAGCCAGCAGGCGACCTGGGACACGCCCACCGGGATCGGGTCGGGCCGCTCGACGAAGCAGCGGGCGAAGGCCTCGCTGCAGCGCGGATTGAAGGCGCAGCCCTTGGGGATGGCGGTGAGCCTGGGCATCGATCCTGGGATCTGCGTCAGCCGGTCGGCGGCGGTCTCAAGCGTGGGAATGGCCCCCATCAGGCCCTTGGCATAGGGGTGCCTTGCATGCTGGACCACCTCGCGCACCGGCCCGATCTCGGCGATGCGGCCCGCATACATCACCGCCACGCGGTCCGCCGTCTCGGCGATGACACCCATGTCGTGGGTGACCAGCATGACCGCCGTGCCGCGCTCCCGGCAGAGCTTCTTCAGCAGCGTGATGATCTGCGCCTGCACCGAAACATCAAGCGCCGTCGTCGGCTCGTCGGCGATGATGAGTTCCGGCTCCGCCGCCAGCGCCAGTGCAATGACGACGCGCTGCCGCATGCCGCCGGAGAACTCGTGCGGATAGCCGTCGATCCGCTTCTCGGGCGCGGGAATGCCCACTTCCGTCAGCAGGCCGATGGCGCGTTCGCGCGCCTGCTGGGCATTCATATCGGTATGGGTCTGGATCGTCTCAACGAGCTGCTCGGAGATACGGAAGAGCGGATTGAGCGAGGTCAGCGGATCCTGGAAAATCATGCCGATTCGCTTGCCGCGGATCCTGCGCATCGCCTCCTTGGGCAGGTTGTCGATGCGGCTGCCTTGCAGGAGCACCTCGCCGCCGGCGATCCGCCCGGGCGGGTCGATCAGGCCGATGATGGCCGTGCCGGTGAGCGACTTGCCGGCGCCCGATTCGCCAACGACGCCCAGCACCTCGCCAGGCGCGATATCGAAGGAGATATCGTCAATCGCCCGCAGGATGCCGCGCCGGGTCACGAATTCGACCTTCAGGTTGCGGACGGAGAGGACGGGTTGGGTCATGTCACTCGCAGGGTTCGGCAGAAGCTCGCGCCATCATCACAGGCTTGCGCCATCACCGCAGCTTCGGGTTCAGCGCATCCCTCAGCCAGTCGCCCAGCAAGTTGATGGCCAAACCGAGGATAACGATTGTGAGCGCCGGGAAAAGCAGAATCCACCATTCCCCGGAGATGAGATATTGCTGGCCGAAGCGGATCAGCGTGCCAAGCGAAGGCTGCGTCACCGGCATGCCGACGCCGAAGAAGGAGAGCGTCGCCTCCTCGATCACAGCCAGCGCCAGATTGATCGTGGCGATCACCAGCACGGGCCCCATCACGTTGGGCAGGATATGGCGGGCCATGATCGCAAGACCGCGGATGCCGATCAGGCGGGCGGCCTGCACATAATCCTTGTTGCGCTCCACCAGCGCGGAGGCGCGCACCGTGCGGGCATATTGCGCCCAATGCGACAGGCCGATCGCCAGGATGATTACGAAGAGGGCCGTCGTCTCGTGCTTGTTGGGCGGGATGATGCCGCGCGCGATCCCGAAGATCAGCAGCGCGATCAGGATGCCGGGGAAAGAGAGCTGGATATCCGCCACGCGCATGATGAGTTGTTCGACACGGCCGCCAAGGTAGCCGGCCAGCAGACCGAGCGAGATGCCGAGCAGCATCGAGAAGCCAACGGAGCAGAGGCCGACGATCAGCGAGACGCGCGTGCCGTAGAACAACGCCGAAAGCATGTCCCGCCCCTGCGCATCGGAGCCGAGCAGGAACAGCATGTTGGAGCCCGCGCCCCGCTCCATCGGATGGGTGAAGCCGTCCATCAGGTTCAGCGCGGCGGGATTGAAGGCGTCCTGCGGCGCAAAGACGGGCGCGAAGAAGGCCAGCACGAAGATCAGCAGCGTCGTGAAGGCCGCCACGATGGTGACGGGCGAAGCCTTGAACGAAAGCCAGAGATCGCTGTCGTTCAGGCGCTGGCGCAACGTGGGGATGGGCACATCGGTCATCGCTCTGGCCCTCTCATTTCGCCGGGACCGCGCCGCCGGTGCGCAGCCGCGGATCGATCAGGAAGTAGAGCATGTCGACGATCAGGCTGACGACGACGAAGATCAGGCCCACGAACATGAGATAGGCGCCCATGACGGGGATATCGACGACTTCGACGGACTTGACGAAGAGCGCGCCGAGGCCCGGCCAGTTGAAAACCGTCTCCGTCGTGATCGCAAAAGCGACGATGGAGCCAAGCTGCAGACCCGTGATGGTGACGACCGGGATCATCGTGTTCTTGAGCGCATGCTTGAAGTTGATAGCGCCATCGGTGAGCCCGCGCGCCCGGGCGAAGCGGATGTAATCCGCCCGCATGACCTCCAGCATCTCGGACCGCACCAGACGCATGATCAGCGTCAGCTGATAGAAGCCGAGGGTCACGACAGGGAGAATGAGGGATTTGCGCCCGCTTTCGGTCAGCAGGCCCGTCGTCCACCATCCGAACGCCACCGTTTCGCCGCGTCCGAAGGTGGGCAGCCAGCGCAGAACGACGCCGAAGAAATAGATCAGCCCGATGCCGATCAGAAAGGTCGGCAGCGAGACACCGATCAAGGAGAGGCTCATGACCAGGTTCGCGGCCCAGCCGTCGCGCCGCAGCGCGGTATAGATGCCGAGGCCGAGGCCGAGCACCAGCGCCAGCGCCGCCGAGATGACCGCAAGCTCGATCGTCGCCGGCAGACGTTCGCGCAGCAGGGTCGCGACCGGCCGGCCCTGGCGGTACGAAATGCCGAAATCGCCCTGCGCTGCGTTGCCGACGAAGCGCGCGAATTGCACCAGAAGCGGGTCGTTCAGGCCGAGCGAATCGGCAAGCTCCTGCCGGTCTTTCAACGTCGCATCCTGGCCGACAATGCTGGCGACAGGATCGCCGACAAAGCGGAACATGGAGAAGGCGATGAAGGCGACGGCCAGCATGACCACGATCGCCTGCAGCACGCTGCGTATCAGATACCCGAACATGCTTTTCCATCTAGCGCAGTGATCTGGGAAAGCAAAATCCGGACCCGCCGAGGGAAAACGCCCGGATCAGGGTATCGAAGGCTCGGACGGCCTCAGGCGCCGCAGGAAATCGCGGCTTCGCCCCGGTGGACCGGGCCTTCAGCGAGGGAGCCCGGACGGCGGCATGCCAGGAAGCGCGGACGGCGGCTCTTGAGCGGCGAGCCGAGCCGCCGGGGGAAAGGGCCGTTATCCCCGTCCGCGATCGGCTGCAGGTGTCCCGACTGGTCCTCGGCAAGCAGCGGCAGCCGGAGCATCCGCCCGTAGCCTCGCCACAGGGCGATGATGTCTGTGTCGTCCTTCGTCCGCAAAAGGATCACCTCGAGGCCTGGATCCATATGGAGCAGGACCACTTCGTAGAGATCGCCGCTCGCGACGCTGCGAAGCGTGATGCCACGGTAGCTGGATGTCGGCACGTTTACCCAGGTTTCGATATCGGCAATCCGGCGCCGGATGCAGATCCATTCCACGCTGATCCCGACATCCTTCCGGCCGTTACAAACCGCACCGGCGGATGCCGCATCGCCAGAAGCATTCTGACCCGGCGCGCGGCCGTGCTTTGCCATGGCCGAGTGACCCTTGCCCATGATTCACCTTTGCTGACGCCCTGCCGCTGGCGATGTGTCCCGCCATGTCGGTTTGTACCCCTAACTGGCGTCAAATCGCTGGCGGAACGCTTAAGCCGCGTGGTTAAGTCATGGTGTCAGAGGCAAAACGCTTCGGCATGATTGATGGTTGGTTACATCGGAAAGGAAAACGGCGATGGCGTCCAATGGTGAGGTTCAGGCGTTTCTCGCGCTGGCTGGCGGGTTGAGGATCAGCGCGGTCTATGTGGCCCTGATCATTCTGATGGGCGCCTTTCTGGCCTTCCTCGTCATCAACCAGCGGCGCACCAAGCTTGTGGGCATCGGCGATGGCGGCCATCACGCCGTGGCCCGCATGATCCGTGTGCATGGCAATTTCTGTGAGAACGCCCCTTTCGCCATGGCGTCTCTCATTCTGCTGCCGTTGCTGGGCGCCAGCCCTTTGGTCGTGCATGCGGTTGGCCTCCTCTTTCTGGCGGGGCGGATCGCCCATGCCTATGGCCTCTCCCGCACGGCCGGCAGCAGCCCAGGCCGCGTGGCGGGCATGATCATGACGCTGACATCGTTGTTGATCAGCGCGGCAAGCCTGTTGGCCCTGGTGTTGATCCGCTGATGGCCGCCTCGCTCGCCGCCGACCTGAAGCTGCTGGAGGAAGCCGCGCGATTGGCCGGGGAGGCGGCGCTGCGCTATTTCCGGCCGGGTGAAGCCACGACGGCGGAGGTTTCCTACAAAGAAGGCAACTCGCCCGTCAGCGAGGCCGATCACGCTGCGAATGATGTGCTCGAACGGCATCTGCGGCGGGCCCGCCCCTCCTACCAATGGATTTCCGAGGAAACCTTGGATGCTGAGGAGCGCCTCACCGCCAGTCATCTCTTCGTCGTCGATCCGATCGACGGCACGCGTGCCTTCATCGCGGGCCTGCCGCAATGGTGCGTCTCTGTCGCCCTCGTCGTCGATGGCGCGCCGATCGCGGGCGTCATTCATTCACCCCCGCTCGGCGTCACCTATGCGGGCGCAAAGGGCCTCGGCGCTTTCCGCAACGGCGCGCCGATCGGGGTATCGCGGCGGCGCAGCTTGCAGAAGGCCGTCGTTGCGGGCGGCAAGCAGACGCTGGAGCGTTTGCAGGAGCTGACGGGAAGCGCTGTTCAGGCCGGGCCCAGGATACCGTCTCTGGCGCTCCGTCTGGCGCTGGCCGCGGAAAACCGCATCGATCTCGCGCTCGCCGCCACGGGAGCGCATGACTGGGATATCGCCGCAGCCGACATCATTCTCATGGAGGCGGGCGGCGTGCTTCTGGACATGGACGGCGAACGCCTCGTCTATAACCGCCCATCCTTACGGCGGGGACCGTTATGCGCGGGCTCTGCTGGTCTTGCGGGGCAGGCCGCCCGCGCGCTCGGGTTGCGCCGGTAGGTTGCAAAGGCTACGAGCGTTTTCAGAAAATTCATTCGTTCGGATGCGCCATGAGCCAGACTTCTGACAGCAAATCACCCTCCGCCGGCGCCTTGAACAAGCAGCTTCTGCACCTTGTGTTCGGGGGCGAACTGGCCAGCATCGACGGGGTGGAGTTCAAGGACGTGGCCAAGCTCGACATTGTCGGCATCTTCCCGAATTATGAAGCGGCAAGACGCGCCTGGAAGGCGAAGGCCCAACAGACGGTGGATCAGGCCCAGATGCGCTATTTCATCGTCCACATGCACCGGCTGCTCGATCCCGAAACGGACAAGCGCTGACCGATCGCGATGCTGAAGAAGATCCTCCGTTCCAGGCCGGTGCTGCGCGGCGCCGGCAAGGCTATGGCCGTCTATCTGACGCTGGTGCGGCGGACGAACCGCTTCACGGTGGAACCGGCGGATGCCGAAGCCTCGATCTATCCGCTGGTGCCCGCGATTATTGCGATGTGGCATGGCCAGCATTTCATGGCCGCCTTCATCAAGCGCCCGCAGGACGAGGTCGCGGCGATGATCTCCCGCCACGGCGACGGCGAGATCAATGCGATCGCTGTGGAGGCCCTGGGCATGCGCACGGTCCGGGGATCGGGGGCGCAGCGGCAGGATCAGGTCCGCAAGCGTGGCGGCGCCCAGGCCTTGCGCGCCGCCATGACCATGCTTGAGGATGGCGTTTCGGTTGCCATGACCGCCGATGTGCCGAAGGTCTCGCGGGTCGCCGGACGAGGAATCATCACGCTGGGGCAGCTCTCGGGCCGGCCCATCATTCCGGTCGCGGTCGTCACCTCGCGCCGCAAGGATTTCGACAGCTGGGACCGCACCAGCATCGGCCTTCCTTATGGCCGTGGCGCGATCGTCTTCGGCGCGCCGATCAGCATCGGCCGCGACGCGGCGCCGGAGGAGATCGAGGCGGCGCGGCTGGCCGTCCAGGAGGGGCTCGACGCGGCGCATGCACGGGCTTACGCCATCGTGGGCGATGTCGATCCGGGGGCCGGCCGCGCGAGCGTCGCAGAGGCAAGGGCCCAGGCGGCCGCCGCTGCGGCCGGGGCGCAGGCCGACGGGCTCAACTGATGGGCAAGCGGCCCTTCTCGGTGAAGGCCTATGCCGGGATGTCGCGTCTTCTTTATCCGGCGGCGGGTCCCCTGCTCTCGAGCCGGCGTCGGCGCGGCAAGGAGGACCCTGCGCGCGTCGGAGAGCGGAAGGGCATCGCCGGCCTGCCGCGGCCTGAAGGTGTTCTCGTCTGGCTGCATGGCGCCAGCGTCGGGGAAGTCCTTTCGCTGGTGCCCATCGCCGAACATTTCATGGCGGCGGGCGTTGCGGTGCTGGTCACATCGGGGACCGTCACCTCGGCTGAACTGGCGCGGCGGCGGCTGCCGCAGGGTGCCATCCATCAATATGTTCCGCTCGATCTGCCGGCCTATGTCCGGCGTTTTCTGGCGCATTGGCGGCCCGACATCGGCGTTTTCGCCGAGTCCGAGCTCTGGCCCAATCTCGTTCATGCCGCGCAGGAAGGCGGCGCGCATCTGGTGATCGTCAACGCCCGGATGTCGGAGCGCTCCTTCGCGCGGTGGCGGAAGCTGCCCGCCTTCGCGGCGTCGCTGCTGTCGCGGTTCGAGCTTGTGCTCGCTCAGTCCGAGGCTGACGCCGAGCGGCTGCGCCTGTTGGGCGCGCCGCGCGTTCAGGCCATCGGCAACATCAAATACGACGTCACGCCGCCTCCGGCGGATGCCGAAAAGCTGGCCGCACTGACAGCGGCATTGCAGGGCCGGCCCGTCTTCGTCGCCGCGAGCACGCATCCGGGGGAGGAGGAACAGCTCGCCGAGGCCTATGCGCAGGCGAAGCCGCGCGTTCCGGGCCTCCTGATGGTTGTGGCTCCGCGCCATCCCGAGCGGGGCAAGGATGTCGCGAATCTCTTTGGCAGCGCCGGCCTGGCGGTCCGGCGCCGCAGTGAGGGGGCGCTGCCCGCTGCTGCGGACGATGTCTATGTCGCCGATACCATCGGCGAACTCGGCCTCTTCTACCGGCGCACCGGAGTGACCTATCTCGGCGGCTCACTGGTGCCGCATGGCGGCCAGAACCCCATCGAGCCGGCCAAACTGGGCAACGCCATCCTGCATGGACCCTATGTTCATAACTTCACCGAGGTCTTCGACGGGCTCCGGGAAAGCGGCGGCGCGCGTCAGGTTGCGAATGCGGCGGAACTCGCGGAGGCGCTGGCGGCGCTTCTGACCGATGAGGCCGGGGCGTCGGCCATGGCGGAAGCCGCGAGGGCGCGCGTCGAAGCCATGGCGGGAGCCAATCAGCGGGCCATCGCCGCGCTCCAGCCTTTCCTCGTGCAGGCGCAACTGGGGCAAGGCGCATGAAAGCGCCGGCCTTCTGGGCGACGGATGGTCCGGTTGCACGGTTGCTCGCGCCTGCCGGCTGGCTCTATGGCCAGCTGACGGCCTGGCGCATGGCGCAGGCGGGCCAGAGCGCCGCGCTGCCGGTGATCTGCGTCGGCAATCTCACGATGGGCGGCGCTGGCAAGACGCCTACGGCGCTGATGCTGGCGGAGGCGCTGCGCGAGGGCGGCGAAACGCCCTTTGTCATCAGCCGCGGTTATCGCGGCCGGCTCGCGGGGCCGGTCGTGGTCGATGCTGCAGCCATGCAGGCGGCCGAGTGCGGCGACGAGCCGCTGCTGCTTGCCCGCCATGTGCCGACGATCGTATCGGCTGACCGGCGCGCCGGCGCTGCCCTCGCGCTCCAGCAAGGCGCAACCATTGTCCTGCTGGATGATGGGCTGCAGAATCCACGGCTCGCCAAGGACTTTACGGTCGCCGTTGTCGATGGCGGCAATCCTTTCGGGAACGGCCGCTGCTTCCCCGCCGGGCCTTTGCGGGTGCCGATCAGCCGGCAAGTTGCGAAGATCGATTGCTTCCTGGTGATCGGCGGGACCGTGGCGGGCTCGGATGAGTCATTGACGCGCCTTGGAAAGCCGATTTTCCAGGCGATGCTGCAGCCTGATCCCGCCAGCATTGCCTCGCTGCGGGGCAAACGCCTGCTGGCCTTCGCCGGGATCGGGAGGCCGTCCAAGTTCTTTTCGACGCTGGTGGAGGCTGGCCTCGATGTCCGGGCGGCCGCTTCCTTCGGCGACCACCATCCCTATTCCGAGGCGGAGATCGCCGCGCTTCACCAGCGCGCGGCCGCCGAAGGCCTTCAGCTTGTGACGACGGAGAAGGACGCGGTCCGCCTGCCCGATCGCGACGGGATTGCGGTTCTGCCCGTCACGCTACCCATGCCGGCCGGTCTCCTTGCGATGGCGCAGGAGGCTATTGGCCGTAGACGCTCGGCGCCTTGAGACGGCGCAATTGCTTCAAGACGGCGTCGGTGCTGGCGTAGGCTTCCTGCCGCTCCACATTCCAGTATTTCAGATCGTCGAGCGGAATTGGCTCGCCGGTCACGGCGCAGCGGACATGGCTGCCGTTGCGTACGATCTTGAATTCGCTGTGAAAATAGCGAACTTCCGCCTCAGGGCTCGGAACAAAAGCGCGATCGAGTTTATTCATGGCATCATGCTAGCATTCCGGTGCGCGGGATGCACGTGTTTGTTGCCTGCGCAGTTTCTGCTAATGTGGCTTCAGCGCCAAACAACAAGGTAGAAATGCGCCGTTTTCTCCGCTCATTTGGATGGTTTGCCATTCTATTTGCTGGCTATCTTGCGCCCGCGCGGGCGCAGGAGCGGGTGGAGATTCCCCAAGGCGAGGCGCGGCCCCTGAAGGCGGTGTTGTTCCGGCCTTCAGGACCAGGGCCTTTCCCGGCAGTGGTCGCGTTGCATGGCTGCGGCGGGCTGGGCAGCGGGACGGCGATGATCGGCGGCCGGCATGCCGATTGGGGCCAGCGTCTCGCGGATCAGGGCTATATCGTGCTTTTCCCGGATTCTTTTGGCTCGCGGGGCCTTGGACCACAATGTCTTGTCCGTGATCGGACCGTCAGGCCAAGCAAGGAGCGGGTCTCTGACGCCTATGCCGCAAAAGCCTGGCTGCAGCAGCGTCCCGATGTCATCGCCGACAAGGTGTCGCTGCTCGGCTGGTCGAATGGCGGCTCCAGCGTTCTGTGGAGTCTCGCCGACGAGCGCAAGCCGCAGGACGGGCGTCCCGATTTCAACGCGGCCGTCGCCTTCTATCCAGGCTGCCGGCAAGTGACCCAGTCGGCCGGGCGGCGGGATTGGGCGAGCCGGCTGCCGCTGCTGATCCTGATCGGCGAAGCCGATACCTGGACCCCTGCCGAACCCTGCAGGGATCTCGTCAAGCTCATGCAAGCAGGCGGGCGCAACGCGACGATCATCACTTACGCCAATGCCGTGCACGAGTTCGATCACCCCAACCGCCAGCCGACGAAGCGAACGGGCTTGGCCTTCACCTCGGATGATTCCGGCGAGGCCATGGTCGGCACCGACTACGAGGCGCGGGCCGATGCGCTGGCGCGTGTCCCCGCTTTCCTGAAGCGCTGAACGAAGAGCAAACTCACATCTGGCCGCCGCTCTCGTCCTCCGGGAAAAGGCCAGGAATATTGGACTGGTACCAGCTGCGCAGTTCAGCGAGCGCCGGATGCGCGAGCGCGGAGCGGACATAACCTTCGATCCGAGGCAGATGCCTGATATAGCCCGGCTTGCCGTCGCGGTGCTTCAACCGGGCGAAGATGCCGAGGATCTTGGTCGCCCTTTGCGCGGCCATGACGGAATAATCCCGGGCGAACAACGGCACATTGAACGCCGGGTCCTTTTCGCGCCGCAGTTTCGCATAGGCGCCCAAAAGGCGGATCTCGAGGCCCGGCTCCGGGTCGACCCTCGCGTCCTGCGCCAGGCTGGCCACGTCGTAGGCGGCATGCCCGAGGACGGCATCCTGGAAATCGATCAGACCGATCCGCCCGATGCCTTGCCGTTCGGGAAGCCACATCAGATTGGGTGAATGATAGTCGCGCAGCACCCAGGTCCTGGGCGCCCTGATGACCTCGCCGAGGATGGCTTTCCACAGATTGACAAATGTCCCGCGGGCTGAGGCGGCGAGGCCGCTGCGGCCGCGATGGGGCAGGTACCAGTCGAGCATCAGTTCCGCCTCGATGAGCAGGGCATCGAGATCATAGGGCGGAATGCGATACTCGATTTCGTCCGTCACCGGCAGGCGGTCGGGCAGCAATTGCGAATGCAGATAAGCGAGCACCTCGATCGCGGCGAGATAACGCTCCGTATCGGGCTTGCCATCCAAAAGGACGGTGTCGGCGCCCAGATCTTCGGTGATCAGCAGTCCGGCCTTGAGATCCATGGCCAGGATCGCCGGAGCCGAAAGGCCCAGGCCCCGCAGGCCTTTCGCCATCGCCACGAAGGGTTTCACATCCTCAGCCAGGCGGGCGATGGCGCTGTAGGGCTTGCCGTAGCGGATTGGCGGACCATCGGGCCTGGGCGGCGCGATCATCAGGATCGCGGTTTCATTGCCGCGCTTCAGGCGCTCATAGGCGCGGACTGAGGCGTCGCCGAGCATGTAGGTCCGGGCCGCGTCATCCCAGCCGGACTGGATCAGCAGACGGTCGATGGCCTTCATGATGGAGACCCGCTGCGCCCAGATCCCGTAGCCCGTCACGACGGCGACGCGATGCTCGGGTCCCTCCTCGGGCTCCAGGATGAAGCCGACGTCCAGACGGTCGGCATTGAGCAGGTGGCCGGCGCGGTCGGCCCATTCCACAAGGACGAGCGCCCCGTCGGCGGCTTCCTCCCAGCCGAGTTCGGCCAGTTCGTTGGCCGAACCGATCCGGTAGAGATCGCAATGGACGATCGGATAGGCGGGCGTATCGTAGACCTGCATGATCGAGAAGGTGGGGCTCGGCACTTCAAGCTCCGGATCGCCGACCAGACAGCGGATCAGCGCCCGTGCGAATGTGGTCTTGCCGGATCCCAGATCGCCGGTAAGGGTCATCAGCGTGTTGGGTCCGATTTCGCGGGCGAGCGCCTGCGCGAACCGCTCGGTGCTCTGGAGATTCGGAAGATCGATCACCCAGGTTGTCTCGGAAGCCAAGGCAGAACCCATGCTGTCAGGCCACCTTCTGTCCGGCCGCGGTTCCTGCAGGCGCCTCGGCATTGAGCGGGAAACGGCACACAACTGTTGTGCCAGCACCAGAATCCGATGTCAGCGCGACTTTGCCGTGGTGCAATTCGACGAAGGCCTTGACCATCGAAAGGCCGAGGCCCACGCCGCGATGGCTCGACCCTTCGGTATGGGTTTCGAACCTCTCGAAGATGCGCGACTGCGCTTCCGCCGGGATTCCGCGGCCTGAATCCGTGACGGTGAAATTCATCCATCCATCGTCGCGCCTCACCTTTACGGCGATGCTCTGGTTGGCGGACGAGAAACCGATGGCATTGGCGATGAGATGGAACAGGATCTGCCGGACGCGCCGCGGGTCGCCCTTGAACTTGCCGATATCGGCGGGGACATCGCTTTCGAGCGTGATTTCTGTTTGCGCGAGCTGGTCCTTCAGCGCGGTCGCCACAGCGTCGATCACCTCCTGCGGCGCGATGCTCGCCAGATCCAGCGTAATGGCGCCGGCGTCGAGCGAGGCGAGATCGAAGATGTCGTTCATCAGCGACAGCAGCGCATCCGCCGAGCGCATGGTCGCCTCGGCATATTCTTTCTGTTTATCCGTGAGGGGACCAACGGTTTCGTTGGCGAGCATGGCGGTTGCCATCGTGACGTTCTGCAGCGGCGCGCGCAATTCATAGGAGACGTTCTGGATGAAGTCGTTCTTGAAGCGGCTGGCGGTTTCGAGGGCTTCGTTCTTGTCCTTCAGAGCCTCGTTCTTCTCCTGCAGGAACCGCTCGGCGTTCACGTTGGCGGTGATGTCTGCGAAGGTGGCCAGCGTCGCCCCGTCCGGCAGCGGCGAGGTGGCGCAATCGATGACCGAATTGTCGGCCCGGGTATCGCGGTGCTGCACGCTGCGGCGCGCATCGCTGAGGCCGGTGATCGCACCACGCAGCAAGGCCCAGGAATCGCTTTCCGCGGCGGCAGGGCAGCGCCGGATCAGTTCGTCGATATGCGGATTGTCCTGCAGAGCTTCACTATGGATGCGCCAGATGCTCGCGAAGGCGGCATTGGCGAGCTTGAGCTTGCCGTCCGAGCCGAAGACCGCAACGCCTTCCTTGAGGCTGTCCAGCGTTTCGCTCTGGACACGGGAGAGCGCCATGAACTGAGCCTCGAGGGTGATGCGCTCCGTCATGTCGTGATAGAGGTAGCTCAGGCCGCCATCGGGGGTGGGATTGGCCACGACGCGCAGGATCCTGCTGTCCGGCAGGTGCCAGAGATGCTCCGCCGTGTCGGTGTTCTGGTAGCCGGCCAGCAACGCGTTCTTCCAGCTCCGGAAATCGACTTGCTCGGGAATGCGCCGGTCGGCTCGCAACCGATCGAGAATTTCGCTGTCAGCCGGATGGCTGTTCAAGAACTCAGGCGCCAGATTCCAGAGCTTCTGGTAGGCGGCGTTGCTGAAGCGGAGCTGCTGCTTGCGGTCGAAGATCGCTACGGCGATCGGCAATTCGTTGAGGGTGCGCACATGGGTCGCCATTTCGGCTTCCAGCTTGATACGCAGCGCCTCGGTTTCGGCGGCGTCGACGCCGATACCCCCGGAGCCGAAGGGCGTGCGGACATCGGAGACGTCAAGCATCGTGCGCCGGCCCGAAATGATCGTCGTGATCCGGTCGCGGTAGGGTTTCTCCGCGTTCTGCATGGCGATGCGCTCGCGCATCGGCCGGTCGATAAGCTCGATACCCTTGCTGATCGCCTCGTTCGGATGGCGGCAGTCGACCGCTTCGGCATAGGCCTTGTTGACCCAGGCCAGCCTTCCGTCCGGGTAGCGCAGCCAGAGTTGGTGGGGGAGGGCGTCAAGCACGGCGTGGAGCGCGGCCATCTCGCCGGTCAGCTTGCCGATCTTCTCCTCGGCCTTGATGCGCTCCATCCGGTCTCCCGATACCTCCCGGACGCGCATGACGGCGCGGCCCGCGACAGCGCGCCCTTCGATCTCGGCATGCTTGCCTGCCGAGGTATCCGCGGAGAACAAGAAGCCTTCGCCGTTGGCCTTCAGGCGTTCGACCCATTGTTCGAGCCGCTTCGCGTCGCCGGCCGCCAGCCACTGGCTGAAGCCCAGGATGCGGCGAGGCGCGCCCGCGCCGATCAGCAGGCTGACGTCGCCCTCGATGTCCGGCTCCGATTTCGGACTCGCCCAGGCCACGACGATATGCCGCTCGCCCGACATGAAGATCTCGGCGCGCTGCAGCGCCAGCTGCATCCGGCCGATCTCCGCATCCTGTTCGGCAAGGCGCCGGCTCCAGCGGCGCCTTCCGGTGATGTAAAGCGTGGCGACCGTCGCCGTCAGGATCAGCAGGCCGATGAAGATCAGCCCGAGCGGCCCTGACAGGTCCATGATGACCGGGGCGCCGCTTTCCCGGGTGAGGATCGACAACCGGAGGCCAACGTCATCAGCCTGGGCATGGCCGGCGCTGATGACCGGCAGCAGGAGGCATGGACCCAAGCGCAAGGCTGCGCCGGACCCACGCTTTCCCCGCCTGCCGGCCTGGATGGCCATGCGCTTCGACCTCGGCTCATTCCTGGGGCTGGCCACAACGGCGCGATCGCCCGAATCACCCTGACACTACCGTTGCGCGGACTCGGTGAGGAAGTGGTTAATCTAGAGAAAAGCCCCGTATTTTCGGGGCTTTGAAAGGTCAAAAAAACAGAGCGGGAACAGAACAGAATCAAAAAGTTCCCGCTTTTGCAAACGCCTGTGATCAGTAGCGGTAAGCTTCCGGCTTGAACGGGCCGGCGGGCTTCACGCCGATGTATTTTGCCTGCTCCTTGCTGAGGGTCGTGAGCTTGGCTCCAACCTTGGCGAGATGCAGCGCCGCCACCTTCTCGTCGAGGTGCTTGGGCAGCGTATAGACCTTGTTCTCGTATTGGGCGTGGTTGTTCCAGAGCTCGATCTGGGCGAGCGTCTGGTTCGAAAACGAGCAGGACATCACGAAGGACGGATGCCCCGTGGCGTTGCCGAGATTCACCAGCCGGCCCTGCGAGAGCAGGATGATGCGCCGGCCGGACGGGAACTCGATCTCGTCGACCTGGGGTTTCACGTTATCCCACTTGAAGTTCTTGAGCGCGGCGACCTGGATCTCCGAGTCGAAGTGCCCGATATTGCAGACGATGGCGCGGTGCTTCATTTGTCGCATGTGATCGAGCGTGATGACATCGAGGTTGCCCGTCGCTGTCACGAAGATATCGGCGCGCGGCGCCGCGTCCTCCATCGTCACGACCTCATAGCCTTCCATGGCGGCCTGGAGCGCGCAGATCGGGTCGATCTCCGTCACCAGAACGCGGCAGCCGGCCTGGCGCAGCGAGGCGGCCGAACCCTTGCCGACATCGCCGTAGCCCGCGACCACGGCCACCTTGCCGGACATCATCACATCCGTGCCGCGGCGCAGCGCATCGACCAGCGATTCCCGGCAGCCGTAAAGGTTGTCGAACTTCGATTTCGTCACCGAGTCGTTGACGTTGATCGCCGGGAACGGCAGGCGGCCGTCCTTGGCGATCTCGTAGAGGCGGTGCACGCCGGTGGTGGTTTCCTCTGAAACGCCCTTGATCGCGTCGCGCGTGCGGGTGAACCAGCCCTTGTTCTCCTTGAGGATGCGTTTGATCAGCGCGAAGAAGATCGTCTCTTCCTCATTGCCTGGCTTGTCGAGGAAGGCGGTCTTTCCCGCTTCGGCTTCGGCGCCCAGGATGATGAGCATCGTCAGGTCGCCGCCATCATCGAGGATCATGTTCGGCGTGCCGCCGTCGCCCCATTGCGCGGTCCGGTAGACGTATTCCCAGTAATCCTCGAGCGTTTCGCCCTTGACGGCGAAGACGGGCGTGCCCGACGCCGCGATGGCGGCCGCCGCGTGGTCCTGCGTCGAAAAGATGTTGCAGGATGACCAGCGCACATCGGCGCCCAGATCCTTGAGCGTCTCGATCAGCACGGCGGTCTGGATCGTCATGTGCAGGCAGCCCGCGATGCGTGCGCCCTTCAGCGGGAACTTGCCCTTGTGCTCGGCGCGGATCGCCATGAGGCCGGGCATCTCGTCCTCCGCCATGTTGATTTCCTTGCGGCCGTAATCCGCAAGCTTGAGATCAGCGATGACATAGTCCTTGGCGACCGGCATGGGTTGCTCCCTATCGATGGCGTTTCATATGATGCCGGGCCCTATAGCAGGGGCAGCCGGAGGCGGCAATAAGGATATAAAGATTTCTTTATGTCGTCTGCTCCGCTTGTCGATTCCGCGGAAGCGGCCAATGAAGGACCATCACCGTGCTGAGGGAAACCATGATGGAGCCTGAGCAGACGAGGGGGGCGGGTCTGATCGAAATCCGCCTGGAATCCCTCGAACAATTCCTGCATGCCCTCGATCCCTTTCCCGCCAGAAACAGCAATCTGGAGCCGGACATCGCGGATTATGTGATCGATTGCGCGGCCGATCTGCCCGCCGGCGCCGACCTGGCGATCGTTGTACACCTGCGCGATTATGAGCCGTCGCAGGAGAAAGAGGCGGCGATGACCCAGATTTTTCACGCCTATTTTCGCGCACGGGCTGATCTTGAAATGAAGCGGAAGCGGCAATCCTTCAGCGACGGACGCCAAAACCTGATGATTGGCATCTTCGCCGGGAGCCTCTGCATGCTCACGCTCTGGGTCTTGAATTCCATCGGCGGCGAGGCCTCGCTCTGGCGGTTCGTCCGGGAGAGCATCGTCGTCATCGGATGGGTCCTGGTCTGGAAGCCCGCCGAGATCTTTCTCTATGACTGGAAGCCCTTTGAGCGGCGGAAGAAACTCTTCCTCCGTCTGGCGCAGGCGCCGGTCAAGGTGCGGGCAACGCCCTGGCCGGACAGCAGCCTGTTCGCCAGCCGGAGCCAGGTTCTGTGATCACGGCCGGCCACGGTCCTGACGAGGCGCAACCCCCGGACCTGATCCGGGGGGAGCCTCGGGACGGGCTCAGGATCAAATGCCTCATCCGGATGGTTTATCGAGGCTGGCCTGCGGCCAACACCTCGAATTGAGGGTGGGGGAAAAGGGGCCGTTCCATCCACGCCATTCGTAATGCCAATCTTGCCGAAATAGCCGGGCTCTCCGGCCGGCAAGCGTCTGAATTAGAGAGATAGTCAGACGGGATAGCGCAGGATGGCGGCGAGGCTGCCCTTGCCGGGGATGTCGTCCCGGCGGACTGCCACGACACGGCCGCCGGATCGCAGCACCCGCCGGGCAATCTCATCCAGGACACCATAATTGACCGCATCCGGCGTCTCGTCGAAGGTCACGGCGCCATCAAGCTCGTCCACGATGCCCGGCACATGGGCATCAATGTCGACGAGCAGCGTGTCGACCGCACCATAGGTCGCGGCGCGGGCCGCCTGGGCGATATCGGTGGTTCCCCGCCCCTGCGCGGTGCGGGTCGCGAACAGCCCGGCCAAATCCTTGATCTCTTCAGCATAAATGTTGTCAAGCACGGCGCGTGCTTCGGTCGCGAGCACGTGGTTGGCTGTGTCGTCCGCGCTGCCTGCGATCACCTGCGATGCCACATGGCCGTAGCTTGAGGTGTTGCGGAAGATCGAGGCCAGTGGCTCTGCCGCGGCTATGATCAGTGGCGCGTCCTCGCCCTTCAGAATGGGACGCAGAGCCTGATCGACCGTCCGGGAATAGCGTATCAGCAGCGCGTGCTCGCTCGTTGCCTCTCCTGACCGCATCTGTCCAGTCCGCTCCACATGGCTGCGGCGCCCCAGGGCTCCAGCGGCATCCTGCGGCAGGTTGGAAACGGCGACCTCGTGAGGCGGCAAATCGGCGGAGACCTCGACCAGCCGCACCGCTCCCATGCTGATCGCCAGGACATAGGCATGATGCGGAAAGGTGACTGAACGCAGCAGGGGCTTCAGATGGAACCGGTCCGACACCTCGACCAGATTGGTGAGTTTGTTGGGAAGGCGGAAGGTGAGCACCCGGTCCGGCGAGGCAAAGATTGCCAGGCTGTTGGCCTGGTAGGCCCAGAATCCGTCATCCTCCAGAATGGCGGCCACGGCCTCCTCGATCGGCCAGATGAGACGCTTGTCCGTCCCGACCGCCTGCAATTGATCAACCGCTTCCTTCAGGAGGTTCTTGAGCGCGATCCTGTCGCTGCCGGTATCCTGTGTGACCGGAGTGGTGGGAAGGTAGATGGAAACGGCAGGCGCTCCCCGATAGGCGGCGAGCGCCTCGATCTCTGTGCGGTTCGGCAGGTCAATATGCAGCATGGTTAAGCTTTCTCCGCTTCGGCGCACGATCAAGACAGGCTTCTGTTCAAAAACGTGGTCTGCCTGACATCAGCTGGACCGTCAAGGAGCCGCCGCTTTCGAGGATGGAGACATGGCGGAGACCGCCTTCCCGTAGGGAGGCGGTCTTTCTCCGATGCTTCCTCAGCGTGACAGCGCCGACCTGATCTGCGCCTCAACCTTGCTCAGGTTGAAGGAGCCGGGAGACTGACTGGGTGGAAATTCCTTCATGCTCAGAAGGAAGTTGGCAGCAAGTCCCTGGATTGGCGCGATCACGAACACGCGGTCAATCACCCAGTCCCAGTAGGTATTGGAGTTGTGTTGCGCTTTCTCAAACGGGTCGCGCCGCAGATTGAAGATCAGGGGGAAGCGCAATTCCACCCACGGTTCCTGCCAAACATTCAGCTGTGATCCACGGTTCTCCAAGAACACAATCTTCCAGTCTTCATAACGCGCGGCAACAATATTGCCGTCGTCATTGATGTACCAGAATTCCTTGCGCGGCGAGGCAGGCGCCTTGCCGCTGAGATAGTCGATCATGTTGTAACCGTCGATGTAGTTCTTGTAGGGACGGCCGTTGAGGGTCACACCCTTCAGCAGCTTTTCCTTGATGTCGGGCGCACCCGCCGCCGCCGCGAAGGTCGGCAGCCAGTCCTCATGCGCCACGATGCCGTTGAGCGTCGTGCCGGCCGGGAACACGCCGGGCCAGCGAACGAAGGCCGGCACTCGGTAGGCGCCTTCCCAGTTCGAGTTTTTCTCGCCCCGGAACGGTGTCGTACCGGCGTCGGGCCAAGTGTTGTAATGCGGACCGTTGTCGGTGGAGTATTGCACGATGGTGTTGTTGGCGATGCCCAGATCATCAAGCAGCTTCAGCAGCTGCCCGACATGCAGATCATGCTCGACCATGCCGTCGCCATACTCGTCCTGGCCGGACTTGCCGATGTTCTCGGCTTTGACATGGGTGCGAAAGTGCATGCGCGTGCCGTTCCACCAGCAGAAGAAGGGGATATTGGCCCTGACCTGGCGGGTGATGAACTCCTTGGCGGCCTCGACGGTTTCGTCGTCGATGGTCTCCATCCGCTTCCTGGTCAGCGGCCCGGTGTTCTCGATCGTCTGCCCGCCCCGGCCGTCAGCCTTGGTCCGGAGCACGCCACGCGGCCCAAAGTTTTTCCGAAATTCAGGGTTTTTCGGATAGTCCCTGTGTTCAGGCTCTTCCTCGGCGTTCAGGTGGTAGAGGTTGCCCAGGAACTCGTCGAAGCCATGCATGGTCGGCAGGTGTTCGTCGCGGTCGCCCTGGTGGTTCTTGCCGAACTGCCCGGTGGCGTAGCCCTGGCTTTTGAGCACCGTGGCCATGGTCACGTCAGTCTTCTGCCAGCCCTCGGCGGCTCCCGGCAGGCCCACCTTGGTCATGCCCGTGCGCACCGGCACCGAGCCGTTGATGAAGGCGGCGCGGCCGGCGGTGCAGCTCTGCTGGCCGTAATAATCGGTGAAGGCGATGCCTTCGCGGGCGATGCGGTCGATGTTCGGCGTCCGGTAGCCCATCATGCCGCGGTTGTTGTGGCTGATGTTCCAGGTGCCGATGTCATCCCCCCAGATGACAAGGATGTTGGGCGGGCGTCCCGTCGCAGGAGCGGCCGGCGCCGTCTGGGCCTGGGCCACGGCGGCAGGCGCGGCTGCTCCAAGAGCCATGGCAGTTGCGACGGTTGTACTGCCGAGCAGGATGTTGCGGCGGTTGAGGCGGGACAACATGATATCCTTGTCTCTCCCTTGTATGGCGGCATCGGCCGAAGCCTTGTGATGCGTCGGCGTGATGTCCTTGGTCATGTGGTTTTCTCCCTCCTGAATATGCAACGGAAGCCGATATGGCTCGTTGATGTATCGACCGGCTGGGCGTGGCGCGCCGCCGGCCGGTAGCGGCGGCAATAATTGGGCGCGCAAAGATGCGAGCCGCCCTTCAGGACCTTGCGCGGAATCCTGATTTCCGGCTGCTGCGGATCGTAGCTCGTCTCCTGAGCGGGACCCCGCGGATTGGCGGGGATACAGCAGGCCTTAGCCTCTTCGGCGCTGTGGCGCGCGGCATACCAGTCGGTGGTCCATTCCCAGACATTGCCGATCATGTCGGAGAGGCCGTAACCGTTGGGCGGAAAAAGCCCGACGGGCGTCGTCCGCTTGTAGCGCCGGGGCGAGAGATTCTCATGCGGGAACTCGCCCAGCCAGAAATTCGCCATCTGACGGCTATCCGGCGCGAGTTCGTCACCCCAGGCGAATTCGGCCTGCTCAAGCCCGCCGCGGGCGGCGAACTCCCATTCAGCTTCCGTCGGCAATTCCTTGCCGGCCCAGGAAGCATAGGCCTGCGCATCCGAAAACGCGATATGCACGACCGGATGATCATCGAGGTCGCGGATGGAGCTGCCGGGTCCATAGGGTTTGCGCCAGGTTGCGCCGAACCTGAAGGTCCACCATTGCGACCAGTTCTGAAGATCAACGGGTTTGGAAGGCGGATCGAAAACCAGCGATCCGGCTTTCAGCATATGCGGCAGCGCGCCGGGATAATCCTCGGCCCGCGGTGCGATCTCCGCAAAGGTCACGTGGCCCGTCGCCGCGACAAAGGCGCGGAACTCCCGGTTCGTCACCGGCGCCTGATCGATCCAGAAGGGATCGACCTGGACCCTGTGGACAGGGGCTTCCTCCGGATAATGGCTGTCCGATCCCATGCGGAATGTACCGCCCGGAATCAGGAGCACCCCCGGCAGGAGCGGCTTGGGCGCTCTGGCGCTGGAGCGCATTCATCCCGTCAAGCACCCAGAGGATGCCATGACAGGCGGCCAATGCTCACGTCTGTCAGCAAAAGGTCAGGTCCAGCAGGGCTGTCATGGGATCTTGCCGGGCCGCCGATCTGGCCGGCGCAAATCACGCCGCAGCCTGCCCGGAGGCGCATTTGTTGAACGCCTCGGCGAAAAACCTTCATGCCGAGCTCCCTCTCCAGGCTGATTTATGGATGATGCCGGGATCGTTGCGCAACACCTTTTTTCGTTGGCATGCTGCGCGGGATAGCCCTGTCGAAACGACCTGGCAAAGGCCGGACCGAGCCATTTCTGGGGCCTCATCCGGCGGCCTTCGCCTCGGCTGAGCGACCGTTTCATCTCACGTCGCCGCAGGCCGCCGTCGCTCGCCATGCACAATTTCATGGCGGCTCTGCGCTGGCTGGAAGAGGAGTTGGGGCAAAAGGCGCAACTTGCTGATGGATCTCAGGTTTAGGGATCACGCTTCCCTCATCCGTCGTTTCCCGAAGTTCCGCTCTTGCTCTTGGTCGACAGATGAGGAAAGCTTTGCCGCAAAGAGGCAGGTTCGACCAAAAGAACCATGAAGGGGGACGCCTTGGGGGCTGCTGCAGGAAAAGACGGCTGGCGCGCGCGGGTGTTGGCGATGAGCCTTGCGGCAATTCTCGCCTGCGGGCCAACCGGCTTCGTTCTGGCGCAGACCGCCGTTCCCGCCGAACAAGGCGCTGCCGTCGAGGGCTTCACCCGGGCCGAGATCGAAAAGCTGGTGGCTCCCTTCGCGCTCTACCCCGATGCCCTGCTGGCGCAGGTGCTGCCGGCGGCTGCCTATCCGCTCGACATCGTCCAGGTCTCGCGCTGGCTGGCCCGGAACAAGGCGAGCGTCGATAAGGGCGATTTCTCGGCGCTTGACGCCCAGAACTGGGACCCCTCGGTGAGGGCGCTTGCCCGCTTCCCGACGGTGATCGAGAAACTCAACAGCGACCTCGATGCGACGACCGACCTTGGCGACGCCTTCGTCTATCAGCCCGATGAGGTTGCCGCCGCCATCCAGGCGCTGCGTCTGCAGGCCCAGAAAGCCGGTACGTTGAAATCGACACCTCAGCAGCGGGTCGTCGTGCAGCCGCAGAACGATGTCCAGTTCATTATCATCGAGCCGGCCGACCCCGGCGTCATCTTTGCGCCGATCTACGATCCGGGCGTTGTCTTCAATCCCGTGGCCAATGCCGCTGTGGCCGGCGTGATCGGCTTCGGCGTCGGCGTGGCCGTGGGCGCCGCGATCAGCAATCCCTGGGATTGGGGGCGCGGCTTCGTCTATCCGCCGCGCTGGCCGGGCTATCCGGGCTTCCGGCCCGGCCTCGGCGGCGTCAATGGGAATGTGAACATCGGCAACAGTGTCAACATCGGCAATGGCATCGGCAATGGCGGCACGCGCCCCTGGCGGCCGGATTCCGATCGCTACCGTCCGGGACAAGGCAGCCGGCCGAACATCGGCGGCGGCGCCGCCAACCGGCCGGTTCGCGGCGGCGGAAATACCGTCAGCATTGATCGATCGAACAACAACAACATCGGCAACCGCACCAACATCTCCACGGGCGACCGGACAAACATCGGTGTCGGCGACCGCACGAATATCGGCAGCGGCAACCGCGCCAACATCGGCAACCGCGCCAACATCGGCAGTGGGGACGGGCCGCGGATCAGCGGCGGCGACCGGACCACTATCGGGAGGGCCGGAGCAGCGATCGAAAACCGCGGCGGCCGGGTCAACCAGGCTGTCGCCGCAACGCGGCCTGCCGCTCAGCAGCGGATTCAGGCGGCTCCAGTCCGGCAGACAGCGTTTTCCGATGCGCGTCTGGGCGGCGCGTCGAACGCCATGGCTGCCCGCGGATCGGCCAGCCGGCAGGCCATCCAACGCCCTGCTGCCGCTGGCCCAAGGGCCGGCGGCGGAGGCCCGCCTGGCGGCGGCGGCGGAATCCGCAGGCGCTAGAGAGGAATGACCATGAACAGGGCAAGAATCCTCAAGGCTGTTGCGGCCGCTTCATTCCTGATCGCCGCCTGCCTTCCCGCCTCCGCCCAGCAGGCTTTCGCTACCCCTGACGCAGCAGCCAAGGCCCTCGTCGACGCGGCGCGCGACCCTGTCACCGGCATCCTCGACCGGATCTTCGGACCGGGAGGGAGGGATCTGCTGGTGTCCGGCGACACGGCCGTCGATCAGGCGCGTATCGCCGATTTTCTGGCGCTGGCCGAAAAAGGCAGCGCCGTGGCCGACGGGGAAGGCGACCGCAAGGTTCTCGTCTTCGGCAACCAGGGCTGGCGCTTTCCGATACCCCTGCAGAAGAAGGACGGCGGCTGGAGCTTCGATCTCGCTGCCGGCAAACAGGCCATCATCGACCGGCGGGTTGGCATGAACGAGCTCGCCGCGATCGGCGTCTGCTCCGACTTCGTCGCCGCGCAGAACGAGTACCGCAATTCGCTGCATGACGGTGAGCCCGTCCAGCAATATGCGAAACGGATCCTGAGTTCGCCGGGCCGCCGCGACGGCCTCTACTGGCCGCCTGCCAATGCCGCCGACCGCAGCCCTCTCGGCGATCGCATCACCGGCGCCATCACCGAAGGCGGGGACGGCAGGCCGCGCAGCTATCGCGGCTATGTCTTCCGCATCCTGATGGCGCAGGGTCCGTCCGCGCCGGGCGGCGCCTATGATTACCTGGTGAAGGGTCGCCTCCTCGCCGGGTTTGCGCTGCTCGCCTATCCGCTGACATGGGGAGAGACGGGCATCATGACCTTCCTGTGCGATCAGAGGGGCAATGTCTGGGAGCGCAATCTGGGCGAGCGGACTCCGGCGCTCGCGGGAGCGATACGCTCCTTCGATCCGGGCGCCGGCTGGTCTCCCGTAAACCTGCAGAACTGAAATCTTTCCTGGCTTAAGTCTCTGAAATAGAGAAGAGTTTTGTGTTCGGCGATGATCGGTGATGCGTCGATTGACACTTGACCGCGCGAGCCAGGGTTCTACAGTCCGGCTTTGAGACGGTGATTGTCTCGAAGGAAGTGACGGATGCGTAACCTATGGAAAACCGCGCTCGCTTTGCTGCTCGTGCCATTGGCGCAGCCGGCGTCGGCGCAGCAGGTGACGGGAACGATGGGTTCGCCGAGCGCGACCACCAGCATCAATGGCAGGCAGCTGCCGCCGCCCGATCCGAAATTCGGCGGCGTCATCAAGGATGGCGCCTTGCAATCGAAGCCCTGGTGGGCCCCGCGCATCGTGCCGCCCAAGGGCGCTCCGAACGTGCTGCTGATCATTACCGATGACGCGGGCTTCGGCGTGCCGAGCACCTTCGGCGGCGTCATTCCAACCCCGACGATGGACAGCCTGGCCAACGAGGGCCTGCGCTACAACCGGATGTTCTCGACCGCGCTGTGCTCGCCGACGCGCGCCGCGCTGATCACCGGACGCAACCACCATTCCGCCGGTTTCGGCGTGATCTCGGAGCAGTCGACCGGCTTCCCCGGCTACAACAGTATCATCGACAGGGACAAGGCCACCATCGGCCGCGTGCTGCTCGAAAACGGGTATGCGACCTCGTGGTTCGGCAAGAACCACAACACGCCTGCCTTCGCCGCCAGCCAGGTCGGACCTTTCGACCAGTGGCCGACCGGCATGGGCTTCGAATATTTCTACGGCTTCGTCGGCGGCGACGCCAATCAATGGCAGCCGAACCTGTTCCGCAACACCACCCAGATCTATCCCTTCCAGGGAAAACCGGGCTGGAACCTCATCACCGGCATGGCCGACGAGGCGCTCGACTATATGAACAGGATCCACCAGATCCTGCCGGACAAGCCGATCTTCATCAAATATGCGCCCGGCGCCACCCATGCCCCGCACCATCCCACCAAGGAATGGGTGGACAAGATCAGCAGCATGAAGCTGTTCGACGAGGGCTGGAACAAGGTCCGCGAGCGCATCTTCGAGAACCAGAAGCGCCTCGGTGTGATCCCGAAGGATACGGTGCTGCCGCCCTGGCCGAAGGACGTCCTGAAGGAATGGGATTCACTGACGGCCGAGGACAAGAAGCTCTATATCCGGCAGGTCGAGGTCTTCGCCGCCTATGCCGCCTATAGCGACCATGAGATCGGCCGCGTGGTGCAGGGCTTCAAGGATCTTGGGCGCTACGACAACACGCTGATCATCTACATCAACGGCGACAACGGCACGAGCGCCGAGGGCGGTCCGCTGGGCACGCCCAACGAAGTCGCCTTCTTCAATGGTCTCAACCAGCTGCCGACTGCAGTGCAGATGAAATTCTACGATGTCTGGGGCACCGAGCAGACCTACAACCACATGTCGGCAGGCTGGTCCTGGGCTTTCGATACGCCGTTCTCCTGGTTTAAGCAGAACGCCTCGCAGCTTGGGGGCGTGAACCAGAACATGGTTGTCTCCTGGCCGGCCCGCATCAAGGACAAGGGCGGTCTGCGCCAGCAATTCACCCATGTCATCGATGTTATGCCGACCATTCTCGAAGCCGCCGGCATCAAGGCCCCCGAGGTCGTGGACGGCATCAAGCAGAAGCCGATCGAAGGCACGAGCTTCCTCTATACGTTCGACGCGAAGAACGCCAAGGCGCCATCGCGGCACAAAATCCAGTACTTCGAGATGTTCGGCCAATGGGCGCTCTACGAGGATGGCTGGTTCCTGAGCACCAAGGTCAATCGCGCGCCCTGGGAGGCCTTCGGCCCGGCCAACCCGGATCCCCTGAACAACCAGGTGCTCGAGCTCTTCAACCTGAACAAGGACTTCAACCAGACCACCAACCTTGCCGCCAGTCAGCCGGGCAGGGTCAGGGAGATGAAGGCCAAGTTCATCGCGGAAGCGAAGAAGCATCAGGTCTTCCCGCTCGATGCCTCGGTGGCGGCGCGCATCGTTGCCCCGCGTCCGAACATCACGGCGGGCCGGACGGAGTTTGTCTATACAAGACCGATGGTGGGCTTGCCGCAGGGCGATTCGCCGAACCTGCTTAACAGCTCCTACACGATCACCGCCGACATCGAGGTGCCGCAAGGCGGCGGCGAAGGCATGATCCTGACTTCGGGCGGCCGGTTCGCGGGCTACGGCTTCTATCTGCTCCAGGGCAAGCCGCTATTCCTGTGGAACCTCGTCGATCTTGAACGCATCAAGTGGGAGGGCGCTGACGCTTTGACGCCTGGCCGCCATACGGTTGAGTTCGAATTCAAATACGAGGGAATCGGAGTCGGCACTCTGGCCTTCAACGACTTCAGCGGCCTCGGCCGTCCCGGCACCGGCACGCTGAAAGTCGATGGCAAGGTCGTCGCGACGAAACGGATGGAGAGGACCCTGCCGATGACCCTGCAGTGGGACGAAAGCTTCGATATCGGCTCTGATACGCTGACCGGTGTCAACGATGCCGACTATCGCCCGCCCTTCACGCTGACCGCCAAGCTCAACAAGCTGACGATCAACGTCGACCGTCCGCAACTCTCTCCTGCGGATATCAAGCGCCTGCAAGCGGCGATGCAGGAGAAGGCGAAGCGGGACTGACAATCCGCTCGGCGCGCCGATGGACGATCGTTTATGACAACAAGGTTGGTGACGCCATCGGCGCCGGCAACCGCCAATCCGCCCGACAACAAGGGCACCGCCCGAGAGCGGTAATCCTGACAGCCTGATAGATGATGGGCGCGGCCGCATCGCGCGCCGCCAGCCGAGGCGCCGGACGGGGCATTTGCGAAAGGAAGTGGATTGGGAAATCGCGGCGTCAGGCCGCAAGCAGCGTTTTGTTGCGGCCGCTGCTCTTTGCTTCGTAAAGCGCCTGATCCGCCCGGCTGAGCAGCTTGTCCACATCATCCGCATGTTCGCGGATCGCCACGCCGATGCTGACGGTCAGCACGATCTCCTTACCGTCACAAATCAACGGCCGGGATTCGAGGCTGGTGCGGATCGATTCCGCCACTTGCCGGACTTCCGAAATCTGCCGCCAGTAAAACAGCGCAACGAATTCTTCGCCGCCCAGCCGCGCCAGGACTCCGCCTTCCGGGGCGTTTTCCTGCAAGATCAAGGAGATGTGCCGCAGCGCTTCATCGCCGACGGCATGTCCGTGGCTGTCGTTTATGCGCTTGAACCAATCGATATCCGCCAGCAGGAGCGCCAGGCGTTCGGGCTGGCCCAGCAATTCGCTCGAACGGCTCATGAAGGCGCGTCTGTTCAGCAATCCCGTCAATTCGTCATGATTGGCCATGCGCTCCAATTCGAGCATCAGCTGATGGTTTCTCTGTTCGAGGCGCATGATGATGAAGACGGCTATCGGCGCAAGCACGAGCGGCAGCCCGGTCGCAGTGATGATAGCCTTTGACCGGAACGGCTCCGGATCCGCGATCGTGACGAAGTAAACCACCACGATGGACGCGATGGTGCAGGCTGCCACGACGCCTGCCCCGACCAGGAGCTGGCGCCGAAGCAGACGAAGCTTCCCGATCAACATGAAGGCACCACGGCGCGCAACATTGCCTTCTCTGCCTGACGGGAAAGCACAAAGAATTTGTCTCAGTTTTTGCTAAAATTGTTCCGAACCAAGGGCTTGCGGCAGCGCAACAAGGGATGTGGTGAACATTGGATTGTCGGATGCGGCGTAGACTGGCAGGATCAGGCCGCTTTCATCTTTACCCTGGGGGCCCGGCTCATCGCTGACTGACGGGGCAATCACGAAAACCGGCGCTCATCCCGGTTTGCCGCCATCCCCGAGCCGGCCCTCGAAATCCATCACAACCGGCAGGAGATCGGCGACGCTGTCGATCACCACATGAGCGCCCGCGGCCTTCAGCGTGGCATAGGCGCGGGCCCGCCGCTCTGCGAACGCGTCGGCAGGCAGGCCCTCGGCCTCGCTCCGTGCGAGTCCAAAGGCATTGCCGGAGACCGCCACGCCGACCGTCCAGCAGCCGGCGGCCAGTCCCTCGGCGATGCCGGGTTCGGTATCGTCGACTTTGACGACGCTATGGGGCGGATAGACGCCCAGATCGGCGAAGCAGCGGTACATCATCAGGGGGCTCGGCCGCCCTTGCGCCAGATCGCCGGCGCAGACAAGATTATCCGGCGCGTAACCGGCGGCCGCCGCGACCGGGAGCAGCCGCTCCATGATCTCGCGTGTGTATCCGGTCGTGGAGCCGATCTTCAGGCCCATGCCGCGCAACGCCGCGACAACCTCCACCGCGCCGGGGATCATATCGGCGAAATCCGTCACGACGCGCGCGTTGAGCGGCACGAAAACCTCGTAGATGCGATCAATGTCCGCTTCGGTCGGAGATGCGCCATGCGCCGCGACCCACCGCGCGGCAATCTCCGGCGCATGGATCAACGCGGAGATGTGGTCCCGCTTGGCGGTTCCCATTGGTCCTCTCGCCTCCTCGATGGAAATGGAGATTCCGAACTCCGCGAAAACCTTCACGAAAGCGCCCATCGGCGCCCGTGAGCCGAAATCGACGATGGTTCCGGCCCAGTCGAACACGACGGCCTTGAGGCGGTTCATGCGAAGAGATCCCTGATCGTTTCCTCGGCGATGGCGAAGGAGGTGGATGCGCCCGTGCCGCTGGTGATCATGGCGAGGCGCACCCTTTCGGCGGGCTTGTCGACGAACATCAGCCGGTCGGGCGCGGAGGCATAGATGCCGGTCCAGCGCTCAGTGATCCGCGCGGCGGGGAAATCAAGCACGGCATTGAATTCGTCCATGATCAGCTGATCGACATCGGTGCGGGAAAAGGGATCGGGCGTGGCTCCATAATGGTGGCTGTCGCCCACGACGAGCGATCCATCGGCGGAGCGCACGACAATGAGGTGGATTCCATGGGCCAGCGCATCCGCCTGCTCCGCCTGGAGCCTCGCCTTCAGGGCGGCTGCTTCGGGCAGCGCGGCATAGCCGAGGTAGCGCACGAGCCCGAGGTCGGACATGATCGCCGTATCGAGCCGGGGGCTGCCTTCGCCGGGATCGACGCGCAGCATCTGCAGCTTGCATTTCGTCACGCCATAAGCCGCGATTCGTTCGGGAAAGAGGCTCAGGAAATCGTCGCCGGGACAGACAACGGCGCTTTCGGCCCGGATGACGCCAGTGGTCGTCCGGATCAGCGGCGGGGCGACCTCCTTCACCTGCGCTGATCGCCGGAAATGCACGCCATGCGCCGATTCCAGCCAGGCGGCCAGTTTGGGAATGGCGTCGCGGCTCTCGACGCGGATTTCATGGCCGGACCACAGGGCGCCCGCCAGGGCGTCGCCTTTCAGAGCCGGCGCTGCTGCCGCCGCTTCGCCGGCGGAAAGCATCCGGCAGCCTTCGCCCATCTCGGTTGCGAGGAATGCTTCGAGCACCGCCGCCGCTTCCGGCCGGCGCGCCGCCACGGCCAGCCCGCGATGTTCGATGCGGATGCCGGCCTGCGGGGCCACTTCCGCCCAGACATCGCGCGACCGCATGGCGCGCCTCCAGCAGGCGCCGCGTTCCTGACCGGTGACGGTGATGAAGCCGAAATTGCGGATTGAGGCGCCGTTCGCCTGCGCGTCCCTGTCGATCACGACGACCTTGAGGCCCCTGCGCGCTGCAGCAAGCGCATGCGCCAGCCCCAGAATGCCGGCGCCCGCCACGGCGAGATCATAGGTCATCGTTCAATCGGTCCAGCAGAAGCCGCCAACAATCCCTATCCGCTCGCAGGCGAATGTTACAGTTTGATGTCGGGTCGTATCGGCAGCCTTTTGGCAGGCCACGCTTTCCGGCCCGCTCAGCGAACCGCGAGCGCCGCCGCCCGCGTCGTCGCCGTGGGGGCCTTCATCCTCAGTCCGTCGATCCGCTCCCGCTCGCGGCGGAATTCGGCGAGAATGCGCCCGTCCAGTTCGCGGCCGCGCGGAATGCGGATGCGCAGCGGATCAACATAACGGTCGTTGACGATCACTTCGTAATGCAGGTGCGGACCTGTCGAGAGGCCGGTGTTGCCCAGATAGCCGATGACAGTGCCCTGGCGGACGCGGGATCCCGCCTGAACATTGCGCGCAAAGCGGGACATATGGCTATAGGTGGTGACATAGCCATTGGCGTGCTGAATCTCGATGCGCCGTCCGTAGCCCGCGTCCCAACCGGCGCTGATGACGGTTCCATTGCCGGCGGCGATAATGGGGGTGCCGATGCGGTTGGAATAGTCGATGCCCGTGTGCATTTTAGAATATCCCAGCACCGGATGGCGCCTCATGCCGAATCCGGACCGGAGCTGCCCCTCGACGATGGGCTTGCGCATAAGGAATTTCTTCGCCGAGCGGCCATTCTCATCGAAGTAATCGACCGTGGTGTCATCGGGGTTGGTGAAACGGTAGTAGCGCTTGGTTTCGCCCCCCGCCGTCAGCGCCACATAGAGAATTTCGCGCCCGTCGCCGTCCTCCTCCTCCGCATAGAAGAGATCGAGCGCATCGCCTCCCGTGACGGGCCGCTGGAAATCCGTGTCGCTGTCGGCTGAAACAATCCGGATAAGGTCGTCGACGATGGCGCGGGGAATGTCGTTCTTGAGAGCCGTCTCATAAAGGGAGTTGTAAAGGGCAAGACCCCTGCTGCCCTCGTCCTCCTCTTCCTCATCCCCCGCCGTGACCGCCGCCGGCGGCGCCACGGAGACGAAAACGCCCATGTCGTTCATGGCGGCGATGCCCTCGATCTGGTCGTCGCCGTAGATCGTCATCCTCACGAGCTGGCGCGGCGCTCCCGGCTCCGGCGCCGCAAACAGGAAGCGGATGCGCTGCCCGTCGGTCAAAGACTTGTCCTTGAGGGCAGCGCTGATCGCGCGGCCCTGCGCCTGGGTGCCGCCATTGGCCCTGACGATCTGTTCGATGGTCTGGCCCCGCACGGCAATGGCGACCTTTTCGTCGAGCGCCTCCTGGACAGCGAGCGCCTCGGTCTTGGGAACGACAGTGACGTTCTCCTCGATCATCCGCACCTCGAGCCTCGAGAAGGGCGAGTTGGCGGGTGCGAAGCTGATGGCTCCGCCCGGCAGGGCCGGGGCCCGCATCGTCCGGGCGAGCAGCATCTGGGGCGCGATCGCCGAAACCTGGAGACGCGGAACGGCGCCGGTTTCC
>JADCCX010000002.1:267500-357406 GCA_020252485.1 Methylocystis sp.
CTTGGCTGCGCGCAAGCGTAGTTGAGGGGCACAAGCCAGGGGGTGGCAACTGTTTACCTAAAACACAGGGCTCTGCGAAATCGTAAGATGACGTATAGGGTCTGACGCCTGCCCGGTGCCGGAAGGTTAAAAGGAGAGGTGCAAGCCTTGAATTGAAGCCCCGGTAAACGGCGGCCGTAACTATAACGGTCCTAAGGTAGCGAAATTCCTTGTCGGGTAAGTTCCGACCTGCACGAATGGCGTAATGACTTCCCCGCTGTCTCCAACGTAGACTCAGTGAAATTGAATTCCCCGTGAAGATGCGGGGTTCCCGCGGTCAGACGGAAAGACCCTATGAACCTTTACTGTAGCTTTGCATTGGTATTCGTATCTGCATGTGTAGGATAGGTGGTAGACTTTGAAGCTTGGGCGCCAGCTCAGGTGGAGTCACCCTTGAAATACCACCCTTATAGATATGGATATCTAACCGCGGCCCTTTATCGGGGTCCGGGACAATGCATGGTGGGCAGTTTGACTGGGGCGGTCGCCTCCCAAAGTGTAACGGAGGCGCGCGATGGTGGGCTCAGAACGGTCGGAAATCGTTCGTCGAGTGCAATGGCATAAGCCCGCCTGACTGTGAGACTGACAAGTCGAGCAGAGACGAAAGTCGGCCATAGTGATCCGGTGGTTCCTTGTGGAAGGGCCATCGCTCAACGGATAAAAGGTACTCTAGGGATAACAGGCTGATACCGCCCAAGAGTCCATATCGACGGCGGTGTTTGGCACCTCGATGTCGACTCATCACATCCTGGGGCTGGAGAAGGTCCCAAGGGTTCGGCTGTTCGCCGATTAAAGTGGTACGTGAGTTGGGTTCAGAACGTCGTGAGACAGTTCGGTCCCTATCTGCCGTGGGCGCAGGAATGTTGAGAGGATTTGTCCTTAGTACGAGAGGACCGGGATGAACGAACCTCTGGTGGATCTGTTGTGGCGCCAGCCGCAGTGCAGAGTAGCTATGTTCGGACGGGATAACCGCTGAATGCATCTAAGCGGGAAACCCACCTCAAGACGAGCATTCCCTCGAGAGGCGTGGAAGACCACCACGTTGATAGGCCGGGTGTGTAAGCGTCGTAAGACGTTCAGCTTACCGGTACTAATACCTCGATTGACTTGATCGCTTTCATGACCAATGCCCGTGCATTGGAGAAAACAGACCTTAAAGAGCGTGTGGATCCCCGATTGCATCGGGGATTTCGCACCGCTCGGCTTGCTCACATGTGTTCCGCCGACTTGGTGGTTCTTGCGCAGTGAAAAAACCCGATCCCATTCCGAACTCGGTCGTTAAGCGCTGCAGCGCCGATGGTACTATGGCTTAAGCCCTGGGAGAGTAGGTCGCTGCCAAGTCAGCCGAGCACATGTCTGAGGATCTCATGATGAAACGTCGCGCCGCCCTTGGGCGGCGTTGTCGTTTACAGGCCCCGTTAGTCGGCGGGAGCCCTAAAGGAATGTCGCGGGGTGGAGCAGCCCGGTAGCTCGTCAGGCTCATAACCTGAAGGCCGCAGGTTCAAATCCTGCCCCCGCAACCAAATCCTAAAGCTGGATCAATAGCTTAACAAAAACCCCGCCTGGCCCCGCCAGGCGGGGTTCTTGTTCGTGTCCGCACTGTGTCCGTTTTTAGTGTCATTTAGCGACGATAACTGACGTGCTCCCACCAAATCGGACCGTTTGAAGCTGGAATTTTCCAAGTATGATCCGGTGACCGGGAGAAGGAGAGTTCCATGAAAGCATCGAAGTTTTCGGATGCGCAGATTGCCTTTGTGTTGAAGCAGGCCGCGGACGGAACGGCTGTTGGCGAGGTCTGCCGAAAGGCTGGGATTTCGGAGGCAACGTTCTACAACTGGCGCAAGCGCTTTGCCGGCCTGATGCCGTCGGAGGTCAAGAGGCTGCGTCAGCTCGAGGAGGAGAACACCAAGCTCAAGCGGCTGGTTGCCGACCTCAGCCTGGACAAGGCCATGCTTCAGGATGTTTTGCAAAAAAAGCTCTGAAGCCTGCTCGCCGACGCCGTCTGGTCGATGAGGTGAGAGAGACCTGGAAGGTATCGGTTCGCAAGGCATGTTCGGCCCTGCGGATCGATCGTTCCCTCTACACCTACAAGGGCAAGCGCGGAGAGCAGGCACCGCTCAAGAACCGCATCAGGGAGATCTGCGAGACACGCGTCCGCTATGGATATCGGCGTGTCCATGTGCTCCTTCAGCGCGAGGGATGGCCGATCAACATGAAGAGAACGAGAAGACTTTACAATGAGTTGGGTCTCCAGTTGCGCAACAAGACGCCAAAGCGCCGGGTCAAGGCAAAGGTCCGGGAGGAGCGAACCGATGTGACCCACAGCAATCAGGTCTGGGCCATGGACTTCGTTCATGACCAGCTCGCAACAGGAAGGAAACTGCGCATCCTGACAATCATCGACACCCATTCGCGCTTTGCGCCGGCCACCGATCCTCGGTTCTCCTATCGTGGTGAGGATGTCGTCCACACGCTGGAGCGCGTCTGTCGTCAGGTCGGCTATCCGAAGGTCATCAGGGTCGACAACGGATCAGAATTCATCTCCCGCGACCTTGATCTCTGGGCTTACCAGAAGGATGTCGTCCTGGACTTCTCGCGACCCGGTAAACCGACGGACAACGCCTACATCGAGTCTTTCAACGGCAAGTTCCGCGCCGAGTGCCTGAACCAGCACTGGTTCTTGACCCTTGACGACGCGCGTCAGAAAATGGAAGATTGGCGTAGAGACTACAACGAGGTTCGACCCCATAGCGCCATCGGCAACAAGCCGCCGATTTCGCTGATGAATGGCTCAGGCGCATCCGGTCCGCCATGAGCAAATAGCCCGGGAAATCACCCAGCCCGGCGGTCCAAAATCGGGGAGCACCTCAATAGCCCGGGAAATCACCCAGCCCGGCGGTCCAAAATCGGGGAGCACCTCACCTTCGGCGAGGACAAAGTGCGATCACGCACCGGACACGGACCCACCAACATGGCAAGTGTCCGCCACTTCGCGTTCAACATACTGCGGGCTGTGAACGACAGGCGAAGCCTCAAACTCTGCGGAAACAAGGCCGCCCGAAACCCCGCCTACGCGGCCACCATCATCGGATCGGCCCGTTAACACGGATACAGAGCCGTGCGGCACGACTGCCCTCGCCCCGAGCCTTCCGGCGAGACCGCCGAGGGCAATCAAGGCGCGTGTGATTTCCGGCTCGAGGGGGCCGGAAAGACAGAGTCGCAGGCCTTGGCTGCCAGCCTCGCCGGGGCTGAACATGTCGCCCCTCGCCGTGGCGATGCCGAGCGCCTCTGCATCGCAGTGAAAAGTGTCCATGTCGATCCGTCCCGGCAGTTCGAGCCAGTGGATGAACCCCCCCACCGGCGGCTCATAACGCGTGCCTGCTGGAAAATGCTTAGAGACAAACCGGGCTAAGCCTGTAGCCGATCGCGCGAAACTCGCGCGCAGTCGCGCAATATGCTCCGGATAATAACCGCGGCGCAGGAATTCGGCGAGAACCGCCTGGGGCAGGCTCGAGACCGAGAGATTACGGCCATGCATCTGCGCAAGCATCGCCGCGTAGCGGCGCCCTGGCAGACACCAGCCCACCCGGTAGCCGGGGGCGAGGGTCTTGGTGAAGGAGGAACAATAGAGCACCTCCCCGGGAGCAAGTGCCTTGATCGGCGCAACCTGCCGATCTTCGGGCACCAGATCATGGAAAACATCATCCTCGATGATCCCGACCCCGGCTGCCGCCGAAAGATCGACAAGACGTCGGCGTGCAGCCTCCGACATCACGAAACCGCAGGGGTTGTGCAGGGTCGGGTTGAGAAAAATGGCAGCGTGCTGGCTCTTGCGCAGGATCTGCGCGAGTTGGTCGAGGTCGATGCCATCCTTCCCGACCCGGATCGGTACGGCCCGCATTCCCACATGCTCAATGGCTTGCAGTATGCCGAAATAGGTCGGATCCTCGACGATAACGCGATCACCGGCCCGGTCCATGGAGAGCAGGGCGAGTTCCATGGCCACCGTGTCGCCAGCGGTCACCAGCACGTCTTCGGCGGTGCAGTCCACGCCGCGCCGGACCATCAGCCCTGCAATGCGACGGCGGAGCTCGAGATCCCCCGGGGGCGGAATAAAGCCAGCCCCGTCGCCTTGCGCGCGCGCGACGGCGAGGACACTGCGGCCCAGAAGCTCGGTCGGCACAAGGGCGGTGCTCAGCACCGCTGAGGCCAGCGGCAAGAGATCCCCCCGCCTTGCCCGCTCCATCATCGCCACGACCTTGTGGTCGACGCGCACGTCAACACCTTCCAACGCCAGCGGCGAGACCGCCGGGACGCCTTCGGCCACGAAATAGCCGGAGCGCGGCAAAGCGATGACGCGTGCCGAGTCGACCAGATCGTCAAGCGCGCGCCGCGCGGTATTGAGGCTGATCCCGAACAGGAGCGATAGGTCGCGCAGGGAAGGCAGGCGCTCACCCTGTCCGAGCGTCCCCTTATCGATCTGCCGCAAGAGCCAGTCGCGCGGCTTGAACCAGAGCCGCTCGACCGGAGCGCCCGGCCGTCCTCCTGAAACCGATATCGGTCGGGAGGGTTCAGGAACGCTTTGGGCCGTAACAGCTTTTTCAGTCCGTCTCATCGTTTCTGGGTCCCGCAAACTCAAGGAATCATAAAATATAATCTGGCACAAACTGTATCCCGCTTTCACCAGTCATCTGTGTCTATTCACGTTGGGAAATGGACCCTATTGAGTCGACGTCGGTCGGCAAAGTGGCGAGACCCGGAAGAATGACGTGATTGAGGGAATAAGCAGCTTGAACAATGACCTCGCCTTTCTGGAGATTAGGGGACTCATCCGGGGAAGAGTCTTCCTGAAGATAGAGGCGCTCAATCCTGCCGGATCCATCAAGCTCAAGGCTGCTGCAGGAATGATCGGTACCCTGGAGCGCGAGGGGCGCATCCAGCGGGGGGCACGGCTCATCGAATCCTCTTCGGGCAATCTCGGCGTGGCACTGGCGGCAATCTGCGCCGAGCGCGGCTATGCCTTCACCTGCGTGATCGACCCGAACACTTCGGAACAGAACCGCAAGACCATCGAAGCTCTGGGTGCCAGGGTCGTGGTCGTGCGCGAGCGCGACACCAATGGCGGCTATCTCGGCAGCCGCATCCGCTACATCCAGGACACAGTCGCACAGGACCCCGGCACGATCTGGCTTAACCAATATGCCAACCCGGCCAATCCCGCCGCCCACCAAGACACGACGGCGCGTTCCATCGCTGAACATTTCGAGCAGATCGACTATCTTTTCATCGGTGCAGGCACCACCGGTACGCTCATGGGGTGCAAGTCCTTCTTCCGCGCTCACAGGCCCGAGACCCGGATCATCGCCGTTGACAGCATCGGCTCTGTGACCTTCGGCTATCCGCCCTCGGCGCGTTTCATC
The DNA here is from genome assembly GCA_020252485.1 of Methylocystis sp. Lineage (GTDB taxonomy): Bacteria > Pseudomonadota > Alphaproteobacteria > Rhizobiales > Beijerinckiaceae > JADCCX01. The sequence goes on from JADCCX010000002.1 coordinate 272,960, forward strand.
CCGGGTCTCGGTACCAGCCGTCGCCCGGAAATTTTTGAACCTGAGGGCCTTTTCGCCCTTGAGAGCGTCGATGAGGGGGATGCCGTTCGGCTCTGCCGATGGCTTGCGCGAAGCCATGGTCTACTGGCCGGAGGCTCGACAGGCACTGTCCTCGCCGGTCTGTGCGCCTGGTTCGACCGCATTCCGGAGGATGCAGTCGTCGTGGCGATCTCTCCCGACCTCGGCGAACGCTATCTCGATACGATCTATTCCGATGACTGGGTGCGCCAAAAACTCGGTGATGCGCCCCTGACTGGCGATCTGTACTCGCCCCACAGTGCAGCATCGGAGAGCGCGTGATGCTGAAGTCCCTGAGCATTCCCGACTTTCAGGTTATTCCCGGCAAAACCGTCGGCCACTTGCTCAGCCGTGATCTCGCATCGGCGATAGATGTCGTGGCCGAATGCTATCTCAACCATGAAGCGGGCCGGACCACGAACCCCGACAGCTATTTCCTGCGCTTCCCCGATGACCCGGGCAAAAGGATTATCGCCCTGCCCGCTGCGATTCACGGCGAGGGCGGGATCTGCGGTATCAAATGGATCTCGAGCTTTCCCGCGAACATCGCCTCGGGAATCCAGCGCGCTTCAGCCGTGCTGATCCTGAATGATGCGGATACCGGCTATCCGCTCGCGCTGCTCGAGGGCGCGCGAATCAGTGCCGTCCGCACCGCCGCATCCGCCGTGCTCGGAGCCCATTGGCTGAATGGTTGTCGGAAATCGGCGACAAGGCTCGCTGTGATCGGCGGCGGCTATGTCGCCCGCAACATTATCGACATGTTCGCAGCTGATGGCTGGTCTTTCGGGGAAGCCCTTTCGCATGATCTGGATGAGGGATCTGCCAATCGACTTGCCGCACATGCCGAGCGTCGCGTTGCCTGCCCTGCGCGATCCGTTTCTCTCCTGGAAGCGCTCGAAGCCGATCTGGTTGTCTTCGCAACCAATGCCGGCACACCCTATGTACCAGCGACGACGCACTTGCGCGCTGATCAGATCCTGCTCAATATTTCCTTGCGGGATCTGGCACCTGAATTGATCCTGCAAAGCCAGAATGTTTTCGACGATGTCTCGCATTGCCTGAAAGCCAATACCTCCCCGCATCTCGCCGAGCAGCTTTCAGGCGGCCGCGATTTTGTCACTGGTACGATCGGCTCGGTCATGCGCGGGGAAACTGCGCTCACTCGGGACCGCGCGGTAATCTACTCTCCCTTCGGCATGGGCATTCTCGATCTTGCCCTTGGTCTCGTTGTGCTTGAGCAGGCCATTGCCGAGGGCAGCGCTGTTACTGTGCCAGGATTTTTCGGGGATATCGCGCGATGGTAACGGTCTATTTCCAGCCGGATCTGAGGATTGGCTTGATCGGACTTGGATCTCGTGGCTTGTCCGTGCTCGAGCGGATTGTCACGCTCGCAACTGCCAACCGATCGCGCCGCATTATTGTTACGGTGTTCGAGGAGGGCGAGCCGGGCTGCGGCGCGCATCCGGTGAATCAACCTGACCATCTGATGCTGAACACGATCGCGGCCCAACTTGGGATCTTTCCTGATGAGGCGGCGCTCTTTGATGTCGGCGGCAGTCCCGGAAAGGGAGGGCTGGATTTCCTTGCCTGGTGCCGGTCGTGTAACCTTCATGTGAACGATGATGGCGTGCCCGATCCTTCGGGCCGACCGGTCGCACCGACCGATTTCTTGCCGCGCCGCCTGCTCGGCACCTATCTTGCGCAAGCTTGCAGGGAACTTCTGTCCGACCTTCCGCCTCATGTCCTTGTCACCATACGCCGTGAGCGGGCTCTGGGGGTTCGACTTGGCCCATGGCGCGGTGACACTTGCCGCGGATATGTGATTTCTGGTGCCAGCGGGGCAGACTTGTCCGTCGACCGCCTGATCCTGACAACAGGTCACAGGAGTGAAGACCTATCCGGGGCAGAAGATACCAAGATCGCGGAAGCCGATGCCGAGCCCGGCCAGGTCCTGGTGATCGAAGGATTGGGCCTCACGGCCATGGATGCCTTGGCCGGCTTGACCCGTGGTCGCGGTGGTTATTTCCTTCGGGATGGACCGGGATCGACACGCTACATTCCCTCAGGGCAAGAGCCGATCCTCTATCTCCAAAGCCGGTCCGGTCTGCCATTTAAGACGCGGCCCGAAACCTCGATGGCGCGCAGACGTCACCGGGCGATGGTGCTCACTTCCGAGCGCATCGCTGCCATTCGCTCAGCGACCACTGATGGACGGCTTGACTTCGAGAAGGACATCTTGCCGCTGATGCGATTGGAGATGCGTGGGGCAGCTCTGGCAGTTCAGCTCTGTGCCGGGGACGCGGATCGGCTGGCCAAGGAAGAATTGATCCTCGCCGGGATTGGCGCGCGCAGTGTTGCAGAACTGGGCCAGTATCTAAGCGAATTCGAGACTAAGCTTGGTTCTATCGACGTCGATCGTTTGCTCCAGCGGGACTTGCCGCAGGATCTAGGGCCTGAGGATTATCAGGACTGGTTTCTGCATCAGATCCGCGCTGATCTGGAGCAGACGCATTGCGGCCTGTTGGCATCCCCGCAAAAGGCTGCGCTTGAAACCTGGCGTGACTTGCGGGACCGACTACGGGAAGCGGTCGATCATCAGGGCCTGACTCCGTCCTCGCATCGCACCTTCTTTGGATGTTGGGCGGGCCTGATCAACAGGCTGGTCGCAGGTCCGCAAAAGGAACGTCATGAAGACCTCCTTGCGCTTGCCAAGGCCGGTGTCCTGCGTCTTCTGCACCCCGATGCGCCGCGTCCAGAGGGCGCCCGCCATCTCAGGGCTCGAGCCGGTCGTACTGGCCTGTTCAGTCACCGCTCCGGTCCAGTCGCGGACCTGCACAGGCTAGGGCTGATCCGGGCCGTGCTCGCCGAACCCGGCCTCGACGGCATTGAAACACGCCAAGGCGCGCGCGCCGTATCAAGAACCGGGCAAGTCGTCGATGATCTCTGGATCCTCGGTCCGGCGACCGAAGGATCGACCTATTACAATCATTACGTACCTTCTCCCGGAACGCCCAGCCGGGCGATGGCGGATGCGCATCTCGTTGTTGCGGCCTGCCTCGATCTCGCCCCACCGACCAGAACGAGGAAGTCTGCATGAACATGACTTGCCTCGACGTCGAAGGCGTCCTCTTGCCCGAGATCTGGAAAGAACTGGCGCGGGCAACTGGGCTGCCGGCCTTGGCCAGAACGACCCGCGACGAGCCGGACTATGGCCTGTTGATGGCCGCACGGATAGCAGTGCTCAAGGAGGCAGGCATCGGCCATGCCGACATCATGGCGATCGCCGCAGGTGTCGAACCACTGCCCGGGGCGCGCGCCTTTCTCGATCGGATCCGTCGGAAATATCAGGTCTCCCTGGTCTCGGATTCCTTTTCCGAATTCCTGATGCCGCTTGCGTCGAAACTCGGCTGGCCACCGTTCTATTGCCACAATCTCCTCCGTGGCACCAATGGCGAGGTCGCGGGTTGGCGGCCGCGGCTTCCAGATCAGAAGCCGAAATGCGTGCGGGCCTTCCAGTCACTCGGCTTCCTGGTCTTCGCGGCGGGAGACAGTTTCAACGACCTTGGCATGCTAAGGGCCGCTGATGGCGCGGCCTTCATCCACGCTCCAGAATCCATCGCGGCCTTGATCCCCGATTTGCCGCGCTGCGCTGATCATGACGCGTTGGAGGCCGAGATCGGTCATTTCTTCACAGCGAAGGCTAAGGCCGCCTGAGGCCGAACCAAGAAATCGGAACCCATCGTGCTCGCCCTCATCCAGGTCTCGCCCATTCTCGCCGTGCTCGGTCTCCTTCTGGTCTTCCGCCGCCCCCCCGTCCAGGCGGCGCTCGTCGGCGTTCTTCTGACCGTCTTGCTATGGTTCTTGGGCTATAGCGCGTCGGGGACATCCGGCACAGCGGAAGCGGCGGGGCTCGACACGGCAGTTCTCTTCGCCAGCACTGCTTTCGTCATCGCCCCGGGCCTCGTTTTCGTCATTCTCATCGAACGCCTCGGGATCAATGCGCGCGTTGCGAATTGGGTGCGCGATCTCGGCTGGAGCAAGGCCCAGCAGGTGACATTCATCGTCCTCGGCCTTGCGCCGCTCCTCGAATCCATGACCGGCTTCGGCGTTTCGCTGATCGCAACCGTCCCCCTGCTGCTCAGCCTTTTCCCAAGGCCCGCCGCCCTGCGCCTCTCGCTGGCTGGCATGGCGGTGATGCCCTGGGGCACACTCGGCCTCGCCACGGTCATCGGCGGCACCCTCGCGCATCTCGACCCGCGCGTGTTGGGCTCCGCCTCGGCCCTGGTCAGTGCCCCGGTTTTCCTCGCGCTCGGCCTCGTCGCGCTCATCCTTGCCGGAGCGCGCGGCACGCGCGCCCTGGGCCTACTTGCCGGCGTCTGGGCCTTGTTCGTCGCTGTGCTCTTCGGCCTCTCCAGAACAATCGGACCCGAGGTCGCGGGTGTGGGTGCCGGAGCGGTGACACTGGGCGCGGGCGTGCTCCTCGCCCGTGCAGGCGGGGCCTCAGTGCAATGGCCACGCGCAGCCTGGCCCTATTTGGCGCTTTTCACCGCCATACTTTGCCTGAAGCTCGCAAGTCTCGCGACTGGCCTCGATCAGGCCCTTATCCTCCGCGGCGCGTCGATCACATGGAAACCACTTGCCTCACCCGGCCTTGCTCTGATCCTTGTCCTGATACTCATGCTCGCGCGCAGCGAGACCCGGGCCTTCGCGCGGGAACTCAGTCCCGCCTGGGGGAAGCGGGCCTGGAAACCATTGGCGACGATCTTCTTCTTCCTGCTGATGTCGCAGGCGCTGCTTAAAGGCGGCTTTTTCGTCAACCTACAGTCCCTTCTCGCTGCGCTTGAGCGCTCCATGCTGGCCCCCCTCGTCGCCGGACTTGCCGGGCTCGGGGGCTATTTGACCGGCTCGAACGTGGGTGGCAACGCCATATTCATGCCTTCAGTCGCCGCGCTTGCGACGAATGGCCAGCCCTGGCTCGCGGCGATGCAGAACAGCGGCGCGGGGCATGGCGCGCTCGGCTCCCTGTCGATCATAGCCCTCGTGCTCGGCCTCGCCCGTTCCGGCAAGGACGAGGAACAGGCACTGGTGCGCTTCGGCTTCGCCCTTGTCTGCCTGAACACAGCGCTGGTCGCGCTCTCCGGCATGGTTCTCCTCCTACTCTTCCCTTGATCAATGCGACAGGACCGCATGTTGAACCGTATCTGTTTCATAGGCGCTTCCACCACGGCAGGCATGGGCGATGAGGATGGTCTCGGCTGGGCCGGTCAGCTGTCCCGCGGTTTTCCCCCGAGTACTGGCAGTTGCAACCTTGGCATCTGGTGTCATGCCGTCTTTCAGATCGCCGATCGCGCGGCGGCGGAATGCCGCCGCCTTGCGCCGTCATCGTCAGGTGGTCGGATCATTCTTGGCGCGTCCATGAACGAGATCGCACGCTTTGCCGAAGACAGTCGGGCGAGGTTTGCGCGTGGCAACATCTCACCGTAGACAGCCGTGAACTAGTGCGGCAACGCCTCGATCTGCGACGCGCTTAGCGCAAGATAGGGGTCGAAAAGATGAGCGAGACGAATGTGATAGGCTTCAAACGCCAAGCGCAAAAATTCTGCATCCGCATCAAACGCGTAGGCGCGTCCTCCGCTCATGAATTCAAAGCTGGTCTCTTCGCCGCGATAGACCAATCGCTCGGCGACTTTGCCGCCGAAACGGAAGATGAGACTAAACGCATCGGCGGCGAAAAGCGATACAGAGATCACCTCCGCAATACATGCGGCATCGAGGCCTTTGATTCGCGCTCCGGGATTTATGTCCTCGAATGAACTCATGCGATCTACTTTTGCAGGAAAGATCGTCGAAACGCTCTAAAAACGCAATGCAACTAACAGCGCGCACCTCGGCTTTGAATCCCGACTCCACCGTGGCGATATTCAGGGTTTTGCGGGTGAGGCACACGCCCGCGCCTGATCACGCAGCCGTGCGTAATCCAGCATCGCCCTTTCCAGCGCCGTGCCGGGCGGCAGGCGTTGTATTTCATCAGCAAGCTGGGCCTGGTAGGCGCGATCGTAAGCCGCGACCGGCGGGCAGACGACGGACGGCCTAGAAGGTGCCGTCGCGCAGGCGGTCAGCAAGAGCGTCGCGATCACGAGGCTTTGGAGCCGGTTGTGTAGCAATCATTCGCTCCAGTGGAGCGAATGAAGGCGGCGAAGGCCCGGCAGGGCGTAGCGCCCGCTTCAAGCATGCGGTCCTTTGCATCAGAGGCATCCTTCTGGGATTTGAGTTCGGCCGCGCGGGCTTTCGCTGCTTCGGCAGCGACGCCCGCCTTGCGGCCAGCGGCGAAGATCGCCGCAGTGGCGATGACCACCGCGACGATGAGGACAAGAGCGATCCAGCCGGTCACTTGCTCGCCCCGGTGATCCCGGCCCGCAGGGTGCCGAGGCCGAGCGCCGCGAGGATCTGGGTGAGCCAGTCGGAACCGACATCGACGCCCGGCACATCGATGCCGAGTCCCTTCTCGACGACGACGACGAGAACGAGCACGGCGGCGATGATGTAGGTGCGGTAGCCCGCACCGAACTGAAGAACGGCGTTCATGGAAAACTCCTTGGTTGGGTTGGATCAGGCCTCATTGACGGAGAGGCTTCCGCTCGCAGAGAGGGGGATCGGGCGGATGTTTCCGGGCTGGACGCGATAGGCCGGGCGGCGCACTGCCACGAGGCGCTGCTTCGACAGCCTGGAGATCGTCACGCGATCGGATTGATTGCCGCCGAGAACGTGGAAGGCAGAGGCGTCGTGGCCGACATAGAGGCCAACATGCCCGCCACCCTTGCGCTTGAAGACGAGCACGTCGCCAAGCGCCGCGGCGCCCTTCGGAACCGACGTTCCGAACGCCGCCCATTCGAGCGCCGAGAGATAGAGGCGCGGCGGATTCCGTTCGGGGCGGCGATCGATGTTGGCGCGGTGGGCGACAATCGCCATGAACAGGCCGCACCACGGGATCGCGTCGTGGCGATAGACGCCGGCATAGACGCGACCGAGACCGGCGGCTTCGAGTTCGTCTTGCCAGCCGATGATCTTTGGATTGTCGGCGGCGCCTGGCGCTTCGAGCGTGCCGTATTGCTTCAGCGCTTCGATGATCATGCGCGGGCCGGGCTCGGCTTCGAGCCATCGGTATTGGGCAGGCAGCATTGCGACCTCCTGAAACGACGAAGCCCGCCGGAGGGGCGGGCTTTGCGTCGGGTTGTGGTTTGGATTGATGTCGGCAGATCAGGCGTGCTTGCGGCCGTCCTCATTGCTTTCCAGGCGGTCGATGCGTTCGCGGAACTCGCCCATCGTCGCCTTGATCTGGGCGATGTCGGTGCGGGCTTCAGCGACCACCCGGCGGCCAGCGATGTCGTTCGAGACATCCTCCTTGATCGCGGTGATCTCCTTCGCGTTGGCGGCAAGCGTGGCGTCAATCAGCGTGAAGCGCTGCGACAACCACCACGCCACGCGGACAAGGAAGACGATCAGGATCAGCAGTTCGAGGATCAGGCTGCCGACCACGACCCACGTCAGCGTGAGCGCGTCGGCGCCGACCGAGATTGGGGCGGCGGACATCGAAAGTTCCTTCTTTGGAGTGGATCAGGACGAGGGCGCGGCGAAAGCGAGCGCGTAGAGCACGACGCGCACCTTGCCGCCGGTGAAGTTGCCGCCGGCCGCGGTGACGCGGATCGGCGTGTTGGCGTAGAAGGCGGAAGGCCCAATCACGCCGATGTTGTTCGAGCCGAGTGCGATGCCGAGCGAACCGCCGAACTGGCTGGTGTTGCCGGCTACGCCGACGCCGTAGGAAGTCGCGCCGGTGATCGCCTGGGTGGTGCGCGAGGCGACCGCGAGCACGATCATGCGATCGGCGATCACGGCGGTGGTGGCATCGACGAAAGCGCCGGTGAGCGTCAGTTCCTGTTCGAGCGCCACAAGCCGGATTGCGCCGCCATTGGCGGTGCCGACGATCCGGTCGCGCCAGGCACCATCGGTCCAAGCGACGGTGAGGCGCTCGTCCTCGACATGAACGCGCCAGCCGACGGCGGGCACAAAGAACGCCCATGCACCCTCGCGCCAGAACGCGATCTTGTCGGTCTGGCCCGCCCAGACGCCGGTTGCGCCTGATGGCACGATCCAGCGGTCGCCATTGGCCGGGCTTCCCGGCGGTGTCGCCAGCGCCCGGCTCTTGACGCTGGTTTGCACCAGGGCGTCGAGGCGTAGCAGCGCGTCGTTGTGGGCTATCTCCTTCTGCGCCTGCCCTTGCGCGAGCGTGGGCAAGCCGAGGTTCGGCGTCGGCATCTTTGTCTTCCCTCAGATGATGGCGGAGCCCGGCCAGCCGCGCCCGACAGAGGCGGAAAGCTGGTAGACTCGCACCGAGATCGTGCTTTGCGCCGATCCGAAATCCGCGACCTGCTGGGCGGCGGAATAGCTGGCGGTCGGCGTGGTCGCGGCGATAGTCCGGACGATACTGGCGCCGTTCATCACATCGACCTCGTAGCGCTCGCTTTCCTCGTTGAGCGGAACATCGACGCCATCGGCCCAGACGCCGCCGAAGCGGGTGCGCCGAACCCATGTGATGGTGAGATCGCCGCCGCCATTGCGCGCGCCCGCGATCTGGACCGGCGACCACGGCATGCGGCCGACGGCCTTTGCGGCGAAGGTCGTCTGCTGCCAGGCGGGATCGGCGATATCGAGCGCCTGCGGTCCCCACCGATAGAAGCGGGCGGCAAGACGCTCGGCGGGCTTGCCGTCTATCTTGGCGACAGCCTCGTTCAGCAGAACCACTGGCGCGCCGAGGGCCAGCGGCGAGCGGATGGCATGTTCGGTGCCGAGGCGTCCGCGCAGAAGCTTCGTCAGCCGATAGGTCTGCGACCCGGTAAGCACCGCATCGGCGAACTGGACGATCTCCCAATCCCCGTCGGGCGTGCCTACGCCCAAGCTGTTCGTGCCGCCGCTGAGGATTGTGTCGGGCGTGGCGCTCGCCAGTTCCTCGGCATAGAGTTTCACCTCGAGGACGGAGCCTTCGTCCCAATACTCCGTCGGCCCTGCGGAAAGCGGCTGGATGGTTTCGCCGAGGGTGGCCCGCACGGCCAGCGTCGTGTCGAGCGCAAAGTCCGAACCGGTGGCGCTGTCCATCACCACGACGCCGCCCCAGGGCGAGGCGGACGCCGCGGCATAGGGAGAGAAGCCGTCGTCAGTGTCGCGCAGCAGCGGCAGGTCCATCAGCCGCAAGATCGCTGCGCCATAGATCGGCGGTGGCGTGAGCGTCGGCGGGGCGATTCCGTTCAGCGGCGGTGCATAGATCGCGGCTTCGGCGCGCACGGCTTCGGCTTCGCGCGCGCCCTTGTCGAGCACGCGCGTCAGCCGGAACGACCGCGCCCTGCCGTTGATGACGAGATCGATCACGTCGCCTGGATCGAGCGCGATGCGCGACGGCGGCAGGGCCAGTTGCGCGGTCTCGCGGGCAACCCAAGCCTCAACGAGCGCGCGATCGGCGATCGATTGGGCCTGAACCTGATCCATCACCAGCGCGAGCCGCAGATCGCTCTTGCGTTCGGAATAGCCGGCAAGCCGCGTCGCCGAGACCGCGCCGGATTTGTATTCGTCAACCGCATCGGTGAAGCCGACCGCCACCTCGTTCGGAAGTTCGGTTTCCTGGCCGCGCGTCAACGTGATCTCTTCGCCCTGATCGGGCACGGCGAGTTCCGGCAAGGTCAGCGTCGCAACCGACGGTCGCCCGCGCGGCACGAAACGGATCACCCCGTCTGTTTCGACAGCATCGAAGGAATAGGCGGAAGCCAGTGCTTCGATCTCGGCGCGCGGGCTCATCGGCCGGTCGCGCAGATATCCGGTGACGACGCCGACCAGCGCCGACACGTCATAAGCCGTGAATCCGACGCGCCGGCAGCGTTCGGCCACGAGCGCCGCCAGATCGGCGAGGCCGACCTTGCCGTTGAGCCAATGGCCGAGCGGATAGAGATCACCATCCGACCAAAGATCGGCCCGGCCCGGCCAGGCGGGATAGGGACGCGCGTCCCATGTCCAGATCCCGAAGGTCTCGATCATCCGGCCGCTATAGACGCCAGAGACCGGGTTATTGGCGCCTGAAGGCGCCCAATAGGCGAGGATGGCTTCAAGCGCCCGGCGCTGGATCAGATCGTCGCGCGTGCCCTTCGAGAAATAGGGCAGGAAGCTTTCGGAGGATTTCGGATCATAGAAGACGTTGGGTTGGTTCGCGCCCTTGTCAGCCGACGGCACGCCGAGCTCGCAGAACCAGATCGGCTTCATCTGCGCGAGCCACGCTGTCGGCGATCCGTTCTCGACGCCGCCCGGGCGGTCGTAATGCCGGTTCAGCCACCAGTTCCGCAGATCCTTCGATCGGAACACCCAGGGCTTGCCATAGGCGCCGTCGGTGATGGTGGTACGGGTCTGATTGTTGCGGGCGGTGTCGCTGGCATAGAACCAACTGAAGAACTCGCCGCCCTCGATGTTCGATTGCAGATAGGCGCGATCATAGATCGAGGGCGCGCCCGCGATGCGGTCGAGGTGGCCGGTGCCGTCGCGCCAATCGGCGAGTGGCGCATACCAGTCGATCCCGACGAAATCGATATTGCTGTCGGCCCAGAGCGGATCGAGATGGAAGAAGACATCGTTCGATCCGTCGGCAGGCCGATAGCCATTGTAGTCCGACCAATCCGCGGCATAGCTCACCTTCACCCCGCTGCCGAGAATGCTCTTCACATCGGCGGCGAGGGTCTTCAGCCGCGCCACTGCCGGGAAGTTGGTGGCGCTGTCGCGCACCGAGCAAAGCGCTCGGAACTCCGATCCGATCAGGAAGGCGTCGATGGCTCCGGCATCGATCGCGTTCACTGCCGCGCAGAGCTTGGCGTAGTGGAGAATGAACCGGCGCAATCCCCATTCGGCCGGGCCGGAATAGCTGGTCGTCACCGCGTCGGTGCTGCCGTTGACGGTCACCGAGACGTGTGAGGCGAGGCAGGCGCCAAAGAAGGAAGCGACCTGCGCTCCGGCCGCCGCCGTCTTGTCCACTGTGCCGGATTGACCAGCGGCGGGATGGCAGGTGATCCGCCCGCGCCAAGGATAGACGGGCTGGCCGGTGCCGCCATAGGGGTTCGGCAGCGCATTGCCGGCGGGCACGTCCATGAAGACGAACGGATAGAACACCACGGCATAACCGCGTGCTTTCAGATCGCGGACGGCGCGAACGACGGTATCGTCCGACGGCGTGCCGCCATAGGCGGGCTTACCCGCGCTGAGCGACATCACGAGCGCGCCGGAGCGGGCAAGTCCGTGCACCATCCAGGCATCGGGCGTTGTCACCTTGTTGGCGACTTCGACCTTCGGGCGGATCGTGCACGAGCCGCAGCGCAGATCGTCGCCGAACCAGCCGACCACCAGAAACACCGTATCGACGCTGGGCAACGAGGCTTTCAGGTCGTCGAGCGCCACCGACCAGTCGGAGGTCGAGCGCCCGGCGCTGTCGTTCTCGGGCGTGGTCGAGCCGCCGCCGAGATCGCGCTTCTGGACCTTGGTGTCATAGGCACGCTCGCCCGCGCCCGGAATCATGGTCACGGCGCGCACGATGGTCTCAAGGCTGTCGCCGGATGTGGAGGAGACGCGCCGGAACACCTCGAAGGTCAGCTGCGGCAGGCGGTTGCCGAACTTCTCCAGCGCGAGATTGTCGAAGACGACATAGGCGGTTCCGCGATAGGCGGGCGCGTTGGCCGATCCTTCGACGCCTTCGATCAGCGGATCGGGCGACTGGCTCGTGGTGCCGCGATAGACCCGCATCGTGATGCCGGCGAGCGAAAGCGGCTTGCCGTCGGCCCATATGCGGCCGATCCGGTCGATCGGGCCTTCGCACAATCCGACCGCGAAGTTCGCGAAATAGGAATAGGTCGTTGATGTGACCGATCCGCCGCCACCGCCACCGCCACCCTTGCCGCCGCCTGAGCGCTGCGTGGTCGTCGTCGCCACTTCCTTGAACTTGGTCGCCCAGATGATCTGGCCCGCGATCCGCACCCGCCCAGCAATCTCGGGGATCGCCGCGCCCTCGGTCGAAGCCTGAACCTGCAAGCTATCTAGACGCGGCCCTTCCTCCGTCGTGTTGCCCATCGACGGCCCGAACAAGCGGTTGTCAATGAAGCTGCCGACAGCGGTCGCCGCCGCCGCCGCCGCAATCTGGACAAACGCCGAGGCGCCCGCCGTCAGCGCGGAGGCTGCGGCGGTGAGAAGCAGAACGGCCATGGCGGATCAGATCTCAGGAAAGCGGAAAGCGAAGCGCAGGCGGTTGCGCCACCACGGCACGAGCGAGACCTCGGCGACTGGGTGTGACTCGATGGCGTGGATCATTCGATCGGTTGCGACGAGGATTGAGCAATGCTTGGCGGGCGCGTTGTCGTTGATGGCGAAGAGCAGGAGATCGCCGGGATCGAACGTATCGAGCGCCAACGGGATCATGTGGCGGCCGGCGGCATCGGCCAGAGTCTCCTCGCGCAGCGTCTCGGCCCAATCGCGCGAATAGGCGGGCGGGTGTTCGGGATCGGTGCCATAGACGGCCCGCCAGACGCCGCGCACGAGACCGAGGCAATCGCACCCGATGCCCTTGAGCGCCGCCTGATGGTGATAGGGCGTGCCGATCCAGGCGCGCGCTTCGGCGATTATGGTCTGTCGGATCGTCATGTGATCTTGCCGCCGTCGTTCCCGGCGCCCTGGTTCGGATAGGACATCGCGAAGTCGGTGCCCGGCATGTGCGGGAAGCCGCCGAAGTTGACCGTGTTGGCGAAGCGATCCCGGCAGGTGGCGAAAGTACGGTCGCACCCGGCCGTGGCGCTGAACGTATCGCCGACCACCACCGGTGCGCCCATCGGCAAGGCAATGGCGATCCGCGAAACCCCGGCGCTTGAAGAATGCGCCTTCACCTCGACCGCGAGGCCATTGTTCACGCCAGAAGTCCACACAAGCTTGCCGCGGGTGAGCACACTTGACGCGACGCTGGAGAGGCCGGAGGCGAGGAATTCGAAAGCATCGAGAACCTGCGTCACCGCGCCGGTGCCGTTGCGCCCGGCCGCGTTGAGATCGATCCCGCAGCGGGCATCGCCCAAGTCCCAGGCGCAGGAGCGCTGGAAGATGCGGCCTGCCGGTTGATCGAGTTTGGCGGCAAGGCCGCGCAATTCGGCGGAGAAGGCGAGCTTGCCGCGCGCGACCTGCCCGAGATTGCCGGCGCGCAGGACCACGCGCTGCGCCACATCGGACCAGTTCACCAGATAGATCGTGACGGCTGCATCGTCATAGCGACCGCAGTGCAGATCGTCCTCGGTGAGCGCATCGGACGACAGCGCGCCTTGCACATCTAGGCTCGACACCGCGAGCCCGAGCTGGCCTTCGATTGCGGTTGCGGTGAACCCCGACGCCGCCTTGTAGGTGACGGCATCGAAGACGAGATCGCGATCGAAATCGGTGAAGCCCATCACCACGCCGTCGCGGCGATCCACACGCCAGCAGCGGCACAGCGTCGTGAGCCCGCCCGCAACGTGGGTTGCGAGCGCGGGAGGAAGGGTCTTCATTCGAGGACTTCCACGAGATCGATGTTGTTGACGATCTGCAAGTCCCAGGCGTTGGCCTGAACCGGCAGGCTGTCCGTGTCGAACCGGACGGGAACGTCGAACTGGAACGAGGTAGTCGGCGCAGAGCCCGGCGCGGAGGCGAAGGTGATCCGGCCCGTCAGCGTATCGATTGCGGCAGGCGTGACCGGGCTTCCGGCGATCTTGACCGTGACCGATCCGGCAACCGGCTTGGTGATCGTGCGGACGTGCTCATAGCCTGAGCGGTTGTAGCGCTTGACGATCTGCCAGACGGTCGGAGTGATCTGCACCATCGCCTGATCGGCGGCATCGAAATCGTTCCAGTCCTTGAAGCGGAACGAATAGGCGCGGCCTTTCACGACGTGGAAATGCGCGATCACCGCCGCCATGTCGGCGCGGCTGCGGATGCCGGTCGAAATGTTCCAGCGGCCTCGGGCTTGTGACCAGTTGACGTTGCGCTGCTCCGCGCCCGAGGCGAGCGTGACGATCTGGGTCGAAAAGCCCGGCCCGCCGGTCGCGCCACGCCCGACCGAGCCGGGGAAGGCGATATCGAGAAACGGTTGCGGCATCACATCCCTCGCATGCCGGAGCGAACGGCGCGTGCCAGTCCCGCCGCGATCTGGGTGCGGCTGGCGTCAAAGGCGGTCGGGTTCGGCGTCTGGATCGTGACATTGACGACCGCGCCGCTGGATCGTGGATCGCCGCGCTCGTAGGCGCGCGCCTCCTTGCGGTTCAGCACACGCTCGCCGCGTTGCAGGATTGCCGGCACCTCGTCGGGCTTGAGAAAGGCGCCATCATGGAAACGCGGCGCCGCGGCGAAGACGCCTGCCGGAACCATGCGGCCGACGCCGCCCGCGCCGACCAGCCCGCCATCATGGAACAGCCGCGAGAAGATGCTTCCGAGGATGCCGCTGCCTTGCCCGAAGGTCGGCAGGTTCGAGCCGAAGAGCAAATTCTTCAGCGGATTGAGTAGCGCGAGCTTGATCATCTCGCGGTTCAGATCTTGAAGGGCGAGGCGTCCCGCATCGGCCCATGATTTCCAGTCGAGTTTGCCTTGCGCCAGCACGTCGGCGAAGCGATCGAGCGCGGACCCGACGGCGGTTTCGATGGCGCGATAGGCGGCGTCCTGGCGCTGAAGCTCCTGCGTCAGCCGTTCGATCTTGCCGGCATTCTCGACGATGGCGCGGCCTTCCTCGCTCGCAAGATCGATCGCGCGCGAGCGCAAACCTTGCTCGGCGCGCAGTTGGGCGATGATGACGGAACGCTCGGAGGCGCTCTGGCCGATCAGCCTGATCTGCCGTTGCAGAAGATTGATCTCGTCCTTCTGGTCTTCGAGCGCCTGGCGACCGACAAGCTGGCGATTGAGTTCGTCGATGCGCCGGGCATTGCCGATGGCGGATTGCCCTTCCGGGCTTGCCGCATCGATCCCGCGCTGGCGCAATTGCTGGATCGCGCGAAGTGTTGCCAGTTCCTCGGAGCGCTTGGCGACGGATGCACCAACAAGCGCGACCTGCCGTTCCAGCAGTGTGATTTCGTCGCGCTGGTCGCGAAGCTGTTCCTGCCCGCGCAGCGTCCGGTTCAGGCTTTCGATCTGGCGGGCAGACTCGATGTAGGCCCGCGCTTCTTCGCTCGCGAGATCGACGCCGCGGCGGCGAAGCTCCTGTTCGGCGCGCATCACGGCCAGCGCATCGCCGCGCGCTGCGACGGTCGCATTGATCAGCGTAACCTGCCGCGTCAGGAGTTCGATCTCCCGGCGTCGATCCTCGTTCGCGGATAGTGTCTGCGCACGTTCTTGTTCGACGAAGAGCCGACTATAGGCGTCGCGCATCCGCTCGATGATGCGGGTGAGGGTTTCCTTCGCTTCACCTTCGGCCAGCGCCTGCGCCGTCAGGAGCGGGCGAAGCGCCTGCTCGACCTGCATCACCTGTTGGGCCTTGGCCGAAGCCAGCGAGCCAGCTGCGACCGCATCGTTGACGCGCTTCTGGGCGGATGCTTCCGCCGTCAGATCGGCAACCTGCTTTCCCGCCTGCGCGGCTTGTTCGGCGATGCGTTCGCGCAGCGCCTGGCGGGCGCGAGCTTCGGCATCGATGCCTTCGCGGGCTTGCTCGATCAGGCCGGTCTTGCGGGCTTCCGCGCGCTCGGCCGCCGAGGCGCTTTCGAGATAGGCGTTGGCCAGGGCAAGCGTCGAACGGATCGACACCTCCGTGACCGAGGATTGCGTGACGACGGCCTGCGTTGCTGCATCGACCGCCGGTCGGAAGCGCGCCAGTTCAGCCGTCACGCGCCGATAGGCGGCTTCGACTTCGGCGACATCGGCAAGCTTGGAGCGCGAGAGGGGATCATCAAGCGCCGCGCGCAAGGTCGCCTGTTCGCGGCGCAGGCGTTCGAGGTCGCGCGCACCGGGGATGATATCGCGGGCGGCTTCACCCGCGCGCACCGAAAGCTCGTTCGCCCGGGCATCGGCCGCGAGCTGAGCGGCACGCCGTTGCTGATCGGCAAGCTGCGCTTCGATCTCGGCGATACGGCGCTCGACCTGCGGCAGCATCAGCGGCACGACATTGCCGCGGATGTTCTCGCGCAAACGATCTCGCTGCCATTTCAGAAGATCGAGTTCTTCGGACGGATTGCGGCCATCGACCGCGCGATCAACCGCCTTGCCGATGGCGTCAAAGGCGTTCGAGGCCTGACGAGCGACATAGTTCCAGGCGCGCCCAAAGGCGTTGGTCGCTTGTTCGGCATCGGCCAGCGCCGGGACGAGCGCGTTCAGGAGAACCCGCTGCGCCTCGGTGCGATTGTTCTGGTCAACCAGTGTTCGGATATACTGCCGCGTCCGGTCGTCGAGAAAGGCGAGCCGGGAGTTGAGTTCGTCGGCGCCGCGAACCGGATCGGCTAGGGCGGTTGCAAGCTGCTCGGCTCCGGCCTTGGTTTCGACGCCCATCGTGACGGCGAAGTTGCGGGCGATACCGATGGCCCGGCTCATTTCTTCCGCGCCGATCTTGCCGGTTCGAAGGAAGGCGACTTCCATCTCGCGCGCGGCCGTGACCGAGACCTTGCCGGTGACGCTCGACGCTTGGGCAACCCGCTCAAGTTCGGCGGCGGTCGCCCCCGAGGCGCGGCCAGCGCCCATCAGCGCGGTGGTGACAGCGCGCGTCGAAGCATCATTCGCGACCCATGCCGCAGTCAGACCAACCGCCGCGACAGCGACACCGGCAACGATACCGCCGACCACGCCGAGCGCCGAGCCGAAGGCCGCGAGCGTTCCGCGCAAACCGCCGAAGGCCTGCGTCACCTGACCGCCCTGCTGCATGAGGATGGTCATCGGCGACATGCCGGTGGACATCGACGCCACCACGTCGTTGAACGTGTATTGCAGCGTCAGAAGCTGGTTGCGGGTGAGGCCGGTCGCACCGCCCACACCCTTGATCGCCTGCGATGTCTGGTCGAAGCGCTGCTTGGCCAAGCCTTGCGCGGCCGCATGTTCAGCCGAGGTGATTGCGCCACGCTTGGCGAGCGTGGCGTATTCGGCGAGTTCCTGATTGAGGCGGGCCTGCGCCGCGCCGAGGGGATCGATCGCGGCGCGCAGCGCATTGGCCCGTGCCGCGAAGCTTTCCGCTTCCCGCGCCGCTTCCTCGAAGACACCGGCGGAGTCGCGGGCGGATTTCGGGATCGGGCGGTCAACGTTCAAAACGGTGTTGAACCGCTTCTGCGACGCGTCGGCTTCGCCCGCCATGCGCGCCGCTTCGGCCAGGCGCTTGAGCCGGGCGACCTCACGGTCGGTTGCGGCGCCGGATCGGTCCATCGCCCTTTCGACCGAGCCGAAAGCCGCTTGCCCGGATTGTCCGACCTCCTCGAAGGCGCGCTTGATCTCCGCCTTCCCCTCGACGCCGAGGCGGATGGAGACGTTGGTGGCGCTCATGATGGATCAGCGTTCCGGCGATAGGCGTTGACGACGATGGGTTCGATCTCGGGCAGGACGTCGACGAGAAGCGGGTTGAGCGCGCCCATGGCGTGGGCGAGCATCAGGATCGCCCCGAAATCGAGCGCATAGACGCCGCCCATCACCGCCCGCACTTGGCCTGCCGAACGGCGGATCACCGCCCAGGCGAGCAAGCCCTCGGAAGTCTCCGGCTCGTGCTCGTCATATGGACAGCCCGCGCACCGGTTCGGACAGGCGGCGCAATAGCTTTCGCCGCCGTCGAAGTGCCATTCGGCGAGGGCGATCAGACGTTTTTTTCGTCAAGCCTCGACAGCGCCGGGCCGACATAGAGACGGTCGATGGCGTCGAAGGCGGGCCAGAGTTCAAGCAATTGCTCGATGGCTTGCCTGTCGGGATCAACCGACTTGCCCTTGGCATCGCCGATCCCCTCCCAGGCCACAATGCCGGTATGGGCGAGCGCGCGGGTGAAGGCCGCGCCTGCCTCGATCGTGGCCTGCTCGCCGCCAGCCTTCAGCGCTTCGCCCGCAGCGCCGCGCGCGATCAGCATTGCGGCGACAGATACGGGGCGGAACTGGATGCGCACGCCGGGCAGCACATCGAGCCAGAAGGGTTCGGCGGACACGGGTTCGAGCTTGAGCATGGTGGCTCCTTGGTTTGGATGGCGGGTTGCGGGGAAGGAAAAATCAGTAGGAGGCCACGTCGTTGGTCAGAACGACGGTGCAGGTCTTGGTGAGGACCGGATCGAGCGCTGCTTGCCAGGCGAAGGGCATCTGAATGCCGCCTGGTCCCTGAATTTGCCGGTTGCCGCGCGGCAGGAACACGCGATGCGCGGTGAAGAGCAGTGAGCGGCTGGCGTCGATAGTCCAGCCGAAGGCGATCTCGCACGGCGTGCGGGCGGTCGCCTGATCGAGCAGGCTCGTGTCTTGAAACCGCGCATTGAGATTGCCCGAACATTTGACGATGCCGGGATCGATATCGGCGATGCGCCCGTCGGATCGGATGACCTCGATTTTTTCGAGGTTGTTCGAATACATCAGTTCCGCCGAGACGATATTGCCGAGCACCGCGCCGTTGCGGGTGATCGACCCCTGAAACTGGCTGAACCGCTCGACATCGAGAACGGTCGGCGTGCCTGCCGCCGTCGCGGTGGCCATCACCTCGCCTTGGGCGATCACGTTGACGGTTGCAGAGAGAAGCCCGGAACGCTGCGCCTGGACGGACAGACTGTTCGCCCGCGCACCATAGTTCATGCCGAAGAACGGCACGTCGGGAAGGCCGACCTCGATCGACATCGACGGCAGGTTCTGCGTGCCGGAGACGAAGGTGTGGCCATTCGCGCCGCCGGTGAGCGTGGTGCCGGAAAGGGCGATGCGCGCGGCGGCGTTGGTTGCCAGAGCGCGCGCGTTGCCGGGCAGACCCAACGCCTTCGCCGTGAGATTGACCACCGCGCCTGTCGCCACGGCGGCAACGTTGGCGCTTGGGTTGATGACGGCGGCCATAGCGGTCGCCGTGGCCGCGGCGTTTGCGCCAATGTTGAATTGCTGCCCGGTCGCGCCGGACGCCACGGCCGTATAGACAACACCATCCACGGTCACCGTATCGTTGGCGATCAAGTTGGCGAGAAGCGTGAGTGAGCCCTTGGCCGCAACGGTCGCAACGGTGGTCGGATTGCCGAAAAGGCCCTTAAGCCAGAACCCGATGTTGCGGTGATCCATGGGAACGACGATGTCGCTCTCGTTCGACACCACGTCATAGGCGGGCGTCAGCGGATCGCGGCCATAGCCGAGGAGATCGCTCTCGATCAGGGATTGCTCTTCGCCGAGGTTGGCCGAGACGAAGGGCAGCTTGCGAAAGCCCGTGCCGGGCGTGACGCCATAGGTGGCTTCAAACACCGCAGCCATAACGGCGTTGGCGCCGCGTGCGCGTGCCATGGGAATACTCCTGTCGTTGTTGGTTCAGTTCCAAAGGCCCGAGCGCAGTCGAAGGGCCGTCGATCAATTCAAGGGATCGGTGGTCGCGTAGACGACGAGGATCGCGAGATCGGCGAAGCGACCGGGTGAGGCGCCGAGCGCTTCGATATCGTCCGTCACCGGCGCTTCGGCCTCGATCCAGTCGCACAGCCCGCCGAGCGTCCGGTTCACCATGACCGCCGCGCCGATCGCGCCGGTCATGGCGTCCACCACCTGCTCGCGGGTGAGGGTGGCGCTCTCGTAAGCTGCGATCTCAAGCGGGATACGGTGCGAATAGAGGTAGGTCAGCGGCGAGAGGCTGACCTCCGGTTCGCCCGGATCGCCGTCGCGGATCACGACCAGCCCGCCGGGCGGAATGCGTTCGGCCTTGGCCAGATTGCGCTTCACATCCGCGCCCGGCAGGGCAGCGGCGACAAGCGACCTCACCGCCGCAAGGACGGTTTCGCGTTTCGAAGCCATGGTGGACTAAGCCTTCAGGATTGCGGCCAGTGCCGCGCGATCAACGAGGGCACGCGCGCGGCTTGCCGTTTGGCGGCGCTCTCGACATCGAGGCGCTTCTTCAGCGCCACCTGCGGAACCAGGATGAACACGATCACGCTGGCAAGATTTGTTTGGGATTTGCCGGTCTTGCGGCGATTGCGGGCGGCAAGCCCGCGCGTGGTGATCCGGGCATCATCCGCGACCAGCAGCGAAGGACGGCCACGGCGATAGACGAACCGCAGCTTCAAGCCGGTTCGCCGTTGCCAGCCTTCCGGCGTGATCTTTTCGCGCGAGCCAACGGCGCTCCGTCCGCTCTTGCCGGCGGCAGCGGTTGGGATCGCCAGGAACAGACCGCGCGCCGAGCGGATCACCACGCCCCGGTCGAAGGCATCAACGATCTTCGGCGCGCGCGACCAGACATAGGCTGCGGCCTCGGCACTGTCGCCCACCTCGGGGAAGGTCTTTCCCCGCCATGTCCGCGACATCCGTTCACCGAGCCCGGCCGCGACGACATCCTCGCGGAGATCCTGCTTCAGTCCATCGGCAGCGTCGCGCATCCCAGACGTGACGGCGCGCTCGATATCCTTCTCGGTTTCAGCAAGGGCTTTGCCGAGATCGGGACGCTGGATGCTGAAGCGCACAGATCACACCTTCACGGCCTCGCAGGCCGACACAAGCCCAAGCGCATCGCCCATCGGTTCGCCGATGATCCGATAGGTCTCGGCACCGATCACGATCAGATCGCCCTCATTGATCGTTGCGGCCTGCGAGCGCCGGATATCGATGCCGACGGTCGGCAATATGGCGCGGCTTTCGCCGAACTCCGCCATCCGGTCGGGCGACTTGCGGATGATGCGGACAGCGACGCCAACGCCGACGCCACCCGCCTTCCACAGCGCGTCCTCGCCGATATTGGGATCGGCGAAGAGCGCATCGATGGCCGAAGCGAAAGCGTCGATCACGGATCGTTCGCCCGGAAGGAGGAATTGAGCCGAACGCGGCCGGTGGTGTTGCCCGCGCCGCCCGCGACTGCTGCCGCTGCGACGCCGATCAGCAGGTTGGCGGTCGCAACGGTCGTGCAGCGCCGGTTGGTGTCGTCCCAGTAGACAAGCGCGCCGACCGTCCAGGCCTGCGAACCGATCTTGGTGAGTTCGAACACGCCGGTGAGGTCGAGCGCGACATCGGCGGCGAGGGCCGCGTCATTGGTGGCAATGCCGAACAGTTGGCCAACCTTGGCGCCCTGGCCGGACGTGAGCGCATAGGGTGCGGGCACCACCACGGTGTTGCCCGGCTGAATGAAGTTCCGCATGGGATGGATCTCCTTGAGTTCTGGTTAGGTGCGCGCCGCCATCAGACGCCGGCGTTGAAGAACAGGCCGCGGAAGTCGATCGCCTTCGCCGCAAAGTCGTGCCTGATCTTGAATTCGACGCCATCGACCTCGAACCCGACGCGCTGGTCGAGGAAGGGCTCGGACTGGCCTTCGAGGCGGCAATACTCGATCGTGTCGATGGTCGCGGGATCAGCCGCCAGCCACCAGCGCTGCGGACCCGCGGTGTTGAAGAGGCGCGGCTCCTCGATCACGTCAAAGGCGTTGGCGTAGGGGTTGACCTGCGACGCCTGCGCCGGTGTCGTCTGGGCGATGATCTTGCGCGCTTCGATGGCTCGCGTGCCCGGCGCCACCAGAATATAGCGCGGGTAGTTGTTGATGATCTGATCGCCGGTGACGCCGGCCGGCGTCATCTCGCGCTGCTGCGTCATCAGTTCGATCGCCTGCGTGAGCGAGGCTTCGGTGATCGCCGCCGCCGTGCCCTGGTTCGTGCGGCCGGCCGCCGCCGAGAACAAGGCGACGCCATCCGCCAGGAGCGGGTTAGCGAGAATCTCGTTGTAGACGAGGCCGCTTTCGAGATCCGAGGCCTTCATGCCCGCCGTGCCGAGCGCCCGGTCGAAGGCGCGCAGGTCGTCATTGACGATCGCCTGCCGGGTGAGCGCGACGATGCGGCCGAAGGTGGCGAGGCGATAGGTTTCCCGGCTTTCCGCGATGGTGCCATAGCTGAACTCGGCGCCTTCCATCACCGGCAGAAGGCCGGGGAAGTTGCCGATCTGCGTCGGGAACAGCGGCTTGAAGTCGGTCGTGGTGATGCCGCGCGTCCAACGTTCGAAGGTGCGGGGCGCCGTCTGGTAGGCCTGCCGCAGACGCTTGCCCGCGACATTGGCAAGGATCAGCGGGAAGTCGCTCGTGCCATGCGGCCCGGCATTACGGAGCGCGAGCTGCACAACCTCGTTCGCGGTCATGCCGCGGGTGCGGACGCCGACTTGTTGCAGGGTCTCGCGGGCGATCTCGACCAGCGACATGCCGCGATATTCCCGGGCACGATCCGGCAGAGCATTCGCCGATGGGGCGAGGCGATGGGCAATCGCTTCGGTGATGGCTTCGCGTCGGGTGACGGTTGCATCGAGCCCGCCTGCCGGGAAGGAGACGGCGGTGTGGCCGACGCCGCGCTCATCACGTTCGGCGAGCTTGTCGAGAATGACGCGGCGGGCTTCCTCGATGGCAACGCCGCGCGTGACGAGATCATCGGCAAGGGCACGCTCGAGGCGGAAGCGATCGGCAAGGCCAAAGATCGCCGCAACACGCTCGCGCTCTTCCGCGCGAACCTGATCGGCATTCGGCCCAGCAGGAGCCGGATCGGGCGGCGCGGGATTGGCGCGCTCGTTGGCGGCATGCGAGGGCGGCGCTTCCGGCGCGGCATCACGGGTCTGGACAGGTTCGTCCATGGCGGCAGTCTCCATTTTTCGGGTGTCGAAAGTGACAAGTTCAAAGGGAAAGGTCGGCGCCTCGTCCGCCGTGCGGACTTGCGCGCCGGGATCGGCGCCGACGGCCACGAAGGACAATTCGTGCGGCGTCCAGCGCTCGACGAACCAGCGTTCAGGTTCGCCGACACGTTCGGGCCTTTCGACGCGCACCTTGTCGATGCGGTAGCCGACCGAGATGTTGCGGACGATCCCGTCGGTGACGAGTGCGAACAGGCGATCGGCGGCTTCATCGACGCCGGGCTTCGGGAATCGCAAGGCGGCGCGGCCTTCGCCCTTGTCGATCCAGGCGCGTTCGACGACGCCGACAATCGCGCGCGTCGTCCATTGCGAATGGCTGTCCAGCACCGGCGCGCCGGCATCAAGACGTGAGAGATCGACCGCATCGCGCGAGACCACGAGGATTTCCTCGTAATCGATCGCCGTATCAAAGCCGGTCCAGCGACGGCGGCGCACGGACGCTCCGGTGGTCCAGACGACTTCGACGGTTCGGGTCTCGGCTTCGATGGAGGCGACCGGCGCAAGCCGGGTCTGCATCGGCAGCGCATTCGTCATAGGCGGCGCGCCGCGCGAAGGCGGTTGAGCAGGTCTCATGGTGTCCTCGAAGTGGATCAGTCGCCGGGCTTGGGCTTCGGCTTGCCCGGCGGCTCGTTGTCGGCAGCGTCGCTGGCCGGATCGTTCGGATCGGGCTGCGCCGTGCCGGCCTTGGTCATCATGCGCGGATCGCTATCGAGCACGATCTTCAGCTGATCGAGCAGCGCGTTCATTTCCGCGATTTCGCCCAGTTGCGAGGCCGGATCGTAACCCTGCCGGGCGATGGCCTGTGCGAGGGTCATGGTGCCCGAGCGCAGCATCAGAAGATCGGCCTGCGCGTCCTTCAGGGGATCGACGGCATCGAAGCGCGGCGGTTGCCATTCGACTTTGACCACCGGGTTCGGGATCAGGCCGGCGACCCAAGCCGCCTCGGTGAACCAGCGCCAGACCGGTTCACAAAAGCCCGGGATCACCAATTGCCATTGCAGGGCATCGACCATGCGCCGGAATTCGACGAGACCGCCGCGCAGGCTCGAATAGTTGACCTGAGACAGATCGCCGGTGAGCAGCTCGTAAGGCACGCGGTATCCGGCGGCGATGATGTGCAGCTGCGCCCGAAGCCATTCCGAAACGCCAGCCGTTGAGGCGGGCTGGTTGAACTTAATGTCCTTGCCGCCGCGCGCATAGGCGATCAGTCCGGGTTCGAATTGTTCAATGGTCTTGCCCTCGGCATCGACAACGGTCGGCGCCACGCCCTGATCGGCCTCATCCGCCCCGAGCACCACGCCAACGAGGCAGGCTTCAGTTTTCTTGCGGACAAGCTCCGCGTTGGTCCAATCATCGAGATCGCGCATCGCCCGCATGGCCGGCGCGCCCCAGGGCACGCCCCGGCTCTGCACACGCTGGCGCTCGAAGAGATGGGCGACGCCATCTGCGGGCACGCGCGCCGAGGTGAGGCTCCGCGACAGCGGTACGCTGGTGTCGCCGGGATGATCGGGAAACAGCCAATAGGCGCGGCGTCGGCCGATGGCGTCATATTCGATGCCGCGCACGATCCGCCCGCCGTCGGGAAGCGCAGCGATCTTGGTGTCGTCGAGATGATCGGCTTCGAGCAGTTGAAGCTGCAAGGGCACGGGGAGCTTGTCTTCGGTGCGGCGGATAAGACGGCGAAGGAACACGTCGCCGCCTTCGATCATCTCGCGCACGGCAAGCGTGGTGAGCCCGTGGAAATCGGCGAGGCCATCAGCATCTGATCTTGCCGCCCAGGACTCCCAGAGTTCATTGATCCTGTTGTCGAGTGCATCCGTTCCGGTTGCCGCGCGCGGCCTGATCCCGGCGCCGACGAGGTTGTTCACCAGCACCGCCACGGCTTTCGCCGCGTGCGGATTGTTGCGCGTCAGATCCCGCATGCGGTCGCGAAGCCGCGACGCGCCAGATGCGATCTCGCCGTCAGCTGAACTTGACGACGACCGCCAGCCATCGGTGCGCCGCCCGACCGCTGCGCCGTCATAGGCGCGCGAGAGCTTTTCGAACGCATGGCGTTCCAGAAGGCGCTTGCGGGCGGCGCCAGGCGCTACGCTTGCGATGGCGCGGTCGATCCAGTTCGCGGCCATCAGCGATCACCGCGGCAGAAGCTGGCGAATCCGGCGATCGGGCGCGGATTGCCGGACGTGCTGGCAATCTCGGTCTCGATGGTACGAATGCGCTTCAGGAGATCGTCCGCCGAGCCATATTCGACGGTCTTGCCGTCATAGGTGACGCGCAACGTTCCGCCCGCGAAGGCGCGCTTCAGCGCATCGAGTTCGGTCTGCGTCCAGGGCATCGGAAATCCCGCGAAAAGTTAGAACCACTTGTCGCGCCGCCCGAGCCAATCGGAGCGGCGCACGGGCGCGGTCTTGGGCGAAAGACCGCGCTGATCGACGGGCCGCGCTTCATCTTCTGCCGCGACCCGAAGCTCTTCTTCGAGCGCCTCGAACTTGGCGTCGTCGAACCGATCGATCCCAAGCAACCACGCGGCGGCGCGGGCATAGACCCGGCAATCCAGCGCCTCGTTGCGCTCGCGCATCTGCCGCCATTCGAGTTTGGAGAAGCCGCGCCGGTCACGAACCGTCACCAACTGTTCGGCGACAAGCTGCTTCACCCATTCGGCGGTGACGCTTTTCGGCAGGTGCACGAAGCCGTCCGGAAAGGGCATGTCTGCGGCGAGTTCTTCATCGGTCGGGCGGTCAAGCCGCAGGAAGCGATAGGTCTCCGATTTGAAAACGGCGACCGAGACCTTCCAGAGCTTCACGCCCCGCCGGATCGTGCGGCCATGCTCGTTGACATCGACATAGGTCGGGCCATCGACCGGGGTTGATCGGTCGAAGCCATCGACACCCTTGATCGCAAGCGCCTGGCCGACGCCGACGCGCCGCACCCAGCTATAGACGGCGGCGGTGTTGCGCCCGTCGCCCGAGTCGATCGCAAGCCGCGCGATCCGCATCCTTGCGCCGTTCTCATGGCGCCAGGTCTGGCCAAGCAACGCGGTCAGCTTTCCCCAGACCTCTTCGCGGGACGTGTCGCCTTCGAGGACAATGTGTTCGACGAGCGCGCTGGTGAGCCTTCGGCCCCACGCCCAGATATCGACTTCGATCCGGTCGTGCTGAACGTCGGCGCCTGCCGTGAGGATCAGGCCGCATCCCGGCACTAGCGGCGCGAAATCTTCCCGCCGCTCGTAGAGGCGCTGCCAATCCGGCGCTTCGCCGCGCTCCTGCCACGTCTCGCCGAGCAGCGTGTTCTTTGCGGCCTTTAGCGCCGCATCATCGCCTTGGGCGGCTTCCCATTCGCGGGCGATGTCGGCCCAGCCAAGCCAGCCCACCGGTGAATAGAGCCCTGAGATATGGAAGCCCACGCAATGCGGATCGGCCGGCGTCGCCGTAGCGCGCCATTCGCCAGCCGATAGCATCGCCGTTTTGTGGTGTTCCGCGATCGGCCGATCGCATCCCTCGCAATGATAGGCGGCGGTCGTGGACTCGCCGCTGGTCCACTTCAGACGCTCGAACTTGAGCCACTGCACGAGACCGCAATGCGGGCACGGCACAAAGAATCGGCGCTGATCGCTTGCTTCGAATTCGCGCTCGATCCGGGACAGGCCCTTGATCGTCGGCGTCGAAACCAGAAACACCTTGGCGCGGTGGCCAAAGGTGCGCGTGCGGGCGATGGCAAGGGCGACTGGATCGCCTTCGCCATCCACATCGCCCTCATAGGCGTCCACCTCGTCGAGGAAGACATACCGCGCAGGCATCGACCGCAGACCGACGGCGGAATTGGCGCCGGTCAGCACGAGCTGCCCGCCTGCGAATTTCTTGGCGAGCACCGTGTTGCCACTATCGCGCGAGCGCGACGGCAGGATCAGCGCCCGCAATTCAGGGCTTTCGTCGATCAGCGGCTCGATGCGCTGTTGTGACAGGCGTTTGGCGAGATCGGTCGTTGGCTGAACGCCGAGGAACGGACCCGGGGCCTGATGGATGCAGTAGCCGATCCAGTTGTTACCGGCTTCGGTCGCGCCAACCTGCGCCGCTTTCATGAACACGATCCGCCGGGCCGAACTGCCAGGCGAGAGCGCATCCATGACGCCGCGCATATAGGGCGTCCGGTCGGTTCGATAGCGGCCCGCCTCGGACGAGGCGCGCGAGGACAGAAAGCGATAGCGATCCGCCCAGGCCGAAACCGTCAGAGCCGGATCGGGCGCAAGGCCTCGACTCCAGGCGGTGATGATCTCCGCGCGCCCGTCGAAGCCCTCATCGAAGCGTGTGCTGGAGTTCTGGGCCGATTTCGCTGAGTTCTGCGAGATGGCGTCGGACATGGGCTTCGAGAACCTGCTCGCAGCGGTGAGGATCGATTTGCAGTTCGGCGGCGATCAGGGCGGCGGCGCGCGCCGGCCATTGCACCCAGGCGTCGCGTTCGCGCCTGGCGAGCGCAAAGACCGTTGAGACCGCGCGTGAGCGATCAACGAGATCGCCCTTGAGCTTGCCAAGGCGGATGCGGCGCTCCTGCGCCTTGATCACCTCATTGGCGGTGCGCGCCTGGACGAAGGTCATGTTGCCGGCGGCGGGCGCGGGCTCGCCGCTTTCGCGCAAGGTTTCACGGACGGCTTCGACGGCCGCCAACGGCACCGGACGCGGCGTGCCGCGCGGTGGCGGCGGCGATTTCGCTATGGGGCGAACCTGCGCGGGATCGGAGCTCGATCCCCAGGCGCGATCCGCCCTCTCGGGATCGATCGTGCCGTCGTCCTCAACAGTGATCCGGCCCGAGGCGATGGCCTTTCGAACCGCCATGTCGGAGACGCCGCGATGGCGCGCATAGGCCCTCCGCGACAGACCCATGGACTGCGCTCCCAATCGAAAATAATGAGCGATTAGAGCGACTTAGGAGTTGCTCCGATTTGTGTGTCGAGGCTGTCTGCGACCCGTCCTAACCCACGGAGATCGCTCATGAAACGCCGCAAAGTTCATCCCGCCGACGCCGCCAACGATGCCGTTCTCGCCAACGCCGTTCGCTACGACGTTGCCCTATTCCTCGGAACCGGACGCTACGCCCGGGCAAGCGCGCCGACCCTTGAAGATGCGCGGATCGAGGCGATGCGCCTCGTCGCCGAGAACCCGACCCCGTTCGGCAAGCGCCTGCCGCTGATCTACGGCGTCACCGCCGAAGGCCGCTCGGCGCTTGTCACCTCGAACTGAACCCCAAACCGAAGGAGCACGGCCATGACCACGGAAGCCACGACCTACGACAAGAAGTTCAACGCCCAGCGCGGTGCGCAGCGCACCGGGTTGAAGCCCGGCGAGTTTGAAGTGTTCAAGACGCCCGAAGGCCGGTTCGGCTGGCGTGCAATTGCCTCCGCCAGCGACGACCAAGCGCCGATCCAGATCACGGAGCCCGAGCAGGCAACGTCGCCGCCCAGCTCAAAGACCGGCAAGCGCAAGGCGATCATCGAGCAGGCCCAATCGGGCGCGCTTCCGGCAGCGCCGGACTTCTCGAAGCCAACACATGCGCGGTTTCGGGCGAAGCTCGCCAAGCTGGTAGCGCTTGCCGAGGCGGGCGATGTCGAAGGCCTCAAGGCCATCGAGATCAACCCGGTTTCAACGAGCCCGAAGGCCATGGCGCGCTATCGCGATCTGGCGATCATCGCCATTGAGGCGCGCCGCATGGCGGCATGATCAGGGCCGGGCAGGCCCAGCGACATTCCAGAACACGACGCGGCCCGGACCCTTCCGGGCCGTCATCGTCTCCCAAGCCTTCGCGTCGTAGTGCGGATCGGACGGAAACGGCGATTTCGCTTTCGCGACATCGGAGAATGGGCGCGGATAGACGTGGATCGTGGCGTTCGCCACGTCCTGCGGCTCGAGTTCGCGTCCGACCTGAACGACATGACGGCGGGCACAAGGCCACGCCTGCGCCAGCGCCCGGGCCAGTACGCCGGAGCCAGCCGCACACCAGACTTCATCGGGATCAAGTCCGGTCGCGAGTGCGGCATCTGCAAGGCGCATGATGGCTTCGAGCAAATCGACGCCGAATGGTACAAGCCGAGCGCCGCTCGTTTTCGCATAGTCCTTTGCGCGGACTTGCACGACCGATAGATAGCCAGGCCGAATCGGCACCACCTTCGCGCCAAGCCTTGCCGCTTCCAGCGTTCGCGGATGGAGCTTCGCCCGGGCTGCAACAAAGATCGTCGCGCGCTTGCCGAGATCCTTCGCGACGCTTGCGAGCGCGGTTTGCGCGCCGCCTTCGGCCGGGCTCGCGTAGACGGCTTCATCGACGCCTTCGAACAGCACCGGCATGAACCGCGCCTTTGTGCCGCCCGGAAAGAGATCATCGCGGACGACCCAGACGCCATAATGCTCGCGAACGATCGGCGCAATCATTGCAGCGCCTCCTCGATCTCTCCGAATTCGACCTCGCCGCAGGCTTCCGTCGCGCGCCGTGGATCGCCCTTGACGAAGACCAGCACGCTTTGATGGGTGCGGCCGAGTTTGCGCGCGGCGGTGAACTGGCGGCCAGTGCGAATCGGCAGCGAGCCGACGGCGGTCACGAGGATCGCCTCGTTGTAGAAGCGCGCGCCCGCCGCCTCGAAGGCTTCGACCGTTCGCCCTGGAAGGTTGACGTAGAAGCCTAGGGTATTGCGAACATCGCCGACAACCCAGACCACGAAGCGATCATCCTTCAGCCGGGCGACAGCGGCGGCGATGATCGCGGCCTGCGCCTCAAAGAACGCGGCCTCGCCCATCGTCGAAAGATCTGCGGGATCGTCGGAATAGCGTTCGAGGTTCCAATAGGGCGGGCAGGAGAAGATCAGGTCCGCCGCGACATCCGCTGCAATTGCGCCGAGATCGCGCGCGTCGCCGACGCGCCATTCCGGCAACGGTTCGGCGGCGATGGCGACCTGCGCGCGGTTCGCCTCGACCTGCTCGGGCCGAAGTTCGATCCCGACATAGCGGCGCCCCAGGCGCGAGGCGACGATGCCGCGCACCGAGCCGCCCGCGAAAGGATCGAGCACGGTTCCGCCTTGCGGGCAGAACCAGCGATAGGCGATTTCGCACAAAACCGGATCGAAGATCGACGTGCCGGAGGCGGTCGGCGCATCGGACGCCTCGTAGTGTTCCGCGAGGAATTCTTCCGTCGTCAGCTCGCGGCCGATCTCGGCCTCGCGAGCCCGCTTCTTTGCATAGAAGCCGGGATCGCCCGATGTATGAGAGGGCATCAGCACGCCGCCGTTGGTCGTTGCGCCGACGTCATGCTCGCCCCGCATCAGATCCTGGCCGAAGGCGCGGGCGAGACCCTTAGCCATGGGCGGGTTTGTCCTTCTTGCCGGTCCAGCCACGATCCAGCGGGCGGGGTGAGCCGCCGGGCGCCGCGCTGTTCCGATTGCGATAGTGATTGAGACCGGGCTCGGTCACGCCGTCGGCGACGCCATAGGTCGCGCCTTCGCCGCGTCCAAGTTCGGAGCGGATGCCGAGATCGATCCAGGCGCGCTTGCGATCCTGCCACCAGCCCTTGCGGGCATCGAGAACCGAGAACGGCGGAATGCCGAAGCGCTCGGCAAGGGTCGCGCGGTGTGCATCGGTCGAGGCATCGGACGATTGCTCGCCGCCCGCCGCAGCATCGCCGCCGGTATCGGCGTCAAGGCCATCGAGCAACCGGCCGAGTTCTTCTTCGGCAAAGCCCAGAAGATCGAGATCGAAGGCGTCTTCGTGCAAGGCGGCGATTTCGGCCTTGAGCATTGCATCGTCCCAGCCGGCATTCTCCGCGATCCGGTTGTCGGCGATCACCAGCGCCCGGCGCTGCGATTCCGAAAGATGCGAAAGCACGATGACCGGAACCTCGGCGAGCCCAAGCTTCTCGGCGGCGAGAACCCGCCCGTGGCCGGCGATGATCACATCGTCGGCGCCGATCAGCACCGGGTTCACGAAGCCGAACTCGGCAATCGAGCCCGCGATCTGCGCAATTTGATCGCCCGAATGCGTCCGCGCGTTGCGGACATAGGGGATCAGCCGCGCAATCGGGCGGGTCTCGATCGTGAGCATTGTGTCTCCGTTTGATGCGAACCGGGGTGCGAACCCGCGAACCTCAAGGGCGGGGTGCGAACCCGGTTCGCGAACCTGCCGCTAGCAAAGGATCGCGCTGCCGCCGCCCGCATACGTTGAGGGCCGGGAAGAACCTAAGATGCGCGGGGATCGGCGGTTTCGCGCCGCGTGCGCGCGTCGAATGCGCGTTGTCGTCGGGATAAGCGTTTGAATGCGAGTGCGCTCGGGATCGTGGTGTCGATGCCTGCACCTCTCGCGATCATGCCAACAAATATCCCGAAAACCTCTGAATTTGTCTCGCTCGAAGTTCGACGAACTGGCGTCTATACGCGCCTGTTCAGCGCAGGTGAAAGCCGCGCCTGCGTCGTCGAATGCGCGTTCAAGTCGTCCCTACGCGCGCGCGATGAGGGGCGTTTCATGAAGCCTGTTTCCTCGGCTTCGACGTGCGCGCCTTGTCGTCGGCCTTGAGGCGATGGCTGATCTTGATCAGCGCGGTCGCCCACCAGCGCCAGGCTGTCGCCCTGCTCACGCCGAGCCTGCGGCAGATCGGCTTCCACCGCATGCCCTCGGCGCGCAGCCACACGACGCGCGCCTCGTCGGGTTCAAGCCAGAACAGCCAGGCGAAGCATTCGTCCATGCGATCGATGGATTGCGGCGTCGCCCAGACCTTCATGGGCTGGCGCTCCATGGCCATGATCTCCCATGTCGTTCGCACAATCGCGGGCCAGACGTTGAAGTAGCCCTGCGGTTTGTCGTCTGGCAGACGGCGCAGTGTGCGTGCCGCCTCTTCGAAGCGGTCCTCGATCTCGTTCGGCGAAAGCGGTCCAGACAGGCGCTTGCTCATTGTGCGCCTCCGATCTCATTGGCGATGGCCCAAGCGAGAAGCGCCAAAGCATCGGCCTCGTTGTCGTCTTTCGGCAGAAAGCCTTGTGCCCGCACGGCGCGGATCACGTCCTCCTTCGGTGCGTTGCCCTTGCCAGTTGCGTGGCGCTTGATGGTGGCCACAGGAACGCCGAGATAGGGCGCGGCCTTGCGCTCGCACCACGCCGTGAGATGGGCGAGAAAGCCGCCATAGACCTGCGCGGCAAGCGTTCCGGCGTGGGCGCGAATTTCCTCGAACACGACGGCGTCGAACGGGCCAGCGTCGCGGTCGAGATCGGCAAGGAATTTCTCGAAACGCAGAAACGCCATGCCAGCGCCTTCAAAGCGGCCGGGACGGAATTCGGTCACGCCCGAGGCAATCCGGCCCGAGCGCGGCAGCACGGCCCATCCGGTTCGGGTTCCAAGATCAAGCGCGAGGATCGTTCGCGACGGCGGCGGCGTCACGGCGGGCGCCGGCGGAATGGCGGGGTTTTCGAAGGCGAGGGCAAGCATGGGTTCCTCCTGAGCTAGAACGGGATGTCGTCGCCGCGTTCCCAGTCGAAATCTGATTTCGAGGATTGGGGCTTGGTGGACGGGATTTCGGGGCGGGGATCGAGCAGCGGCGCGTAAAGCGCAGCGAAGCCGACAGAACGGCTTCGGCGATTGCGGGCAGGCAGTTTTCGGGCGGGCTTCGTCTCGCGTTCTGTGGCCACGACAGGCGCGGCAGAACCGATCGCAAGTTTGGCGGTTGTGCCTGCGGGCCGAACCGCGGTGACTTCGGCGCCAGGGAAGGCTTCTTTCGTCGCGCGCACCGTGTCGCCGAAGGCTTCGATCGCAATTGCCACTTCGGCGAGCGTCCAGACCGCGCCCTTGCGTTCGTGTCCCAGCGCGAAAGCCTCGTCCGTATCGCGCACGATGGCGATCACCTCCCCGGTTTCGGGCAGCACGGTTTCCCAGATCGTGGGCGCGAGCGGTTTCCAGCCGGCGGCGAGCGCCGCGGCATCGAGCGCATGCCAGGCCCGCAGCATCGCTTCGGCCTGGGCCGAGACCGCGGCCGAAACATTCGAGCGGATCGCTTCGTCGAGGCGTTCGGCCTGTGACCGAAACCGAACGGCGAGCGGCGCATCGACAAGCTTCGGCAGGCGATCAATTCCCCACTTGCGTTCCATGACTAAGGCCACCGCATCGAGGCGTTCGAGCGAGGCCTTCGCCAGATCGGCGGCGGGCATCGGGTTCAGGGCGGCGGTCACAGCGCCACCTCGCGCGCCCAGTTGGCCGTCAGGGACTGCGGAACCCCTATAGGTTTACCTATAGGGGTTCCGCACCGGCCAACCTTCCGCAGTGTCTCCGCCAGTGATTTCAATAGGTTACGGGCAAGGTTCCGCAGCTTCCGCAATGGTTCCGCAAAAGAGCTTCCGCAAGCAATTTCAATGAGTTGCTGCGAAGGTTCCGCAAAATGCAGAGCGTTTCCGCCGAGGTTCCGCAGGCTGGATTTTAGCATCATGCGACGTCTCCTTGGGTGATGCGTTCGTCGAAGGGCACGACCCGCAGACCCTTCTTTTTTGTCCGCTGGCAGAAGGTTTCGGTCAGAACCGCGCCAGCCCGTTGCAGGCGGACGATGGCGTCGCGAATGGCATCAGCCGACGCTCCAAGTTCACGGCTCAGGATCGCCTGGGCGAAGCGGTCTCGCGCCTCGGGGCGCTCGCTTAGTGGCGTGCCGTCGGACCAGTGGCGTTCGATTGCTGCTTCGACACGTGCATCAAGCGCCGGATCGAAATCCCGTTCGTCATTGCGTGCCGCTGGATCGCCGGGCACCAGCGCGCCGACTTCCTCGCCATTGGCGATGATGATCGACACGCGCTTGAACCAGCGCGCCGAACCGGAGGCGAGCGAAAGGTTCGCCTTGGCATCATCGAGACGCACCCAAAGGCGGCGCTCGTCCGCATCAAGCCCGAACTTGTCGGCGTCGCTCTGCGACATGGCGAAGAGCGTCCGCATGATGCGAGCGACACCGCCGAGCGACGACGCGCCACGCGAGGCCGACAGCGAGCCCGTCCAGGCATCGGGCGAAGCCGACGGCGGCTTGCCGGTGTGGTGGACAATAACGACCGCGCAATCGCCGCGCCGGGCCACTTCGCGCCACATGGCCGCGACGGCTTTGATCTGGGCGTTGTTGTTTTCATCGACCTCGTGGGTTTCCACGAAGGGATCGACGATCAGGAGGCCGATGCCCTCTAGCCGAACGCGCTCGATGATGGCTTCAATATCCGGCAGGCGCACCACAGCGCCGTCCTTGGTCGCCTTTGCGATGACGAGCGGACGCTCCGAGCCGGAGTTGAGACCGAGCTTGCCGTACAGATCAGCGGGCGCGACGTTCCATTGCTGCATGATCGCAGCCAGGCGGCGGCGCAGTTCGTTGCGGTCGTCCTCGTTGTTCCAGACCCACGCCTTGATGGTCTCGTGAACGGTTTCGCCGACGATCTCGCCGCGGCCGGTGACGCCGGCCACCGCTAGCGCAATGCCGAGCGTAGACTTGCCGGCACCGGGCGGCGCCACGAGCACGGTCAGATGGCCGCGGATCGCGAAGGAGCCGACCAGCCAGCGGCGGCGCGGGATCATGGCGGCGCTTGCGCCATCCTCCCATTCGATCTCAATCGGCGGTGGCGGAAGCTTGTCATCGATCGTGACGACCGGGTTCGGCAGGTTCCACTTGCGCCGCGCGCCGGTGATCATCGAGTTGAGTTGAAGGCGCGTCTGCTCGGGCGTGTAGCTTCGCCCGTCCGCAGCGCTACCGATGGTCAAGGCAGGCGCGAAGGACAGGATCTCCGCATTTGACAGCCCGCGCGCCACCCAGTTGCCGACGAGCCGCACGGTGTTCTGGTGCCAGTGGTCGTTGCGCTGGATCGCGGCCAAGGTCGCCTCGACCGACAGACTGCCTATTGGCAGTTCGAGCGGCTTCGGCGTCGGAGGCGCCATTGAGGGCGCAGACGGCTCCGAAGCTGGCGGAGCATTCTGGAAGAGCGGCGCGGGCGCGGCGAAGGCCTGCGCGAGCGCCGACGCCCAATAGGCCGGCGGGCGATCATCTTCGGGGATATGGACTTCGGTAGCTTCCTCAACGCGGCCCGGCTTGAGCGGCCAGGCAATCGATCCGCCGAGCCGCAACACGCGGCCGGGGTTCGAGACGGTGCTGTCGCCGCCGAGCGCGAGGCCGATGCTGGAGCAAAGCGCCTTGATTGCCGCGCCATCCCGTTCGGCGTCTACAAGCCGCCACCAGAATTGCGCGCGCATGTGGGGATGGCGACCGGTGACAACGGTCATGGTCGCCGGCACGCCCGCCGCCTTCGCCGCTTTGATGGCCGCTTCGACGCAATCATCGTCGATATCTGCCCAGGCGAAGGGCGCGGAATGGAAATCGGAATCAGCCGTGCGCTTCGCCAGCGCGGTGCCGGGTTTGCGGAGCGCGGCGCCGACATAGACGTTGCAGCGCTCGGTGCGGTTCAGTTCAGCGGCACACTCGACCAGTTCTTCGAGCTGATCTGTGCCGAACATCTGCGCGTTGCGAAGCGAGCCGGTCGCCGGATCGGTCCACGCCAGTTCGACGAGCCCATCGAGCGCACCGTCGAAGCCGCCGCCGAACACCAGTTCGACATGGCGGAGCATCGCTGTGGGATCGGGCTGAATGGTTGAGGCCTCGCTCATGGGCGGGCCTCGGAGGCGATGATGGCACTAAGGATTTGCGCGGCGACTTGCGGAACGATCGCGTTGCCGAGCGCCCTTAGTCGAGCCACCCGTTCGGATATCCCATCAGCCAGCAAACCCAAGCCGGGTTCAGTGCGCCGGAGTTTTCCGTCGGCGCATTCGACCCAGACGGCATGTCCCCACGGATCGCTGTCTGCGCCGCTTGCGCAGGCAGTGGTTGACCGCCCGCCCCAAACGCCTGGTTCGGCCCGCCCTTTGCTCCGTCCGTCGCGCGGGGCGTTGACCAGTTCGCTTTGGCCTGCACGTTCAGCGCCTGTCTGTTCCGGCAGAACTGGCTCGGCGCTCCCAGGTTCGCGGAATCGTTCTGTGTCGGCGTTGACCACGGAGCCACCCCCGAGCGCCGCGCCAGTTGATCGAGCCCCATCTCGTCTTTGCGCTCGCCGCTGCGGCTGCGAAAGCTGTCCGTCCCCGGCGTCGGCCAGTTCGCCGGTCCCGCCCGATACATCTCCGTCCGGTTCATCCCCGACGACCGCTCGCCCGAGCAGACCCGGGGCGTCGGCCAGGGCGCCGACAGCGCGAGCGTTTTCAGCGCCGGACCTCCCTGCCGTCCGGGCGGCGGTTGCGCTCCGGTGCTTTCGTTCGCCCTCGGCGTCGGCCACGGCGATACGGCCATCGCCACCTCGTCCGGCAGGTTCGCCCCGCCATGTTTCCCGCCAAACCTCCGCCACCGCTTCGGATCGCCCCGCCCCTGCGCATCGTGCGCCTGCGGCGTCGTCCAGCCCTTTGGCGACGATCCAGACCCGCATGCGGTCATGGGGCGCGCCAACGGCGCAAGCCGGAATCCAAAACGGCCGCCCGGCGTAGCCCAGGGCTTCCAGATCAAAGAGCGTTCGATCGAGCCCCAGATCGCGATGACCATCAACGTTTTCGAACAGGCACCAAGCGGGTCTTTCTTCGAGAGCCCCGAGGAGGCGAGCGCATTCCGGCCAGAGGTAGCGATCATCCGACATTCCGCGCCGGACGCCTGCGACCGAGAACGGCTGGCACGGGTAGCCGCCGGTCCAGAGCGGGCGGTCGTCGGGCCATCCTGCGAGGCGGACGGCAAGGCCGAAGCCGCCGATCCCGGCGAAGAGATGGACTTGGGCGTATCCCCGAAGATCGGCAGCTTGAACTGTTCGGATGTCACGGTCGTCAACGTCCCCTGGCGGCAACGATCCGTCGGCGATCCGGCGCTTCAGAACGGCGACGGCGAACGGATCGATCTCGTTGTAGTAGGCGCGCAGAGGCATGGCGTGATCGCCCACGTGTTGGAGGGTTTGGTGAAGTGCAGAAGGGTCGCCCGTGCCGGTTCGTGGGGCACGGGCGACGCGCGTTCAGAAGTCGGTCTCGTAGACCGGCTGCGGCGCAGGCTTCGCGGCGGGCGGCGGCAAGTGGCCGGCAGGCGCGGTTTTGGACGCAACGGCAGCGTTGCCTTTCCAGACCTCGCTCTCTTCAACGGGCGAGGCGTCCGGAAACTCCGCAGGGCGATCGACCCACTTCGTCAGTTCGAGCTTCGGGCGATAGTTGGTGCCGTACTTGTCCTTCATGGCGTCCGAGCCGGTGCAGGCGATTACCGGCACCTTGCCGCGGTTCTCCGTCCGCCCGGACTGTTCCTCGAACACCGCATAGACATCGCGGATCGCATTCGAGACGTGGATCGAGGCCGAGGCCAATTCGACGGCCCCACCGAAGAACTTCGGCGAGAAGGCCATCACGACGAAGCCGCGCTTGAAGGTTTCATCCGGCTTCGGGGCGACCTTATCGAGCGCCGGATCGATCAGGCGTTGGGGCGCTTGCCCGTCCGCGAAATGCAGCCAGCCGGTGCGGATGTTGGCGAGATCAAGCAGGAAGGTGGGACGAGCGATTTCCAGATCGCCGCCGCCCTCCGCGCGGATGAACCACTTGTCCGACTTGGCGTTGTATTTGACGTAGGGCCGGATGATGCCGGAAGCGCCGATATTGAGTGCCATTGTTCGTCTCCTTGAGCGTTGAGCGTTGAGCGTTACGAGGGGTTCAGAACCCGAAGACATCCCGGCCAGCCGCGCGAACGGAGGGGTCCGACCAGTAGAAACTGTCGAAGTCCGGGACGATGAGACCCGCGAGCTCGCGGGCGTCATGGGAGAGGGCGAGGAAGCGCCCGAGCGAGAGGGCGATCAGCCGAAGCGCCACCAGATGGGCGCGCACGTCATCGCCTGACATTTCGAGAACCTGGACTTGGCCAGCCCCGCCCTTGGCCGGAGCGGGCTTGGCGTAGGCAAAGCGCATCCCGAAATTGCCGTGGGCGGTGGCATAGACCGCGCCTTGCCGGCCGTGGCTTGCTCCGATCGCAGATGGCAATCGTTCGGTGGTCTTGAGATCGACGATCAGGCCATGGGCCGAGAACCGCCAATCGACGAAGCCGATCACCGGAACGGCGATATCATCGAGGCGGATTTCGACCTTGCCCTGATAGCCGTCGGCATCGGGCAGGCCATATTGCCGAAGCTCGGCGAGTGCGCCGCGCACATAGCCCGGCAGTTTCTTGCGTTCCTCGTCGCGGCGCGGATCGGGATTGAGCGCGGTTTCTCGATCAAAGGCGCTTTCCGCTTCCGCGATGCAGGCCTCAACGGGAAGCGCCGGATCGTGCAGGCCGATATTGACGCCGGCCTCGACCGCCTTGCCGCGTGCGGCGGGAATGCCCGAGGGCGAGCGCCGTCCCAGCAGCCGTTCCATGATCCAGAGCGCGGGTTCCGCCGCCCAGAGATTGAGGGACGAGGCGGAGAGATGGCCGATGCCATGCCGTTCGAAGGGGTTGCTCATCGCACGCCCCCACGGATCAGGATCTCGGCGCCGCGTTCGATCAGGTCGGACGGGGTTTCGAGGAATTCGACATCCTCGTCGCGGAACGCCACGCCGAGTTTCAGTTCGACATCGCCGACAAAATCCAGCCGGGCGATCGGATCGATCTGCCACAGGCGATCTTCCGCGGAAGGGTGTTCGCCGAAGCGCTCATAGAAGGCGGAGCGGACGGCATTGGCGGCGAGCGCGCGGGCTTCCAGCCGCTCGGCAACATCCAAGGGCGCGATCATCGGGCGAACCCTGTGCGCTTCGAAACCACCGGCCCGCGTTCCTGGGAGATCATCCATTCGCGGAAGGCATCTGCGCGATAGAAGACGCGGCGGCCGA
This sequence comes from Methylocystis sp., assembly GCA_020252485.1. Classification (GTDB taxonomy): domain Bacteria; phylum Pseudomonadota; class Alphaproteobacteria; order Rhizobiales; family Beijerinckiaceae; genus JADCCX01. The sequence goes on from JADCCX010000002.1 coordinate 311,691, forward strand.
TCCGGACTTGAGGAGGGCCGATCCGCCGGGTCTGCCAGCGTTGCAAGGTTGCGGTCGAGATTCCGAGCGCTTCGGCGACCTCGCGCCGCCCCATCCAGCCTTGCATCAGTTCGACAGAAGCGGCTCCGTTTCGTTGCGCGTTAACTTGATCGTCCATGCCCGTTTCCTTGTGTCCTTGCGGTTCCGATGACCGCAAAGGGACCACGGCGGGCCCGCGTCAGGCAGGGTTGAAACGGGCGCAAACGGGGCGGAAACAATAGGGCTCGGGTACAAAGACGGGCCGAATACGGGCGGAAACACGGGCACAAACAAGAGTAAGCGTGTTTTGGCTGCTTCAGTCCACAGTCGGCGGTTGCGGAGACCTTGCCGTCAATCCACAACGCAAGAGCGCCACCGCCGAAAAATCGACTCGACTCCGGAGCAGAAAGAACATATCAAGAACTGACTGTTGACCAATCGGGTTATGAAAGGAGGCGGAGATGGTTCTGGCCATCGCATATCCAAGCACGGCTGCGGGCGATCCCCATCGCTTGAGCGCCCAGAAGATCGCGAGTATCGCCAGCGATATCCGCAGTCGCCTGTTCGGCATTCAGCCAAGGCCGGTCGATGTCGCGGCGCTGATCGCGAAGACGGCGCGCCTTGTCGTCAACGGCAAGCCGATCACCCTGTCCTGGGGCCTTGATCGACCGATCCACGACGAGAACGGCCACGAGGCGCTCGGCGTTTGCGAGAACGACCCCGAACTGCCCGACACGGTGATGATCAGCGTCAACGCCAGCCTGCTGGCTCATCAGCCGGAGGTGATCCGTTCAACCGCCGCGCACGAGTTTGCGCACGCCATCTTCGACATGCCGACGGCGATGGGCGGCAATATCCGGCGGACGTTCCGAACCTCGGTGGCGCCCGCCATCGCCAGGCCCGGGGCACCGATCGATTGGGTCGAATGGCGGGCCGACGAGTTCATGGGCACGTTTCTGGTTCCGGCCGACAAGCTCGCGCGCGTGCTGCCGAAGCATGCCAGCGCCCTTGATCTGCCGTTCCGCTGGCGCGCAGCACCGGATGGCCGCTCCGTTCCCTTCGTCGATCTCGATCCGAGCGAGGGCGCGCTTGGCCTGCTGGTCGATGACCTCGCCGAGGCCTTCGGCGTGACCGCCGCCTTCATGTCGGTGCGGTTGGCGAAGGGCGGCTTCATCGGCCGGCGCTTCGAAACCGGGAGTGCGATCTGATGGCCTTCGGTCAAACCGTCCGCTTTCATCGCAACGACAAGGGCTTCGGCCTGAACGAGTTCGCCGAGCGTCTCGGCGTCTCGCCCGCCTATTGGAGCCGCGTCGAGCGCGAACAGGAAAACCCGCCGCGCGACGATCTCGTCGAGCGCGTTGCGGCCATCCTTGAAGTGAAGCTCGACGATCTCTTCTGCGAAGCCGGACGCCTGCCGCCCGATCTTCGCGGCGACATCAAAGCCGTGGTGACGCTCTATCGACGCAGCCGCGAGCGCTGAGGAATTCCAACAGTAAATGATGACCATGAACCCTGACGAGTTCGATCCGATGCCAGCACCGCCCCGTTCATTCCTGACCGTTACCGACACCGCGATCCGCTGGCAGGTTCCCGCCCTCGACATCGCGGGCTGGGCGATCGACGGCGAGATAGCACTTTCGGCCGTGCTGCCGACCGTCGAGACGGCCGACAAGCAGATCGCCTCCGGGATCGTGGAGATCGACGGCGCGGACGTGGTCGCTTTGTTCCGGCGTGACGGCGCATCGCGCAAGCCGGCGCTGGTGCGGCGCTTCCGCCGTTCGAAGAAGACGGAGTGGGAGTGGATTGCGCGCCCGGTCGATGGTGTCGCCGTCACCTCCGCCGACGTGATCATCCTGCGCAAGGAGTTCGAGCGTTGCGAGCGCGCCTGGGGATTGTTCGACGCGGGTGCGGTCGAGAGCGGCGTAAGGGCATCAACCCAAGCCAAGCGCGCCGCAGGGCCGGGCGCCCCGCCCAAGCATGATTGGGATGCCTTCGCAGGCGCCATCGCCCGGCGCGTGCACAATCATGGCATGCCGGTCAGCCAGGGCGAACTGGTGCGCGATATGATGGATTGGTTCGCGGGCCGGGAGGATTTCCCGCCTCCAGACGAACGGACGGTGCGGCGGAAGGTGTCGGCGATCTGGAGGGAGATGAATTCGGGTTGACCAAAAAAACCTGATTTGCGCTATGTTAGCGCCGAGTATACCTCGTTGAAAAAATCATGTAGTGGCGGGTTTGGTGGAGGAGGCATGCGATGCGACGTCGAAGGCAAGTTTTTGTCGGGATAGGCGTGGCAAACCCCTCTGGCATGGCCCCACTGCCGGGTGTTTACAACAGCATCGATCAGATGGCAGATTGGGCCAATAGTCAAAATTACTCGGATGTAGAAATTGTTACGGACAAGGAAGAACCTGTAACGGCGAAGCGCATTGCAGGCCATTTATCCCCGTTATTGGAAGAGTCTATTTTTAGGATTGTTGTTTACTTTGCTGGGCATGGATTCCTAAATTCACCCGATCAAGTTTGGATTTTGAGTGACGGCCCAAATGTCAACTCCGGTCGCATATCGCGGGACACGCTTCGCGCGAGCATATCAACCTATCGGCCGAAGCAAATATCGATGATCGCGGATGCTTGCCTTGAGGCGCGGCATTTCCAGAGCGGCACAGTGCCCGTTCTCTTCGATGCGCCAGGGCCGCGTGAAAGAGTATTTGTTGATAACATTTTTTCTACTTTGCCAAATAATCCATCGTTTTTCTTTAGAGGAAACAAAGAGGATGCGGATTTTTGCCTTTTTACATCAGTTCTGTTGAATTTCCTCAATGGAGTGGACAAGCGAGCATTTAGATTGGCGAACGGGGTTCTTCCCAACGTCACTACCCAAACCCTCTATTGGAACTTGCCTGATGCTGTTCTTGAACGCGGCGCCGACCATAGGGTAGACCAAGAACCCCGTGTAGAACCAGGATTTCCGCAAGGAGACGATGTTTATTCAACGTTTGCCCGAGGCCAAGGGAAGCCTGAGCCGGGTACTCCAGGAGGCGATGATGACAGCCTTGAGCCGCTTGTATCGGGCGACCCACCTTCCAATGGGGAGACCGAACGACTTTCGCATAACACGACCTCCTTTGAGGAGCGCGCAAGAACAGTAGGGCTTCCAGCTCCGCCTCTGTTAGACGATTCTCAAATTGACCGATTGAAAGCTGAAGCTTTTCACTGGAACGGACGCCTAACAGCACTCATTCATCGCGAAGGCCTTCGGGCATCATGGGGCATCATCATAAACGAAGCACCGACGGCGTTCTTTACCGGCCCAATTTCAGATCCCGACAAGCCTGCGATATGGTACCCGATTCTGCGCTCTGACCTTGATAAGGCAGTCCCGTATATGGGGCGCCGTCCGGGGTCAATTCTCACGATTTCCTGGAGCACGAGATGGGAATTGGAAGGAGCTGAATTCTTTACAATAGTCCCTGTTTTCGAGAACCTGATTTCCACTATTCATTTGGCTGACGATACGGGTGAAGCTGAAGGAGGATGCATACAGCTTTCGTGGTCGCCAGATTATATTTCTCATCTGTATTCTAAAAAGACTATCACAGCTTGGCACGCACTGATTGCGTTAACCCAGGGCAGACTCGTCAGCGCCGACGCAACATCCATCGCCGACAGCTTGCGTGACGAAAAGCACATCAATCCAATGATCGGCATTATCTGCTCATATTTGTATGATCTAGTTGGTGATTTGGACAGCGTCTCGCGGCTATGTCACTTCTACGTCCAGCATGCTCAAGGAATTCCATTCGATATCGCGCTCCTATCTGGTGGCCAAATTCGCCGCTCGATGGAACACGATGGATGGGAGCTTTCCTATGCTGCCGCAGCCGAAGACAAGAAGCGTGCGTCTGCCAACGGGCCAAGCTATCTTTGGCGATCCACTCCGGAGGGTGTGGGTCGGGTTGCTGGTGCTGCGCCTCTAGTCCGAGCGGGATGGTCTCGGCTGGCGACGCAAGGGCACTCGATTTTGCGAGAGTTCGCCGGCCTAACAAATAGCTTGACCAAATCTCCGATCGCGACCTTGACCGGGCGGGATGCGATCGATGATGCGATTAGGCTTCTGCGCCAATTGGACCTCTTATAGCCCTATGGAGCCTCAATCATGCGACTTGTTTTGGTGCACGGCATTAACAATGAGAACAATTCTGCTGCAGAGGTCGAAGATGTTTGGATGAAAACTTTGCGGGAAGCTTGGCGGCAGAACGGCCTCGATCCGCTGGCGAAGATGAGAGTTACGAACGCTTATTATGCGGATGAGCTCGCGAAACTAAGTTCGAAGGCGGAAGGTGCTGTTGCCGCCGGCACGGGTTCAAGGGTTTCACAGGTCGAGTTTGACTTGTTGCAAGAGTATGCCGCCGCCTCGGGCATCTCGCAGCAAGACATTGTCGTGGCCGCAAATGAGGAGGGCATCAACATCTCGGTGGTCGAAGCTGGCGTGCCGCATGAAGCCTGGGTGATCGCAATTTCGCGCGCGCTCGAAAATATTCTACCGACGAGGGGTAAGTATCTTGCGCGCCTATTTTTGCGGCAGGCTGCTGTTTACATTGAGAGGAGAGGGGTTCAAAATAGGATAAAAGATATAGTAAGGGGAAAAATGTTCGACGACGCCTCGTCAATAGTCGTTGTGGCGCATTCTCTGGGAACTGTAATATCTTACGAGCTCCTCGCTGAACAGGCTGCGGCCGATAGGATCGTGCCGCTATTCGTCACGCTTGGCTCGCCCTTGGCAGTCCGCATCGTCTCCAACTACGTTGGAAAAAAACGTGAATTTCCGAAACCTCCAATTCAGAAATGGCTAAACGGAGCGCACAGACAAGACTTTGTAACGCTCGGAAGAACGTTGCAAAAGGAGACGATCGGATTTGAGGGAATCGAAAATGTTGATGATGTTATCAATAATGAATCCGACAAACATAGTATTGTCTCTTATCTTTCAGATAGAAAGATCTCATGTGCAATTCATAAGGCGCTTTCTTTGTAACAATCCGCGCAAAAACGCATCTTATGCTGCAGCTTCAGCTTCAGCTTGAACCAGCCTCGACTTCGCCCGCAACATATCGCCAACCTGTTCAAGCCCGGCGCGAAGGGGATCGTCGAGCAGGTGGGCGTAGCGCTGTGTGGTCTGAACCTGCGTGTGGCCGAGCAGCTTACCGATCATCGGCAGCGTCATGCCGCCCGAAACAAGCAGCGACGCGAAGGTATGGCGCAGATCATGGATGCGAACGGCAGGCAGTTCGGCCTTCGTCCGGACATCTCCCCAGAACCGCTTGATGTCCTGAAGCGGCTTGCCTTCGGCCTCGCCCGGAAACACCCATTCGCAACCTTCGGGCACGCGCAGCCGGATCGTTCGCAGCAGCGCGGCGGCTGAAGCGCTGATTGGCGCCCGATGCAGGCGGCGCTGCTTCGTGGTGGCGGCGGGCTTGATCCAGACAGCGGCTTCGAGATCGAATTGATCCCAGCGCGCGTTCAGCACTTCGCCGCGCCGCGCACCGGTTAGTAGGATCAGCCGCACTGCATCGGCGGCACGCCGGTTCGGATGGGCATCGAGCGCAGCGGACAGCCGCCCGATTTCCTCGGTTGAGAGATAGCGGTCCCGGGGCGCTTCAGCATTCCGGGCGAAGCCTGCGGCGGGATTGTCAGCGCGAATGCGCCAGCGGATCGCGAGGTTGAACATCTTGCGCAGGATTTCGCCAAGGCGGTTCGCCCGCACAGGCGTGGGCTTGCGGCCTCGCTTTCCCGGGGTGCCACCGGCGATCTGGCGCAGAAGCCGATCAACATCATCGGGCTGGATCTCCGCCGCCTTGCGTGGTCCCCAGGCGGGTTCGACCAGCTTGCGCAGCATCGACGCCTGATCGTCCCGGTTCCGCTTTGCGAGCTTGGCGGCGTGTTCTTCGAGATAGCGGTCGATAAGTTGCCGCACGTTCGGCGACTCTCGGGCCTCGTCCCGTTCGGCCATCGGATCGCGGCCCTGATCGATCTCGCGCTTGAGTCGCTTGGCCTCTTCCCGGGCGGCAGTGACCGACCAATCTGGCCACGCGCCGATGGTGAGGCGGCGTTCCCGAGCCTCGATCCGATAGGTGAGAATGAAGGCGCGCGTGCCGCCGCTGGTGATCCGGACACCGAAGCCGACAACCTCCTCGTCATAGACGATGATGTTCTTCTGCTTCGGTTGAAGCCCTTTCACGCTGCGTTCGGTGAGATGCGCCTTCATACCTTCGACCCTTTCCGCAGCACTGAGCCGCGGTCATTTCCGGTCAGCAAGATGCTCTCGGCGGCTCTCCCGATGAATGGTGGGAACGGGTGCAAACCGGGCGAAAAGCCAACGGTGCGAAGATCGTGGGGCTGGCTTTCGGCCCGAGCCCATCGTTCCGTGTCCGCACTGTGTCCGTCGCCTTCCGTGCCTCGAACGGATGTTCGCGCCGTGTTCCGCCGTCGAATGCGCGCGACGAAAAACGCTGCCAATCCGGTAAGCGCGCGTTCTCGAATCGCACCTGAACGATGCCGACGCCGAAATCCGAATGACATCAAACTGTTATGAAAGTTGTTGCGTTTGCGAACAGCGGCGCATACAAGCGCGGTTCTTAGTGACGCGGGGTGGAGCAGCCCGGTAGCTCGTCAGGCTCATAACCTGAAGGTCGTCAGTTCAAATCTGGCCCCCGCAACCAAAAAGTCGCTGCTAAAACAGTAATTTAGATAAAAGCCCCGATCTCTGGATCGGGGCTTTTTTCGTTCTGGGGGCACTTTGGGGGCGCTCAGATCCGCGGTCTGTGTCGCGCTTGCCGCTCGCGCACCGCCGGACATGGGTGGCCCGGGCCTGTCCGGGACATGCTCTCCGTTTGACTGAAGCACTCCGCGGCGCGCGCTCCGGCGGTGAAGGACGCACGCCTTGTCGAGAGGCTCGGGGAGGGTCTCTCCCAGGCCGGGAACACGGAGTAGGTTTATAGGGAGCCCCATTGACACAGCAGTGCTTCGCTTTTCGATCACAACGCAAACCTTGCCGCCGGTTTGAGGCTGAGATGCTTTGCTAAGCATGACTGAGCGAAGAGCGGGCAAGCTGAACTTTCTGGAAAAAACCCTTCCCGAAGGGCTCCTCGTCGACGCCGCCTGGATGGAGCGCCATGGCTATTCCACGAGCTTGCGGAGCCAGTATGTCGATGCCGGCTGGCTCGTCCAGCCAACCCGCGGAACCTACAAGCGCCCACGAGGCCAGCTGACCTGGGAAAAGGCCGTCATCTCGCTTCAGACGCTTCTCGGTCATACCGTGATCGTAGGCGGACGGACTGCCCTGGAACTTGAAGGCTACGGCCATTATGTCCGATCTGGACCGCAGATCGTTCACCTCCATGGGCGGACCAATCCTCCGGCATGGCTGGCTGTCGAGGCGCGGTTCGTCTTCCACAAGACCGAGACGCTCTTCCGGTCAGACCCCGTTTCGAAGGGGCTCACAAGCCTCGCCTTCGACATCGCCGAGAACAGCGGCCAGCGCGTTGATCTCCTTCAGACCGGCGCGTTGCGTGAGCACTTCACGCATGCGGAATGGCCGCTGACAGTCTCGACCCCGGAACGAGCCTTCCTGGAGCTTCTCGACGAGCTTCCCACACGCGAAACCTTTCACAATGTGGATATGATCGCCGAGGGCTTGCGAACCTTGAGCCCCCGCCGTCTCCAAAAGCTGCTGGAAGACTGCCGGAGCGTGAAGGTCAAACGGCTCTTCTTCTAGTTCGCCGACCGTCATCGCCCACCATGGCTTACCCATCTCGACCGCTCCCGCGTTCCGCTCGGCAGCGGCAAGCGCATGCTCGTGAAGGGCGGTAAGCTGGACCCAACCTATCTGATCACGGTGCCGGAGGATCTCGGTGGCGCTGTCTGATCGCTACGCCGCCCAGGTCGCGCTCCTCGTCGAGGTTCTCCCTTCGTGGCCGAAGAACCCGACTTCGCGCTGAAAGGCGGTACCGCCATCAACTTGTTCCTCCGCGACCTGCCACGGTTGTCCGTCGACATCCAGGGCGATGCGGACTGGGCCGCGGTCGGCTTGACGGAAGCCGCAGATCTCCCCGCCGCCGCATGGCGTCGCCGGGCGATTTCGAACCGGGCGCGAGCCGGGAGCTCGCCTACTGGCGCAAGCATCCGAGCCTCCATGGCTGGATGGAGCATCTCTACCGCGCCAAGGGCGGCACGGCCGAGGACTTCAACAGCGTGAACCTCCAGCTCGACGCGGCCGATCTCGACGCGCTGGAACATGCGGTCCGCTCGCGGACCCTTCCGCCGACGACCGGGTGCTTCTTCGGCCCGGCCGACGGCTCGGAGTAGTGCGAAGACCTCGCCTTCATCACCCGCGCCCGCGCAGCTCTCGGCCGGGGCGAGGCCGTCTGCTACACCTCGTGGTGGCAGTCCGGCCGGCTCCTGCAAGGCCTCTCCCGCTCTGGCGGGAGGGGCCTTGTCCTTCTCTGCTTAACCCGGATGCTGATGCTGTCAGCCAGGGCGTCACCATCCTGGGCAAGCCTCGCATTCAGGCCCCAGTGATCGGGATGGTGCGGTGTTTGGCCGGACGGTCCAGCATATCCAGCAGTGCGGCCGCGACAGCCGCCCGCGGTATCTTGCGAAGAACACTGGTTTCGGGTCCAGCCTCCGCCCAATCCTGTCCGGCTTCGTCGCTCATGGATGTGGGGCGCAGGATCGTCCAATCGAGCCCGGATGCCTGCAACCGGGCTTCCGCCGCCGTGTGGTCGCGATATCCGATCCGGATGTTCGAACTTGCGATCAGCGCCCGGATCCAGAGGGGAAGCCTGTTCCACTGCTCGCCCGCTCCGAAGGCGCTCGTGTAGACAATCCGTTTCGGAGCATCAGGATGCTTCATCGCCTCGACCAGTGCTGCCATCGTCCGCGAGCAGGTGTCGGGCGGCGAAACCAGCGGGGCCCAGGGGGAACGGGTCTTTCGATTGATCCCGATCGTCACGAGGATGGCGTCCGCTCCGGCCACGGCGCGCAGGAGTTCTGACGCTGACCCGAAATCCGATACTTCGACCACGGAATCCGCGGACGCTCCAAAACGGCCCGCGTCGCGAACGACTGCAATGGCGGACATGCCGCGAAGCTTTGCCAACCGAAGCACCTGTCGTCCCGTCATCCCGCTTGCTCCAATAACAGCGATCCTCATCAGCCCACCCTCCCGGCATATCGCGGCGCCAGAACAAGATCGAACTACGCCTGATCAAACCCACCGCTCCTGTTCAGGATGACAGCCATCCGGGCCTGCAGACCGGGATCGGTAACCCGCCGGAAAAAGCAGTCGATGCTGTTGCGCGGTTCATCGGCGAACCACATCTCCGTGGTGAACGCCTCGGCCCCTGCGACCTTCACCAGAACATGAATATGCGCGGTCCGGCGGATCAGCCCGAAATAGCAGTCATATCCGCCGGGACGAATGGTTCTGAAGCTGTAGCGCCCTTCGGCATCCGTTGCGGTCACGCCAAAGCCGGCAAAACCGGGGTCGGAGGCGCCCCCGTCTTCGACAAGGTAGATATTCCTGGCGTTGACCGACCAGATCTCCACGACCGCACCGGCAAGAGGCCTGCCCACCACATCCATCACGCGGCCTGAGATCAGAATGTGCCTGCCTTCGGCGCGCCCTTCTGGCCGGGTGCGGGTCAGGTCGTTTGTCAAGAGTTCGGGAAGCGTGGTGCGCGCCGGCAGAAACGGAAGACCGGACGGATCTCGCGGATAGAATGGTCCGGCGGTCAGGAAAGGGGTTGGGGCCAATGTGTCCGAGGCCGACAGCCTGCCGGGCAGCAACAGGGCCGCAACAGCGGCCAGGATTCTCTTCAGAAGGGTGCGGCGATTGTTCAAGGTCAGCTCAGTCTCGCGAACACCCCTCTTGATGTCGTATGATCGATGCTGTTTGGTCCAAGTTTCTTATCCTGGAGTCTCATATTGGCCGATCCGGACGCGATCCTGAGCGACCTCGACTTTGAGGGCTGGTTCTTCTGCGAAAGCCAACTGACCGCTCCGTGGGGTCTGGCTCTGCCGGGAGGGCGGCTTGCGGCCCTCCATGCCGTGCTCGAAGGACGTTGCCGGATCGATCTGCGCGGCAATGGGGTGGCGCGTGAACTTCAAGCGGGCGACGTTGCGTTTCTTCCGCTGGATACGCCCCACGCCCTGCGGTCCGGCCCGGATGTGGAGGCGATCCACATGCCGGGCCGCACACGCTTCGTCGGGTCCGGAACCTCGTCGGCGACCGAGCGTCTCTACGCGACGCTCCTGCACGAACTGACCCACTGAACGGGCAGGCGGCGGACTAGAGCGGTTGCCGATCTGACTGAATCAGATCGGCCGCTCTAAGCTCTTGATTTACCGCATTTTCTTTCGAAGAACCGGTATCCACTTCTTCGGAAAATGCTCTATCTCGACGGATTGCAGCCCGCCGATGGGGCTCACGGCAACGGCGAGTGGGAGGAGGCCGCCTGAGGGCGGCCGTTTCCACGTCGCGTGACACAGCATGAACCCTGCGGCGCCGCGCCATCAGACACGATCAGTTCCGATCCGCGTCGAGAACGGCGCGCAAGGCTGCAAGCCGGGGAAGCAGCGCCGCCATATCGCCCGCCTCGGGCATGACCCGGATGCGCTCGGCCCAGGGCTGCGTGGCCGCGACGCAGGATTCCCGCATCGCACGGCCTGTTTCGGTGATCCGCACGATCTTCGAGCGGCCATCCGCCGGATCGGCTTGAATGGCGACAAGACCCTTCTGCTCCAGCCGGTGGAGGGTGCTGGTCATCGTCCCCTTCGTCACCTGGAAGGCGCGCGCAAGCCGGGCCGGGGATTTCCCGTCGCCGACCCGCACGCTATGATTGAGGACCGTAAATTGCGCGATTGTCATGCCCGAAGGCATCAGACGCTCGAACTGCGTCTGAGACAATTGCGCGATGATGCCGATCTCGGTGAAAAAGTTGAAGATCTCTGACGTCTTCATGCGCGGATCAGCTTTTCCTCCAAAGGCCAGCGCGGGGTTGGCGGAACTGGGTTGGCATAGCCGAGCCGCGCGAGCATCTGAAGCGTTTCATCCGGCCCCACACGACAGAGGCGGCGTGCCTCGGCGAATAAAGCGGCCATTTCCGGATATTCCTGCAAGGCCTGGCTGACTGGGTGCAGGCCAAGGCCGAGCTGCGTCGCCAGAAGATTGAGCCGGACATAACTGCGTCCCGCCGCGAGTTGGTGGCTCCGGCTGTTGCCGAGCCCGGTCAGCCAGACAAAGCCGGGCGTTGCCTCGAAAAGCTGGCGATATTTCTCGACCTGGTTCTTCGTGCTGCTCGATTGGGGATTGCGCGCCTCCTCGCGGACCCTGTCGGCTCCCAGCAGGCTCAGCGTTTCGAAGAGCGGTCCGGACAGCGAGATTCCATCGGGATTGGCGTCAATCTCCCGCGAGCCAACCCGCAGCACATCGATGCTCTCGCCCAACGCCAGAGGGGTGTTGAACTCCAGCGCGAACGCAGCCGTGACGAGGTCGCGCAGGGCCCGGACTTCGTTCTCGCTCCTGGCATGATCGAAACGAACGAGAGAAGAGGCAGAGCCACCCAAAGTCACGAGATTCCCTGCCGTGACCGGTCGCGTCAGATCATAAGGCACCTTGGCCGAACGCCGGTCGCGGATGACCGCCGCAAGCGGATCGGCGACCAGCCCCGGTTGCGAAACAAAGCGCAGGCGCGCAACCGGGCGGGAATCGAGCCGAGGTTCGCCCGCCCCGTCCGGAAAGGCCTCAACCTCCATGCGCATGCCCCGGCGCGACGCGGCGACGGCCGCAAGCTCGATGAAGCAGCCGAATCCGATCACGATCTGCCGATCGAAAGGATCCGTCTGCGGCAGGCGCCGCTCCAGATCGCAGGTCAGTTCGGCCTGATCCGTGCCGATGAGCCTGATCCTCCAGGGCTGCAGGTTATGCGGGTTGGGCGCCAGGATGGCGTGCCGGAAGGCATCGAGCCGGGGATCGAGATTTGACCCGTCCACTGTTTTCCATGGCTCATAGGCCCGCTTTGGAACCTGTGTGACGCGCCATGCCGCTCCGGCGCCGACCAAGGCCAGCGTTCCGCCAATTCCCAGAATGAGATTGCGGCGAGAAACCATCTGTATCTCCTTTGTTTTGACATCAAACCAATTATGGTTTGATATCAAACTATCATGCTGGCTGCAAGGGGGAGCTGCACCTTGTCCGAAAAAGCGAGCCGGTGAAGGTCATCGCTGGTTCGTGCGGCGCGATTCCACCCACACGTTGAGGCAACGCAAAGCCGGTCCGGATCTTGCACCCGGGCAGGGGGAGAGTGACCGCCGTTTGCGGCCATCGCTGCCGGGCCGGGCCGGGCATGATCCCGGGCTGGAAACATCCAGGCCAGAGCATTTTCCGGCCAAGTGGATACCGGTTGGTCGAAGAAAATGCGTGAAATAACAAGGAATGAGAGCGGAGGGCCTGATTCAATCAGATCGGAATCCGCTCTAGCAGGCTGCTGAAAAACACATTTTTGACACACCGCGATTCCGGTTTGAACCCCGTTCGAATCCGTTATGTTTCCGGTTTGGACCTGTCGTTTTGGACTTTTTCAGCAGCCTGCTAGAAGATCTTGCGCACGGCGAGGAACCCGGCCGCACCGAGCCAGAACGGCCCCGCAACGCCGGCAATGAGCGGAATGATCTCCCCGCTGTTCCCGAAGCTGAAACCAAAGAGTTCACCCGAGGACACCAGATAGAGAATGCCGATCACCACCCCGATCCATCCGAGCGGACGGGGGAGGTTGCGTGTCCGGGAGATGACGAGACCGACCAGAACGAACCAGCCTCCGCCGAGAACATTGACCGCGACGTCCTCGGTCGCGGTGTTCAGGACGGCACCAATCATTCGATAGCTCGCGAATGTGGCGGTGCCCATCGTTGCATCCGCCCCGGGCGCATGCGCGGCGAGCAGCAATGGAATGAGCGTCAGGTAGGCACCCCACCACAGGGGCCGAAGGGGCAGCGAGGCCCAGACAAGGCCGAAGGCAATGTGGCGGCCGATCCTCTGATCGGCGTGGTCGGAGAAAGCGGCCTGGGTGATGATCAGCATCATGGGGACCGCAAGCAGGTAACCGATCAGCGCCGATACCAGCGCCGCCTGCACGGTTCCCCCGCGGTTTTTCAGCAGGGAAAGGACCTCGGCAGCCGGGGCGCTTTCGAGGCTGAAGAAATTCAGGACGGCCAAGAGTGTCGTCAGGCCATAGGCAAGTGCGAGGAACCCGGCGAGAACGACCGCGTAGGCTATGGCGCGATTGAGGCTGGCAGGCATCGGAAAGGCCCTTTCGAAGGGGATTGAGGTTGCGCGTCGCGGTTTGTCGGAGAAGCACTGGGGACCGCCTTCGCCAAGCGGAGTTGCCCCAGACCAGTGAACTTGGCCGGGACGGCCCGTACAAAGCGGCCCCTGCGACAGAGAACGGGGCTTCGATGGACGTGCGCAACGCCATAACTTTCCAACGGTAAGTTTTTTCCATGCCCTTCTGGCCATTGTCAAGTTTCTCCTTCGCGGCCAGTATGCCGGCATGACCGTGACGGCTAAGGTGAAGGGCCGCCACCACCATGGGGCGCTGCGACGCGCTCTGCTTGATGCGGTGGCTGAAATCGTGATCGAGGAGGGGCCGGAGGCTGTGACGCTGCGTGAATGTGCGCGCCGGGCCGGCGTCTCGCATGCGGCCGCCGCGCCGCATTTCGGCGACAAGCGCGGGCTGCTCACCGCCTTCGCAACGGAGGGCGAGACACGACTGGCCGAGGCCATGCTGGCGGCGCTCGGCGCTTTGCCAGGAGGATCCGCGCCCGAGGCGCGGCTTGCCGCCACTGGCCGCGGCTATATCGTCTTTGCACGCAGCTGGCCGGCACATTTTCGGCTCAAGTGTCGCGCCAATCTGATCGACCGCACCAATCGCGACTGGTGCGAGGCAGCGGAACGGCCGTTCGCCCTCCTCTCGGAGGCGCTGGTCGCTGCTGCGCCCGATCACGATGCCCGTGCCCGGCGCGCGCGGCTTACCCTTGCCTGGGCGAGCGTTCACGGCTTCAGCGCGCTCCGCGCCGAGGGCTCCGGCAGCGATCTCTGGCGGCCGGAGGAGCGCGCAACTGTGGTCGAGGAGGATCTCCTGGCGCTGATCATCTCAGCCTGCACTTCGCCTGCTCCAACCCGACAGACAGAATGAGGCTCCCGGACTATTCTGACCTTGCCGCTGAAGAACGTCTCCCAAGGCTGAATGTGCATCATCAGTTTTGGAGGACCGGATATGAAGAGAATCGTGCGGGCGCGCTACACGCTGGAGTTCAAACAGGAGGCGGTTCGGCTGGTTCGGGGCGGTCAATCGCCGTCCTCGGTTGCGAGGGGCCTGGGCGTTTCGGCGCAATCGATTGATGATTGGGTGAAGGCGGAACCTGTCAGCGGCCGGAAGGAGGCCAAGGGCAAGCCGGTGAATGCAGACCAGATGGAGATTGCACGGCTGAAAGCCGAACTGGCGAAGATGCGGATGGAGCGCGGCATCCTCAAAAGCCGTCCGTGAAGAATAAGCAATCCTCTGACAGCGTTGATGCTTTTCAGATTTTGACTGATAGGCGTTCGCCGGTTTTCACGCTCGAAGCATTTGTTTTCTGGCGAATTGCTATGGGTGAAAAAGCGTGATTCCATTGTCGTTTTTGCGGCGATGGAGGTGCTTCGATGCGTCCCAGAGAGGTTTGTGCGACGGGAGCGGCGGATTTGTTCCGCTCGCGTCTGGATCAGATTATCGACATGCGCCACGCGCTGGTTAAGCTTTCGGGCGTGATCGACTGGCGCTTTCTGGAGGAGCGTTTCGGCGCGGCCTAGACCTACCTGATCGCGCACCAGCGCTATGCCCATGCCAAGCAGTTCAAGCGGGCCAACAAGGCGCTGAAGGCGCTGCGAACCCTGCTGGGCCGCGTCATCCCCGCCATCGACGACCTTCAGCGCCGCCCGATGCTGAAGTAACTGAGGCCGTGCTTGCGCACCTCGTCCGGCGCGTAGATGTTGCGGAGATCGATCACGACCGGCGTCCGCAGCAGATCCTTGATCCGCCGCATGTCGAGGCCGCGGAACTCCTCCCACTCGGTGACGATCACCAGGGCGTCCGCGTCCCTGATGCAGGCCTCGGGATTGGGCGCATATTCCACGTTGCTGAGAATCTGGCGCGCCTGCTCCATGCCTTCGGGATCGAAAGCCACGATCTTGGCGCCGTGATCCTGCAGCCCCTGGATGATCACGAGCGAGGGCGCGTCGCGCATATCATCGGTGTTCGGCTTGAAGGTGAGGCCGAGGATGGCGATCCGCTTGCCCCGCACCTCGCCGCCCATGGCATTGATGACGCGGCGCGCCATGGCGCGTTTGCGCTGGCCGTTCACGCTTGCCACAGTCTCGATAATGCGGGTCGGCGCGCCATGGTCCTGCGCCGTCTTGATCAGCGCCAGGGTGTCCTTCGGAAAGCAGGAGCCGCCATAGCCTGGGCCGCTGTGCAGGAACTTGGTTCCGATCCGGTTGTCGAGCCCGATACCGCGCGCCACCTGCTGGACATCGGCGCCGACCGCCTCGCACAGATCCGCCATCTCGTTGATGAAGGTGATCTTCATGGCGAGAAAGGCATTGCCCGCATATTTGATCAACTCTGATGTCCGGCGATCCGTGAAGAGCAACGGCGCCTGGTTGAGGTAAAGCGGACGATAGATCTCGCGCATAAGATCGCGCGCCCGCTCATCATCAGCGCCGACGACGATCCGGTCCGGGCGCTTGAAATCATTGATCGCGGCGCCCTCGCGCAGAAACTCGGGGTTGGAGACCACGGAGAAGGCGGCATCCGGCCGCTTCTCGCGGATGATGCGCGCCACCTCGTCGCCTGTGCCGACCGGAACCGTCGATTTGGTGACGATCACGGCATAGCCGGTCAACGCGGCTGCGATTTCGGAGGCGGCGGCATAGACGTAACTGAGGTCTGCATGGCCGTCGCCGCGGCGGGAGGGCGTGCCGACCGCGATGAAGATGGCTTCCGCGCCGGGTATGGCCGCCTTCAGGTCCGTCGTGAACGCGAGACGGCCTCCCTTGACATTCTTGGCGACAAGTTCGGCGAGGCCCGGCTCGAAGATCGGCATCACGCCGCTCTCGAGCTGGGCGATTTTGCCCGCGTCCTTGTCGACGCAAATCACGTCATGGCCAAAATCGGCGAAACAGGCGCCGGAAACCAGGCCCACATAGCCCGACCCCACCATGACAATGCGCGTCATTCTTGAACTGCTCCTTTGTGAGGCCGCGGCCTTGGGAATGCTCTAACAGCCGCTCCCGCGCCGCGCCAGAGACCAGTCGCGGAGGCGTCAGGCGGCCTTAACCTGCCGCAGCAGGAACACTTCGCGGAAAGCATCCGCGAGCCGCGCTGCGGCGGCAGAAGGGCGCAGCGGCATCAGCAGCGCGATCTCTGCGCTCGGCAGGTCAGGGAGGCCGGCGTCCTTGCCGAGCCGGCGAAGCGTCGCAGGGACCGTGCTTTCCTCCAGCGCCGTGATGCAGAAACCGCTCTCGACAGCCGAGACGACCCCTGCCGTATGCGACGAGACGTAAGCAATCCGGTGGTGCAGCTGGGCGCGGTCCAGCGCAGCGAGGATGCGCGGCCGCATGCGGCAGGTTTCGGAGAAGAGGGCGAGCGGCAGCGGCGATTCCAGTTCCGGCCGGTGCCCGCGCGCAGCGACCCAGATCATCGGGTCGGCGCGCAGCAATTCGCCAACGGGTTTCAGATGGTCGCGCGTGATCACGGCGATATCGGATTTGCCCGCAGCGAAATCGGCCTCGATCTGCCGGGAAAGGTCGCAACGCACCTCGATTTCCACCTGCGGATGCTCGCGGGCGAAGCGCGCCACGATCGGGCGCAGAAAGACATCGACATAATCGTCGGGCATGCCCAGCCGCACGCGCCCTTGCGTCGGCGCGCCCTTGATGTCGTCGAGCATCAGGCGCTCCTGCTGCAGCCAGCGCCGGGCGCGGCCGACAAGCTTCTCGCCGACGGCTGTCAGGGTCACGCCGCGCGCTCCGCGCTCCAGCAGGCGTTGGCCGAAATCCTTCTCGAGATCGGCGATGCGGGTCGAAACGGCGGATTGGGTGCGGCCCAATTTTTCGGCAGCCGCCGTGAAGCCGCCAAGGTCCGCGACCGTGATCAGCATTTCGAGCGCAAAGGGGTCCACATGGCGCATCGCCGACTCCCTCCATCGGTAAAAACGATCAGAAGATCATAACAATCTGATTTACGCATGGCGAGCATTTTTGTACCGGTGCGCGGCCTGCGAGCCCCGATATGGTGCGCCGATGGGCCTCGAAAGCGCACTGCTGCATGACTTCCGCATCGACATCGCCGCTCATTGAGACCGCCAGCCGCGAACGTAGGCTGCGCGACTTTTTCCTGCTGTTGATGGGCGCGACGGCCATCGGCAATTCGTCGGTTCTGGTCCGATTGGCCGAGACCGATCCGGCGGCCACCGCCTTCTGGCGCATGGCCTTCGCTCTGCCCGTCTTCGTGGTCTGGGCGGCGCTGGAACGGCGCGGGACGGCCAGCGAAAGCCTCAAGGCCAGCCTTGATCCACGGCTTGTCTGGGCCTGCATTGCGGCAGGCCTCTCCTTCGCCGTCGATATGACGCTGTCGAACATCGCGCTTGGCCTGACGACGATGACGAGCTTCATCATCCTGGTGCATCTCGCGCCGGTTGTCGTCGTTGCCGTGGCCTGGGTCTGGTTCCGCGAAAGACCGAGCCTCGGAATCATCATGGCGCTCGGGCTCGCCATCGCCGGCGCGGCCTTGCTTGTGCAATCCGGCCGCGTCAGCGCCACGCCCCGCAATGCCATGCTGGGGGACATGGCTTCGGTCGCCGCTGCCTTCGGTTACGCCGGCTTCATTCTGGCGACACGGCGGGCGCGGCTTTTTGGTTCAACAGGGTTGATTTCGCTGATAACCGCCCTGTCATGCGCCGTCTTCTGTCTGATCTTTTCGTTCCTGATGGGCGAATCGCCCTGGCCGCCTTCCGCCTATTCCTACCTGATGCTGGCCATCATGGGGGTCGTTTGCCACGCCTTCGGGCAGGGGCTCTCGGCCTATTCCATGGGCAGTCTCGGCGCATCCGTGACGTCGATCGTGCTGGTCTACGGCGTCGCCGTCACCGTGGCCGGCGGCTGGCTCTTTTTCGGCGAGGTCCCGAACCTCCTGCAGGTGGCGGGCGGCGTGCTGGTGCTTGCCGCCGTCATCCTCTGCCGGCCGCGCTGAGCGCTATTCTGCGGCGAGTTTGAGCGGGGTCTTGCGTTCCGGGAGGGTCGGCGGCAATCCTTGGCCCGGCGCCTGTTCATCCTCGTCCTCCTCCTTCTGCCCGACAAAGCGTGAGAAGAAGCGGCTGACGACGCGGCTGATGCTGTCCATGATCGAATAGAACGACGGCACGAACACCAGGCTGAGAACCGTCGAGACCAGCAAACCGCCGATGACGCCGATGGCCATGGGCGCGCGGAACTCGCCGCCATCGCCCACGCCATAGGCGGACGGCAGCATGCCGGCGACCATGGCGATGGTGGTCATGACGATTGGCCGCGCCCGCTTGCGCCCGGCATCGATGATCGCCTCGTCGCGCGGCACGCCGCGCGCTTCCGCCTCCACCGCGAAATCAACCAGCATGATCGCGTTCTTGGTGACGATGCCGAGCAGCATGAGGATGCCGATGACGACCGGCATCGAGATCGGATTGTTGGTGGCGAGCAACGCCAGGATCACGCCGCCGATGGAGAGCGGCAGCGACATCATGATCGTTATGGGATGGAAGAAGCTGCCGAACAGCAGCACCAGCACGCCGAAGACGATCACGAGGCCCAGCCCCATGGCCTTGAGGAAGCCGGAGAAAACCTCGCCCTGGATCTCGGCATCGCCGGTCACCAGCAACTGCACGCCCTCGGGAAGATTGCGCATGATCGGCAGCTCTTCGATGATCTCCAGTCCCTGGCCGGTGGTGATGCCGACCAGATCCGTGCCGATCACCACACGTCGCACGCGGTTGTAGCGCTCGATCGATGAGAACCCCTGTCCGAACGCGATGTCCGCCACAGCCGAAAGCGGAACCGCAATGCCGGTCGTGCCGGTGATCGTCATGCTCTGGACATAGCGGAGATCGTTGCGGGCGCCTTCGTCCACCTGCACGCGGATCGGGATCAGGCGGTCGCCGGCGTTGAATTTCGCAAGCGCAGGGCCGACGTCGCCGATGGTGGCGACCCGCACGGCTTCCGAAATCGCATCGGTGCTGATGCCGAAGCGGGCGGCCTCCTCCAGCCTCGGCGTCACGATAATCTCAGGCCGCTCGATGCCGGCAATGGCGGCGGCGTTGCGGAAACGGGGATCGCGCCTGAGCGCGCCTTCCACCTCCGCCGTCACCCGGTTGAGGTTGTCGAGGTTGGTGCCGGCCAGCGTCACGGCGAGTTCGCGCTCGCCGCGCTCGTTGACATACCAGGCGCGCATATCTGGCACGAGCGCCACCTTGGCGGCAATCTCGCTTTCGAGCTCGCGCTGCTTGCGCTTGCGCTCGTTCTTGGGTGTCAGCTGGACGAAGAACGACGCCTTGCGCACCTCGCGCTGCCCGGTGGGCGAGGTGCCGCCGATGACCAGCACCTGTTTCACTTCCGGGATCTCGCGGATGCGCTTGACGGCCTCGTCCGTCATTTTGCGCTGCGTCTCCAGCGTCACGCCGGGCGGCAATTCCACCGCCAGCACGGTGCGGGCGGCATCCTCCGGCGGAATGAAACCGGTCGGCAGGAGCCGCGTGCTCCAGATCGAAACGGCGAAGACGCCGAAGCCCGCCAGCAGCGTGAACCAGCGGTAGCGCAGCGTCGTCGCCAGGAAACCGGTATAGGCGCGCATGATGCGGCCATCCTTCGCCTCGACGTGCTTCACCGGCCGCATCAGATAGGCCGCCATCATCGGTGTGATGAGGCGGGCAACCAGCAGCGAGAACAGCACCGCAACCGCGACCACCAGGCCGAACTGCTTGAAATACTGCCCGGCCACGCCGCTCATGAAGGAGACGGGGGCGAAGATCGCGACGATGGTGAAGGTGATGGCGATGACGGCGAGGCCGATCTCGTCCGCCGCCTCCATCGCCGCCTTGTAGGGCGATTTGCCCATGCGCATGTGGCGCACGATGTTCTCGATCTCGACGATCGCGTCATCGACCAGGATGCCCGTCACCAGCGTGATGGCGAGCAGGCTGACAAGGTTCAGCGAGAAGCCCATCGCATCCATCGCCCAGAAGGTGGGGATGATGGAGAGCGGCAAGGCTACGCAGGTGATCAGCGTCGCGCGCCAATCCCTGAGGAAGATGAACACGACCACGACGGCGAGCAGCGCGCCTTCGATCAGCGTCATCATGGCCGATTTGTAATTGCCGAAGGTGTAGCGCACGGAATCGTCAATGAGCGTATAGGTGACGTTGGGATTTTCCCGCTCAAGCTCCGCCATTTTCCTGACGACGACGTTCTTCACGTCGTAGTCCGATGCGCCCTTGGCGCGGTAGATCGCCGCCGTCACGACCGGTGTTTCGGCGTTCAGGCGCGCGAAGGTGCGGGGCTCCTCGTAAGCGTCGGAGATGTCGCCCAATTCGCCGAGTCTGACATCACGCCCGCCCGGAAGGATGATTTTTGTGGCAGACAGGTCTTCGATGGTGCGCGCCCCGCCAAGCGTGCGGATCATCTGCTCTTGTCCGCCCACTTCGCCGCGCCCGCCGGCAAGATCGACGTTCGTGGCGCGCAGCTGCCGGTTCACATCAGCAGCAGTGATGCCCAGCGCATTGAGCCGATCAGGGTCGAGCGTGATGCGGATCTCGCGTTCGACGCCGCCGATGCGGGTCACGCGGCCGACACCCTTCGCCCCCTGCAGCTTGCGCTTCACGACGTCGTCGACATGCCAGGAGAGCTGCTCCAGCGTCTTGCCGGGCGAGGCGACGGCATAGGTCAGGATGGCCTGCCCCTCGACATCGATCTTCTCGATGATGGGCTCGTCGATGGTGCGGGGAAGCTCGGCGCGGATCTTGGCGACGGCGTCCTTCACATCGTTCAGGGCTTTCTCGAGATTCACCTCGAGCTGGAATTCGACGATCGTCACCGAGCGGCCGTCGTTCAGCGTCGTGATCAGGCGCTTGACGCCCGTCACGCCCGCCAGGCTGTCCTCGATCCGCTTTGCGACCTGCGTCTCAAGTTCGGCGGGCGCGGCGCCCGATTGCGTGACGGTGACGGAGACGACCGGCACGTCGATGTTGGGAAAGCGCGTGACCGGCAGCTGCATGAAGCTGACGATGCCGAGCAGGCACAGCACGATGAACAGCAGGATGGACGGAATCGGCCGGCGGATCGAATAGGCGGAGAAATTCACAGCCATGACGGGCTTCCTTTACTTCGCAGCGATCGGCGTGATCCGATCGCCGTTGCGCAGGAAAGTGCCCGAGATGGTCACAATCTGGTCGCCCGGCTGCAAGCCGGAGACGACTTCCAGCAGGCCGCCGGCGCGGACGCCGGGCACGATGGTGCGGCTCTCGACGACGCCGTCCTTCACGACCTGCACGCGCGGTCCTTCCGCTGTGAAGAGAACGGCGGAAAGCGGCGCAACGACAGCGTCCTTCCGGGAGATTTCGATGATCCCCCGCCCGAAGCTGCCGATGGTCAGTCCATCCGGCTTGTCGAGCGCCAGCCGCACGCGGCCGAGCCGCGTCGTTTTGGTGATCTCCGGCGCGATCAGGCGGACGCTGGCGGCCAGGTCGACGTCGCGTCCGGCGGGACGCACCATCGCTTTCTGTCCGATCGCCATGCGCGCGAGATTGGTTTCGGCGACATCGGCTTCCAGCTCAATCGCCCCATCCTTGATGATGCGGAACAGCGGCTCGCCCACCGAAGTCGCGATCGAACCGATCCGCGCGGTGCGCCGGCTGATGATGCCATCGGCGGGCGCCTTGATCTCCGTCCGGGCCGAACGGATCATCCACTCGCCGCGCTGGGCTTCGGCCAGCGCCTTGTCCGCCTCGGCCAGGCGCAACTGCTCACGGGCGACGAGGACGCGCGCCTCGGTCTGTTGGGCGGCAGCCTGCCGCAGGTCATAGGTTTCCGCCGAAGCGATGCCCTGGTTGCGCAGGGCCTGCGTGCGCTGGAACGAGGATTGCGCCTGAGCGAGGTTGGCTTCCGCTTCGACGATGCTGGAGCGGGCCGATGCGATGCCGGCCTCGGCGCGGGCGATCTGCGCCTTGTTCTGCGCCAGCGCGGAATCGATGATTTCGCGGGAAAGCCGCGCCAGAACCTGGCCCGCCGTTACGCGGTCGCCTTCCTCGACGAGGATTTCATTGATCGCGTGGCCTTCGATCTGGACCGCCACGACGATTTCCTCGCGCGGCACGAGCGTGCCTGTCACGATGACCGTGTCGGTGATCGGCTGACGCGCGACGGTCGATACCGTGACGCTGGGAGCGGCGCGCTCGCCGGAGGCCTTGGCCGCTTCCGCGCCAAAGGCGGAACCAAGCGACAGGGTCAGGAGTGCAGCGCCGGCTGCTGACAAGCGGAACATTACGAAACCTCGGGATTGAGCGGCACGCCGATGGCCTGAAGCACGATGGGATAGATCAGGCCGAAAGCGGTCTCGGCGTTGAAATCGGATGAGAGGGCGCGCCGCCGCCAGATGCCGTCGCTCAGGATCAGCATCAGCGTGGCGACTTCGCCCGCAGGTCTGGCGGAGGTGATGCCTTCGATTTCGCGCCAGTGTTCAATGAAGGCCGCCATGATCGCGAGCACTTCGGCGTCCATCATGCGGCAGATATCGCCAATGCGGGGGTTCCTCGCCGCTTCAGCCCAGATCTCCATCATCATCACGGCCTTTTCCCGCGGCTCCTCGACGAGATGAAAGCGGCCCAAAGCCTCGAATGTGGCGCGCGGATCCTGCGTCTCCTTCAGGCGGGTCATGTCCTCGCGAAAGCGTTCGCGGTCCCGCTCCGCCATGCCGGCCACGATGTCATCCTTGGAGGCGAAGTAGCGGTAGATGTTGCCGGGGCTCATGCCGCATTCCGCGGCCACGTCCTGCATGGTCGTGCGATGGAATCCCGTTCGCACGAAGCAATGTTCTGCTGCATCGAGGATACGGTTCCGGCGATCCTGCTGCGCGGCCGGCCGTTGCGGCTCGGGCGTCAGGTGATGGACGGTATCGAGAAGGGCCATGGGCTCACAAGCAAAAGAGAGAATGAACGATCATTCTCAATGAGAATAACCATTCATTCTCCGCTTGTAAAGTCCTATGGCCTGACCGGACCAGTCAAGTCCGTTGAAATCAGCCTGAGGCCGCAACCTTGATCAGCCGCGCGACGAGCGCATCGAGGAATCCGCTCGTCCGTTCGTCCTTCAGTGAGCCATCCTCGTTCCAGGCCGCATCGCCGCCGCCGACCGCCACCATCTCCGGAATGACCAGCGCGCCGAGCCCGAGCTCCAGCACAATGCGCAGCTGCGTCATGCCGCGATAGCCGCCCATAGCCCCCGCGGATGCGCCGCCGACAGCGACCACCTTGCCTGCCAATCCGGTTGCAGGCGCGCCAGGCTTGGCGACGGAGGCCCAGTCGAGGGCATTCTTCAGCGCCGGGGCATAGCCCGCGTTGTATTCCGGCGACGCGATGAAGAGGCCGTCATGCGCGTCGATCAGCTCGCGCAGCTTCATCGCTTCCGGCGGGTGATTGCCGAAACCGGTGGCATCAACCAGCGGCAGCGGAAAATCGGCGAGGGAGATTTGCGTGACGCTGGCGCCTGCGGCCTTGAGCTTGCTGGCGGCGAGCGTGGCGAGACGGGTGTTCAGCGAGCCGGAACGCGACGAGCCGGACATGATGAGGATTTTGGGGGACGACATGGGTGACCTGCCTGTTCAAAACGGAGGACCTTAAATGGAGAGGTCGAGCGGAAAAGTCATGCCGCATTTTTGCAAACTCAAATTGTCTTTTGTCGCAGTCCGTTTGCGTAAATCTTCAAGCAACCAACTTCTCAGCCGACACCAGATCGACCGATACCAGCTGGCTGACCCCGCGTTCCGCCATGGTCACGCCGAACAAGCGATCCATGCGCGCCATGGTGATCGGGTTGTGGGTGATGATGATGAAGCGGGTCTCTGTCGTTGCCGCCATTTCGTCGAGCAAGGCGCACAAACGCTCGACGTTATGGTCGTCGAGAGGCGCGTCGATCTCGTCGAGCACGCAGATCGGCGACGGGTTGGTGAGAAACACGGCAAAGATCAGCGCGGTCGCCGTCAGGGCCTGCTCGCCGCCTGAGAGCAATGTGAGCACCTGGGGCTTCTTGCCCGGCGGCTTGGCGAGAATCTCGAGGCCGGCCTCCAGCGGGTCGTCGCTTTCGATCAGCTGCAATTCGGCATCGCCGCCGCCAAAGAGCGTGCTGAACAGCCGCTTGAAATGCCCGTTCACGACCTCGAAGGAGGCGAGCAATCTTTCGCGGCCCTCGGCGTTCAGCGATTGAATGCCCCGTCTGAGCTTGCGGATGGCCGCGTCGAGGTCTTCCCGTTCGGCCAAAAGGCCGGCGCGGCGCTGTTCGGTTTCCAGAAGCTCCTCGTCGGCGCGCAGGTTGACGGCGCCAAGCCGCTCGCGCTCGCGGCGGAAATTCTGCAAGCGCTCCTCGGTCTGCCGCAGCGGCGGCAGATCCTGTCCGGGCGCCAGCCCCGCCATTTCGGGGAGGGCCGACGGCGCGACCTCAAGCGTCTCGGCGACGCTTCGCTCGACCTCGCCGACGCGAAGCCGGCCCGCGTCTGCCATGGCCTCGGAACGCGCCCGCGCTTCGCGGGCGGCGGCGAGGTCCTGCAGGAGCGTCCGCGCGGCGCGGTCCGCCTCGGCGAGCCTGGTTTCGGCCTCGGCGCGGCTGTCGGCTGCCGCCTTGCGGGCGATCTCCGCCTGATCGATTTCGTGCATGACGGCGCGGCGGCGGATGACGAAATCGTCCGGCGCGGCCGCAAGCGCCGTCTGCTCGACCGCGATGCCGGCGATGCGGCCGGCCAGCTCCTCCGCCTGCTGCAGGGCGCGCTCCTTGCGCTCGCCCCAGGCCTTCAGCTCCGCCTGGACGCTCTGGCGCCGCGCGGCGCGGCGCTCGACATCACGATCGATACTCTGCAAGGCCGCGCGCGCCTCGGCCGCCTGGCTGCGCCTCTCCGCGACGATCAGCCGGCGCTCGTTGACGATGGCGGCAGGTTCGGCATCCGACCGGGAGTTCGCCAGCGCAGCCTCGGCAGCCTGCCGGGCCATCTGCGCCTCATCGCGGTTGGCGGCCAGCCTGACGCGGCCGTCGGTCAATCCCTGCAGGCGTGCGGCGCGCTCGGCATCCTTGCGCTCAGCCGCCGCGAGCAGGTCCCGCGCCTGGTCTGCGGCAAACCGCGCCTCCTTGACCGAAAGCCTCTGCCGCTGCTGATCGGCTTCTTCCTGCCGCATGATTGCGGCGACCGCCTCCGCCTCCGCCTTCAATCCGGCGAGCTTCGCCTGCGCATCGCCTGCCGCTCTCTGAAGTTCGCCGAGCCGGTTCTTCTCGGCCAGACGACGGGCCGCGGCCGAGGGTGCTTCGGCCGCAGAGGTGTAGCCATCCCATCGCCAAAGGTCGCCTTCGCGGGAGACCAACCGCTGGCCGGGCTTCAGGAGCCGGCGCAGGGCTGCGCCTTCCGCCCTGGGCACGATGCCGATCTGGGCAAGGCGCAGCGCCAGCGCGGGCGGAGCCTTGACGCGGGCGGAGAGCGGCTCCGCCTGCGGAGGCAGCTGCGGCTCGCCGATGGCGCCGCCGAGCAGCGCCCAATGGGCAGGCGCCGTCACATTGGATGAGGCGTCGAGATCGTCGCCGAAGGCGGCGCCCAGAGCCACCTCATAGCCCCTCTCGACGCTGATCTCATCGAGAACCGCTGGCCAGAGATCGCCGCCTGCGCCTTCGAGGATCTTGCGGAGGGTGCGGATTTCCGTCTCCAGCCGTTGACTGTCGCGTTCCGCCTGAAGCAACGGGCCGCGAGCCCTGGCTTCCTGTTCGCGGGTCGCGGCAAGAAGCGCTTCCGCGGCCTGTGCGGCCTGCTCGGCTGAGGCCAGCGCCGCCGAGGTTTCCGCATGGCGCTGGCGAAGCGCCACAAGATCGATGTTGCCCGCCACCTGGCCGATCGCCTCGATCTCCCGATCCGCCTGCGCGAGCTGGCTTTCGGCGCGCGCCAGGCGCTCGCCCGCCTCGCGCAAGGCGCGTTCGGAAGCGGCGCGGCGTGCTGTCAGGTCGGCGAGCAGGCTTTGCGAATCCGCGAGTTCGGCCTCCGCTTTGGCGAGGTCGGCCTCGACATGGGCGAGATGGGCGGCGGCGGCCGGCCGTCCGCCGGCATCGGCCGAGTCTTCCCGGGCGAGCCGTTCATCCTCTTCGCCAAGGGCGGCGAGCGACCGTTCGGCATCGTCGATGGTCTGGCGGCCGCGCTCGCGGTCGCGGTCCAGTTCCTGCAGCCGCTCGGCGAGCTCATGCGCCCTCGTCCTGGCGCGCCGCTCCTCGGCGTCGATCTGCTCGCGGGCAAGCTGCAGCCTTTGCAAAGCTGCGGCGCGGCGCGCTTCCTCTTCCCTGAGCGGCTGGATGCCATGCTCCGCGACGCCGTAAGCCCGGGCCGCTTCGCCCTGCAGCCGCGTACGCTCGGCGACGGCGCGGGTGTCGATCTCGAACTGGCGCTCCGCCGCCTGCAGTTGGCTGCGGGCATCGAGCACCGCGAGATGCAAGAGCAGCGCTTCGGCCTTGCGGATATGGCCGGCGATCTCGCGGTAGCGGATCGCCTGTTTCGCCTGACGGCTGAGGCTGTCCGCCTGCGCCTCAAGCTGTTTCAGCACATCCTCGACACGGATGAGATTGTCTTCCGTCGCCTTGAGCCTGAGCTCCGCCTCGTGCCGGCGCGAGTAAAGCCCGGCGATGCCTGCCGCGTCTTCCAGAATCCGCCGGCGGGCCTGCGGCTTGGCGGCGATAACTTCGCCGATCTGGCCCTGCTTGACCATGGCCGGCGAGCGGGCGCCGGTCGCCGCATCCGCGAACAGGAGCTGCACGTCGCGGGCGCGCGCCTCGCGCGCATTGATGCGGTAGGTCGAGCCGTCCTCGCGCTCGATCCGGCGGGAGATCTCCAGCTTGTCCGCATCATTGAAAATGGCCGGCGCCGTGCGGCTGCCATTGTCGATCACCAGCGAAACCTCGGCCACGTTGCGCGCGGGCCGGCCGCCGGAGCCGTTGAAGATGACATCCTCCATGGCCGAGGCGCGCATCGACTTGAACGAGGTTTCACCCATCACCCAGCGCATGGCTTCAACGAGATTCGATTTCCCGCAGCCGTTCGGTCCGACGATGCCCGTGAGGCCGGGTTCGATCGCGAACTCGGTCGGATCGACGAATGTCTTGAAACCCGTGATGCGAAGTTTCTCGAACTTCATCTGGCTTTACCGGAACCTCAGCTTGGGAGGCCCCGACGACCGGGAACCTCAGACTTTAAGCAGCGGCTCGAGGATGCGCTCGAGCTCCTGCGGCGACAACGATCCTTTGTAGCGGCGCCCGTTGATGAAAAAGGTCGGCGTCGAATCGACGTTGAACTTCTCGGTACCGCGCTGGCGCACGGCATTCACGCCGTCATAGATCGATTGGTTTTTCAAGCAGGCCTGGAACGATTCCTGTGTGAAACCGGCCTGCCGGGAGAGCGCCAGCAAGGCATCCACCGGCTTGTCGGTCTGCATCAGGGAGCGCTGTTGCGCGAAGATCAGATCGACCATCGGGTAGTATTTTCCTTCGCCTGCGCAATGGGCGAGCATGAAGCCCGCCGCCGCCAGGGGGTCGAGCGGAAAGTCGCGCAGCACATACTTCACCTTGCCGGTGTCGATGTACTTCTCCTTGAGGAACTTGAAGCCATCCGCGTGGAAGGCCGCGCAATGCGGGCAGGTCAGTGATGCATATTCGTAGATGGTCACGGGCGCCGTGGCGCTGCCGAGGATCTTGTCGCCAAGGGGCCCGGCCGCCGCCAAATCTTCAACGCTGACGGTTTCCGCCGCCTGCTGGGCGTTTGCGGTCAGCAGGCTGGATGAGGCGAGCGCTGCGGCGGCTCCCAGCAGCGTGCGGCGGTCAAGTTTCAGCATCGGATCAGTCCTGTGAATGCGGCGAACGGCCAGACAGCTCTTATGCCACGCGTTCGCGTTGGTGAAAATGAGGCAATGCCTTCAGGTCCGGGCGCGGGCCGGACACATTGGCGTGAGCGTTCAACCCTTTTTCAGCCCATGCGGGCTGGGACGAAAGGTGTTTTGCCCCGGAAGGCCTTGCCTTCCGCGGCCGGCTGGCTACGGGACACACCATTCCAAAATGTCCACCGAAGGAAACGCCATGCTGAAGCTGAAGGCTGCGCAGAAGATCATCAAGACCGCGCTTGATCTGGCCCGCGAGATGGGGATGAAGCCGCTTGCCGTGGCTGTGGTCGACGGCCGCGGCGCTCTGGTGGCATTCGCCGCCGAGGATGGCTCGAGTCTCAGGCGCGAGAATATTGCGCGCGGCAAGGCGGATGGCGCCGTCGCTCTCGGCGTCTCCTCCCGCCAGATCGCCAGGATGGCGGCCGATCGCCCGCATTTCGTGGCTGCCGTCAGCCATGCCATCGGCGGCTCGATGATTCCCGTTCCTGGCGGTGTGCTGATCCGGGACGCCAAGGGCATGGTGGCCGGCGCTGTGGGCGTCTCGGGCGACACGTCGGATAACGACGAACTGGCCGCCGTGGCCGGCATCGAGGCGGCCGGCTTCCGGGCCGACACCGGCGCCTGAGACGGGCCGGCTTCGTTCATTCAGCAAAAACCCGGCCGATAGGCCGGGTTTTCCTGGGTTCCGGTCAGGCGGGGGAGGCTCAGGCCGCTTCCGCCTCGTCAGCCTCTTCGTCCTCGCCCGCCGTTTCCGCCGCCGCCTTGGCGCGGCGGGGGTTCTTGGCAAGGCTGGTCTCGATCTTCTTGAGCGCTTCCGTGTCGGTGATCTCGTCCACTGCTGCGATCTCGCTCATCAGGCGCTCGAGCGCAGCCTCGTAAAGCTGCCGCTCGGAATAGGATTGCTCGGGCTGCGCCTCGGAGCGGTAGAGATCGCGTACGACCTCCGATACCGCGATGATATCGCCCGAATTGATCTTCGCCTCATATTCCTGGGCGCGGCGGCTCCACATCGTCCGCTTGACGCGGGCGCGGCCCATCAGCACGTCCAGCGCCTGCTGGATCGTGCCGGCGTCCGACAGCTTGCGCATGCCGACCTGGGCGATCTTGGCGGTGGGCACCCGCAGCGTCATCTTCTCCTTCAGGAACGAGACGACGAAAAGCTCAAGTTTGAACCCTGCGATTTCCTGTTCTTCGATGGAGATGATCTTGCCGAGGCCGTGAGCCGGATAAATGATGAATTCGCCGGTCTTGAAACCAAGACGCTGCTGACCCGCTTTTTTGGCGCTCATTCTTGTCCTCGCGATTGCATCGCACATTGTGCCGGGAACCGGCAGAACATACAGGAAAAAGGCGGAGAGATGGTTCCTCCGCGACGGCACCGCCACCGCGCCGCCCCGATTGCAGGGCAACGCCGCATGACGATCTAACCGCGATTCGAGACATTCAGCGTCAAAAAAGACCCTCTGCAGAAAGGCTGCATGGAGCGGGTCTGTCGTAACGGGATTGCGGCGACGGTGTCGCCAACTGGGCTGATTGCGCTTCGAACCTCGTTTATGAAGATATGGTTACCACGAATTTCGCCCAAAATCAAAGGCTTCGTCCAAATTGCCGCCGACAAGGGTTAACAGACGAAAACCGTTAAAAGGCCGAAAAAGGCGCGTCTCAAGCGTAGAACCGCAAGAACAAGAGCCGGACTGCAGGTCCGGCCCCGTATTTTTGGGGTTTCTTCGAAGGATCAGGCCGCAAGGCCCCTGAGCACGAAGGGGAGAATGCCTGCGTTGCGGAAATAGTCGATCTCGTCGAGTGTATCGATACGGCACAGGATGGGCAGTTTCTTCACCGATCCATCAGCATAGGTGACGACGGCCTCCATCTTCTGGCGCGGCTTGACGTCGGCCAGGCCGCTGATCGACACCGTCTCGTCGCCCTTCAGGCCAAGGCTCTGCCAGGTGACGCCGTCCTCCAGCGTGAACGGAACCACACCCATGCCGACCAGGTTCGACCGGTGGATGCGCTCGAAGCTTTGCGCGATCACCGCCTTGACGCCCAGGAGGTTCGTCCCCTTGGCCGCCCAGTCGCGTGAGGAGCCGTTGCCGTATTCGACGCCGGCGAAGATGACGAGCGGAACGCTGTCCTTCTGATACTGCATTGCGGCGTCATAGATCGGCATCTCCTCCTTCGAGGGATAGTGGATCGTGTAGCCGCCCTCGCGGCCGTTCGGCCCCATCATGTGGTTGCGCAGCCGGATGTTGGCGAAGGTGCCGCGCATCATCACCTCATGGTTGCCGCGCCGCGTGCCATACTGGTTGAAATCCGCCGGCGCGACGCCGTTGTCGAGGAGATACTTGCCCGCCGGCGAGGCGGCCTTGATCGAGCCCGCCGGGGAGATGTGATCCGTGGTGATCTTGTCGCCCAGCAGACCCAGGATGCGCGCGCCCTTGATGTCGTTGACGGCGGCCGCCTCCTTCTTCATGCCCTGGAAATAGGGCGGGTTCTGCACATAGGTCGATTTGTTGTCCCAGGCATAGGTCTGGCCAGGGCTCGTCCTGATCTTCTGCCAGTTCGAATCGCCCTTGAAGACATCGGCGTATTTGGCCTTGAACAGCTTCTTGGTGACGTATTTTCCGATGAAGGCCTGAATCTCCTTCGAGGTCGGCCAGATGTCCTTGAGGTAGACGTCCTTGCCGTCCTTGCCCTTGCCGAGCGGCTGCGTCGTCAGATCGATCTGCACAGTCCCCGCCAGCGCATAGGCCACGACCAGCGGCGGCGAAGCAAGGTAATTGGCTTGGACATCCGGCGAAACGCGGCCCTCGAAGTTGCGGTTGCCCGAGAGCACCGCAGCGGCGATCAGGCCGTTGTCGTTGATCGCCTTCGATATCTCGGGGTTCAGCGGACCGGAATTGCCGATGCAGGTCGTGCAGCCGAAGCCGACAAGATTGAATCCCAGCTTGTCGAGGTCTTTCTGCAGGCCGGCATTGGCGAGATACTCCGCCACCACCTGCGATCCAGGCGCCAGCGAGGTCTTCACCCAGGGCTTCGTCTTGAGACCCCTGGCTGCGGCATTGCGGGCAAGCAGGCCCGCGCCGATCAGCACGCTCGGGTTGGAGGTGTTGGTGCAGGAGGTGATGGCGGCGATGACCACGTCGCCATGGCCGAGATCGAAGTTCTTGCCCTCCACCTTGACGCGGCGGCTGATCTCGGCCGCCTTCTTGTAATCCGTCTCCATGGCGGCGGCGAAGCCCTTGCCTACCGATTCGAGATCGATGCGGCCTTCGGGGCGCTTGGGCCCGGCCATCGACGGCTTCACTGTCGAGAGGTCGAGCTCCAGCGTGCCGGTGAAGACGGGCTCGGGTGACGAAGCTGTCCGGAACAGGCCCTGCGCCTTGCAATATTTCTCGACGAGCGCGATGCGCTGATCCTTGCGGCCAGACATGGTAAGGTAATCGAGCGTCTCGCTGTCGACCGGGAAGAAGCCGCAGGTTGCGCCATATTCCGGGCCCATATTGGCGATGGTGGCGCGGTCCGCGAGCGTCAGGTTGTTGAGGCCGGGGCCATAGAACTCGACGAACTTGGACACCACGCCCTTCTTGCGCAGCATCTGCACCACGACGAGCACCAGGTCAGTCGCGGTGATGCCTTCTTTCAGCTTCCCGGTGACCTTGAAGCCGATCACCTCCGGCAGCAGCATGGATTGCGGCTGGCCGAGCATGGCGGCCTCCGCCTCGATGCCGCCCACGCCCCAGCCGAGCACGCCGAGGCCGTTGATCATGGTGGTGTGCGAATCTGTTCCAACCACCGTGTCGGGATAGGCGACCTCCACGGTCGAAACCTTGCCCTTCTTGTCCTTCACCTTCTCCTTCCGGGTCCAGACCGTCTGGGCGAGATATTCGAGGTTGACCTGGTGGCAGATGCCGGTGCCGGGCGGCACGACACGGAAATTCCTGAAGGCGCCCTGGCCCCATTTGAGGAACTTATAGCGCTCCTGGTTCTGT
Source organism: Methylocystis sp. (assembly GCA_020252485.1). Taxonomy (GTDB): domain Bacteria; phylum Pseudomonadota; class Alphaproteobacteria; order Rhizobiales; family Beijerinckiaceae; genus JADCCX01. The sequence goes on from JADCCX010000002.1 coordinate 343,988, forward strand.
TCATATTCCCGCTTGACGTTCTGGCCGAGCGCCTTGGCGGTGCCGAAGAAATCCACCACCACGGAATGGTCAATGACGAGATCGACGGGCACCAGCGGATTGATCTTCTCGGGGTCGCCGCCCAGCAGCTTCATGCCGTCGCGCATGGCGGCGAGATCGACCACGGCGGGCACGCCGGTGAAATCCTGCATCAGCACGCGGGCCGGGCGGAAGCCGATCTCGGCCTGCTTCGCGCCCTTGTTGTCGAGCCAGGCCACGAAGGCTTCGATGTCCTTCCTGGTCACGGAGCGGTTATCCTCATGGCGCAGCAGGTTCTCGAGCAGGACCTTCATCGAAAAGGGCAGTTTCGAGATGCCGGGCAGGCCGTTCTTCTCGGCGTCCTTGAGGGAGAAATAATGATAGGTCTTCGAGCCGACCTTGAGCTTTTTACGGCACTTGAAGCTGTCGAGCGATGTCATCGGTCAATCCTGAAAAAGGCTGTCCACTTGGGGCTGGCGACGACCATGCGGGAGTGGGACCCGCATCATCGAAGGGCCAAAGCGCAGGATTTGCGCGCGCCGCTCGGGAGTGCCCGATGCCCGCGCGGGAAATGCGCGCGACGCAGCCAATGGGCTCTATAGAACATTTTTAAAAAGGCGGGTAGGGGGAACTCCTCGTCATCGTTTCGAAATCCGTTGCCATCCATGCTCCGCCTCCACGTTCGCGATCTAGGCTGCAGCCGCGGCGAACGACGGCTTTTCGCTGGTCTGAATTTCGATGCCGCGCGCGGCGAAGCAATCATGATCACTGGCCCGAACGGCAGCGGCAAAACCACGCTCTTGCGCATCATCGCGGGCTTCGCGCCGCCGGAGACGGGCGCGATCGCACTGGACGGCCTGGAGGATGATCTGACGCCGTCCCAGGCGCTCCATTTCGTCGGCCATCGCGACGGCTTGAAGGCGGCGCTGACGGTGCGGGAAAATCTCGCGCTCGCGCCTTCGCTGCTGGGTCAGCAAGGCATCCCTGTCACCGATGCCGCAGAGCGCCTTGATTTGACCCGGCTGCTCGATCTCCCGGTAGCAGTGCTTTCGGCCGGCCAGCGGCGGCGCGCGGCGCTTGCCCGGTTGCTGGTCGCCGCGCGTCCCCTATGGCTGCTCGATGAGCCGACAGCGGCGCTCGATGCGCGGTCGCAGGGATTGGCTGGAGCCCTCATGCGGGATCATGTCCGGGAGGGCGGCATGGTGGTCGCCGCGACCCATCTGCCGCTCGGTGTCGAAGCCCGCGAGATCCGCCTTGCGGAAGATGGCTCCGGGCCTGGCGCGAGAGCCGGGCGGTGAAGGCGTTGCTTGTCCTCATCCGGCGCGATCTCACGCTGGCCGGCCGCATCGGCGGGGGCGCCGAACTCGGCCTCGTCTTCTTCCTCACGCTGGTCGCCATTGTGCCCTTCGCCATCGGGCCGGACCAGAATCTGCTCGCCAGGCTTGCCCCGGCGGTGCTCTGGATTGCGGCGCTGCTCGCCACGCTCTTCGGGCTCGACCGGCTGTTCCAGGCCGATGAGGAGGAGGGCGTGCTGGATCAGTTCCTGCTGTCGGCTACGCCGCTGGAACTGATCGTGCTCGCCAAATGCGTCGCGCATTGGCTGACGACCGGGCTCGTGCTCAGCCTCGCCGCGCCGCTCTTCGGTCTGATGCTGAACATGCCTGTCGAAGCGATGCTGCCGCTGGCGGCGACGCTGCTTGTCGGGACGCCTGCGATCACGCTCATCGGCGCGGTGGGGGCAGCTGTCACGGTCAGCCTGCGGCGCGGCGGCCTGCTGATGGCCATCCTCGTGCTGCCGCTGGCCGTGCCGACGCTTATCTTCGGCGTGGGCGCCGCCAATGCGGCGATCGTCGGTCCGACACCGTTCGGAACGCCCTTCCTGCTGCTGCTGGCGACCACGCTGGCGGCCGCCGTCATCTGCCCTGTGGCTGCCGCCGCCGCTATTCGTCTGGTCCGAGGTTGATGGGCTTCTCGGGAATGTCGCCCCGCGCCAGCCGTTCGGCCAGGGCCACAAGGCCCGGCGGTTCGATATGGTCCTTCAAGGCCCGCAATTCCGTCATAGACCACCAGCCGACTTCCTCGACGTCATCGTCCTCAGTCATGATGAGCAGCGATATATCGACCTCGGGCGTCGGCGTGCGGACGAGATAATAGCGCTCCACCACGCAGACCTTCTTGATGAAAAATGTCACGTCCTCCTCCCGCCAGGCGACCTCGGAGCCGATCGGGGCTGTCAGGCCGGTCTCCTCCAGCAATTCGCGCGCTGCCGCCTCGCGCGCGGTCTCCCCTGGTTCGAGACCGCCGCCCGGCGTGAACCAGATGCTTTTCAGATGCTCATGGGGCGGGGCGACAGGCGGTGTCGTCCGGTAGCGGATCAGCAGGAGCCGGTTTTCGGGATCGAAGACGAAGAGCCGCGCTGTCGGCCGTTTCGGCAGCGGCTGGCTCATCCGGCAATTTCGGCCAGTTTGGTCAGATCGACATTGCCGCCGCAAACGAGAACGCCGACGCGTTCGCCTTTGGCAGGTTTGTAGGCGCCTGACAGCAGGGCGGCCAGCGCGGTTGCGCCGCCCGGCTCCGCCGCGATCCGCATGTCCGACCAGAGCTTGCGCATGGCGAGGCGGATGGCGTCGTCGGGCACCAGCACCACCTTTTCCACGTTGGCGGCGCAGGCGGCATAGACCTTGTCGCCGACATTGCGGGCGCCCAGCGAATCGGCTGCGACGCTCTCGACCGTGACATCCACCGGCTTCCCCGCCGTGAGCGCGGCATGGAGCGCCTTCGAGCCCTCGGGCTCCACGCCGACAACCTTGACCCGCTTGCCGAACCAGAGGGCCGCGCCTGATATCAGACCACCGCCGCCTGCCGCGATGAGAACGGTGTCGAGCCCTTTCGATTGGCTCTCCCACTCCAGGCCCAGCGTCCCCTGTCCCTCGATCGTCGGCCAGGCATCGAAAGCATGGATGCCATAGGCGCCGCTTTCGAGCTGATAGGCTTCGCACAGCGCAAGCGCGTCGTTGTAGCGGGCGCCCTGCACCACGGCATCGGCGCCGAATTCGCGGATCTTGGCGATCTTGGCGGGCGAGGAAATCTCCGGCACGAAGATCCGCGCCTTCAGCTTCATGGCTCGGGCCGCATAGGCCACGGCGGCGCCGTGGTTGCCGCCCGAGGCCGCCGCAACGCCGGCTTTCGGCGGCTTGATCGACGTCAGCGTGTTGAACGCGCCGCGCGGCTTGAATGAGCCGGCGTGCTGGAAGAGCTCGAGCTTGAGCGACAACGGCCTGGCGATGCCGAAAGCGCCAGTCGGCAATTCGATCACCGGCGTGCGGCGGATATGGGGCTCGATGCGGCGATAGGCGGCGCGAATGGAAGAGCGGGAGACCGGAAGCTTCATGAGATTGCTTTTCTGTTCTTGAGGTTCAGGCCCAGATGGCCATGGGAATGCCGAAGGAGTCGCGAACGGGTTTGTCCGGAAAGGAAACCGCTTCGCCGCGCGCCGCCTTCTCCGCAACCCAGGCGCAGGCGCAGGCATCGATGAAATCGTCAATTCCAACGCCCTTGGGTGGTTTCGAATCCAGGAATTCGGCGCTATATCCCGCGACCTCCATCAGCAGTTTTTTGCGCTGATCGATCCCCGCATCGTTGATCCCGGATTTGATCTTCTTGGGCTCGCTCAGCGGTTCGCGCCCGTTCATGACCATGAAGGCGCCTTCGGGATGGCATTCGCGCAGGATGCCGACGAGGCCGGGATCCGCCCGGATGAGCCGATCCAGCTCGCGCACCTTGGGGAACAGATGGAACGCCTGGATCGAGATTTTGCGGGGCGGATCGGAGGTGACGAGCGACGCCTCGCAGGCCGCCTCGAAATCCTCAGCATAGATCGCTACCCGCGCAGGGATGGAAAAGACGCTCGACTTGCGCTCTCCCAGCAGGCCCCTCAGCTCCGCCTCCGGTCCGCGCCCGCCGGGGCCCACATGGTCGGGGAGACCGATGGGCATGTCGACGGCGATCAGGGCAGGCATCCTGGGGTGCTTCAGCAGCGCGGCCATATCCGGGCAGACCAGCGATTCCGGCGGCTTGCGCCCGGCGATATCGCGCAGCACCACGGCCCAACCCGGCGGACAACCATCCGCCCCCGCCACCAATGTCGTCATAATATGCTCCGGATTCCGGCGGTGGATGAGCATCCGCCCGCCATGGTCTCGACCTTGCCCTTATGCCAGAAGGATCGCTGCGATGAATAGTCACCTCCTTCGCACCGCGCTTTATGCGCCTGCGTTTAAAGCCGGGAGGGGCGTGGTTGCGCTTTCCGGCCGCATGGTGGAAAGGCTGCACCGCGATGCCGCTGAAGCGCGGCTCGCAATGGCCGCCCTGATCGCGGCGAAGGGGCGACGGGACTGAAGGCGATGTTTCTGGTCTGCGGCGAAGCTGTGATCGATTTCTTTCAGGACCGGCGCGGCGGCGAGCTTGCCTTTGCGGCCCAGACGGCCGGCTCGCCCTTCAATGTCTGCACCGGCCTGGCTCGGCTCGGCCATAAGGCCGCGCTGCTGACCGGTCTTTCGCGCGATGCCTTCGGCGAACGCCTGATCGCGAAGCTGGAGGAGGAAGGCGTCGAATGGCGGCTCGCCCCGCGCACCGATCGCCCCACCATCCTCTCCTTCGTTCTGGTGAAGCCCGATGGCGCGCCTCAATATGCGTTTTACGGAGAACGCGGCGCCGATACCGATGTGACGGTGTCCAGCCTGCCGAATCCATTGCCTGATGCGATTCAGGCAGTTCATGTCGGGGGGTTTCCGATGGCTGTCGAACCTTCCAAATCCGCTTATGCGACGCTGATCCGGCGCGAAGCCGGCCGCCGGTTCATCTCCGTCGATCCCAACATCCGGCCTGCGCTCACCGGCGATATGGCGCTCCATCGCGCGCATCTCGAATCGCTGCTGCCCTGCTTGGCCCTGATCAAGGCGAGCCGGGAAGACCTGGGCTTTCTCTATCCCGGCATGGCGCCGGAAGCGGTTGCACGGCGCTGGCTGGCGGAGGGCGCCGCGGCCGTCGTGATCACGGATGGGCCTGACGGAGCTTTCTGCTTGAACGAAGCGGGCCTCGTCCAGGCGCCCGCAGCGGCCATTGTGCCGGTCGATACGGTGGGGGCGGGCGACAGTTTCATGTCGGCCCTGCTGGCGGGTCTGACGGAGGCGGATCTGCTGGAGCGGCAAAGGCTGGCGGCAGCCCCGCGGGAGGCGATCGGCGGCCTCCTCGCCTATGCCAACCGCGCGGCCGCCATCACCTGCCAGCGCCGCGGCGCCAATCCGCCGACCCGAGCGGAGATCGCAGCCGCATGACAAGTCCCGGCACCAGCACCCCGGCGCCGGCGAGGAAGCCCCGCCTGCTTTTCGTCGTCACGGAGGACTGGTTCTTCTGGTCGCATTTCCAGCCGATGGCCCGTGCGGCGCTCGCCGACGGCTTCGATGTCGCGGTCGCCTGCCGCGTGCGCGATCACGCCGCGCAGATCACGTCGCTGGGTTGCCGCCTGCTGCCGCTCGAGGCGGACCGCAGGACGCTGAACCCTTTTGCGATCCTGCGCACGATCAGCGGCATGCATGACCTGATCCAGGATGATGATCCGGATATCGTCCATCTGATCGCGCTGCGCTCCATCGTCATCGGCGGTCTGGCCGCGCGCCTCGCCGGCGTCTCGCGGCGGGTCGTGGCGCTCACCGGGATGGGGTTGCTGGGCGCCGCATCGACGTTGCGTCTGAAAGTCGCGCGGCTTGCGGTGCGCGCCTTCATCCGCCTCGTGGTCGATGACGATGAAACCCGCTTCCTCTTCGAAAACCAGAGCGATCCCGGTTTGCTCGGGCTTGACGCTGAGGATCGCGCCAAGGTCACCATCGTGGGCGGGGCGGGCATCGATCCGGAGGTCTTCCGCCCCGAGCCGCTGCCTCCAAACCCGCCGCTGAAGCTCGCCATGATCGCCCGCATGCTGTGGTCGAAGGGCGCCGACACGGCCGTCGCCGCAGTGCTGCAGGCGCGCAATGCCGGCGCGGATGTCACGCTGTCGCTTTATGGCGCGCCCGATCCCGGCAATCCCAAGGCGATCCCGGAAGCGACGCTGAGGACCTGGGATGCGATGCCGGGCATCCGCTGGCATGGCAGGATCGATCAGGACGAGGTTCCCGCCATCTGGGCTGAGCACCATGCCGCCGTCCTGCCGTCGCGCGGCGGCGAGGGCCTGCCCCGCACCTTGCTGGAAGCGGCGGGCTGCGGCCGCGCCATCCTGACCACCGATGTTCCGGGCTGCCGGGATCTGGTGCGCGGCGGCGTCGAGGGTCTGCTCGTCCCGCCCGACGATCCCGAAGCGCTGACCCGCGCCATCCTGGCGATGGCGGCCGAGCCGCACTGGATCGACCACATGGGCGCGGCGGCGCGCGCCCGCATCCTGATCGGCTTTACCGAAACCACGGTAGGACGGGCGGTCGTCCATCTCTACCGGTCCATGCTGGCATGATCGCCGATCGGGCGGCCTTCATCAGGGGCCATACGCGGCTGCTGCCGGCGCCCCATGCGCCCGAGATCGCCCTCTATGTTGCGGATGAAGCGACGGCTTTGTGGCAGAAGACGGAGGATGAACTCCAGGAGGCTGGGCTTGCTCCGCCGTTCTGGGCCTTCGCCTGGACTGTCGCGCCGCGGCGCAACCGTGCTGAGCGGCGACCCGGGCCGCAGCTATCTGCCGCAGGGCGATCTGGTTGCGATTGCGACCTACGAAGTGCCGACGACCCGGGCGCTGGAGGATGCGGAGATCAAGCGCGCCAGCGTCTGGCGGTTCAGCGATTGATGGCGGCTCTCAGCCTGGCCAGATCTTCGGCATGCTGCGCCAGATAATGCCTGAGCCAATAGGCGTAGCGCTCCGGCCGCCGGACGGCGTCGTTCACGAGGTCCGGCAGCGCGACAGATTCCGTCTCGCTCACCTCTTCCGGATTGAGGTCGAGTATGCCGTCGAAACGGCCGGCGTAGACATAGACGAGCTCATTCTCGGTAAGGCCGTGATCGAGCGCCGTCTCGTAGCGCGCGCGGAAGCCGAAGGTGAGCCGCGCCGCGGCGCCGAGCTCTTCGCCAAGCCGGCGATTGGCCGCCGTCAGCGTCTTCTCGCCCGCGCGGGGATGCCCGCAGCAGGTGTTGGCCCAGAGCCCGCCGGAATGATATTTGCCGGCGTAGCGGCGCTGCAGCAGGATTCGCTCCCGATTGTCGAACAGGAAGATCGAGAAGGCGCGGTGCAGCAGGCCCTTGCGATGCGTGGCGAGCTTCTCGCCTTCGCCGGTCTTGCGGTTGCGTTCATCGACGAGGATGAGCGCTTCCTCGGTCTTCGCCGCCCGCACGAAAGAGGGCGCATGTACGTTCATGATCAGGCCTCCCTGCCGGGCGTTGATTAGACCGCTTTTCGGCCGGGAAGAACAGGTGAAATCGCATCCGTGCTTCTACGGCTGCCGTCTTTCGCACCGGACCGGCGGCGATTGACTCGGCTCCGGCCGCATGATGCATTGCAGGCTCGGATTTTGGGCCAATGCGCCCGAGGGGAGACGATCATGACGAAGACATGGATGGCGGCGCTGGCGCTTGGCGTTGCGGTGACGGCAGGGCCGGCGGCAGCCCAGGGCACGGCGGTGAATATCGGCATTTCGGGCTGGACCGGCTTCGCGCCGCTGACGCTCGCCAAGGAGGCCGGCATCTTCAAGAAGAACGGTCTCGACGTGAACATCCGGAAAATCCCGCAGGCCTCGCGCCATCTCGCCATCCAGTCCGGCGATATCCAATGCGCGGCCACCACCGTGGAGACCTGGATTGCCTGGAACGCCAATGGCGTCGCCACCAAGCAGCTTTTCCAGCTCGACAAAAGCTATGGCGCCGACGGCATGGCCGTGCGCGGCAACATTGCCTCGATCAAGGATCTGAAGGGCAAGAGCGTGGCGGCCTCGGCGCCGGGCACCGCGCCCTTCTTCACGCTCGCCTGGTTCCTGCGCGAGAACGGCATGTCGATCAAGGACGTGACGGTCGTCAACATGGAGCCAGGGCCTGCAGCCCAAGCCTTCGTGGCAGGGCAGAACGACGCGGCGATGACTTATGAGCCGTTCCTCTCGACGGTGCGGAAAAACCCGCAAGCGGGCAAGATCATCGCCACGACGCTCGATTACCCGATGGTGATGGACACGTTTGGCTGCACGCCCGCCTTCATTTCGGCCAATGAGAAGGCCGTGAGGGCTCTGGCCGACAGCTATTTCGAAGCGCTCGAGATGATCGCCAAGGAGCCGGCCAAGGCGTTCGAGATCATGGGCGCGGATGTGAAGCAGACGGGCGAGCAATTCGCCGCCTCCGCCAAGTTCCTGCGCTGGCAGGATCGCGCGGCCAACAAGGCGTTCTTCGCCGGTCCGCATGCGGAATTCTCGGCCAAGGCGGCCGATCTGCTGCTGGAGCTCGGCATCATCAAGCAGAAGCCGGACATGGCGGCGCTGGCGGATACACGGTTCATCCAGTGAGGGGTTGTCTCCTTCTCCCCGATCCAGATGAGGTTTGCCTCATCTGGACACATTTGTAGCCCAACAAGGGCAGGCCCTTGTTGGGTCACGGGGAGAGGGGGAGAAGCTGGAGCGGGGGTCACAGTGATGGCGCGGACATGCGTGCGCGTCCCTTCTCCCCGTTCTTTACGGGGAGAAGGCCAGGATGAGGGGCGGGGGGACTGCCCTCCGCGCCCTATCACCAGGCCCCTCACCCCGGCCCTCTCCCCGTAAAGGACGGGGAGAGGGAGACACCCGCCGCCCCGGCCCTCTCCCCGCTCGCGGGGAGAGGGAGTCGCCCCCCGGCCCTCCCCTCCGCCAGCGGGAGGAGAGGGGGAGAAGCTGGAGCGGGGGTCTCAGTGATGGCGCGGACATGCGTGCGCGTCCCTTCTCCCCGTTCTTTACGGGGAGAAGGACAGGATGAGGGGCGGGGGGACTGCCCTCCGCGCCCTATCGCCAGGCCCCTCACCCCGACCCTCTCCCCGTAAACGGGGAGAGGGAGACGCCCCCGCCCCGGCCCTCCCCTCCGCCAGCGGGGAGAGGCGGAGAAGCTGGAGCGGGGGTCACAGTGATGGCGCGGACATGCGTGCGCGTCCCTTCTCCCCGTTCTTTACGGGGAGAAGGCCAGGATGAGGGGCGGGGGGACTGCCCTCCGCGCTCTATCACCAGGCCCCTCACCCTAACCCTCTCCCCGTAAAGGACGGGGAGAGGGAGACGCCCCCGCCCCGGCCCTCCCCTCCGCCAGCGGGGGGAGAGGGGGAGAAGCTGGAGCGGGGGTCACAGTGATGGCGCGGACATGCGTGCGCGTCCCTTCTCCCCGTTCTTTACGGGGAGAAGGACAGGATGAGGGGCGGGGGGACTGCCCTCCGCGCCCAATCACCAGGCCCCTCACCCCGGCCCTCTCCCCGTAAAGGACGGGGAGAGGGAGACGCCCCTCACCCCGACCCTCTCCCCGTAAAGGACGGGGAGAGGGAGACGCCCCTCACCCCGTAAAGGACGGGGAGAGGGAGACGCCCCCGCCCCGGCCCTCCCCTCCGCCAGCGGGGGGAGGGGGGACAAGGTGAGGATCACTGGCGGGTTATCACGCTGCCCCTTGCACGTTAGATTCTGTCGCAATCGCTGGTATAGCCGATGCGACAGAATTTACGATAGAAGGGAGTTAAGGTAACCATGCGTCCCCTCCAGCCTGTCGGAAACACCACCCGGATCCTGCTCGGAATCAGCTTCTTCGTGCTGTTCTTCGCCGCCTGGGCTGTCGCGACGCTGGGCGGCTATGTGCCGAAGATTTTCCTCGCCGATCCCATCACCATGGTGAAGGACGGCTGGCTGCTGCTGACGAAATTCGGTTTCGCTCACGATATCGCCATCACCATCTGGCGCGTGGTCGGCGGCTTCGTGCTGGCCGCCATCGTCGCTGTGCCGCTTGGCATCCTGATGGGCGCCTACAAGCCCATCGAGGCCTTCTTCGAGCCTTTCGTCTCATTCGCGCGCTATCTGCCGGCCTCGGCCTTCGTGCCGCTCTTGATCCTCTGGGCCGGGATCGGCGAGAAGCAGAAACTCGCCGTTATCTTCGTCGGCTCGGTCTTCCAGATCGTGCTGATGGTGGCGGTGGCGGTCGGGCAGACGCGCCGTGATCTGGTCGAGGCGGCCTATACGCTCGGCTCCGGTGACGGAGGCGTCGTGCGCCGGGTGATGATTCCCATGAACGCGCCGGAGATCGCCGAGATCCTCAGGCTCGTGCTCGGCTGGGCCTGGACCTATGTGATCGTGGCGGAGTTCATCGGCTCCTCAGCCGGTATCGGCCATATGATCATCGACAGCCAGGCCCTGATGGCGACGGGGCAGATCATTTTCGGCATCATCGTCATCGGAATCATCGGGCTCGTTTCGGATTTCGCCTTCAAGCTCGTCAACCGCTGGCTTTTCCCCTGGCGGCTGGCATGACGGCGGGAACCTTGACGATCAGGGGCGTTTCGCGCGTCTTTCCCGGTTCGCGCGGGGCCGGGCCAGTGACGGCCCTGCAGCCGACCGATCTCACGATCGCGGCGAATGACTTCATCACCATCCTTGGACCCTCCGGCTGCGGAAAATCGACGCTGCTGCGCATTGTCGCCGGTCTGGATCAGCCGACCTCGGGAGAAGTGCTGCTGAACGGCAGGCCCGTGACGCGTCCCGGCGCGGACCGAGGCATGGTGTTCCAGAGCTATACGCTGTTTCCCTGGCTGACCGTGGCGGAGAACATCGCCTTCGGCTTGCGCGAAAAGGGCATGGCCGAGGCCGAGCAGAAGGAGATCGTCGCCTCCTATATCGCCAAGGTGGGCTTGCGCGGCTTTGAGAACCATTGGCCGAAGCAGCTTTCGGGCGGCATGCAGCAGCGCACCGCAATTGCCCGGGCGCTGGCCAATGATCCCGCGATCCTCCTGCTCGATGAGCCTTTCGGCGCCCTCGACAACCAGACGCGCGGCCTGATGCAGGAGCTGCTGCTGGGCATCTGGGAGCGCGAGAAGAAGACGGTGATGTTCGTCACCCATGACATCGAGGAATCGATTTTCATGGCGAGCCGCTGTCTGGTGATGAGCGCGAGGCCCGGCCGCATCAAGCTTGATCTGCCGATCGACCTGCCGCATCCGCGCCACTACCGGATGAAAACCTCGCCCGAGTTCTCTGCCCTCAAAGCGCGGCTCACGGAGGAGATCCGCGCCGAGGCCGTTCTCGCGGCCGAGGCGCATTGAGTCAGACTCTGGGCGTGATCAGGATGACGATGGCCTGGCTGCCGGATGCGGCGCTCATCGTGAGCGGCTCGGTCGAAACCGCCGTATCGCCACGCGCCAGAACCTCGGAACCAACGCTGATCTCTCCGCTTTCGCAATAGACAAGCAGCGTACCCTCCGGACGCAGGGTCTCGCCAAAGGGCAAGGCCGTTCGCCAGACCTTGCTGCGGAAGCGCCTGCGGTCCACCATCACGTTCAGATTGTCGATCGGCCCCTTGGGCACGGCCGCCGTCACCGCGACATCGCCAGGAAAAGCGAAGGGCGGGCTGCTTTTCGCGAGCTTCACCGGCTCCTGACCGAGCCCGTCCAGAACCAGTTCGCCCTCGCTGAGGATCAGCATTGTCCGGTCGGTGTGGGGGAAGAGCGAGAAGGGCCCCGGTTGGCCGACATGCGCTCCGGAAAGACGCCAGTCGAAGGCGCCGAATCCCGCGCCCTCCGGCGAAGCCACGATGTTGGCGGCCGTTCCGCCGCCGTTCTTCCACGGCACGATAATCTGTTCACGGCCCCGGATGATGCGCATCAGCCCAGCGCCCGGCAACAAAAAACCCGGCCGGAGCCGGGTTTGGCGAAGAGCGCCGGGACCATGCCCCGCTTACTGCTTGCCGAGGCCGAGTCCGGCGAAGCGGTTGTTGAACTTCGACAGGCGGCCGCCGCGGTCCATGAGCTGCTGGGTGCCGCCGGTCCAGGCCGGATGTGTCGACGGGTCGATATCGAGCGCCAGCTTGTCGCCTTCTTTGCCGTAGGTCGAACGGGTCACATATTCCGTTCCGCCCGGCAGCGAGACGGTGATGAAGTGGTAGTCGGGGTGGATATCGGGCTTCATGTCAGCAACTCCTCACGCTTGCGCGGGCGTGATCAATCATCGGTTCGACTTCAGAAGCGGTGCCCATACAGCAACGGCATGCGCTGCACAAGATGGCGGCGGCGGCCAATTCTTTCCGCCAGCCTGGCTTGATTCCGCGGGGCCATATCCGCTTTAAGAGCGCCGGATCGCTGCGGTCTGCGGCGATCCTCCTGCCGGAAGTCACGCCAATGGCCAACCCTCATGTCGAGACGGAACGTCCCCTTCGCCCGCTGTCACAGCGGGTCGCACTCGTCACCGGCGCATCCTCGGGTTTGGGCGCCCATTTCGCCCGCCTTCTGGCCGCGGACCGGTTTGGAACGATCGTTCTTGCCGCACGGCGTACGGACCGGCTTAATGCCGTGGCGGAGGAATGCATGCGCCTGCGGGCGGGGCGCGTCATCGTCCTGCCGCTGGATGTCGCGGATGGCGACAGCATCCGCGATGCTTTCGGTACGATCGCGAAGGGCGAGCGGCGTCTCGACGTGCTCGTCAATAATGCCGGCATTGCCGAGGCAGGACCGGCCATCGACAGCACGCTTGAGGATTTCGACCGGGTGATGGACGTCAATCTGAGGGGTGTCTGGGGCTGCGCGCTCGAAGCCGCAAGGCTGATGAAGACGCATGGCGGGGGCGACATCGTCAATATCGCCTCGATCCTCGGGCTTCGGGTGGCGAATGGCGTGGCTGCCTATGCCGTATCGAAGGCGGGCGTCGTGCAGATGACGAAGGCGCTCGCGCTGGAATGGGCCCGCTATGGCATCCGCGTGAATGCGCTGGCGCCGGGCTATATCGAAACGGAGATCAACGACGGGTTTTTCCGGACGGAGGCGGGGCAGAAGCTCATCGGCCGCATCCCCATGCGCCGCACGGGGCAGCTCGCCGATCTCGATGCGCCGTTCCGGCTGCTCGCCCATGGGGCTTCACGCTATATGACGGGGGCCGTGCTCACGGTCGATGGCGGACACACGGTCAGTTCGCTTTAACGGGCTGTTGAAAAACGCCGATACCGTCTTTGCGAGGAGCGACAGCGACGAAGCAATCCAGTTTTCGATGCGTCCTACAGGCAGGAAGGTCGAGGATTTCGCACCATAACCTGCGAGATCAGACTGGCGACTGTGTTGTGTGTCAATTTTTTTCGTCTGGCTTCGGCACCCATTTTCGGTTTTCCTTGACCATTGATGAGAGTGCGACGAGGAGCTTTCTTGCGATGGCGATGAGAGCAACTTTGGCGGGCTTTCCGGCC
>JADCCX010000020.1 GCA_020252485.1 Methylocystis sp.
GCGGAAGGGAGTGCTTCTGCCTTCTCCCCGTCATAACGGGGAGAAGGTGCCCGAAGGGCGGATGAGGGGCGGGGTGGTTTGGCGCGGCGGCTTTGTCGTGCAACCTCACCCGGCCCCTCACCCCAACCCTCTCCCCGCAAGAACGGGGAGAGGGGGCAGCGCGGGCGGTAAGCCGTCAGCCGAGGATATCCGGCGTCTTCCAGCCGATATGCTGGCCGGCATCGACCGCGATCATCTGCCCCGTGACGCTTTCCGCGCCGGCCAGATAGAGCACCGCAGCGGCGATCTCCTGCGGGTCCACCTGGCGCAGCAACGGCACGCCCGCCGCCTCATGCTTCACGCCCGCGTCGCCATCATGGATATTGCCCAGCGTCGGGCCGGGTCCGACGGCGTTCACACGGATGCGCGGGGCCAGCGCCTGCGCCATGGTGCGCGTGGCGGCCCAGAGCGCCGCCTTGCTGAGCGTATAGGAATAGAATTCCGGCGTCAGCTTCCACACCCGCTGGTCGATGATGTTGATGATTGCGCCATGGCTATCCGGCGGCAGGGCGGATGCCATCGCCCCCGCCAGCACCGAGGGCGCGCGGATGTTGACCGAGAATTGCCGGTTCCAGACCGGAACGTCGATCGTTTGCAGCGTATCGGCCAGAAACAGCGAGGCATTGTTGACGAGCAGCGTGACGGGGCCGAAGGGCTTCGCCGCCTCGCCCATCAGCGCTGCGGCCGGTTCGGGCAGGGCAAGATCGGCGGCGACGGCCGCAGCCCTGCCGCCGGCGGCGTTGATGGCGGCCGCCAGCGCATCCGCCTCAACCCGCGACGCGTTGGCATGGATCACAACTGCATAGCCTTCGGCCGCAAGCGCCTCCACGATGGCCCGGCCGATGCGCCGCGCGCCGCCCGTGACGAGCGCCACTTTCTGATTGCTCATGATGGCGGCGGCTCCCTGTGGCGCGCTTTCTCCGCCATGCGGCGCTCCACGTCCTTGGCCACCCGCAGCCAGCGGTAGAAGGCGTAGTTCATCGAGGTCATGAAGCCATAGATGCCGCGCACGGCGTGGCGGCGCAGCACATAGGCCTTGAAGAAGGAGGCGGGAAATTCGACGAACAGCCGCCATGTCGGCACGTGCTTGCCGCGCAGCGCCAGGTCCTTCGCCTGCTGGGTGGTGTAATCGTTGAGCTTCGTCATCTGGTCGCCGATGGAGCGCACGGAGAAATGGTGGATGACGCCGTTCAGGCGGCGGAAATTCGCGCCTTCCTGAAAGGCGACGCGATCATGCACGATACTGTCCACATAGCGACCGCGGTCCTTGCGGTAGAGCCGCACGGGGGACAAGGCATAGGCCAGCGGATGCGGCGCCGCCTCGCCAGGGAAAATCTCCGCGATGCGGATTTCGAACCCGTCCACATTGGGTGCGCCATCCGCGAGGGCGGCGCGGATGTCGGCCGAAAGCTCTGGGGGAACCACCTCGTCGGCATCGATATTGAGGAGCCAGAGATGCCGGCAATTCTCCTCGGCGAAGCGCTTCTGCGGCCCATAACCCGGCCAATCGTTGTGAATGACGCGAGCGCCCTTGCCCTCGGCGATTGAAACCGTCGCATCGGTTGAGCCTGAATCGACAACGAGAATATCGTCGGAGAGGCGGCGGACCGCATCAATCGTGCGGCCGATGCGGTCCGCCTCGTTGCGCGCGATGATGAAGATTGACAGGTTGGGAACGGGATCGGCCCCGGTCATGACGCGCTCCGCCGGACGCGCCAAAGGTCCGGAATTCACCTGCGCCGTCAGTGGCATAGCTTGGCCGCAGGGGCAAGGGAGACCGGCGTTCGAACTCTGGCATACGGCTCCAAGACCGACGTTGACGCCAACGTGATCCGCGCCGGCGTGAAACATCGCTTCTGACCCTGACAATGAGCACGGCAAGAAAAACCCGGCCATCGGCCAGGTTTTTGTGTCCGAGCCTGGAGATGCGGTCAGGCCGGCTTGACCTTGGTGGTCTCGAAGGCGGGCACGCGGGCTGCGAAGCCATCCAGCCACTTGACCAGCTTCGGATAACGGGTCCGCCAGGCGCCGTTAAAGCGCAGATCGAGATAGCCAAGCGCGCAGGCGAGCGCGATATGCCCGACATGGATCGCGCCCGCGATGGCCGGGGGCTGCGCCTCCAGGTAGTCCAGAGCCCGGCTGACTTTGCCGGCCTGATGATCCACCCATTTCTGCTCATGCTTGGCGGGGTCGCGCCACCGCCCCTCGTAGACTTGCAGGATGCCGGCATCCATTATGCCGTCGGCGAGCGCCTGCAGCGTCTGCGCGGCGATCCGCTCGAGGTTCCCCTTGGGGATGATCCGGCCTCCGCCAGCGCGCATATCAAGATACTCCAGGATCACGCGGCTGTCGTAGATGACGGCGCCATCCTCGATCACCAGCGTCGGGATCTTGCCCAGCGGATTGTCACCGCGCAACGGGTCCTTCGGATCGACCGTGTCGGCCGTGACGACATTGATTTCGCCGGAAAGATCCAAAAGAGCAGCGGCAATCTTGACCTTGCGTCCGAACGGGGACGGCGGCGCGGATCTCAGGATCATCATTGCGCATCATTCCTTCCGGTCGGCATCGCCGCCGGTTTCCAAGCTTGTTTCGAAAAACCTCATGGAGCTCAGAGCGCCACGAGGTCAACCGCCTTGGGGCCCTTCCCCTTCTTGTCAGGCTCGATTTCGTAGGAAATGCGCTGCCCCTCCGCCAGGCTGTTCAGGCCGGCTCTCTCGACAGCGGTGATATGGACGAAAATGTCCCGCCCGCCGTCGTCCGGCTTGATGAACCCGTAGCCCTTATCCGTGTTGAAAAACTTGACCGTCCCTTGCTGCGCCATCGCGCCATGTCCTTTCGCAGTCAACCAAGGCCGCCCGAGAGCGGAAGATTGCGGCGAAAGCCGGAAGGAAAACGCACCGTGCCCTGCCGCGGCACCAGCTGAGCGAAGGCCCTCTCCTGCCTCCTATGCTCCGCCGATACCGAGTTTCAGAGAGAAAAACCGCAATTGCAAGTGGAAAACGGGGCTGGCAGGCCTGGAAAGGCCGGATCGCTTGCCCCGGCGGCCTCACTTACGAAAAAACCGCCGCGCTTGGCTCGCGCGGCGGCTTTCCGAAATCCTTGGATCGCGCCCCTCAAAAGGACGTCTGTTCGTTTGAACTCAAAACGCTCCGAAGACGATGGCACCGAGAAACGTGAAGGCAGCCATCACTGCGAGTACATCGAGTTTCAGCGTCAAACCCATGGGAAAACCTCCGAGCATCCGACGAAGAGAGAAGTTAACGGAAACTTCCGGACCTTGCAAAAGGAAAATGTCGCGGCACCGCGTCAATTCGGCAAGCGTCTGAAATAACGTCTGTATTTCTCAAGCGCCAGTCGGTCAGGGGCCGAGAAGGGCCACGATCCTGTTGGTGATCCCGCGGGCGACTGGCACCGCAACAAAGGCGACCGCAGAGGCCAGCGGCCAGGCGACGGCGAAGGCCTTGATCCATTGCCAGAAGAACTCCGGCGTCGGGCCGAGGTTAAGGAAGGTGACGACCGCGGTCATCAGGAACGCCATGAAGAACGCCATGGTGATCGGGAAGATGATGCGTGCCTTGCCTTCCATGCGATCACGCGCTCCCCTTCCCGCTCCCGGCCGGCGGCCGGCCCCGCTCGGCGATCCAGATTCCCCCCAGCACCAGGACGAGCGCCGCGCCGTGGTGCCAGGCGAACTTTTCACCCAGGATGAGCACTGCGAAGAGCGGTCCCACCACGGGCACGAGGTTGATGAAGATCCCGGATCTGAGCGGCCCGATCAGTTGAACGCCCCGCATGAACATCAGCTGCGAGAGAAGCGAGGGACCGAGCGCGATGAAGACGATCAGGAGCCAGCCCTTCCAGGTGGGCCACAGAGCGGCGCCCTGCCAGGCCTCGATCGCCGCCAGCGGCAGCGAGGTGACGACGGCGGCAGCCGCCATCGCGGCGAAGAAGCCCAGCGCCGAAACGGCCGGACGCTTGCGCAGGCCAACCGTATAGGTGGAATAGAAGACGCAGGCGATCAGCAGCCAGATATCGCCGATGTTGAAGGTGAGGCTTGCAAGCCGCGTCAGGTCCCCGCCGCTGGCTACCAGAGCGACGCCCAGCAGCGTCACTGCGGTCCCGAACCATTGGATCGGCCGCGCATTCTCCCTGAGCAGGATGACGCCGACGATCAGCACAAGCACCGGCATCGACCCCTGCAGGATCCCGATATTGATCGCCGTCGTATGGTGGCCGGCGGCGTAGAACAGCGCGTTGAAGCCTGTGTAGCCGAAGGCGCCCATCACGAAGATGAAGACGAGGTGATTCTTCAGGAGCGGCCAATCCGCCCTGAGCGCTTCGCGCGCGATGACGACGAGGATGGCGCAAGCCAGCACCCAGCGCAAAAGCACGAGCAGCATGGGCGACACATTGCCGACGGCGAGCCGCGCCGCCACCGTGTTCATGGCCCAGAGCACCGTGGTCAGCGACAACATGATATAGGCGTTGCCGGTCAGGAACCGGAAGCCGCGGGCGATGGGTGTCGGCAAGAATTGAGTTCCGTTGGTCGGGCAGTAGCCGGGACTTTCCCCTTCATGCTACTGGCCGTTTCGCCTTACCAGCGCAATCCTCTCATGCAACCGATCACCAGAATCGGGAGTCCGATCCTTGAACAGCCTTCGTTTTCTTGTGGTTGACGGCAATCCGGCCGAAAGGCGCGCCGTTCATGAGCGCGATTTCGGCAAGACGCCGGGGGTCTCCTATGGCGACACGCTCCTCTCGCTGTCGCCCGCCGGCAGCCGCTATGATGTTTGCCTTCCCGCCGATCCGGGGGCGAATCTTCCGCTCGGCGCGGCGCTTGCCGATTATGACGGAATCGCGCTCACGGGCTCTTCGCTGCATCTGTGGAACCGGGAGCCCGCCGTCCTGCAGCAGATCGAGCTGGCGCGGGAAATCTTCAAAAGCCGCACCCCCTTTTTCGGTTCCTGCTGGGGCGTGCAGATGGCCTGCGTCGCCGCTGGCGGAGATGTCCGGCGAAACCCGCTTGGCCGTGAGATCGGCTTCGCCCGCAACATCGCCGTCAATGCCGCAGGCCGGGACCACCCGCTGCTAGCCGGAAGACCAGCGGCCTTCACCGCGCCCGCCATCCATCTCGATGTGATCACCGCGCCTTCCGACAGCATGATCGCGCTGGCCAGCAACGCGCTCACTCCCGTTCAGGCGGCCGAAATCCGGCACGACGGCGGAATCTTCTGGGGCGTCCAGTACCATCCGGAATTCTCCCTCGGGGAGGCCGCCAGCATCCTCCACCGCATCGCGCCCCTGATGGCGGAGGAGGGTTTCGTGCGCTCGCAGGCCGAAGGTGAAGCCTATGCCGCCGATCTCGCGGCGCTCGGCCGGGACCGGTCGCGGCAGGATATCGCCTGGCGGCTGGGACTGGACGAAGAGGTCCTCGACGATGCGCGGCGGCTGACCGAATTGCGCAACTGGATCGCGCATCAGGTGCTGCCGGGCCGGGCCGGGCGCGGACGAAGCTGAGCGTTGGGCGCGTCGTTCAGCTGCGTTCGCCCCGCCAATCAATTCTGGAAAGCCGCTGCCTGAAGGCCGACGATCCCCTGTTCAAGCGGGTTAACAGGCGGTAAACGACGCAAGCGGTCTCCGGGATTCCGGGAGCCCGATGCGTGGCCATCGCGAGCCGATGCCGGGGAAATTCGATGGCCAAGAAGCCGAAAGAAGCCGAGGCCGAGCCAGCGGCGGCGCCTGACGAGGCCGGCGTCACCGCCCTCAGGGCTGCCGCCGAAGAAGCGAAGAAGAAGCCTGCCCCGGCGGCTGCCCGCAAGCCCGTCGAGGCGGACGAGGACGATGACGACGACGAGGATGATGAGGACGAAGACGATGACGAAGAGCTTTCTCCGCATGTCGTCAGCGCCAATCAGACCCGCAATGCCCTGAAAATCATGTGGACCTTCCTGCGGCCGTTCTTTCCGGCCCATCGGAAGGGCATCACGCTGATCGTCACCGCTGTCGTGATCGAGACGATCTACAACACCTCGTTCCCGCTGCTGCTCAAATACCTGATCGACGACGCGATCAATGTCGACGACCCGCGCATGCTGATCATCATCCTGTCGACCATGTTCGGCATGGGCGTCGTCTCGAGCTGCGTGATGATCTGGTTCGAATGGCTGAACGCCGACACGGGCTCGGCCATCATCCGCGACATCCGCAACAGGCTCTTCGATCATTCGCAGCAGCTGCCTGTCGATTATTACCACAAGAACAAGACCGGCGTGGTGCTGCAGCGCTTCTCCGGCGACATGTCGCAGCTGGAGGAAACGATCAACCACGGCATGCAATGGGGCGTGCTGCCGCTGTTCGAGCTGATCGCCGGCATCGGCATGATGTTCTTCCTCAACTGGCAACTGGCGACGCTGGCGCTGCTCCTCTTCCCGATCGCCATCATCGGCCCGCGCTTCCTGGCGCCCAAGGCCGTGGACGCCAGCTACCTCGTCAAGAAGAACGAGGCGCAGGCGCTGGGCGTCACGCAGGAGGTCATCAGCTCGATCGGCGTGGTCAAAGCCTTCGGGCTGCAGAAGAAGACGACCGGCTGGTACCGCGAGAAGAACGCCAACATCCGCACGTCGATGTTCCGGATGCTGTGGGTCAACGGGCTGGTCGAACGCTCGGTGACGATTTCAGTGCTGGCGCTGCATCTCGTGGTGCTGGCGCTTGGCGCCTATCTCGTCTGGAACGACCAGCTTCAGCTTGGCACCTTCATCGCCTTCGAGACGCTGTTCTGGGAGCTCTCCTACAATGTGGGCCACATCACCCAGTTCATCCCCGTGCTGATCGAGGGCTCGGGCGCCGCCAAGCACATCAACGATTATCTCGATGAGCCGATCCGCAGCCAGGACCGGGAGGACGCCCGCGACCTGCCGCCCTTCAGGACCAGCATCGTCTACGACAATGTCTTCTTCAGCTACGACGGCAAGCAGAACCACCTGAACCGGCTGAGCATGACGATCGAGGCCGGCAAGCGGGTCGCCATCGTCGGGCGCAGCGGCGCAGGCAAGAGCACGATCATCAGCACGCTGCTGAAGCTCTATGACATCGACAAGGGCCGCATCCTGATCGACGGACAGAACCTCAACGAGTTGAAGCGCGACAGCCTGCGCGCCCAGATGGCCGTCGTCTTCCAGGACAATCTGCTCTTCAACATGTCGATCATGGACAACATCCGGCTCGGCAACGAGAACGCCACCGATGAGGAGGTGATCGCGGCCTGCAAGGCGGCGGAGATCCACAAGTTCATCGAGGCGCTGCCCGATGGCTACCACACGATCGTCGGCGAGCGCGGCAGCACGGTCTCGGGCGGCCAGCGCCAGCGCCTCGCGATTGCCCGCGCCATCGTGCGCAACCCGGCGATCCTGTTGCTCGACGAGGCGACCTCGGCGCTGGATCAGACCACCGAGCGCGCCATCACGCGCACGCTCAACAAGGTGGCGCGCGGCCGCACCGTGATCTCGGTGACGCACCGGCTGACCTCCGTCGTCAACATGGACGTCATCTATGTGCTGGAGAAGGGCCGCCTCGCCGAAAGCGGCACGCATGAGGAGCTGCTGGCGAAGCAGGGCCTCTATTTCAAGCTCTGGCAGGACCAGACCGGCAAGAAGCGCGAGGACGACGACGACGAGGATTGAGGGCAAAAACTCATCAAGGGAGGGCGTTTTGATGTGTCTTCGCCCTCAGGCTTGAAGAGACCAGCATTCGGTAATACTTTTCCTTGAAACGGTATTACCGGAGCGAGCCATGCCCACCACCGTGACGGCCAAATCTCAGGTGACGATTCCCAAGGCCGTGCGCGACAAGGCCGGCATTCAACCGGGCGACCGTGTGGAGGTCGGCTTATCGTCCGATGGTCAGATTACAATTGACAAGGTCGAAAAGCCGCTCCTCGAGGATCCGCTGGAAACCGCGATCACGCGCATCCGTGAACGGCGCATTGCTGACAAGACCCGCGATCCATTCTTCGAGAATATGTCGACGGACGAATACATGCGATTCATGCGTGGTGACGATTGACTCTGGTCGACACCAATGTGGTGATTGACCTGCTGACAGGTGATCCGGACTGGTCGTCATGGTCAAAACAGGCCTTTCGCGCTGCGGCGGCGAGGGGGCCTGTTCGCATCAACGACGTGATTTTTGCCGAACTCGCGGCGCGGTACCGGTCCGTCGATGAACTGGAGGCCGATCTCGAAATTCTCGGTCTCCGGCGTTTCGCCTTCAGCGCCGCGAGCCTGTTTCTGGCTTCCCGGGTTTTTGTGGCCTATCGCCGACAGGGCGGCTCAAGGACCAGCACCCTCCCCGATTTCTTCATCGGCGCGCAGGCGCAGACCGAAGGATGGGCGATTCTGACGCGGGACACGCGGCGCTACCAGGCCTGTTTTCCGGGGATAACGCTGATTGCACCGGATGCCGGTTGAACATCACCCTCGCGGAATGACCGGCCAGGCAGTGCCTCTCCTTCAAGCTCTGGCAGGACCAGACCGGCAAGAAGCGCGAGGACGACGACGACGAGGATTGAGGGGTAAAATTCCGTTTCCGGATAAAAATTCCGGTGCTATCCTCTGCCGATGGAAAGTCTGCTGGAAAGAGCCGTCGAAACCGCGCGAGGCTTACCCCGAGAGGTTCAGGATGATTTCGCGATCCTGATGCTGCAGTTGCTTGGGGAAGATCAGCCCACAATCATGATGACGCCTGAAGAGGAAGCATCCTTCGACGAGTCACTTGAGCAAGAAACACGCGGTGCGTTCGCGACGGATCAGCAGGTGCTGGCGATCTGGGCGAAGCACGGCCTTTGAAGCTGCGTTATACGCTTCGTGCTGCGGCAGAGCTCAATGACGTTCTGGGATCGATCGCCGCTCAGTCGCCCCGGGGCGCAATCAGTGTGCAGAAACGCATTCAAGGCTTCATCGATCTTCTGTTGCTCTATCCGCGTGCAGGGCAAAGGATCGGCAAAAGGGGCCTCCGGCGCGTTGTTGTCACGCCCTATCCCTATCTGATTTTCTATCGGGCAAAAGAAGACGAAATCATTATTCACGGCGTGCGTCATGCCGCCCGAAAGCCGTTATTCAAGCCCCTGTAAAATGATTGTATACCCCGTGCGTTTGGCCCAGCGGCCTTCATAAATGACAGTAGATGCCGGTTGACCATCACCCACGCGGAATGACCGGCCAGGCAGGGCCTCAGCTTCACACGCTTGCAGGACCAGACCGGCAAGAAGCGCGAGGACGACGACGACGAGGATTGAGGGATCAGGCTGCGGGCTTCCGTTTCGCCCTCGGCTTCTTCGCTTTCGCCGCAGCCAGCGTCAGCAGGGAGGCCGTAAGCTTCTCATAGAGCATGAACAGATGCTCCACCCGCTCGCGGTCGCCCGTGAAGGGAGCCGCGCGGTAAAGCCGGTCCACCGCCTCGTCCAGCGCCTTGTGGGCGCGGCGGAGATCGGGCGGCATCACGTCAGGGTCGTAGAGATCGGCCAGCGTCGAATCGGGGTGGGCGGCGCGGGCATCGAGCACGGCCTGCGCGAGGGCGCGGAGCTTCTCCTTCGCCTTGCCGTCGGCCTGTGGCCAAGGAAAGGTGTTGTAGACGATGCCGATGGAGTAGCGGTAATCGCTCTTCAGACGACCGCCGATATAGCGCAGCCATGCCATGTGCATGCGCGAGGTGATGATTGCGAAGTCGTAGAGGGTGGCGTCGAGAAGCGTGTGTACCAGATTGCTTGGAATGGCTGGTGGCTCAAGCCAGCCAATCGGAACGTAATCACGCCGCTCAGAGCTTACTTCTGGAATTACAAGGAACGGTTTTTGAGGAATGGTCATCACCTCAAACCGGGTTGGCAAATCGGCCAGCTCCCGGGTTTTGGATTTTGTGCTCGACCTCCTGAAATCTCTGACTGCAGCGATCCGCTCCAAAACCATTGGCATTGAGCGAAGCACGTTGGGCGACAGACCGCTGAGGCTCAAGATCCACCGGTTGCCGCCATTGATGTACTCCTCCGAGCCAACCAGCGGGCAAAACCAAGGAGCGGCAGAAGGCTCCTTTGAGAGAAATTCCGAGCGCTCGGCTTCATCAAAAATGTAATTTCCGCCATCAACGATCTTGGAACCCATTCTGAGATTTCGTGGGGCTTTGATCGGCAGCCTCATTTCTTTGACGACAAGATGTCTGCTCAATAGCGCACCGCCATCGACCAGATACGGCAGCAAGACCGAATGCCTGCTCTCCTTGGGATCGCCATTGATTTTTTCGTAGGAAAACAGCCGCTTCTCTTTCGGCTCATCCTCGCGCAGCGTCAGTCCGATGATGACGCAATGCACATGGGCCTTGCCTCTCGCATCGCTCATCCACTCGAAGGTGCGATGGCCGAAGGCGATTTCCAGCCCGTAGCGCTCGAACAGCAGCGGCCAGAGCTGCGCCACCTGTTCGCCCTGCGTGATGCTGTTGGTGGCGACGAAGGCGATGCGGGGATACATCCCGCCCCCGCCATTCCCGTCATTGCGAGCGGAGCGAAGCAATCCAGACTTCGCCACATCGGCGGAAGGAGCATGGATTGCCGCGTCGGCTTCGCCTCCTCGCAATTGTCTGTTCAAATTGTGCGAAGGTGGGATGCCAGGAAGAAGGTGGCCACCCGATTCCTGGCGCGGCAAATTGACCGTCTCGCAATTGGGTTTTCGCCCGTCGTCATCATGGTCACTTTGCCGCTTCCCGA
>JADCCX010000021.1 GCA_020252485.1 Methylocystis sp.
ACAGATACGCCTTTCATTGGCGAGGAATCAGGCTGGGCGAGGGATGCTATGCTGAGGCCCAGTATCATGGGCCCTCCCTTGGCATGGCTCGTCTCTGACGCAGCAGGGGATTTCACGGGCCAGCGCATCATTGCAGCACGCTGGGATTGCAGCCTAACGGGTGCTGAAGCGGCTGCCGGGGCGTGCCGCGCCATTGGTTGGCCCGAACTTGGTGCCGACGCGGTTTGGTTAAGTGCCAAAAAATCCTAGCGGGGCATAGGTTTTGATTCCTCGGACCTTTGCAGAGTTTCGAATGCTCATTGAGTTTAGAACTGGGGTGCAACGGGTGGGACGGAGGATTTCTGGCTCATCGTAACCCCAAGGAGAGTGAAGATGAGCCAGAACTCCTCCGCTACTCAAATCGCCAGTTTGGTCCCCTAGGCGCTGACGCGGGACACTATCAGTGCCGATGCGGGAGATACATTTCTAACGCCCCGCCGTCGGAGCAGCTTGAACATCGGTGGCGTAAACCAAAAGGCCAATAACGAGGAAAGCAGGACACCACCCGCGATCGCCGTGGCGAAAGGCGGCCAGAAGCCGCCGCCGGCCAAGATCAGCGGTAGGAAGCCGCCAAAGGTCGTCGCCGCGGTCGAAATGATATGGCGGCTCGCGCCTACAACGACCTCGGCCAAAGCCGCATCATCACCACTGCTCGCCGCCGCATCTTCCTGCACTGCAGATAGGACGATCAGCGCTGCGTTGATGGAAACACCGATGGAGCCCACTAGGCCGATAATCGCGGTAATCCCGAAGGGATAATTGAGCAGCGCGAGCGACAAGAGCGACAATCCCGCGGAAAGGCCCGCCGCAAGAAACGCGATCAGCGTGAGGCGGAAGGAATCGAAGGTCAGCACAACGATTGCGATGGAAAGCACAACGATAAGCCCAAGCGGTGCGATCAGCGCCTGAACGGTGGTTGCGCGCGCATCGGCATCGCCGCCGGTCTCCATCCGCACACCCTCAGGCAGGCGGAATCCTTCCGCGTCAAGTCGCCGCAATATGGCGGCGAGCGCTTCCTGCGGCAGCACCCCAGGCATCAGAAAGGCTTGCACTGTATTGACCCGCTCACCGTTACGACGGGTAACCGGACTTTCGGCAGACGCTAGCCGCAAGACGCCAAGCGCCGAAAGCGCGATGCCCGGGAATTGCCCTTGCGCCGACAGTGTGGCGGCATTGGGCGGAAGGATTGGCATGTCTGTGATCGCAATCGGGTCGCTACGTAACCCAGCGCCGAACCGCACGCGCACGGGGAGTTCCTCGGTACCTTCCAGCAGTGATCCGCCAATGACACCCTCAAGCCCTGCTTCAAGTTGCCGCGCCACCTGGGAGAGATCGAGGCCGAGCAACCGGGCCCGTCCTTCGTCTATATCAAGCATAAGCTTCGGTGCACCCCCTGCGATGGTGGTGCGCGCGACTGTCACTTGCGGCAGGGCGGCGATGCGTGCACGCAGCTCCTCGCCGATTTCACGCAGCATCGCGATATCGGTCCCGACCAGACGCAACTCTACAGGCGCTTCCACTGGTGGCCCCTGGACAAGGCCGCGCACCAGTACGCGTGCCGCGGGAAATGCTGGCGGCAGGCTGGACTGCAGGTCGTTGAGCAGCCTCTCAGTGGCCGTCGCGGATGTCGTCGTGATCAGCGCATGCGCGAACCCCGGCGCCTGATCGCGATTTCCGACGATGTTATAGTAGAAAGCTGGCGCGGAACGCCCGATCACCCAGCTGACGGAGGCAACCTCCGGCTTCGCCCGAAGCCTGGCATCGAGCGCGCGCACGGTCCGCATCGTCTCGGCAAGCGCTGTGCCTTCGGGCAACTCAAGCTCAACAGTGAACTGGTCACGATCGACGCCGGGAAAGAACTGCGCAGTCAATGTCGGCAGCGACATGAAGCCAAGCACCGGGAGTATGAGCGACAGCCCGATGGCGCGGACCGGGTTGGCGAGCGAAAGTCGCACGGACTGCCTCAGAAGGCGCAGCAACACTCCTTCCCTTTGACGGGCTTCGCCATGCGGTGGCAGCCACCAGCCGGCAATTGCCGGCGTAATCGTCACCGCCACGACAAACGACCAGATCAGCATAATGACCACGGCGATCGCGATGGAGCCGACGAAGTCGCCCGCCGGGCCTGGCAACAACATCAGCGGTAGGAAGGACAGAATCGTCGTGACCGTGGACGCCAAAAGCGGCATGGTTAGTCCACGCATGGATGCGGCCACCGCTGCAATCCGCGTCTCCCCGCGCCGCATCTTCGCCCCGATGTCATCAACCATGACGATAGCGGCGTCCACCAATAGGCCGAGCGCCACGATGAGTCCCGTGACCGACATTTGGTGGATAGGCACACCAAGCGCTTTGAGCGTTGCGACCGAGGCAAGTGTCACAACCGGCAGGGCCAGCGCGACGATCAAGGCAGAGCGCCAGCCCAGAGTGAGGAACAGCACCACGATGACAAGGGCCATACCCTGCGCCATGTTCATCGCGATTTCGCGCAACCTTTCCACAGTGTAGCGGCTCTGGTCGAATACCAGTTCGACTTGCAGGCCCGCCGGTAGGGATGCGGCGAAGCGTTCAACCCTCACTTGCACGCGCGCCATCCACCGATCCACCTGCAAACCTTCCTCCAACCGTGCGGAAACAAGGATTGCCGTCTCGCCCCGATGGAGCGCAGCCTCCACGGCTGGCTCCCGGGCGCCGCGCGTCACGCTGGCTATATCGCCGAGCAGCACTGCGCGGCCCGCCGCGTCCTCCCGCACCACCACGCGGCGCAGGCGATCGAGAGCGGTGATCTCCCCACTCACGCCAACCAGCAGATCGTTCGACTCACCGCGGAGCCGACCTGCCTGTACTTTCGCATCTGCAGCCCGGATCGCGGCGGCGATTGCGTCCGCAGTCAGGCCAAGTGCGGCGGCGCGTGCCGGGTCCAAGGTGACCAGCACCTCCTCAGTTGGCGTGCCGTGGAGATCAACAAGCCTGGTGCCTGGCACGGCCCGCAGCAGGTCGGCAAGCGCCTCTGCCTCCCGCGCGGCGCGCGCCAGAGATTGGCCTTCGGGCACCGTGATGGCGAAGATCGCAGCATAGCCACCCGCCCCGTCACTATTGAACTCCGGCTCTTGGACGCCCGGTGGGAAGTCGCGGCGCACATCAGTCAACGCATCTCGAACCCTGGACCAGACCTGCTCAATACGTGCCGCCGGCACTGTATTGGCCAGTTCGACAAGCACGACCGACACGCTGGTGCCCGAGGTTGAGGAGATTTCAGCAATCTCCGGGATCGTCCTGAGCCGCGTCTCGATCTTGGCGGTGACGAGCGCCTCGACACGCGCAGGATCGGCGCCGGGGTAGACAGTGGTGATGGAGGCGAAGAGGTTTGTAATCGTCGGGTCCTCCTGGCGGCCAATGGTCAGAAGGGAGGACAAGCCTGAAACGATGATCACCAAAAGTGCCAAAACAACAAGGCGGGGCTGGCGGAAGAACAGGGTCTCCATCGCGGTCACTCCTTGAGCACGGCAACGGCTTGGCCGGGCGCCACGCGGCCGGGACCGTGGGAGACGATACGCGCACCATTTTCAAGGCCGCCGCGCAAGAAGACCCGGTCACCCGCCAGATGAATGACCTCAACCGCCGCGACCGCCACAACGGAGCCCTCAGTGCCCGGCACCACAACCAGCACGGACCAGCTGCCGCGGCCGCCTTCGCGCAGCGCCGCGACAGGTGCCCAAAAGCCCTGTTCGGCCACTTCCTGATCCATAAGCAGGCTACCGGTCTGCCCATAGGCGAGGCGCGAATCCTCGGGGAGCGCCAGGACGACACCGCGCGTGCGTGTCACAGGGTCAAGATCGGCGCGCAGGCGCAGCACGCGCCCCTCCATCCGCCGGCCATCAATTTCGACCGGCACCGAGACGCCAGGCGCCAGCCGCTCGGCCAGGCCAACCGGCAGGCCGACGCGAAGCTGGGGTGCCGCCTGTTCAAACAATTTGAGTACCGGGGCGCCCGCGCCGATATTCTGGCCGGGATCGGCGAAGCGGTTGCCAATCACAGCATCGAAGGGGGCCGCGATGGTGGATTTGCTGATCAGCACATCAACGCCGACGATTTGGGCATCCAGTGCTGCCTTCCTGGCCGTAAGCCGGGCGACCGCCAGCCGCGAATCATCGCGCGCGGATTCAGAGCGGAAGCCACTGCGTGCCAGCTGCTCATTGCGCGCTAGCGTCAAACGCGCGAGTTCCGCGTCGGCAGCAAGGGCTTCCCGTTCAGCCTGGAGCGCACTGCGCTGGGCCTCAAGCGCCGCGATATCGAGCCGGGCGAGCGGCGCGCCTCGGGGAACCCGATCGCCTTCCTGCGCGAGGATTTCAACGATCCGTCCCCCCAGTTCAAACCCCAGGTCGATCCGGCCAGGCGCCTCAACCTGACCAATGAAGCGGCGTGTGACCACATATCCTGGCTGTAGCTTTACCTCGGCAATGGCGACCGGGGTGAGCGGCGCCCGGGGAGGCGCGGCCACGGCCGCCGCGCGCTCTGCCATCAGGTTGGCGCCCCAGAACGCCGCCAGCATGGAAAAACCCAAGAAGGCAACGGTCACGGCGATGCGCAGAATTCTGCGACCGGCATTGCGAAGACTGGTTTTGATACCCGGCATATCGACACTCCCGCATCCTGATGTTAGAAACTCTAACATATGTTAGAATTTCTAACATCCTTTTTTTGGAGCCTGACTTGCTTTTCTGACGATCGGGGATCACGAGGGCGACGCATGAAGGCCCACGCATGAAAAAGGCGCGCTATCACCACGGCGATTTGCGGGCCGGCCTCACCGAGGCGGCAAGGCTGCTCGTGGAAGAACGCGGCCCGGAGCGGCTGACGATGTCCCTGGCATCGCGGGCGGCCGGCGTTTCAACGGCGGCGCCCTACCGCTATTTCGCGGATCGGGACGAATTGCTGAACGCCGTCGCGCTGGAAGGGATGGAACGGCAGCGCGAGGCGTTGGAGGCCGGCGGCGCGCTGCATCCCCTGGGCAGCGAAGCCGCCGTCACCGCGATTGGGCTTGCCTATGTTAACTTCGCAACGCGTGAGCGCGGTGTCTTCAGACTGATGTTCAGCCTGACGCGCACCCATGCGCAGCACCCGGAAATGCTGCAGAAGGGGAGCGATACCTTCGACGTATTGCTGCGCAATCTGGCGCATCGCTACGCGCTGCCGATGGATGACCCAGCCATCCTCGCGCGCGGCCTGAAACTCTGGACCTTCGTGCATGGCCTATCGTTCCTGCTGATTGATGACAAGGTGAGCGCCATGTCGATTTCTCTCGACCTGCACGACACACTGGCCGATGCTGCGCGACGCTTCCTGCGCGACGATTGAACCGGTGTGTCCGTTGCCGAATGATTTGAGACCAATCGGAGGGCTGGCTTACGGAGCGCAATCGCCGCGCAATTTGGAGGGCGGTGAATTCACTGGGGGGAGAAGCCAGCGCAACCAGGGATAGCTTTCCGCTGGCAGCGCGGGTTCAGGATGGTGGAGAGGGTGTGAGGGGGGCGGCGCCATGACACAAAATGAAGCAGGCGGGCTTCCTCCATGACGCTGGACGCCATTCGCCGTGGTGGCAGCGCTTATGAAACAGTGCGGGGGTAACAGCCATGGTTGAATATGCCTGGCCCGAGGCGCTGCGCCCGACGCGGCTGACATTCTACTTGCAGCATAACACCACGCGCTTTGTCTCACCCATTACGCGCCAGGCGCAGGTGCTGCGGCGTGAAGGTGCGCGCTGGGTGGCGCAAGCCAGTTTTGAACCGCTGGATCGCAGGCGGGGTGGCATTCTGGAGGGGTTGCTGGCGGCGCTGGCGGGCTCGCTCAATACGGTCAGGGTTTATGATTGGCGGCGGGAATTCCGGAGCGGCGATCCGCGCAGCCA